>NZ_JBYTCO010000003.1:0-58630 GCF_058790355.1 Paenibacillus sp. FW101-FHT12H11 | reverse complement strand
GGAACCAATACTTCAGTAAAACCGCATAACCACAAGGGTTTTGGGGAATCTCAACCAGCTTTCGCACAAGTACCTGAACCGTGCGCGTCTGCCAATTCCGCCATGATCGCAAATGATGTGGTGACAAAAATAAATATAACATGGGACTCGAAAGCTCGTCAACGAAACTTTTACAATCCATGTATAAATACAACCCCCGTTCCTAAACCTATTCCCAAAGGAGGGATGACGAATGGATGAGGAAGAAATCAAAGCTCTCGAACCCAAATACACAGGCAATCAGCGACATCTCACAGAAGGTGAAGCTGAAGGTATCGTACATGATCCCAATTTCAAAAATGAAGATGAAGATCCCGATGGCGTTGATGTGTATCCTGCCGGGGTCGCCTTCGGCGTTTTCCGCAAACCGTAGCTAGCAATGTTATTCGTCTCTGGGTGTGCCTCCGGCAAGCACCGATAAGGACAGACATAGCAAACGCCCCACTGCATCCTCACGGATCAGTCGGGCGTTTTCTCATACAACTGTCCCGATGCCAAGATGGCCTCGTACACAGTTCTTCCAATCATGTTGCCCAGCGCAGTTGCCGTGCCCGCATAGCTGTACAAGCGGCCGCGGCATGTCGTGGCGATGAGCACCGCGTCCGTGGTCGTTCCTGTAGCCGGATGACCGTCGACTTCAACGCCTAATGCTTGAAGCGCAGCCGCCTTGGCTTCCGTCGCAGTGATGACCGCGTTGACCATCGCGGCATCGGTTAATTGCCCCTCGATAACGACAATGGTATTTATCGTACCGGGATAAAGCGAGGCGGCAGGCACTTCGGCCCCTGCCCTGGCTTTGTTCCCGAGACCTACCGTGACCCATGCACAAACGTGCAGGGGATACGTCTCGTTCTCGGCATCCTCGGCGCCATCTCGCGTCCAAGTGAGCGTGCTGTACCCAACATCCTTCACCCAAGCTGCCGTCAGCATGCCAGCTGTTTCCCGTGGATTCAACCCTTCACGTTGGATGAAATCATCCATCTCGCGAAGGGGATCAGCCTCGTTATAAAGCCTATGTACCTGCCTATTCATCAACGATCGAAACATCCCGAATCCTCCGCCCCATGGCGAAGAATTCAAGGTACGCATCGGACTATCACTATGAATTAGCACATAACTGCCATATTCGGAATTCACCAAATCCATTTGGATACCGGTGATAGGAACCCTATTCTGATTCATCCGCAGCATCATCCGGTTCAATCAATTCTTGCGGCAGCATATATTCCGGTGGCCGTTCAGCATCATAAGGCTGATAGACATAGCTGCGTGCAAGCTTGACCACTCTGCGATTTTTTTTGCGGATTAGAACACTATCATCATCCCAAGCGACAACAATGCCGCGGACATCATTCCTTGGGTTAACATCGCGAATCACGCGAAGCAATGTGCTTTCAACACGATAAAGATCCAACTGATCTTCTGTTATCATTACTCTTACCTCCAACCATCCAGTTTTACTCCTTAAGCATACACCAATTCCTGCCCAAGTTGAAACATTACATAAATCCGCTAGATCAGGGTTACCTTAATCATAACGAAGCAATGACGAAGCAATAGAACGCCATTATAACCTTGGGGGTTTTCATATTGGACAAAAAAACGTATTACGTGAATGTCGGGACAGGTGAAGTACTGGAAGACAGGACTGCGCTCAATTATGAATTTGAGATTTCCGCTACCGATGAGGAATTTGATCAATTGATGGAGCTCTTTGAAGAGACAGATAACACGTCTCAAGCCAGTTATGCGACCTCTTGGCTGCCTTTGTCGGTTTATTACTCCAATGAGACCAATCAAGAATATGATTATTATTTGACGGAAGTGTATCGCACCTTGCATCGATTAGGGAATGAACAAACCAAAAGGCATATTGAAAGTATGAATATACTAAAAAATGGTGTCTAACGAGATCTCACCGGCAGACTGCCTACGGAATGAAAAAAGGCCAACGAATCCCTAATGGATCCATTGGCCTCTTGAATTTACATTAGCTTACATGTTCCTTGGAATCATTCGTTTCAAACCAGAAATCAAGGACCTTGCTTGACATGACACGCTTCTGAATATATTCCACTTGCGCTGCGGAAAACTGCTGTTCCCATTCAATGGTCAGCTCTGTGCAGAGCTTCACGATCGTTAACAACTCAGACCAAGCGACATAGCGTTTGTACCAGAAAAATTGAGGATGTTCGATCATATACGGATATAGATCATCAAATTCTGTATGCTTACAATCAAGAGCACGTTCAAAATGTGTTTTGGCTTCACCAAGCTTAGTCATGAAATATTCAATGGAACCATTTTCGATACCCATAGATGTCAGCCTCCTCTCTTACCTTGTAACCATTATAATGGATAATTGGCAATCAGGGAAGTCAAAGACTAGATGTAAAATCAGTCAAAAGTGATTTGCCCGTTCTCTAGTGAAGCAATTCTTGCTAACGATTCCACCCGAATGCCGCGTTCTCTAATCGAACTGCCGCCGGATTGGAACGATTTCTCCACCGCAATACCGACACCGACGAGTTCAGCCTCCGCCTTCTCAATAATGCGAATTAAGCCGCGAGCCGCGTCCCCATTGGCAATAAAATCATCAATAAGCAGCACACGTTCACCCTTATGCAGCAAATGCGAGGAGACCATAATGTCGGTCACAATGCCTTTGGTAAAAGAAGGCACACGTTCGCTATACGTATCTTGATCCATCGTTAATGTCTTCTTACGGCGCGCAAAAATCATCGGGATCTCAAGATGCAATGCGGTTGTGAAGGCAATTGGAATGCCTGAGGACTCTACAGTTAACACCTTGTCCGGCTTGGTCTCTCTGAAAAGTCTTGCAAATTCCCGTCCCATCTCCATGGTCAAAACCGGATCCACCTGATGATTAAGAATGGCATCCAGCTTAAGTACTTTATCCGATACAACGACACCGACTTCTTGGATACGCCGCTTTAACAATTCCATGATACTGGCCCCCTTAATCCTGTCTATTATGAGTAAGTTACCATAATGATGAAGTAGGTTTCAAGTCCCAATTTGCGAATATCGCTCTTGGAAGTGAAACTTTTCTTGCCGAGTAGGTGTCTATACTTATACAGGATTTAACTTTTTCGAATTTGTTTTAGAAATGCTCACATTTAGGCAGCAAGATCCATTGAGATTGACAACCCGAACGCAGTATGATTAGTAATATTCTTTTTAAGACAACTATTCGGCAGAAAGGAAAGATGATGATGAACAATGCGATGAGACCCGTCATGCTCGGCTTTGTGCCTGTTGCATTTTCCTTGCTTATCGTAGCTGGCTGCCAAGAGTCATCTGCACCTTCCGCTCAGCCTACTATAGATCCATCGGTTCATGTTCAGAAGCAGAATCCAAGCACAACCCCGGTCAGCACGCCTGCCGTGCTGGCTGTAGAGACTCCAGCTGCTTCCTTGGCACCGGAGGATACGATAGCCAAGCATGAAGCGCAAGTTGCAAACACGAACAAAACGGACTTATCGGATCTGCCACAGAGCTCTTCAAACGCCAAGCCAACGTCTAAACCGCGGGTGAAAGCTGAAGATGCTTACCAACAGGAGAAACCGACTCTAATGGGCTTAAAGCTGGGAACGAGCAAAAATTTGGTGCTGGATCGATTCGGCAAAGCCAAGAAACAATTCGTTATGGATGAAGACGATGACGCGATTCAGGTCTACGATTTTGGTGATTTCTCCGTTGGCTTTAATGTCAAGGATGCCCTCGAATTCGTGGATGTACACTCCACGGATATTGATCCGGGACTGCGCGGCCTGCACCTCGGCCAGAAAGTGGAGGATGCCATTAGCATTCTCGGAAAACCGGATTCCAACACAACCTATGTGCTTTCTTACAAATCACAAGGGACGCTGCTGAAGCTCGATGTAGACCCGAATGCCAACACGATCCAATCGATTAAACTTTTCGCAGATCGTTAATACCGCTCAACAAACCGAAGACCATACCGTCATCCACAGGATGGCATGTATGGTCTTTCTTTGCGTTCAGATCGCTCTTCTTTTCCGAAAGCGGAAATAAATCACCGCTCCTATCGCAGCCACAACCACGAGAATAATGAAACTGACACCCATATATTTATGAATCAAATTGAACAAGCCATCCAAATTGCTGCCGATAAAATGGCCCAAGGTCAAGAAAGTTGTACACCACAGCAGCGCCCCTGTCCCCGCATAGAGCATGTATTTGTAGAACTTCACTCCGCTTACCCCGGACAAATAGCAGGTGAAATGGCGGACTCCCGGCACGAAATACCCGAAGAATACGGTCCACAGCCCATATTTATGAAACCAGCCTTCCGCTCTTTCGATCCGGTCCGGCGTCAATTTGAACCATTTTCCATAGCGGTACAAGAAGGGCTTGCCCACCCGGTGACCAATGAGATAACTCACAATCATCCCCGTCATCGTACCGGCATAAATCACAATCAACGTTGTCCCGTACTCAAAAGGACCTCCAGGCGCGGTCAACGAGCCCACGAAAGCCATCAACGTTTCATCCGGTATAGGTACGCCAACGATGCCGGCAGACAACAAAATGTACAGAGCAATATAGCCATAATGTCCAATAAAATCATAAAGAGCTTCTTTCACAAAAGACACACTCCCAATTTCTTACGTCTTTCTGTTCCTAACCATTTTATCAAAAATAAGGGCTTGCCCCAAGTTGCAGTCATGCTACTGTCTCCGCGAACATACCTTGTACTATATCAAACGAAAGAAAGCGGGGCAATCCATGCGAAAAGGGTCACAGATCGTCCGTATTGCCTTTACCTATATCGGGACTGTCGTTGGAGCAGGTTTTGCTTCCGGACAAGAGATTTTGCAATTTTTTACGCGCTACGGATGGATAGCTTCTTTAACAATCGCTTTGTCCACCCTCCTATTTATATGGATTGGCATCAAACTCATGCTAATGGCTCATACATTAAAAGCCACATCTTATGAGGATTTAAATCGGGTCATTTTTGGACCGAAAATAGGAAATGGGATCAGCTTGTTTACGATGATCGTGCTGTTCGGAATCACAACGGTCATGCTTGCCGGCGGCGGAACAGTATTTGAGGAGCAGCTGCATCTGTCCTATCAAACTGGACTTTTGGTCACCTTGGTTCTCTCCTATCTCGTATTATCACGAGGAATCGGCGCCATTATGACCGTCAACTCAATTGTCGTTCCTATCATGCTGCTTTTTAGCGTGGTTATCGTCGTTTATACGTGGCATTCGCCGTCATCGGGAAACTGGCTGAGGATCACAACGGATGATTCGCTTGGTAAAATATGGTTTGCTCCGTTTCTCTACACAGCCTTCAATTTGGCCATGGCACAAGCCGTTCTGGTGCCGATGGGGGCTTCCATCACGAAGCGCTCAGAGCTTTACTGGGGCGGCCTTATCGGCGGGGCAGGCATTGGACTGCTGCTCCTCTCCGCCCACTATGCGCTCTCAGCGCAAATGCCCGGCATCGCGCAGTATGAGATTCCAATGGGGAATATCATTAACAGGCTGGGCTCAGCTCCTCAGATCGCCTATTTGCTCGTAATCTACGGAGAGATTTTCACGACATTTATCGCTGATGCATATGGCTTGTCCTTGCAGCTGCAGCAACGTACCAAATTAAACCCTAAGCTGCTGCTGTTTAGCATTTTAGGACTTAGTTATCTCGTCAGCCAAATTGGTTTCAAAACGCTTCTTGCCGCTCTGTACCCTGTATTCGGCTTAATTAGTGTTGTCTGGCTCGTGCTCATGATCTGGCGCAACCGTAAACGTACGGTGTAGAACGCCGGTTTGTGCGAAGCCGAGAACGACGATCAAACGAACCATCAACAAGAGCATCCCCATCGCGCATAAAATAAGACCGGTAAGCAAATAAGAAAAATGAAAAGCAGCCGTCGTCGCCGTTTGATCTCGCAAGATCGCGAATAGTTGAGCTAACAATAGCAGCAGTCCACTGATAAACAGTCCGATCACCGCATAATCCATCACCGTCCAACGTGAAAAATAGCTCACCGCAATCTCCACTTGGCTCAATGCCTTTGGCGCTGCCGCCTGCTGACGCCAAAGCTGATGAATCATCCAAGCCGTATAAATGGCGACGCCCGTTACAAAAAGACCTAACAACCCGCCAATTATCGCTAATAGCATATTCATGCCTAAGCCCTCCTTCTGAATTGTCGACTATCCATGCCGCAGACCGTAAATGAGGATAAGCGTCAAACCAAAGCAAAGAACCGGGAGCGCATAAAGAAGGGGAAACAGCATCCAGCTTGGGAGATTCATCGCTGGTTTCCATAGAAGCTGAAGTCGCCTTACTTCAGCTTCTTCCGGACTTTCTGCAGGCTTAAGTGATTTAACGGATAGCGCCTCCGCTGCCCCTTCGTTCCACTCGATCTTCCCTTTTTTCCAACCAACCTGGTACGTAATTTCACGGTGTTCTTTCTTCTTCTCGCTTCCTGGCTCCACTTTGATTCCTCCAGCTTTTTTCTTCAACTTATATGAGTGAGAACCGGTTCTCATGCCATGCACGACAACCGGTTTACAAGTTTATTAATTGATAGTTGGGAATAACGCGTGCAGCCGCATCCCGCACATGCCCGTGACACGTAAACAACAGCACTTGATGCCTGCTGCTTAAGTCAGCGAGCACACGCAGACAGCTCTCCATCCGTTCTTCATCGAAATTGACCAGAATATCATCCATAACAAGCGGTAACACCGCTTTGCCGGCGTATTCTTCCACAAGCGCAAATCGCATGGATAGATATAGCTGCTCCGCCGTTCCACGGCTCAGTTGACTCGTATCTACGGACTGTCCATTGGATCTAACCGCAACAAGACGCTGTTCTCCAAATGGCGCTTTGACATGGGTGAAGGCTCCGTTCGTCATCCTGGTCAAATAATCGGATGCTCGTAAAAGCACACCTGGCTGCCGTTCCTGCTCATATACCTCGCGCGCTTTCTTCATGAGCAGGGAAGCAAAAGAAGCCACGGCATACTGATCGACCTGTTCCCGAATCGAAGCTCGGTAAGCTTCGGCCTGAAGTTGGCCGTCGGCTTGCTCAGAACCTTGCTCCAACTGTTCGATGTGTGCCGTCAGTTTACCGGCCGCTTCGCGGAGTTCGTTCGTTAAGGCTGCCGTTTCCGCCATCTGCTGTTCAATCGTCTCCAAACGGTAAGCGATATCGGCTTCCCCTTGCGTCTCCAACAGTTCCGTATAGCTGGCAAGTGACGCACGGCTTAGCAAAGCCTCAAGCGAAGATTCCAACAGCTTCTGTTCATCGGTCAACTTCTTGCGCTCTTCCTGCTCTCTCTCCTGTACGCGCAGCGCTTCGCCATCTTCTGCAGAAGCTTCCTGCAGCAAGATCGCAAACCGCTCACGCGTGCGCTGCTCGGCAGCATCCAGAAGCTGCAGCTCTTCAGCAACCTCTGCATAAAGCGCTTCGCTATGCGTTCTCGCTGCAAGCAGCTTCAACTGCTCTTGCTCCTGCTCTTTCCAGCGTTTGAGCGCAAATAAAGGCTCTTGCGCTGGGGATAGTTGAAGCCGCATTACAATAGCTTCTTCATACTGCTTTACACTTTGAAGCAATGCCGCAAGCCTTGCTTCCAGTTTATGGAGCTGGCGTAGACTCTCCTGCCCCTGCTCAATCGCCTGAATCGTTTCCATCGCGGCATCAGGGGACAATCGCCCGCTTAAGCCGAGGGATACGAGCCAACTGCTCCAATTCCTCTGAAGCTGCTCAGACTCCGCTACGTGCTGTTCATACACAATCCCTCGCTGCTCTTCTTGGAGTTGAAGGGAGTCGCGCATTTCCTTCGCATCTTGCAGCTTGTCCACCTTGCGTTTCTGCTCATCCAGCTGTTGCTTGTTGTGCTCAGCTTCTCTCAGCCAGGCATCCAATTGAGGCTGAAAACTATGAAGAGCGTACGCTTCGGTACGGCTTCTTGGCTGTGAAACGTGCAAAGCGGATGCTGCCGCAGCTTCGTTAAAACCTATCTGTGTCTGACTGGATCTCATGAATGCAGTGATTTGTTCCTGCAAACGGCTTTCCAACTCAAGAAGTTCGCGAGTGGTCGCTTCGTTCGGAGAGGGCTCCTGGCTAGAGGACGCCGTCATCGCGCGGGAAGCCCTGCGATCCGAACCTGATCGGTCGCCGAACTGGATGAAAAGTGCCGCCCCTGCAAATAGCAGGAACGCACAAACAGCTATTGCCCAGCTGCTTTGCCATGCCAGCAGAATTGGAACGATAATCGCCAATGCGCCGAAGAAAAGGACCATTCGTTTTCGAAGCTTCCGCGAGGCCGCTTTCCCTGCCTTGGCGGCTTCCTCCAGGCTGAGCTTGTATTGATTCTGCACAGCTTCTTGTTCTTTGTAATGCTGAACTTCCCTGACCAGCAGCTGCCACTGCGCGTAATCTCTTGCGATTCTTTGCAGCGACGTTCCTGGAACCATCCCTCCTGGAAATGAAGGGGCTAACCGGACATCGGCTTCCAAGAGGCGAATGCTATCCTCCACCCGCAGAAGCTGCTGTTCCAGGCTTTCCAGCTCGGTTCGAACACGCAGCTCATCCGTCCGGCACTTATGGAACTGTTCCTTGAAAGTTCGAATCTGCTCACGAAGAGAGATGGACACGGCAAAGGCGCCAAGATCCATCTGACCTTCCCCGTCTGCGCCGTCTATTTGTTTCAGCAGTCTGTCGATCTGCGCGCGCCCGTGTTCTTGTTCCACGCGCAGCCCGTCCAAACTGCGCTTCTGTTCTTCATACGTCGCTGCTTGCTCCAGCCAATGATTCAGCTCCGTCTGATGCGCGAGCACATCCGGCTGGATGCGGATCGCGCCCAGCTGTTCCGCAAGCGCCTGCTGCCGCAGGCTGAGCCTTGCGCGCTCCGCATGGAGGCGCTCCAGTTCCGTCTCGAGCGCGTCCAGCCTCGCCGAGGCGCGCTCGGGGAAGCCAGCCAGCTCCGGCAGCGCCGCGAGCTCCCGGCCGATCTGCCGCAGCCGGATCCATCCGCTGCGCGCCTTGCCGGCCAGGCTGAGCCGGAGCTGCTCCGCGCGCAGCGCCTCCTGCTGCTCCTCCAGAGCAGCAATGCGCTCCTCCGCGGAGCGGCGCTCTCCCTGCAGCCGATCATAATCGGCTGCCAAGTCACGGCTGCGGCGCAGCGACTGCTCGAGACCCTCCAGCTCCTTCAGGAGACGATTCATCTCCTGATTGCGCCCGCGGGGTCTGTACAGGCCGTCGGCCTGCGCCGTCAGCTTGCGCTCGGCTTCCATAATCGCCGAGCCGCTTACACCGAGCCCAGCGCTATATAGATAGCCGCTGAGCTCGTCCGTCTGCAAGGTGCGAAGCTCTTGCAGCTCAGTTAAACCAAAAGCGAACAAGCTGCGGAAGAGGTCGGCCGATAGGCCGCCCAGCAGCGTGTTCAGCAGTTCTTCGCCGCCGGTGGTGCCATCACCGAGGGTAACCTTGATGTGCCCCGCAGAGGCACGTTTTCCGCCTGAGGCGGGCGCGTCGTAGCGCTCGACGCGAATGAGCTGACCCTGCTCATCCTGCAGGGTCAAAGCGCCGCCATGGGCGCCGCCGCCCAGCGGCTCGTAGCGTTCCGACCGGTTCTGCCGGGTCGGAAAGCCGAACAGCACCGCGCGGACGAAGCCCATGAGCGTGCTCTTGCCCGCTTCGTTGGCGCCGTAGAACAGCGCCAGCGGGCTGTCTGTATCGAGCTGCCGCTGCCGCAGGCTGCCGAAGCCATCTACCTGGATGGATACGATCTTCATCCAGGCCACCCCCCTTCCGCGGACAGGAGATCCGCGGCCATTTCTTCTGCGGCGCGAAGCCATTCGCGCAGCCGCTCGGGATCCGCCGCAGCCGGATCGCCGGCAGCCTGCGGCAAGTTTTGCAGCGCCGCGAGGGCTTCGCCCGCGAACGCTTGCAGCGCAGCGTCGTCTCCGCGCAGCGCTGCCGAGATCCGCAGGAGGTCGCCAAGAAAGCTCTTCTCCTGCTGCAGGGCCTCCAGATCGAGCTCACTAGCCGTTCGGTCCTCGATCGATTCAATCCAGACGAAGCGGCTCCGCTCTGCTTCGTCCGAGCGCAGCTCAGCGATCAGTTCCTGGAGCATCCGCCCTTTGCGGAGCATGCCGGAGACTGCGCTTCGCCCTTCCAGAACGATACGGACGACAGCATCGCGTCCTTCTGCTTCAAACCTGGCCCGTTCAAGTTGGTCCCCAATCTTGTCCTTCAATTCTTGCTCTGTCTGCAAGCCGGCAACAGACAGCCGCATCTGGAACCAGCGCACCTGATCCAGTGCGCGAAAGATGAGATCCGCTCGTCCATTGTCCGACATGTCAACGATATAACAGCCGCGCGGCCCTGTTTCCCGGATATTTCGCCCCTGCAGGTTACCCGGATACACAATTGCCGGCTGCTCATGCAGCACATTTCTAGTGTGAACGTGGCCCAAAGCCCAATAGTGCATACCCGCTTTCAGCAAATCCTGTTTGCTGCATGGCGCGTAGTTATCATGAGCCGGGTCACCTTCGACATTCGTATGTAAAAGCGCAATTTGAGCCGCATCTTCGCGTCCTGGCTTAAACTGCAGCGCCAAGTTCTCCATAACCGCCGCACTGCGATATGAAATCCCATGAATCTGGGCGATGACGCCGCGATCCGGTTTCGTTACCGTCAGCGTCTCGACTTGATCGCACGCAAAAAAATGGACGTCTGCCGGCCAAACCAGCTTTGCGGCGCGTCCATCCTCCGGGTCATGATTTCCATGAATGATATAAGTAGGGATTCCTTGCGCAGCCAACTGCTCCAACGCTTTCTGAAAGCGAATTTGTGCGCGAAGGGAACGATCCGATAAATCGTAGACATCCCCGCTGATAAGTACAAAATCAACCTGCTCTTGAACAGCTGCCGCTACGAGTTCCTTGAGCGCGCCGAACGTCGATTCTCGCATGCGCTCACGAACGCGTTCAGGCAGCGCCGACATGCCTTTGAACGGGGAATCCAGATGCAAGTCGGCGGCATGCATAAACCGCAGTTGTTTCATGTCTCTAACGCCTTCCTGCTTTAGCTATTTTCGTTCTGATCTTCTTTCTTTTCTGCTGTAGGATGCTGTTCCACGATGTGATAGCTCTCATAAACGCTTTTCAGTTGGCGAAGAACACGGTTCAATGAATAAGTTTTCTTCGCTTTTTCCCATGCGGTACGCGCCAGATTGTATCGGAACGTTGGATCAATGACCACCTTCTCCAAAGCGTGGCTTAATGCCATTGCATCTCCGACAGGCACCAGAAGTCCGTTGTGTCCATGTTCAATTTGCTCTGCAATCCCCCCGACATCGGTCCCAATCAGAGCGAGCCAGCATAACGCTGCTTCCGCAAATACCGAACCGAATGCTTCCGCGCGAGACGGCAAGACGAAGACATCAAAAAACGGCATGAATTCTTCCGGATGCAGCATATAGCCATAAAAAATCGTATCTTCATAAATATTATGCTGAATGGCCAGCTTCTCCAGCTCTTCCCGGCTAGGTCCATCCCCGATAATATGCAAAACAAAAGGATGTCCCCGCTTTTTCAGTTCTCCGCATGCGATCAGCAGGGTATCCAGCCCCTTGGCAGGTACCAGACGGCACACCGTAATGAATTGTGTCACTGCATTTTCATGGGAAATCGGGCGGAAACGTTTCTCATCAAAACCGTTCGGGATCACGCCAATCCGTTCGCTATCCTGCACATACTCTGAAATATATTGTTTGAACGAATTCGACACCGTAATGATCTGATCGACCTTTGTTTCAAGCTCCTCATACATCTGAGTGAGAAACTGATGTTCCACACCATTTTCTTTAATGCGTCCGTTCAATACAAGCTCTCTCTCGAAGCTGGAGTGAATGGTCAGAATCACCGGTGTTTCCGGATAAATTTGCTTCATCGCCATTGCCGCAATCGGGTGATGCGCATGAATAATGTCATATTTCTTGGTCACTCGCAGCTTCGTCCACCAAACATAATCCTTGTAAGTCTGAATGTATTTATCAACGATCGGGTTACCGGCATACTTCCGCCAATCGAAAGTGACGAATTCCACTTCCTCTGTGCCTTTATTGCGAATGCGTTTAGGCAGCGAAAATAGTTCCATTTCCCATCCCTTTTTATTAAAGCGGTCCAAAATATAGGGAACCATGGATGACACCCCACCCGGTTGTTCCGGGGGGAAAAATAATGCTTGCAAGATGTTCATTGCATGAGCCCCTCTCCCAAAGCCTTGAGCTTTACCTTCTTATTGTAACTTGTGCGCGCCGAATATAAAAGAGAACAACATTAAGCCGCTTGAAACGATTCTATCCCTCTCTCCCATTTTCCTTTATAATAGAATCACATCTTGTCGAAAAATAGGGATTTTGGGGGAACGCATGAAAGCTGTTGATCTCTTGTTCGGTGATTTAGCTTCATTATTATCGCATGTTATTGTATTGGTTATTGTGACACTAATGTTTGTCATTTCACTACGCTTGTTTCTCGATCGCCGTAAAAAAGGCTACATGTCGATGACCTTCTCCGTTATCTTCGTCGGCATTCATTACTTGCTTAAGATATACGTCTTGCTCACGGCACTGGATACAAGCTTGACCGCGTACGTATTGTTAATGCTGAAAATCGTATCCTTCGTACTTTTGAATTTTGGAGTTTATCAATTATACAACCGAACGCACCGTAAACAGTACATATTTTTTTATGGTTTGATTATTATGGGATTCGTTGTCTCTATTCTTCATTTTAGTGTGCCTCAAATGTACAGCGGCACGCCACAGCAGGTTCGGCTGCTGCAAGACATTGCCCTGGAGCTTTATGTTTTTGTGCTAATCTTCCTGTGCTTTTATATGATACCTCCTTACATTGGTCAACAAGCGAAGTATCAATGGGCGCTCACCGTCTTTTTCCTGATCCAAACCTGTCATTTAATCAATGTGTATATGTATGGCAATGAACAGATTTGGCTCACTCTGGCAGGCAATCTTTTGCCCATCGTCTTTTACTTCTTATTATTTATTATGCTGTTTGATCGTGTCGTTGAGCTGATGCAGGCCATCTATAATTCATCCATCACGGACGGACTTACTCGACTATATAACCGCAAATTTTTCTACAATCGTGTTTCGCAGTATGTTGGGAGGCATCTTCCTATCTCTATTTTGTTCAGCGACATTGACAATTTCAAGAAACTGAATGATACCAAAGGGCATCAAATGGGCGACGATGTGTTGAAACAAGTGGCTCAAATTATGAAGGAAGAAGCCGAGGAATGCGGCATTGCAGGCCGTTACGGCGGGGAAGAGATGGTTGTGATGGTAACGGATCCAAGTGTGAAAATGGATGCTTTCGCCGAACGCGTGCGCAGCCGGATTGAGAAAGAGACCATCGTTACCGCCAGCATCGGGTATAGCAAATACAAAAACGGCGTAAGCGCCGAAGAGCTTATCAAACAAGCGGATGAGGCCATGTATAAGGCCAAAACAACAGGTAAAAACAAGGTTGTCAAGTACGCGTAATAAGCGGCATTGAAACAAGCAAAAAGCTATTCTTTATGTAGATAAAGGGTAGCTTTTTTATTTTGCAGATTAACTTTTCACATCTCGTTTTTGGAGTTTCTGTACTCTCTAACTCTACTATTTCTATCATAATTTGTAATTTTATTCCGATATATGTATGATGTTAAAGAGATTATTACAATTTTTGGGATTATAAACATTATGGAGGGAATCTATGAAACGTTGGATGTGTACACTAGCTGCCATTGCAGTAACGGCCTCGCTGACAGGGTGTAATTTCGCGGAGAAGGCTAGCGGCTCTTCAAGAGAAGCCGGTTCGCTCAAGAAGTTGGGGAAAGACGAGAAAGCTACGATTAAAGTACTCTATTATGATAAGACTTCTTTTTACCAACAGTACGGTAATCTTTTCATGGCCAAAAATCCAAATATTGATGTTGAGGTCATCTCGAATCAAGGCATTTATGGAGCAGGCAAAGATCCACAGGAAGCGCTTATCCACCTCATCGATGAAGAAAAACCGGATGTTCTCCTTCTGAATGGCGGCGACCAACTTGAAAAATTTGCACAACAAGGACGTCTGTATGCTCTGGACGATGTCATCAAGCAGGATAAATTTGATGTGGAACAAATCCTTCCAGCTACTCTGGATGCGATCAGGCTCAAAGGCGAGGGCAAGTTATATGGGCTTTCACCGGACTTTTATAGTCAAGCTCTTTACTATAACAAAGATCTATTCGAGCAGTATGGCATAGAGTTTCCAAGGAATAAGATGAGCTGGGAAGATGCGATGAATCTCGCCAAACGATTCCCGACCGACGGTCAAGGCGATCAGCGAATTTACGGGTTTTCTGCCTATTCTTATATGGGAGAAGGAGTCGCCTATCAATATATGAACAACATCGGCACAACGCTGGGTCTGTCTTTCATCGATCCTGAGCAGATGAAGCTGACCATCCAGACAGATGCTTGGAAGAAGGCTCTCCAACTTACCGTCGACTCTCTGAAATCCGGAGCATTGTACGCACCCAAAAGTCAGACAGATTCTAATGCGCCACGCATGTATGAGGATTATCTCAAACAGAATTTGTTTGCCATGGGCAAGGTTGCAATGACGATTGACGGCAACTACATGATACAAACTCTACAACAGGCCAAAGATGTCTTGAAAGACGTAAAGCCTGTCAATTGGGATATCGTCACGGTTCCCGTTGATCCGCAAAATCCAGATTTTTCTAACACCGTTTCCGTTTCCAATGTCTTCGGAATCAATGCCCAATCCCCCAATACGCGGGCAGCCTGGGAATTCATTAAGTATATCAACAGCGATGAGTTCGCTAGAGTCATGTCTAAATCGTCGAGCAGCCTGATGACGCGCACTACTTACTCGAAAGCTAAGGATGGCCATAATCTTGAGGCATTTTATCTCCTCAAACCAAACCCTGACAAGAACTTTACAGGTTACGAAAAAATCCCAAGCAGCTTCTACCAGCCGTTCTCTTTGCTTGCCAATCAAGAAATCCAGGCTGTCATCGATGGGAAGAAATCAGCGGACGAAGCGCTTAAGACGATCCAAGATAAAGGACAAGAACAATTAGTGCAAGCTAAACAAGCGGACGATGCTCTGAAAGAGTCTCAGTCTAAGCCGAAATAAACAAAAGGCTGTCTTGGGGGTCATCACAAGACCCCCAAAACAGCCCTTCAATCTTTTTACTCGTCGTCCGCTTCAAGCACATGCGCTTTGCAAAATGCTTCTACTGCCGCGACTTCATCATCCTCAAGATCAAAATCCAGATAGATTTGCGTCGTTTTCTCATAAATCTCATACTTCAATAGACCTGATTTGTCTTCGTCAACGTTATAGATCGCACGGATGTACAGTCCGCTTTCGGAGTACAACTCATCATCTTCCTCAACTTCGATATCTATAAGAAATTCGTATCGTTGTCCGCTCAAAATGCCAAACGGATCTTTGATCACTTCAACCGTATAACTCGTAATCGTAAACATCTTATCCCCCCTTTTTCATCTGCAAGGCTATAGTATACCTGATTATGTGAAGAATCGCACATAGCATTAGACCAGCTTCACGATTTGTCCCGCTGGAATTTCGACGGAGTCCCCCTCCACACTAATCCAGACGGAAGTGGCTGTGGGATTATGGACAAGATGGCGATCAACCGAGTAACGTAATTGTTCCACGGCATGCAGATAGGTATAAATCTCCGAGTTCGTCGCGTACCAAATGTTGTTGTGCCCGCCTGCAATCTCGCCAAAACGGTCGATAAGATCCCAATTGTTATCGTTTTCAAATTCATAGCTGTGGCCCCATACATATAAAAGCGCCATCCGTGTGTGCCTTTGCTCAAGCTTGGCGAACTGCTCCCCATACGCTAACATTTGCTTATGATGACAAGTAGGATGCCACCTTAGGAAATCATCGGGAATATGAAATTTCCCGTGACTTGCTACAGTTCTCGCATATTCAACACCAAGTGCTGGCAGAATCGACACAACACGATCACTGTGTGTTCCAAACGGATAGCTCATTCCCTTAACGGGATAGCCGACCAGAGACTCTAGCGCTCTGCGGTCGTCCATGATTTCCATGACGATTTGTTCATTTGAGGATTGCTCCAGGAATGGATGATCGACTGTGTGCGCCGATACCTCATGTCCTGTGAAAAGTGAAGCAACTTCTTCCGCTGTAATATAGTCTTCTTTGCCCAAAAAACCACTGTTCAAGTGGAAGGTTCCTTTGATTCCGTATTCATTTAACTTTGCCACGAATCTACGGTCATGTACTCTTCCATCGTCATAGCTAAGGGTCAGGGCTTTATGAACCCCGCCTGGAAATCGGTCATTACGAATACGCATATGGTTTCCCCCAATAAGTGCTTCATAAAGTTATTCCCATATTTTACTTTTGGTTGTCCGATTTTTGCAAGTGATTTCCTGCACATCTTTGTTTATGGGAACTGCAATCCTCTAATTGGAGAAAAAGCGGACTGTAGTTCCCAATGACTCCGCCTTATTTCCAATGCTTATCAATAAAAGCATCACGCCCGGAAGAAATCCGTTCTTCTTTGTATGCTTTAGGGTTCTTAATATGATAATTCTGGTGATATTCTTCCGCCGGGAAAAAAGTAACCGCCGGCCTGATCTCCGTTACAATCGGCTTATCAAAACGACCGCTTTGCGCAAGCTCCTCTTTCGATTCGTCGGCAAGCTTCCGCTGCTCTTCATTGTAATAAAAAATCGCCGTACGATACTGGCTGCCGCGGTCAATGTACTGTCCTTCATCATCGGTAGGATCTATCTGAGGCCAATATAGCTCGAGCAGTTTTTCGTATGGGAAGATCGCCGGATCAAATGTGATTTCCACAACCTCCAAATGACCGGTTTGCCCAGTCTTCACTTGTTCATAAGTAGGATTCTCTACTGTACCGCCCATATAACCGGACACAATACCGTGAATCCCTGGTTGTTCTTCAAACGGACTTACCATACACCAGAAGCAGCCCCCGGCAAAAGTCGCTTTTTGTAACATAGGTATACCCCTTTCACCATGCTAGACATGATTGTTTGTATAACTATTCATTATAATTATTTACGATTGACAAGTCCATTTTCCGTGCAGCTATGAAGAGTAAATTTTCTTCAATAAAAAACAGGGAGCAACTGTCTGCAACAGTCCACTCCCTGTTTCCTTCACTTCGTTCCATATCTAATTACCACACAAACGTCATTGTAACAATAACCAATAGAATGAACAGAACCAGAATTGCGGCTGCACTTGTACTACCTGCTGTATAACCCATAGATCCCATCCTCCTTTCTTAAAAAACAATCATTCGTTGATGAGGAGGTTTACAACCTTACACACTCACTGCAGTTAGAATGATAACAAGTAAGATGAATAGAACAAGGATAATCGCTGCCGAAGTATTCCCTCCACCATTGCATCCAGCTGTATAACCCATTAACAGATCCTCCTCTTATAAAGAAAAGTGTACCGACTTTATAAAGTACGAATCTATTGGAAAAGTTGCGTGGACGAATCACCCAGTAACATTTTACCTATTTTGTGTACCCGTTACTGCTCGAACGGTTTGCCTCCGATGGTGGAACAAATAATAAACAACAAGCGTTAAAATCATCATACATCCACCGATCAAGAACATTGTATGGTAGTTTGTCTTTGCTGCAATCACCCCGAGCAGATAGGAGCCTACTCCGTACCCAGAGTCAAAAAACACGAGAAACGTGCTGATAGCAACTCCTCTGCGATGACCAGGCGAAGCTTTAACCGCAATGGTCATGAAGCTGGGGAAAATAGCCCCATATCCGATCCCAATTATTCCGGCCGTAATAAGAAACACCGGTGCGGTATAAGCTTGGCTCAACCAGATCATCCCGATAATGAATAAAATAATGCCGGGATAAGCAAGGACATGCTCTCCTTTTCGATCGAACAATCTTCCGGTAAAAGGCCGAGTTAGGAGGATCATCAAAGCAAGAATGATAAAAAAGTAGCTTGCTATGCGCTCTAGTCCCAACGATTTGGCATATACGGAGATAAAGGTAGATAAAGCACCATAAGAAAACGCAAGGACGAAACCGGCTATGGAAATCGGTAGGGCAGATACCTCAAAATAGCGTAGGATCCCCTTGATCACTGCCTCCGAAGATTGGCGGCTGACCTGTTTCGTGAATCTAGTAAGCATCCCGCACAATAAAGACAGCAGCGAAAAAACAGCAACCATAATGAACATGACTCCATAGCTAACATGCGTTGTTATCCATAAGCCTACAAAAGGCCCTATAACCATTGCAAGACTCATAAACAAACTAAAATAACCAACTCCCTCTCCTTTTCGATGTTCAGGAATAATATCCAGAACAATGGCTGAAGTGGATGTCGTCACGATCCCAAAAGCAAAACCATGAATAAACCGCAAGATGAGTAGGACAGAATAGTTGTCAATCCATAGATACGACAAACTACATATCGTAGAGATAATTAATGCAATATTTAAAAGTTTTCTTCTGTTTATCTCTTCTAACCACTTTCCGGTTAAAGGCCTTGAAATGACAGCCGTGATGACAAAAAGCGTAATAACAAGACCAATGCTTTGTTCGCTCCCGCGCAGCTCATCGAGTACAAATTGCGGCAAAGTCACGGCTAATATATAAAAGGTCATGAAGATAAAAAAATGACTACAACTGATCATTAAAAAATCCCGGCTCCATAATCTCTCTTTTTCCACTTCGATCCCTACTTTCTCACCATAGTATCTTTAATTTCCAGATGATTAATGCAACTTTGCTTCTCCACTACATGTAAGCATTGTAGTAAAATAATCATTGATAGATCAATACATATATTTCGATAATAATCATCGAAAATTTCAATGATTGGGAGGGTTGCTGCTCATGGAGTTAAGACAACTGGAGTGTTTCAAAATGATATGCGAGGAACTTCATTTTACCCGTGCGGCTGAAAGGTTAGGCATTACACAACCCACGTTAAGTTATCAGATCAAGCTTCTCGAAGATGAACTGGGCATACCCTTATTTAGTCGGATCGGCAAAAAAATCGCCGTCACCGAAGCCGGCAATATTTTATACAACCATTGCAGCACCATTTTCAGTTCCTTGACTGGAGCACGTGAAGAGATTTTTGAGCTGCAGCACATTGAGCGCGGAACGTTGTCTATTGGCGCACTGATTGGAGAAATCAATGAGTATGTGTCCAGTTTGCTGGTCGACTTCCATCACATGCACCCGAAAATTCAAATCAAGCTAAATGGTGTCGTAGATGTTCTAGAGCCTCTGATCCAAAACGAACTCGACTTCGCAGTTACCATTCTGCCTGTGGAAGATGAACGATTCAAAACCGTGCCTCTTTATATCGAAGATTTTTATTTGGTTGTGAAGTCGGATCATCCCTTTGCTGATCACAAATCCATTTCTATTGAAGAGATTAAAAATGAACCTGTCATTATGTTCCCGACTAATCATCGTTGCCGTAAAATGATTGATTTAGCCTGTTCAAGCCTCGGTTTTGACTTGGACCCCAAAATTGAGACTACAACCATCAGATCCTTGTTGATGTTGGTCCGAGCAGGTGCAGGAGTTTCCATTTTATCGAAAACCCTGTTAGAGATGTATCCTCATCAAGATTTGAAGATGATTCCCATAACGAATCCATCACTGCGCAGGGAAATAGGTGTGATTTACCTGAAAGACCGCTATATGGAGAAAGCAGCGAGGGAGTTTATAGATCTAATGCTAGGGCGTCCGTACCCGCTTTGAACGACGCGGATGCAAAAAAAACAAGCCTTGCGGCTTGTAATTAAGCATTTTTGGCTTCCTTAAGCTGATAATACAGACCGCTGGAATCCGACCATTCCGCGAAAAGCACATGCTCATGATGCGAAATTCCGCTAAGATGCAAAAGCTGATCCACCCAAGCCCGGTCTCGTCCCAAGCGCTGCAATGTATCTTCATTGATGCTGCCGTTTTCAATGATGTAAGCGGGAAGGCTGACGCTGCCCTGCTGGCCTTTTGCATTGCCGTTAATCCCCTCCGGGTCTTTCTGGCGCAGCACACTGATGCTGCCATTCGTCTCGAACAAGGCATAAGCGACTTCGCGCAGCGAGAAAATATTATTTTCCCGAAGCAGCATGCCCAACTGGGCGAAATCAAGATTATTGCGCTTCATCGCCTTGAAATCAACCACGCCGTTTTGGATAATCAGATCGGGCGTTCCCGCGGCATAACGGGACAGTCTGGGGAATCTGGCGATAAACTTTTCCAACCCCAGCGCAAGAAGCGTCCAGATAATCAGAGCGAAAACCAGATGGCTAAGATGAACTTCAGCATCATAAATCGTATTGCCGACCAATTCGCTGAGCATTAAAGAGGAAACGAAATCAAAAGCGGTCAATTGAGAGATCTCTTTTTTCCCCAGCAATCTGGTCATGATTAAAAGACCGATCAAAGCGACTGTAAGTTTGACACCGATGCTTACATATAGATTGGCATTCACGTTCATCTTCCCCTTCGTAAAATCAAGTGACCTGAGCGTTCATCCTTTCAACTCTTTCAATGATTTCTGATATCGCATCCATGCTGATGGGCTTGCTGATGTAAGCATCCATACCCTCGGATAAATATTTCTCGCTATCGCCTTTTATTGCGTGAGCTGTCACTGCCACAATGTACGGTTTTTTCTTACCGTTTAACTGTTCATTGATAAACTTCGTGGCCGCCAAGCCATCCATCCAAGGCATTTGAATATCCATAAAGATGATATCATACGGATATCGCTTGACGGCTTCTACAGCTTCTTTTCCGTTTTGGACCAGGGTCGTTTTGTGCCCGAGTTTCTCTATCATTTTCTTTAACACCAGTTGATTTACTTCGTTGTCTTCGGCAATTAATATTTTCAAAGATTGTTCTTTGGAACTTTCACTGATATCTTCCTGCTCGCGCCAATTATCAAATGGTGATGAGTCGGAGTGATTCAACTGGACCCGAAAGTTCGCTGTGAACAGGAACGTTGATCCGGTTTGATCTATCGCAGCCTCATGCCAGATTTCACCGTCCATGAGCCCAACAAGCTTTTTACAGATAGCTAATCCTAAACCCGTCCCCTCTGTTTTCCGAGTCATAAAATGATCAACTTGATAAAAAGGTTCAAATAAATGGCCTACCTGATCTTTCGGTACACCGATCCCGGTATCCTTGACGGCAAACTGAAGGCGCACCTGATCCGATGCTTGCGACACCGTTTCAACGCTGATCGCAATCGCCCCTTTAGGGGTGAACTTTATGGCATTGCTGAGTAAATTTATCAGAACTTGTCTTAACTTCGTCGTATCTCCGTAAACCAAGTTAGGAACTTTGGGACAGACCGATGTTGTTATCTCCAGATTTTTCTCAAGAGCTTTAGACATGACCATATAAAGCGTTTCTGATAAAACAGTTCTCACACTTAACAGTTCTTCTACTAATTCCGTCCTTCCGGATTCAATTTTGGAGAAATCAAGAATATCATTGATGATCGCAAGCAAAGTGGCGCCACTTTTTTTAATAATTTCTACATATTCGATCTGCTCTTCATTCAAATTCGTCTCTAAGAGTACTTCCGTCATCCCTATAACCCCGTTCATGGGTGTACGGATTTCATGACTCATCATGGCTAAAAAATCACTTTTCGCCTTATTCGTCTTTTCAGCGGCTTCCTTCTCAATGATCAACTTTTTTTGTTCGGTCATGTCTTTCGCTATGATGTAAAAGCCCATAATTTGCGTCTGTATAATGATTGGAGCGAGCGTTACCAACACTTCAACAGAATGACCATTTTTATGTTGAATGAAAGCGATAGCTTTTTCTACGTTTTCGATTGCTTTTTGATTGTTTATATGATTGTTTAAAGCCGAGAGCAAATTGATTGAATTCATTTCGCCGATTAATTTGGACATTCCACTGCCGATTAACTCTTCTATCAGATATCCGGTCATTTGCTGAACCATATTATTGCCGTTCATAATAATGCCGTCCAACCCAAAAGAAATAATAGCATCGTGGTTGTATTTCTTTAACGACGTATACCGTTCAATACTTTCCTGCAGCTTTAGTTCAGCTAGCTTATTTTTGGTCACATCAATAAACTGAGCTATAAAATATAAAGGATTCCCATCCTGATCATCACGAATTAACGAAACATGGACTGAGGCCCAAACGATACGGCCATTCTTATTAAAATACCGATTCTCCAATTCGAATGAAGGAATGCTGCCATCCAATAGTTCTGTTAGCAAACCTCTGCTGTTATTACGATCATCAGGATGCCGGATATCATCCAATGTAAAGTTCCTGAATTCCTCTTCCGAATAACCGAAAATCCGGCAAACCGCCGTGTTCACATTCAGCCATTTTCGTTCCAGAGAGATTAAAGCGATCCCAATCGGCGCATTCGTATATATGTGTCCAAAGATAGCTTCGGGGTCAAAAAACTTCAAATCCTGCATCCACGCACTCCTCCTTTTGACAGCTCCCCCTATTTTACCATAAAAAAGGGGCCTGTCCGCCTGCCTGATGAAAATCGAAATTTTCTTCCTCTGCACTCTGCAACTTTTCCAGTCGGCCCGACGTTTGAGATACTGAATGCATAAACTCAACGAGGTGATAGATCTTGAAATCCCGTAAAAAACTTCTAAGCTTATCCGCAGCTGCCGTTTTGTCCTTATCCTTAGCAGGCCAAAGCTTTGCAGCAACTTCAACGTTCACCGATTTGGAGCAGGTTGCGGCCAAAGATAAAATTATTTCTCTACAATCCCAAGGTCTCGTATCGGGAGTCAGCAGCGATCTGTTTCAGCCGGATGCACCCCTAACAGCCTCCCAAGGCATACAAATGATTGTCAAAGCGCTTGGGTTGAACCTTAACGCGATTAATTTTTTCAAAGCGCCCCGAGCTACCGACTATTTTGCGAAAGCCAACAATGATGCTTGGTATGCGCAAAGCTTAATTATTGCAGCGAATAACGATCTGAAGCTTGATGCTGAACTGGATCCGAACCAGAAATGGACGAAGGAAATGTTTACAAAAGAATTGCTCATTGCCTTGGACGGCCATAATATTATGCACATGATGAAGCTCCCGCCGATCGCCATCAAAGACAAGGACGACATTACCCTTGACGCTCTCGGAGCGATTCAAGCCGCTATTTACAAAGGGATTGCATCGCTTGACGCCGATGGCAATTTCCATCCGCAAGCGGATATTACACGCGCGCAAGCTGCAGAGATGATCTATAACTCGCTTAAGTACATCCACCCTGCTACGGGTCAGACTTCAGCACCCGATTCAACCGGCGATGTTCCAAGGAATGGACAAAGCCAACCGATGATTCCTGCAGATGGTCAAACGGGTCAAGTGAAGGCCGATTCCAACGTCTATGAAAATACCCAATACGGCTTTCGTTTCACGCTGCCTGACACTTGGAAAGATTATTCCATTGTAACGGACAAATGGGAGGGCCTTTCCGTAGCGGATTCACAAGCCGAGAACGTGGTGGAAAGCGGCGCAAAAATTAGCATCCGCCATCCCGAGTGGACATCCGAGCAACCGAGACAGGATATCCCCATTCTCGTCTTTACCGTCGATCAATGGAATGAGCTTCAACAGGACAAATTCCATATCGGCGCCGCTCCAATCGGGCCTAGCGAGCTAACCCGTAATGATAAGTACGTGTTTGCGCTTCCGGCGCGTTATAATTTCGCCTACCCTGAGGGCTACCAAGAGGTAGAGGAGATCTTAAAAAGTAATCCGATTCAACCGATTTCTTAAAAACGTTAAAGAAGGTGCGAATGGTTCGCGCCTTCTTTATTCATTTTTTGATCAATTTACTTTATCTTTCTCTCCAAAGACATGGAAGAAGCTATGTTCACCATAATGCTGGATGGTCTCCACATTCTTCGAATTCTTAGACCAAACATCATGCTGTAACCGATGTAACCACCGGCAAGTATACATCAACCGTAGTCCCCATCCCTTCTACGCTCGATATATTTACGTTCCCCCCGTGCGATTGAATAATTTTTATCGTTGTCATCATACCAAGACCTGTCCCATTCTCTTTCGTTGTATAAAAGGGAGAGCCAATTTTGGCTATTAACTCCTTGGGAATCCCTATGCCCTGGTCAATAACCCGTATTAACATATGCGAAGAACTCGGCCTAGAGGCGATAATTTGGAGAACCCCGCC
This sequence comes from Paenibacillus sp. FW101-FHT12H11, assembly GCF_058790355.1. Lineage (NCBI taxonomy): Bacteria > Bacillati > Bacillota > Bacilli > Caryophanales > Paenibacillaceae > Paenibacillus > Paenibacillus sp. FW101-FHT12H11. The sequence goes on along the minus strand of NZ_JBYTCO010000003.1, from coordinate 34,232 downwards.
TTCCGGCATGGCTTCCATCCCATTTTTGATGAGATTAATAAAAACTTGCTTTAATTGCTGCCCAATGCATAAGATGTCGGGCAAGCATTCCAAATTCTCAGTCTTGATTTCAATTCTGTTGATTAAAGCTTGAGAACCAAGTAGAAGCACGACATCCTGAATGATTTTATTCACCTGTTCATTTCTAAATTCATAGGCTTGCGGCTTGGCTAAGAACAACAATTCACTTGTAATGAGTTCTATCCTACCCAATTCTTCCATCATAATCGTAAAATATTCTTTATTGATCCCCGGTACTTTATTTTCGATCAGCTGAACAAAACCTTTGAGTGATGTAAGCGGATTCCTAATTTCATGAGCAATTGAAGCAGCAAGTTGTCCAACGGCAGTAAGTTTTTCAGACTCCACTAACAGCGCTTCATTTTTATTTTCCTGTGAGATGTCTCGCGCAACCCCATATACCCCGACAGGTTTATTGTTCACAATGATTGGCATATTCGTAACTTTAACGTCAAGAATCTTGCCGCTTTTATGGTACGCCCTCGTCTCGAAATGTTGTGTGATGCCCTTTGCAGCTTCCGCAAAAAGTGTTTTCGTCTTTTCCAATTCTTCAGGTGGAATAAGAGGCACAAACGTCATGTTTAGAAGCTCATCTTCGTGATAGCCTAACAAAAGCTCCGTAGCTGGATTAACGCTGAGGTAATTCCCTTTCAGATCAAAAGAAAACACGGCATCGGGGTTATATTTAAAAAGCGACTCGTAATGCTGCTCCTTTCGCAACAAGACCTTTTTCTTGCTAGTAATATCTTTAAAAAATACAGAAAGGCCATTGGAAGATGGATAAATTCTCACATCAAACCACTTTTCTAAATGAGGATAGTAAGCTTCAAATTCCACTGTCACTTGCTCATTCATCGCTTTGTAGTAATGTTCATAGAATGACAAGTTAGAGTCTTCTTGAAATTCATTCCATAGACATTTACCGATCAGGTCCGTTCGCGCGCGAAACAGAAGCCTAGCAGCTTCGTTGTTTATGTATGTAAGTACCCAATCGTTATTAACTGCAAAAAATGCATCTGTGACACGATCAAAAACATGAAATTGCTCAGGAATATCAACCATGTGCTCCCCTCATCTCGAAAAAATGGATTGCAGAAATTCAAAAAAGCCTAAATAAAAGGTGCTTTCGCAACTTAAATTTAGGCTTATGTCCAGCACTTTTCTCTGGCTCATTACCGCCAACTATCGACTCGGATTTAAAATAAATGTGATAACGCTTCTATCGAGATCGAAATCCCAATCAACAAAAACATCCAGCACTCTCAAGTTCAAAATAGCGGAAAAATGACTATTGTTATGCAACCTGCTTTTTTCCAAATTACGTTTCGCCAGCTTCAAACTCTCTTCGTGTCCGATCCGAATTAATTCTTTCTCTATGGAGATTAGAATACCATTGCGAATGACAAGAAGAGTTCTTTCATTGATCATGAAAGAATACAGTTCCTCCGGGCTCTTTTGCACTTGGTAGCTAATCGTATCAATCTCCTTGTGGAGCGCCTCTTTCCCTGTGTAGCTCTCCTCCAAAGCGTTATGTAGACGGCTATCATCTGTTTCAATTCCTACCATTACACCTGAATGATTATGCAGGTTCCAATCATAATAAAACTCACGAATCTGCATGCCTGTAAGTAAGAGCAAATAGGCTTTAATTTCAGGAATTAGCGATTTCATTACGAGATCTCTTGTATTTAGAATAGAAAAAACCTTGTCCTGCTGAAGAAGAATTTTCTCTGTCGCTGATAGAAAGCTGCGCAAATAGATCACTGCAAACGGACGATTAATACTTACGAAAATAGATTCCGGCCCTTTACCGAAAGCTTCTCGAAGCAATCTGCCAACATGGCCTGTGAGTTCGTTGTGCATCTGTTTCTCGGTATTATTCAAATCATTCATCCTCGGTATAGGTAGAAGCGTATTGTCTTTTACCCTTAAGTTGATTTTAATTTCTTTTTGTACATAAAACAATGATTAAGACCTAGAATATATTATTTTCCTTTACATTGTTTTTTATCCTTATATAAAAGATGTGCGAAGAATTTATTGGTTTGGATTCAAAATGAATACAAAGATGCTTTTATCCAGATGAAAATCCCAATCAGCAAAAACATCTATTATTTTTGAGTTTAATATTTTCTGAAAATGTGCGTTGTTGTTATGCAAATGTCTTTTTTCAAGATTGCGCTCGGCTAATTTTAAACTTTCTTCAAATCCAAGTTGAATGAGCTCTTTTCCGATACTAATCAAGATGCCATGACGGACAACCAACAGTGTTCGTTCATTAATCATGCAGGAATATATGTCATCAGGGCTCTTCTGAATTTGATGGCTAATCTGATCGATTTCTTGATGAAGGGCCTCTTTTCCTAGATAACTCTCCTGTACGCTTGCCGCAGAACTGTATTTGTCGTCTGATTCAATCCCGACAAAAACACCTGATTGATTGTGAAGTACCCAGTCGTAATAAAATTCACAAATCTTCATGCCAGAATGAATGAACAAGAAGGCTTTTAATTCCGGGATTAACGATTTCATAACCAGGTCTCTTGTATGCTGTATGGCAAGCAGTTGGTCTTGTTGAAGAAGTATTTTCTCCGTTGGCGACAAAAAATTACGTAAATAAATGACGATATAAGGGCGGTTGATGCTAACAAAAACAGACTGAGGACCTTTACCAAAAGCTTCTCTTAGCAATCTGCCAATATAGCTTGCAATTTCGTTTTGAGCTTGTTTATTATGTTTATCCAAAAAATCCATCCTCGATTTAGGTAAGTCTTGTCTTTTACCTTGATGTAGTAGTTACGAAAAACAAAAAAAGCCTAAATAGAAGTTGTCAGGAGCAACTTGTATTTAGGCTTATGTCCAGCGCTGTCTCTGGTTCATTCATGCCAAACACGATATTAGAAATTTGAAAAAAAACGTTTAAGCTTATTAGGCTAAAGCATTATGTCTTTTGCCCTATTTTTATTGTAATAATATTTAACAAATAAAACAACCATTCTTCGTTTTAAGTTTACAAATTGCAACCTCCTATTCAATCCTTTTGGTCGATGACATTTATGATTTTTGGCTCAATCCAAGGCTGAATAATCAATTTCCCGATCCTTGAAATAATATTTTTTATCATGCTCGGAGACTTCTCGCAGTACCTTGCAAGGATTCCCAACAGCGATTACGTTAGACGGGAGGTCTTTCGTCACGATGCTTCCTGCTCCGATCACGGTATTATCGCCAATCTTGACACCGGGGAGCAAAATAGCACCAGCACCTATCCAACAATTTTTCCCGATCGTTACAGGTGCATTAAATTGATAGGCTTTTTGTCGTAGTTCAGGTAAAATCGGATGCCCTGCAGTTGCCACCGTAACGTTCGGCCCAAACATGGTGTAATCTCCAACATAGATGTGGGTATCGTCAACCATTGTCAAATTAAAGTTCGCATATATGTTTTTGCCAAAATGAACATGCTTGCCACCCCAATTGGAATGAAACGGTGGTTCGATGTAACATCCTTCACCAATCTCCGCAAACATTTCTTTCATTAAAGCAACTCTTTTTTCGTACTCCAGAGGACGTGTCTGATTAAAATCATATAGTCGCTCAAGACAAAGAGTTTGCTCCTTTGCCAGTACTTCATTCCCAGGCAAATACAAGCTACCGTTGTGAAGATTTTCTTTAATGTTCATTTTTGCACCTCATGAAATAGGATTTATTTTGATCAATTTTGAGTAGAAAGATCTCGGGTAATATTGTTTAGCCACTTAAATCGACGATAATGAATGAACGCAATTGGTGCCTTTATAACTTCGTCCAAACAAATAATAGCAAACACAGCTATTGGCGGAAGTTGCCACACAAAAGCACTTAAATATCCTAATGGTAAAATGATGATCCACATGACAATCGTGTCACACCAGAAGCCAAACTTGGAATCACCTCCTGCAACAAAAATTCCTCCAATGGTTACAGAGTTAATGGATTTGGGGATACAGTAGTAGGCACATATAAAAAGCATTCCACTCAGATAATGTTGCGCCTGCTCATCTAAGCTTGTTACTTGAAAAACCAAAGGTTTGATTAATAACGTCATGATCCCCGCCAAGATGCCAAATATAATGGAGTAGGAAGTTATGATATTTCCATATTTTTTAGCTGTTTCTATTTGGCCATTGCCCAAATACTTCCCGATTAAAACCGAACCGCCGCTTGCGATGCCACCACACAATACGATTACTAGATTCTTAACAACGGAAGCTACAGAATTCGCGGCCACCATATCTGTATTGATATGGCCGATTATTGCTGCTGTTACTGTAATAGCACAGCCCCAAACCATATAATTCCCTTGAATTGGGAAGGTATATTTAAAATAATCTCTTTGCAGGTTACGTTGAACCTTATCGTTCTTTGGGAATTTCAACTTAATTTTCCCCTTAACGGAATGAACGATACAACTGCCAAATTCGATGAAACGTGCAAGTACAGTGGATAATGCAACCGCTATAATCGCCTTATCGGGATCATCTGGATATAGAATGAAAATACTGAGGGCATTAAATAGAATGTTGAGAATAAGGCACAGGGAACTTATCCAAGCACTTAAACGTGCATTCTCCATACTCCTGATAACACTAAAATACATCTGTGAAATGCCACCCACTAAGTAGGAAAAGGATAAAACTTGCAGGAATTTGGAACCGTATGAAATCAGATCCCCGTCATTTGTGAATAGCCCCATAAGTACATCAGGCATTAATAGTGATACCGCAAAAAAGAAGAGGGAAACCACTGACGTATACATACATCCTATGCTTAGGACTCTTTCAATAGTTTCTAAATCCTGTTTACCCCAATACTGTGCGGTTAAAATTCCAACTCCGGCACCCAACCCCATATAAAATAACGTCAGTACAAACGTTACTTGACCCGCCAGCGAAACGGCTGACATTGCAGACTGATTGATAAAACCTAACATGACGACATCAACTGTAACGGCTAATGCAGAAATTAGATTCTGTAAGGCAATTGGTATCACTAGACGAATCAACTGCTGATTAAAGTTCTTGTCTAAATAATTTGACGATAGTAAATTACGCCACATATTTTACCCTCTTTCTAGTCGGTTACACTATAAAAATAGAACATTTGTTATTTTGATTCCATAAAAATTGAGTATAATAATATCAAAATCGTATTTTTATAGGGAGCGGCGTAAAATTGCAACTAGACGTATTTTCTGATTTATCCGAACAAATCGGTTACAACTTAACGCACCTCAAACTTAGAGTTGCCAAAGGAACGTTAATTCAGTTCGATAAATTCGCGGCGGCGTGTCATTGGCACACAGATTTAGAGTTCATATCCGTTTTGGACGGATCCATGAATTTTTATGTGCACGGAGAAACAGTGCTCTTAGAAAAAGGTCAAGGGATATTTGTAAATAGCAAGCGATTGCATTATGGATATTCTTCCGATATGTCAGATTGCATTTACATTGTGGCATGTATTCATCCTTCGATAATCGGAACAGAACGTTGGCTTGGAAATGAATATTGGGAAGAGAAATTCGGATCAAATACAGAAGATTTCATTGTTTTAAAGGGAGATATCCCCTGGCACAAAGAGACTCTCCTTTGCTTAGATCAACTTTACGAAGAGATGCACAGCAACCATGGAAACCCTCTTTCACTGCTGTCGCTGGCCGTTTCGTTATGTGCAACAATAGGGCGTCATATTGAAGATAGAAGCCAACAAACAGCGATTGATCACACTTCGTTTTATATTTGGAAAATGACCGCATTTATTCATGGGAATTATGAATCCAAAATCACGCTTGAACATATAGCAACCTCGGGTTCCACAAGCAGAACTCACTGCTGTAAACTGTTTGCGGAATATCTAGGACAAACGCCAAATGAGTATCTGACAAACTACCGTCTGAAGCAAAGTTGTGAATTACTGATTGGAACAGGCAGATCAATTGGCGATATAGCTTTATCTTGCGGGTTTCAGAGTGCTAGTTATTTTTCATTTGTCTTCCGAAAGGAATTTGGGAAGACTCCTAATGAATATCGTAAACGGCAGAATGAATAATGATACCGGAACAGCGGTTAAACGGAAGGCGAATTTAATCATAAAAAATGGAGTAACTGCTGCAAGCAGACTACTCCATTTTTTTCTTTAGGGCTCTCAAGGCGAGAGTGTTACTATTACTTTTCTACGCCCTTCACTCTATCGCTTCTTTTAAACTAGTCCTGTTGCTTCGTCAAAGCCAAGCATAATATTCATATTTTGAATGGCTGCCCCTGAAGCGCCTTTACCTAAATTATCAAATCTCGATACGAGTAATATCTGGTCTTTATGACCAAAAACAAATATATCTAAATAGTTTGTATTATTGCATTTCGTGAGATTGAAGAAACCATCCTCTAAATAGGCCTCAGAGTCGAATGGAGCAACGCGAACAAAACGATCATCTCTATAATAAGAAGCAAGCAGTTCTTGAATATTACTTGCAGTAACTTTTTTATTAAAAATTCTAGGAATTAGAGGAATACTTATTGCATCACCTTGATAATAGTTTCCGACAATTGGAGTAAAAAGTGGTGCTGTGTTTAGACCAGTATATAGTTGCATTTCTGGAAGATGCTTATGATTAAGGTTAAGTGCATAATGTCTTGGGGCCAAGAGCTGTTCACTATGTGAGTTCTGATACTCAGATATTAGTTTCTTACCTCCACCACTATATCCCGTAAGCGCATAACAAGACATAGGGTAATCCCTTGGAATTATTTCTTCCGCTACCAAAGGGTGTATAGCTAAAATAAACCCCGTTGCATGACAACCTGGGACAGTTACTCTAGATGAATTTTGGATTTTTGTTCTTTGGCTTCTATGTAATTCAGGTAATCCATAAGTCCAATCCAGGTTAGTCCTAAAAGCGGTACTTGCATCAATGATTTTGGTTTTATTATTATTTACCATAGCTACAGAATCTCTTGAAGCAGTATCTGGTAGGCAAAGGAAGACCACATCTGCTTCGTTAATTAAAGCTCTACGGGTTTCGTAATCTTTTCGTTTCTCCGACTCAATTGTGATTACATCAATGTTAGAAATCTTGGATAAGTAATCATGTATTTTTAAACCAGTCGTTCCTTCTTGACCATCGACAAATATTGTATATTTCATTATTCCACCTCTTACCAATTATATATGTATTAATATACGTTAATATGCATATATATGCAATTACTGATATTGAGTTAATCAGCCCGATAGTGTAACGCTGCTGCCATTGGATGCCGGCAGCAGCGTCTTAGTTTCAGCTATTTTTTGAAGCAAAGAAGTTATTCATCATTTTTTTGCTTCATTTGGATTTCTTAGCTCTATGAGATTGCCATCTTCATCAAATGAATAGTTGTTTCATTGCACTCTTTCCGTAGCCATTACCCTGGTGATTTTCATCAATCATTATTGCAGGTATCCAGTGGTTTCCATCCGAGTCTGGCCTCTTACAAAAAAAAGAAATCCGATTAAATTATCATCATAATAAATTGCACGCAGCTCAAAATCATCCACCACGCTCTACTGCCCTTTACTTTAATAACAAAAAGAGGAGCTGCCGCGAAGCAAGCCCCTCAACTATCGTTTCTCGTCGTAATGATCTACGACTTGTCAAATTCTTAAATATGTAGATTAATGGAAACCAATCATAATTACATGGAAGAAACTAACTATAACCATAATGAATGCTACAATTTCTATAGCGATTATCCTGGAACAAGAGTTAGCTGCCTGATTCATAAATGGAATAGCCCTCTACATTTGTTCAGCAACGAACAATTCAATTCTCATCACGAACTCTGCGTAATTTTCGGAGTAGTTGATATAACGGACGATTCCCTTTAAATATGCCTACTAATTCGGCACCAGCTAAAGTTAACAGGGCTATCATTAATAACAACATAACGAAGGTGATAGCAGATGTAGATGCTTTTGTCAGTATAATGGCACAGATACCAAGGAATGATGAAATGCCATATAAAGTGTACACCGTGCTACGACGACTAATCCCAATGTCTGTCAGTCTGTGATGAACATGTCCACGATCTGCCTCATACAGTGGACGACCTTGAATACCACGACGCGTCATTGCAAGGAGGGTATCTAATAGAGGAACACCTAAAATTAATAATGGGATGATAAAAGATACAAATACAGCTTGTTTGAAACCAAGTATTGAAATGACTGCCAGTACAAATCCAAGAAATGCAGAGCCTGATTCCCCCATAAAAATCGAAGCAGGTTCAGAATTGAAAATATAGAAACCTGCTAAGCTTCCAAGCAAAATTGCACTTAATACCAGAACCATGATATTTCCAGTCATCCCTGCAATAATACATAGAGTAATACATGAAATTCCCGCGATCCCAGTGGCCAGACCATCTAAACCATCTATCCAATTAAGGGCATTGATTAAGCCGACAATCCATAAAACTGTTAATAATATTGAAACCCATCCTGGGAAATAAATATCTTGAGCAAATGGAATATGTACTTGGTCAACAGTGAACCCCGATAAGGCTACTATCCCTGCAGATAGAATTTGCCCAAGCAATTTCCACTTAGCAGACAACGTGTATACATCATCAAGGATACCTACTGTTTCAATAATAAACGCTGAAACTAGTAACCCCCAATAAGCGGGAAGTGATGGGATTATTTTGGGATACATAATAGCAACGGATGACATAAAGGAAATGAATATAGCAAGTCCCCCAAGGCGAGGCATAATTGTAGTATGCATTGTACGATGATTCGGAATAGCTACAGCACCTATTGAAATTGAAATCCTCCGTATTAAAGGGATTATTAGTACTAATATTATTCCTGAAATAATAAAACCGATCAGTGGTGCAACTAACATGCAGTACCATCTCCTATAATTAAATTAATATTTAATTCACATTTTTTGTCATACCTTTCTCCAAGATTGCATGCTAACGATAATATGAGAATTAAACCAATAGGAACTAACATTCACCGAAAAAGCTTGAGCACTTAAAATGGGGTTCTGGTATGACTTTCGACAGATAGAAATATTTTCCTTCTTTCTTCTGTTTATTTCTTAGTTTAACCGCAAAAAACCTGTCGTATCGACAGGTTGATAATAGATCAGTTGCTAAAGTGCCAGGTACATTTCTGTTAGCTTCGTCCTGGTTTCTTTTTTAAACAAACGTGTCCGTTAATTTACTAGAGATATTTGCGATGTAACCAGCTGTAATTCTATTTGTATTAACGTAAGAGTAATAGCCCTCAACTAGCAATCAGATGGGGGCTATTTTAAACTTGCGACTAAGGCAGTGTGACCAGTCAGTTGTAGGAGCCCAAAGTACTCCTTTTTATTACCGAAGGAGATTGGTTTTCGCCAGTTCGATGACTTCGTTGCCTTGCCCGTTCAAAACGGCTTTCAGCATCCACATCGTAAATCCGCGAGCCTGCTCGAGGTTGATTTTCGGCGGCATCGCCAGCTCCTGACGATTGACGACGACGTCTAGCACTACCGGACCGCTGTGTTCGAGCGTTCGGCGAACGGCGCTTACCAAGTCATTCGGATTCTCGACGCGAATTCCTTCGATTCCCATGGCTTGAGCAAGTGCCGCAAAGTTTGGATTGTCGAGTTCCGTTCCGAATTCTAAAAAGCCGGCTGCTTTCATTTCTAATTCCACGAATCCAAGCGCGCCATTATTAAAGACAACGATCTTGATCGGGAGCTTTTGCTGACGAAGGGTCAATAGATCTCCGAGCAGCATAGTGAGTCCCCCATCCCCAGACAGCGATATGACCTGGTGTCCCGGTTGCGCAACCTGCGCCCCAATCGCCTGGGGCATGGCGTTCGCCATTGTCCCGTGGTTAAACGAGCCAAGTAGCCTTCTTTTTCCATTCATGCTCAAGTATCGAGCAGCCCACACAGTCGGCGTCCCAACATCGCAAGTAAAAACGGCATCCTCATCTGCGAGATCGCTGATTACCTTCATGAGGAATTGTGGATGAATAGGAGCTCGACCAGGAGCTGCAAGGTTGTCCAATTCCTCGCGGACTTTGGCATAATGTGCTGCAAAGTGCTGCAGGTGATCAGGGGAGTGCGGTTCCATTAAGAGGGGTAACAGCATGTCGACCGTCGTCTTTATGTCTCCGCACACCCCGTATGCGAGCGGCGTTCGCCGGCCTAGTCGGGAGGAATCCAAATCAACCTGAAGGATGGTCGCTTCTTGCGGATAAAATTGCCGGTATGGAAAATCGGTACCTAGCATGAGTAAGACATCGCATTCCATCATGGCGTGGTATCCTGATGAATATCCGATGAGGCCAGTTAATCCGACGGAATACGGGTTGTCATATTCCAGATATTCTTTTCCTCGCAGCGCTATGACCATCGGGGACTGCAGTTTCTCGCACAGCTTCATGAGCGAAGCATGAGCTCCCGAGCAGCCAGCACCGCACAGCAATGTGATCCGCTTGCCTTTGTCTAAGTAGTCGGCAAGCGTCTTCAATTCGTCTGTAGAAGGGCAGACAATTGGCCGGGTGGAATAGATGGCGCGTTCTGGAACCGGGCTTTCATCGTATTCGAAAGCGGCTACATCACCAGGAAGAACTAAGACAGACACTCCCGACCTTGCCGTCGCGGTTTGCATCGCCATCGTAACCGCTCGAGGTATTTGCCTCGGTCCGGTTACGACTTCACAAAAGAAGCTGCATTCCTGAAATAACATGTCCGGACGTGTCTCTTGAAAAAAGCCGCTGCCAATTTCACTGCTCGGAATATGAGCGGCAATCGCAAGTACTGGCACCCGGTTTCGATGGCAATCGTACAAACCGTTAATGAGATGCAAATTACCAGGTCCGCTACTACCCGCACAAACGGCGATTCCTCCGCTGAGGGTGGCATCCGCGCCAGCCGCGAAAGCCGCAACCTCTTCGTGGCGGACATGGATCCATTCTATCTTTCCGGAACGACGGATCGCATCGAGCAAGGCATTAAGCGAATCGCCGATAATGCCGTAAATTCGCTTTACGCCGGCGTTCAGAAGGGATTCCACGATGGAATCAGCTATCGTTCTTTTCAAGGGAATCTCTCCTTATTGTTTTTTATTATTTTGCCATAATATGAGCAGTATATTCTTGATTTCACTACGATCGGGTTTGTTGGGCTTTAATCTTTCATTCCTAATTTGTGTCGTGTACATACAATGTGCCCATATTTGTGTCGTTTGCTCGCAGCACAAATACCTTACTTTTGTGACCTAGATAAGACTATATTGATTGATGAGCACACCTTCTGAACGATCGTTCGTAGCCAGGAAACGGCATTTTTATGGTCATTTGCTTTCGCCAAAGCTGACAACTATGATGGAGTTGGGCAACTTATCCTTATACAAGGAGAATTCCGCATGATCAAAGTAGTAATGATCCGCCACGGACAGAGCGAATGGAATCTCGAGAACCGATTTACGGGCTGGACAGATGTGGATTTGTCTCCGAACGGTCTCGAAGAAGCAAGACAAGCCGGAATCATCCTGAGAAAGCAGGGTTACGTCTTCGACGTAGCGCATACATCCGTTCTGAAGCGTGCAATTCGGACGATGTGGATCATTCTTCAAGAAATGGATTTGACGTGGATTCCGGAATTCAAAAGCTGGATGCTGAATGAGCGGCATTACGGCGCCCTGCAAGGATTGAACAAAGCCGAGACGGCCGAGAAATACGGAGAAGAGCAAGTTCACTTGTGGCGCAGGTCCGTCGACGTTCGCCCACCTGCACTGGATCAAAACGATGCCCGATACGAAGCGTCCGCGCCACGCTACCGGGTTTTAAAAGAAGGGGAATTTCCGTTAACGGAAAATCTCGATGATACGGAGCGCAGAGTGTTAAAGTACTGGAAGGAGATAATCGCCCCCGCTCTCACGTCGGGCAAGCACATTCTCATTGCGGCTCACGGCAATACGTTACGGGCGTTGGTGAAGCATCTGGATCGAGTCCCTGCCGACGGGATCGCAGATCTGAACATACCGACCGGCATCCCGCTCGTGTATGAACTGAATGAGCAATTGTTCCCGATCCGGCATTATTTCTTGGGCATTGACGGCGAGATGCCGGAAGGAATGATTCCTTCCCATATGCCCCCCACTATTCATGTCGGGCAGTCACCGTTTCCGTCCGAGTGAGAGGCTCAATCGGAGAAGTGGCCTTGATCGTGTCCATTCAGCACGTCGCGATCCTAATCTATCCCGCACGTTAGTTGAGAAAACGGCAGTTCATATGCGGCTGCCGTTTCTTCGTGTTGATTAATTGTATATATTCTTTTTCTTTGATGATAGCATTATCTTCTGTAAGAATTGGCTTTTGAAATTGATAAGTAAAAAATAGACTTATAGCTATCCGATTTTTTACACATAAAATTGAGCTTGCTCGAGAGATATTACTGTACGTATTGCATATATATGATCACGATTCCTAGATCGGCAAACATATGGCTTATAATCGGAATAAGTACCGATCCCGTACGATGACGAATCCATCCCCATAATACACCTGCTGCAAAAATAGGAACCATAGCGACAGCGTTAAGTGGCCAACTGAATACCGGTGTTATGACGACCAAATGATAAGAAGTAAACCAAAAAGAAGCATGAAGCAAATTTTTCGCAGAACCAAATCTTTGTCCGATCCTGTGATATAAGTATCCGCGCCAATAGATTTCTTCTAAAATCGGATTTAGCAGTACCAATATGAGTAGCAATAGTACGGAGTGGTCACCGGAAAAATTCCACTCTCCTAACAAGTATCTCAATTGCTCGATATCAAACAACATGTCGTGCAAATAATAAGCACCAATTAGGAGCGTAATCATAAAAATGAGCCCCAAGCTAAGTCCAAGTATCATTTGACGGAGGGATGCAGTAAGTCCCCAATCGCCAATCGTACGGGTCAGCCTATTTTTTCCACATACAAGGTAGTCCATAAACGGTATAATGCCTATCCAACTGTAAAAGAGCGCAAACGTAAGTATTACACTGTGTCCAACATGAAGTCCAAGTGCCACTAATACAGATGGGGCTAGTCCTATCACATAGCGGTTCATATTATTCTCCCTATCCGAGAATTTTGCTAAAAATCAGATAGTGATATCATAACGGGAAGAGTTCGCTTAATATAGTACTAACATAATATAGTACCTGTCTAAAGAAAATAAAGTTAATAGACACAATAAAACCTCCTATTAGTCCTATTAAATCTAGGTTTTTCTAATAAGAGGTTCTTCTCTGTTGTCTTGAACGATTTCTACTATTAATAAATCCGAAAAACATCTTCCAAATCCTTCTCCAACAAGTCACTTAATTTCTTCGCGGTTGCAGGACCCACCGACTTCAACGATCTCTCAAGCAAACTGATATAGGAATGACTTAAACCCGAGTGTTTTGCCAGCTCCCTTTGGGAGTACCCTTTGATTATTCGAGCCTTCACAAACGAATCGGTCTTAGCCATGATCCTCATATCTCTGCTCTCCTCCCCTTTTACATATATCTAAAAAAACCTAATAAATCTCATTTAAAAGTTGGATTATTCATGTCCTTATTGAGCTTAAATCTTTTAACAAGTCTAAATGTCCTAAGAGTAGATTAGTATCTAAACTCATTATTCACGATCACTTTAGCCTCGAGAACCACATGTTTACAAAAGTTAACACTCGCTAACCAACTTTTTTCCAAAAAAAGCACTTTATTTTTTGGTAACAATCTTTATTTTCCCAGATTATATATATTATATATATATCCCTGCTCTCCTTCTGTTCTCATATTGTTCCCCTAGTACCTATTATATCACAAAATTTAACTATTGCAACCAAAATTGTTTACTTTAAACAACAATCTTCTTGGCTATTTCCCACCCGCCGCTCAGTGTACTTACTTTTGTATACATGATATTATTAAATTGTTTACTACTGTTTACTTTTCGAATCGCGAGGGTGAAGATACATGTATTTCTATGATAAATTACGAGATTTACGTAAACTAAAAGGTTTTACTCTGCGGGAATTAGCTGATCGTTCTGGTGTTTCTGCGGCATACATCTCCCAGTTGGAAAACGGAAATCGCGGCATCCCGTCTCCGGAAGTTTTGATGAAACTTTCCGAAGGACTCAATACGTCGTATTCTGAGCTTATGGACCTCGCCGGATACTTGGAATCATCACCTTCCACAGAGAAATTCCAGAGCAACCCCGTCAATTTACGGAGGTTTCTGCGCGAGAATGAGTTGATGTTCGATGGTTTTCTTTTAACCGATGAAGACAAAGAATGGGTCGAGCGGATGCTGACCGTTTTATTCTGGAAGCAGCGTCAGGATTCAAAACTTGAGGATGGTCAAACGACTCAGGGATAAACAACTAAAAAAGCCCATTTCATCCTATAAGAATGAAACAGGTCTCTCCAGATAGTTACTCTACTTTATCCCTATTATTCTTCATCATCTGACAGACTACCGTTACCATTGTTCCCGTTCCCGTTTCCATTGCCATTCGTGCCATTTCCATTTCCGTTGCCGTTCCCACTACCGTTACCATTTGGTGCTGGGTCCTGCCCGCCGTTACCGTTCGGTGCCGGCGCCCCATTGCCATTTGGCATCGGAGCTTGCCCGCCGTTACCATTCGGTGCTTTATAACCATTGCCGTTCGGTGCTGGCGTCGGTGCTACATTGCCATTAGGCATTGGTGTCTGGCCTCCGTTGCCATTTGGCGCTTTAAAGCCGTTGCCGTTCGGTGCTGGTGTCGGCACTCCTTGGCCTTGGCCACCGCCTTGACCTTTGCCGCCTTCGAAGCCTTTACCTTCTCCCTGACCTTGGCCTCCCCCCTGGCCACCTTGTCCGCCTCCGGTTCCGCCTTGACCTTTGCCGCCTCCACCAAAGCCCTTACCTTCTCCCTGACCTTGGCCTCCGCCCTGGCCGCCTCCGGTTCCGCCTTGACCTTTGCCGCCTCCGAAGCCCTTACCTTCACCTTGACCTTGGCCTCCGCCCTGGCCACCTTGTCCGCCTCCGGTTCCGCCTTGACCTTTGCCGCCTCCGCCAAAGCCTCTACCTTCACCTTGGCCTTGACCTCCGCCTTGGCCACCTTGTCCGCCTCCGGTTCCGCCTTGACCTTTGCCGCCTTCGCCAAAGCCTCTGCCTTCACCATGACCATGACCACCGCCTTGGCCGCCTCCAGTTCCGCTTTGACCCGCTCCTTTAGCCCTTATATAAGCATATGTGATTGATTCGAGGGTACGATTATCGACCGCGCCAGTTACGGGAAGTCCGTGTTTTTTCTGAAAATACTTAACTCCCCTGACGGTCACATCATCATAATATCCGTTAATTTCACCTGAATAGCTACCCAGTGTCTTCAGCATTCCCTGAATAACATATACGTCAGGACCATGCGCAGGTTTTCCTACTGCCCCCGCTAGGTTTGGCACATACAAGAGAAGCATGACTGACAGTATCACAACACCAAGATATTTTCCCGCAAACCTAGTGATTTTCGTTCTTTGTTTGTCATTTTCCTTCCATTGTTGCACTAGCAGACACCTTCCTTAAGTTGAAAATTATTTTACCGCGGTAATACTTTTCCCAACTCTCTAGCGAGCTACTTCATTTCTATTATGGGAAATAAGGGTAAACGAATGGTCTTTCAATCCTTTAAGGTAACTGGCCTTTTCCTGCAATCGAGTTCCCCCAAAAGCAAAAAAAGGACCGGCAAAAGCTGCCAGTCCCTTCCTATCAATCCGCCAACACTATTTAATAGGGTAATCAATCACAATCACATTATCAATGATACCTTTGAGTGACTGCACAAATTCCTGATGCAGAGGATGGGGACCATATTGCTGTAAAGACTCGCGATCTTGGAAAGTCACCCGCAATCCCAGCGTGTATCCCTGTCTATTCCCCGTTTCTTCCGTCTCATTCACCCCTGCGGTTATTTCAACAATGCCCGGAATCTGGCCTTTGAACGACAGCAATTTCGCTATCAATTCCTGTTCCTTCGACGGAGCTAAAGTCTCCTTAAATTTAAAACAAACCATGTGTTCAAACATCACGTAGATCTAACCTCCTGATTGTAGTTATTCCTACCACAGATTTCATTTTATCATACTTATTTTACTAAGTTGCAATGTTGCAAGGAGAGACCGTTGTTATTGTTAACAAATCTCAATACGGCCAAACACAATCCTCAGCCTTCATATCTAAAAGAAATCCCCGAAACGTCGTTTTTTCCAACTGATGCATATCCGTTCGATCCAGATAATCGATGCGGCAGCATAAGCGCGGCTCCATCCACTGCGTGTTGCCCTCTCTTACCGTGCAGAGCGGTACAGCCAGCGTAAGAAATAATTCCTTATCCGCCATCGTAATACCCGCTGCCACTACGCCAACCGGTTTATGCTTCACCGTCCTGAAATTCAGCCCGATGACCAGCTCGAAAGGATCTATTTTATACCCCAAAATTTCCACATGGATCGATTTCACAACTTTGATCTTTAGCCATTCGCTGCTTCGGCTAGCAGGCACATAAGTCGAGCTCTTCTGCTTGGCCACGATCCCTTCCATCTGACGTTCTTTCATCATTTCGAAAAGCGCGTTCCCCTGCGACTCCACAAACAACGTCGGCATAAGTACCGGTGTAGAATCAATGGAATCCGATAAACGCTTTTTCCGCTCCACTAAAGGCTCATTTAAATGCTCTCTTTCCGTATATAAAAGGTCAAACACAACAAAAGTCACTGGATGCGTATGCACAGCACGGGCTATTTTACCTGATTGACTGATCCGGTCCCGATACATAAAGTCATCAAACGCAGGTATACCATCACGCAGTACAATCCCCTCACAATCCAAAATGGCAGAAGACGTCCTAATTGCTCCTAACGCATCTTGTAACTCCGGGAATTTGTGTGTGACCGCTCTCCCGCTCCGCGTGTAGGCTTCAATGCGGCTTCCCTGCTTATGGATAAGGATTCGAACGCCATCCCATTTCGGCTCAAAAATAAAGTGTTGATCGTCAAACGGCTCCCCACCAGCACTGACAGCCATTGGCTTGATGGCTGAAAACAACATAAAATCCCCTCCTGTTACCAGTTTGGGGATTTCATTAACGATCTAAACACGGTGCAGATCCTGACCAATCGTTTTTCCTATTTTTATTTTGTTCTAAGCATTTACTTAGAACAATAAGAAATATTCGTACATAAAATGATCTTATTATAGAATCATTGGAGGATCAAAATGTATTGGATATATCCAAATCAATATCGTGCCACATTTCAACCAATATGGAATGTAAACTTACAACAAGCTTTAGAATTAGTGAAATCATCTGTACAGGGTGAACGAAACGATGAGTTGTTCTACGATGAACTTATTAAGCTTGCACCAACTGCTGAACAGTCAGCCCTTATTGCCGCCATACGTGATGATGAACGAGGACATAATCAAATGTTTCGTGGTATTTATAAAGATCTTACTGGACAGGAGATCTATGGTGTAAGCAATGAATTATACCCAAAAGTACATTCTTATACTGAAGGATTAAAACAAGCTATCCAAGGTGAGTGGTCTGCAGTTGAGAAATATCGGCTAATATGGTTTGGTCTCCCTCCTGGTATTTATCGTGATACTTTGTATGGCATTATATTAGATGAGCAAAAACATGCAAGTAAATACAACTATTTGCTCACATTGAATCAGAAATAATTGATCTTATGTATATAAAAAGCCAATTTGTTTGTCTAATGACCGACGATATTGGCTTTTTATATTAAACAATACAGAGATTTGTACTAAAGATTTGCTCTTTTGGTTTTCAATAGCGTTATTTTTTCCTCGATCTAACCACCTGATAGGCATTACTAATAAGCAGTCCGATAAATAAGTACATTAGACCACCAAAAATACCATAAATAACAGCACCTACTATTGCGCATAGTACACCAAAAATTACTTGATCCTTATTGGAGACTGGCGAGGTTGGTGGGTCTGTCAGCATAAATAGAGCAAAAAACATTGAAGCGTTTATAAAAGGCGGCCGAAATGCATCGGCAGCTTCTCCGACATGCATGAACCCCATTAGTAGCAATAACAAAAAATACGCACTAAGAAATGCAAACACTTGCGGGAATTTGTTCACGCGATTGGTAACCACATAACCGCCTACTAAAAGAAATCCAATTGTCCACACCGGTAGATCCCCGAATGCTCCCCACCAGCTCTGCCCAGTTTGAAAAAAGAGAATAGACAATAGCAGGCCAAAGGCAGCTGGGTTAAATACTGGTTTTTTCTTAAAAACAATAAGGTGCTTAGATAAAATAGCCATGATTACAGTAATAGCAACCAAATACCACGAAGTTGTTGTGCTTAAAATTAAGCCGATAATGACCCCTGTTATAACAGCACCGTCGACTAGCCATTTTTTTCTTTTGCCCAACAGAAAACAGATCCCATCCATCCCTACTGCTGTTACCAGAGCAATTATAACATTATAAATTCCTTTTATATCTGATAATAATACCTCAGCTATAACTAGAAAGGCTACCAAGCAGATAATAACATAGCTCTTTGGTTTTTTATGCCATGGATGAGTAGACATTTATATCCCTCCAACTCTTTCCACATGTAACTTAGATGTGATCAATATTCCCTTCAATTCCATTTCAATCATCAATTTTTGGCCTTGATCCAGCCCATATAGACATATGACCGTTGAGAAGACATCTGCCATCATGGCATAAGGTGCCACAATGCTGCAGCTAATCAACTCATGAGGCGATTGCTTGCTGTTCGGGTTAATAATATGATGGATCTCTGCACTGACTTTGCTTTTACGTTCGTAGCCACCAGATGTACATACTGCTTCGTTCGATACTTCAATGGTTTCTATGATATGATCCTTGTGTACTGGATGCTGAATGCCAATTCGCCAAGCTTGGCCCATCTCATCTACCCCACCAGCATAAAGATCTCCACCAGCATTTATAACGAAGCCCTGAAAACAAGCCAGCGTCTGGGAGGCGATGTCGATAGCAAATCCTTTCGCAACCGCACCTAAATCAATTACCATTGGTTTATGCAAATACATCGAGCAATCTTGCTCTCGTAAGTCGATATCTCGATAAGTAGCCTTATCTGAAGCTAAATTCGAGCTGATTCCCCCTGTTAAATAATGCCGATTAAATCCATAATCCTCCATTGTTTTTCCGATTGTTGGGTCAAATATCCCCTCTGTCCATTCCGCCATTTCCAAAGCAAACTTCAATGGTTGAAATAACCAGGAGCTGATCTGAACATGAGTTCCAATCTGTTGAGAAGCCATCATTAATTCACTATCCGGAGAGAAACGGCTGCATGCCAGTTCCACATTCCGAAATGCTTCAAATGCTTGCTCGATCACCGGTTCGACCTCAGTCACCGAAAGGGAGCTAACGACCTTTATTTCAACGACCGTATCCATAAATAACTTAGTTTTTTTGAAAATACGAACCATTAGGCATTCCGCGCTTGTGTAAGTGCATTTTCAATAGCATCTTGAAAAGCTTGTGTACTATATGTTGCGCCTGAAACATTCTGTACTTGAGCGCTTTGTTTTTGTATGACTTCTTCTGGTAATCCAACAACGTCTTTTTCGGAATAATGCATAGCAAAGTGACTGATTTCGACGTCGGTTATTTTATCATTTGTAATGGTCACTTTTACTCCAATGGAACCACGCCGATTACTGCCACTTCCCTCGAAGGTGCCACTCTTATATTGGCTTTTGATCTGGCTTTTAACTGTATGAGTATTGGTTTGAATTTGCTGCTGTGGTTGCGATAGAGCTGCTTGCGTTTCTGTCGTTATATATCCAGCACAATACATGACGCCAATGGCTGTCGTACATAGCGCAATCCATTTTTTATCCATTTTGGCCATATTCATTCCTCCAAGTTATACAAGAAGTACTTGTGTTATCCTGCTTTACTTTTCATCTACTTCAAACATGATACATGATGTAAATGAAATTAAACTGAAATCCGCTCAGGCTGGAATTCAATTTCGAATAGACTTCCTTTCCCTTCTTCACTCGTTACATGAATGTAAGCACTGTGACTGTTCAGGATGTCCGCGGCAATAGATAGACCTAATCCAGCGCCACCCAATTCTCGTGAACGTGCTTTGTCTACCCGGTAGAAACGCTCGAATATGCGTGCGAGCTCTTCCTTGGGTATACCAATTCCCGTATCAGCTATTTGTAAAGTTGGTCTACCGTCTTGTGAAGTGAGAAATGTGATCGTTACTTGTCCGCCAGGTGGTGTATACTTAATCGCATTATCAAGTAAGATATAAACTAATTGCTTTATTTGATCGAGGTTCCCGTGAATGAATGTAAGTTCATGTTCAATTACTGGGGCATCCAACTTTAAAATAATTCCTTTGGCAAGTGCCAGCGGCTGTATCGCCTGATACATTTGATGAGAAACTTGAACTATATTAACTTTATCCATCTTTATCGGAAGTGACTTCGAATCACTGCGGGCTAATGTTAGTAATGACTCTACAAGGCGAATCATCCTTTTCACCTCATCCTGCAAACTATCCAGGATATGCTGTTCAAACTCGGGCAAGATATCCTTGCATTCTTCCAATAATTCAACGGATGAATGAATAACACTCAGCGGTGTTCTGAGCTCATGAGATGCGTTCGTTGTGAACTCAACCTGGCGGGCGTAGGATTTTTTGATAGGGACCATTGCTTTGCCAGCAAAGAAATAAGCTAACCAGATCGCAATGGATAATAAAACAACGGTAGAAAGCATTAAAATTAGCCTGATTGTGCGTAGGAGCGCTTCATTTGAGGATATGTCTATGGACATCCAATATACGCCGCCAGCGTCATTTAACATTTGAGAACTAACTAGAAAGGTTTGCCTTATCCCACTTTCATCCACATAAAACCGTTCACCATTCTCACGTTTCATTTCATTTCGTTGTGACCAATTTAAGAGTTGATTGGACATTGCTGTGTAACGACTAGGTGAAATCTGGGTTTTCTGTTCCGGACTCACCCAAACAATTAATTCATCTGAAAGTAGGAATATCCACTCAACATTCTTACGGTTCTCTGGTCGAATTCCTTTTGCTTGCTCCTCTACGCGATGCTCCCATTGCTGGGCCATTTTATTTTTGAGATCATCTAATTTCTGAATTTCATTGTGTTGAAGGGTTTTGTGTAGAAGCAGATAAAAAAACGCAGTGATTAGGATGATAACAACGCCAAGGATACTGCCGAAGAATGTCGTCAGTTGCTTTCTTGTTCGCTCGAACATCATTCTCCTCCTTCTACAACCAAGCGGTAACCAAGTCCACGTACATTTTGTATAATTTTATCTGCAAATGGGTCGTCCAGCTTCTTACGCAGTAATTTAATGGTGGCATCAACTGTATTCAGTGTAATTTCCGCATCTATGCCCCATACGCGGTCACTTAACTGCTCTCTACTTAAGATTTGTTTTGGATGTTGTGACATAAAAGACAACAATTGAAATTCGCGGCGTGAAAGGGGAATCGACACCCCGTTTCTACTCACTTCAAATGTACTATGGTCAATGACAAGTCTATCGCCAAATATTTTCGTATCCGCTTCCCAGTTCGTTTCTTTTCTACGATACAAGGCATGAAGGCGAGCAATCAATTCCTCAAAATCGAATGGCTTCACCAAGTAATCATCTGCACCGGCGTTTAATCCCTGGACGCGGTCGGTAACGGAATCTCGCGCCGTTAGCATAAGGATAGGCGTCCGATTCTTCTTCAATCGGATTTCTTTACACAGTTCAATACCGGTTTTGTGTGGAATCATCCAGTCCAATATATAAATATCGAAGGTGACTCTTTCCATTAAATCCATAGCATACTCCGCATCTAATGCCCACTCCACTTGGTACAGTTGCTTTTTTAGCTTATATTGAATCAGCTCGCCAAGCTTCACATCATCTTCAACCAGTAAGATATACACAGATCTGCCACCAACTTCCTCAGTTTAATCGCTATAAAAAGGCATGAATCAAAAATAACCCAGCAAAGGCTAGTCCACATCTAAGATGCCATTTCTTATCGAGTCTTCTGTATCGTAATAAACCCGATATGGGTACCGGTAACAGGACGATTAGTGCAAGAAGTCCGCTAATGTTGTTGAAATCCCATTTAAAACCATACATAAAAACGGCAACTGCATGGAGTGTAATGAGTGCAAGCGCCAGAATGGCTATTGCAGCATGAAATTTTTTGGCAATGCGAAGTAACATAACCAACCCTTTTTTCATAGCAGCTAATTTCGTCCAAATCCGCTGTTTTATTATAAATGCTAAAACGTAATTCGCTAACACTAGGAATAAGGCTATTCGGGCATTAGAACCATAATCTTTGAATGTATGCTCAAAACTACGATTATGCAACGCTGTTGATGGTAAATGAATCAGACTCCAAATCTGCCATATCACATAGATTGTGGCTACTCCCATCGCACCAAATACCCACAAACGTTCTTTCTTAGGAATCCATGACTGGTTTACTGCTTGATTTTGCTGAGCGCCCATCTTACTTCCTCCACCTTCATTATGAATAGTTGTAATATACCCTATCTTTCTGAAAATGAAATGAAAAGCACAAAACCGAGAATAGTAGTCCGTATTCAATTAGTAATGAAAGGCGTCAACCTTGAGAGGGCTGGAATGCGAAAACTCACGCGGATCCAGGCATGGGTCTTTTTCTTATGACCGTACCCGGAGATGCCTAACTTACAAGCATTTCGCTATTCTATTGCATAAGGTGTAATCATGAAAGGAGTGCCTGAATTGATGAAAATCACAATCGCAGCAGTCGGGGATTTGTTGATGAAAAAGCAGATGATCGCCTCAGCTGCCCGGGAAGGAGGATTCTCCCCTATTTTTTCAAAAGTGAAACCCTATCTGCGAAAATCTGATCTAACGATAGGCAATCTTGAGACGACCTTCTCCGGCAAACATTTCCGCGAAAAGCCCGGAAAACTGTTGTTCAACTCTCCGGACAAATTCGCTGCTACGCTCCGGGAAGTGGGCTTCGATGTAGTAGGCACAGCCAATAACCATTGCATGGACGGGAAACGATCGGGTTTGAGGCGAACATTAAACGTCCTCGATAGACACGGTCTGCGACACACGGGCACGTATCGCTCCGATGGGGAAGCCCGCCGGAAACTGATTGTTAACGTAAAGGGAATTAAGATCGGAATATTGGCTTATACGAAAGGAACGAACGGGATTCGAGTCCCGGAACCTTGGTTAGTCAATCGGCTAAACCATAAAAAAATAATAGCGGACGTGCGCGACTTGAAGAGTCGAACAGATTTTATCATCGCCTGCCTACATTTCGGGAAAGAATTTCGAACTTATCCCGACCGCAACCAAATCCAGCTCATGCAGGTGTTGTTTCATCATGGCGTGAATGTAGTACTGGGAGCGCATCCCCATGTGCTGCACCCGATAAGATTATTTAAGGTGACGGACATCGACGGACTTACTAGAAATCGGGTAGCGGCGTCTTCTCTAGGAAATTTCGTATCCACCGAACTTCCTCGGCATACAGCTAGACTGCGAGGAACAATCTTGATGTTAACCTTGACGAAAAATGCCAAAGGGATCACGGACGTGTTGAAAATATCAAGTGTGCCAACCCGTATTTTACAAAATGTAGGGAAGAAAAACGTTTATCGGGTTGTACCGGATCGATAGAAAGAGTATGAATACTGATGCTTGGGGTGAAGGCATGGTTTACTGGAATAACAAGTTAGGCAAATACAAAGCCTTACTAACAAATGAGGAAATAGCTCTTAGTCTGCCACCAACTATCCTTGCAACCGAGGCAAACGTGGAGGGGATGTTGGAAAAATATCGAATCGTTTATCTAAAGCCGAGTAACGGCACCGGTGGCTATGGAATTTTCAAGTTGTCTCGCACGGATACCCGATATCGGTTGGCGAATGGCACGCGGCACCGTTCATTCTCAACCTTTAAGGGAACGTATCGCGCATTTCAGCATGCCAAAAGGAGGAAAGTCTACTTGGTGCAGAAGGGCATCCCTTTACTCCACTATCACGGACTTCCGTTTGATCTACGCATTATGGTACAGCGAAACCGGCACCGTAAGTGGGAGGTAACCGGAATCGTGGGACGATTAGCGATGCCTAATAAGGTCGTGACCAATTACCATAGCGGGGGCAGGCCGATGCCAGTGGAAAAGCTGCTTTCCCCTTTTATGTCTAAAAAGGAGCAAGTTTCCTATGTGGAGTCGCTTAAGGCCCTAGGCATTAGGATTAGTAAACATATGAGTGGCATTTTCCCGAAATTTCGTTCATATGGGATAGATATAGGCATTGATAAAGAAATGAAGCCTTGGATCATAGAGGTCAATACACGTCCAGATAAATACATTTTTAATGCCCTTTCTGATAAGCGGATGTTTCGTAAAATCATACGATACGAAAGATTCACCAAATTAAGTAGATGATGTAATTCAGTTCTGGACAATAGAGGGGTAAGAAAACCAATTCATGACATTATTTAACTCAGATATTTACCATCAAGCCAAGTGCCCTTTTTCTTGAGTTGCATCTTCTCCCCTCCAGGACAGACGGCCATTGGCTTGATCGCTGAAAATAACATAAAAAATCCCCTCCTGTTACCAGTTTGGGGATTTCATTGACGATCTAAACGCCGTTTTCTCTCATTTGAGCCTCCAACCACGCAAAAGCTTTCTCAAGCTCTTCCTTCGGTACTTGGGCATACCGATCACCGATGGAAACCTCATAACAGCAAGATGTTTCGTTTATTTCATTTACATAATGTGTGAGTCCAACCCCAGTTGCTTCATATAAGTTGATTAACAGGGATTCCATCTTCTCTTTTGGCATATAGATATGTACATGGAACATATTCGTGACTGGCTGAACAGGGTTCGTTACAATGCCAGGAACCTGATTATACCTAGCGGCAAGTTCGACAGCTCCCTCGTAATACTGCTCCATTTTATCCACACGCTGCTTGAAATAGTGACTTGCACTAACGATATACGGGTACAGACTGATTAGGTCGCCGCCGTGACGCCTTTTCCACACTTTAGACTCTTTCGTAAACGTCTCGTCTCCCGCAAGAATAGCGCCGGCAATGCCGCCAATCCCTTTGTAGAACGAAATATACACACTATCAAACAACTCGCAGATTTCACCCGCAGACTTCTTATAGTAAGGAAGAATCTCGTACAGTCTAGCCCCGTCCAAATGTAAGTGGATGCCCCGGCTGCGGCAATAAGATGAGATCTGTGTAAGCTCTTCGTAATCGGGAAGCTGCCCGCCGATTTCCCGCTGTGGCAGTTCCAGCAAGATACAAGCGACATCATCTTTAAGTTGTTGCACATCTTCCAGACGAATTAACCGATCTTTCTCACCAAGTAAAATAGGCTGGATGTGATGAAGTTCTTTTAACCCGTCTTCCTCGTGAATTTCCAGATGGCTGAGCGGGTGATAGGCGACTTTCTTGTTCCCTTTCCGGTCGCACCAGATGCGTAGCGCAATTTGCTGCGCCATAGTTCCACTTGGGAAAAAAACGGCCGATTCTTTCCCCAGAAACGTTGCCATTTCCGCTTGGAAATCCTCAATTAACTTACCATTCCCGTAGGTATCTCCATCCGTAAGGCCATCAACGTCTTGCAAGGCGTCTATCAGAACTTGAATATTTCTTTTGCCATGTCCACCCAATGGGTAGCTAGTTTGTTGGAACGCTGCTAATAATGGATTGATTTTGTTCATTTGTATCGTACTCCTTTGTTTGTCATGGCTCACTCTTGGTCTCTGAAGGGCAGTGGATTATAATCAATCTAACGCTATTTCGAAAAAGGAGATTCAAACATGAAGGAAATCCTCATCGGTTCCATTGAACAATTTACTGCTTTTCCTGCGGAGGTTGAGCTTGACCGTGATCTTTATTTTTTGATGCGGGTTGACGATGACCAGTACACCCTTTACTCAAGTGTTTGCCCTCATGGGGGCTACACTGTGGATCTGATTGACGGTGAGCTGGAATGCCCTTTGCACGGTTGGACGTTTGAAGTGCACACAGGACGGTGTCATAACGTGCCTAGCGCCAGACTCGCCTCCTATAACGTCATCTTTCGTGACAACCAGCTGTTCGCTCAGATGGCATGACCTTACGTATATTTTACCAGTGGTCAAGCTATAATAACAGCTGTTGTTATCAAATGATCGGCTTTAGGAGGCTTCATGTCCGACAAGATGAGTACGAGCAAGTCCCAGGGAATGAAGTGGTGGCAGTTGACTTTGCTCGGAGTCGCCTGCACGATAGGTACCGGCTATTTCCTGGGCTCCGGCATCGCGATTCAAATGGGCGGGGTCTCCGTCCTTTTCATGTTTATACTCGCAGCTTTCGGCACTTATCTTGTTTACGACGTTCTGGCTAAAATGACGGGCAAGGAACCCGAGCAAGGCTCGTTTCAAACCTACGCTGCCAAGGCATTCGGACGCTGGGCAGGCTTCAGCAGCGGTTGGGTCTATTGGTGCTCAGAGCTATTAATCATGGGAAGTCAGTTAACAGCGCTATCCTTTTTTACCCGCTTCTGGTTCCCCGGGTTCCCGATGTGGGTTTTTGCTACGGCCTATGCGCTCCTGGGACTTGGCGTTATTCTTCTAGGGACGAAAGTTTTCGAACGTGCTGAGCATGTTTTTGCCATTATCAAAGTATCCGCCATTGTGATGTTTGTGATTATCGCTGGCGCGGCGGTCTGTGGATTCCTTACAGGCACCTACCCGCCAAAGTTTCCGACTACCCAGCAAGCCTTTCTGCCAAAAGGGGGAGTCGGTATTTGGTCATCCTTCATCTATGCTTTTTATGCGTTTGGCGGCATTGAAATCATGGGCATCATGGCCGCCAGACTTAAAAAGCCTGAAGAGGCCCCGAAAGCCGGGAACTCGATGATTGTTCTTTTAACCATCATCTATATCGCCTCGTTGGCGCTTGCTTTGACATTAATCCCACTGAGCGATCTGCAGGGAAAAGAAAGCCCTTTTCAGGTAGCCTTAGGTTCCTACCAACTCCCGTTTGTTCCTCATGCCTTCAATGCGATATTAATCATTGCGGGGTTTTCGACCATGGTCGCATCCCTGTTTGCGGTTACCACGATTCTTGTTTCACTAGCTCAAGATCACAATGCTCCCGCTATATTTGCTAAACGAACAGAGGGCAAACGCAAAATGCCGTTACCCGCCATCGGATTTACAACCGGTGGAATAACGGCAGCCGTGCTAATGGCCTTATTTCTACCTGAAAAATTGTACGCCTATATCACCACCGCAGCAGGCATCATGCTCCTGATGAATTGGCTCTTCATCCTGCTCTCCTCAGGTCGATTACTTCAATTATCCTTATGGGGGAAAATCAAAAGATACATAGGCATGGTTCTTATCCTAGCCGCTACCACAGGAACAGCCTTTCACCCGACAAGCAGACCTGGCTTCTGGATCAGCTGCTTGTTCATTGGAGTTATTGGCGTTGTAACTTGGGGACTCAGCTTCAAATGGAAGGAGCAGCTTCCTAGGAAGCAAACAGGGCATGAAAGGCTTTTAATCCAAAATGCACGCCAAAACCAATCAAGGATAAACCTGAAACGACGGAAATGACCGAAAGTCCGCGCGGCGACAGGAATTTGCGAAATACGCTGGCTAACGAAGCCATGATGAGATCCCACAGGATAATCCCTACGAACATGATCCCCGTATACAGCAGCACATGATTCCTATCATACTTAGCAATGGTCTCAGCTAACACCGATCCATAGATCCCCAGCCAAAATAGGATGGACAAGGGAGAACTGATGGCCATGAGGAATCCGGTAAAAAAGGATTTGGACAACGTTTCTTCCGATTTATAACCTTCCGTTTTCAACTTGCCAGCACCAATGACGCTTTCGATTCCTGTATAGAGTAAAACAAAACAACCAAAAATCCATAGAAATGTCTTCATAAATGGAGTTGTAAGAAAGTGGACAAGACCGAAATAAATAAGAACGATCATGATGACGTCAGCGAGCATGCCGCCTACGCCAATCATCCATGCATGCACAAAGCCACGTTTGATGCCTTTATCCAGCATTGCGGCATTAATAGGACCAATCGGTGCGGAAAGCGACAACCCCAAAAGTAAAAAACTTAGCATCACATACATTTCAATCACCCATTCGCACTTTATACATACAAGCCTTACGGCTCGTATTATCCTATTCTTGGAATAGGGCTTGTATAACTTTGAACCAGGTTTTGGCAATAAAAAAAGTCATTGACCTTCACGCTGCGTAAAGCTGTAGAGTGAAGTTGTCAGGAGGTGAACAGATGGAATACACCGTACAGAGTCTCGGGAAGTTAGCTGGTGTGAGCACTAGAACGCTTCGATACTATGATGAGATTGAGCTTCTTAAGCCGGCAAGAATCAATTCCTCCGGATATCGCATCTATGGGCAGGCGGAGGTTGATAGACTGCAGCAAATTTTATTTTATAGAGAATTAGGTGTGAATCTGGAGCGCATTAAAGACATCATCACAGCACCCACTTTCCATGGAGCCGATGCTCTTAAAGAACATCATGTACAGCTCTTGGACAAAAGAGCGCAGCTGGATGCCTTGATTGCCAATGTGGAGAAAACGATAGCACTACATGAAGGGAGAATATCCAATATGTCAGATACAGAGAAATTCGAAGGCTTTAAACAACAACTGATTGATGAGAACGAGAACAAGTATGGGAAAGAAATTCGCGAGAAATACGGCGATGAGCAAGTGAATAGATCGAATCAGAAATTGAAAAACATGACACAAGCTGAGCATGATGAGGTTGCGAGACTGAGCCGTGAAGTCATCTCCTCACTTGCACAAGCTTTCAAAACGGGAGATCCGGCCGGAGAGGCCGCTCAAAAAGCCGCGGATTTGCATAAACAATGGCTATCCTATTACTGGAGCGAATATAGCAAAGAGGCACATGCCGGACTAGCCCAAATGTATGTGGATGATGAGAGATTTAAGGCATATTATGATGATAAACAACCAGGAACTGCACAATTTCTGAGAGATGCTATTCACATTTATACCGGTTATAGCGACTAATCGCCCAGTGTACGGGACACTAGCATTTTTTCTATCATATCCTACAAACATCCAGTTATTTAGAAGAAACCTGAATAGAATAGTATTACACCAGCCAGCCACCAGCAGCCATGTGTAGGTCAACCTTCCAAGCCAAAAAAGCACAGGAACCCTTAGGGGCCCTGTGCTTTTTCGGTTATGAGTTGGCTGCTACGCCGCCTCCGGCAGGTTTCACCAGCGCCTTGCTTTCCCATACACGGCTTCTCCACCGCAAATACATAATCAAGCCTCGCAACCATTCGTCGCAAGCAAAGGCAATCCATACACCTAGAAGTCCCATATGCATGTGAATGCCGAGCCAATACGCAAGCGGCACCGCTACGCCCCACATGGAGAGAACACCCATGGCAACTGGAAATCTAGCATCACCCGCCGCACGGAGTGAATTAATAACAACGAGATTAAAGGTCCGTCCAGGCTCCAGAATGACGCTTAGCAGTAAAATCCCCGATCCAATCGCAATAATCTCCGGATTATCCGTAAACAATCCAAGCAGCTCTTTGCGGAATATTGATGCGATACCAACAACCACAAAGGTCAGTAGGAATGTCATTCTCAGACTGCGAATGAGTTTATGGTACGCTGCCTTAAACTCGCCGGCTCCAACCATATGGCCTACGATAATTTCCGTACCCATACCGATCGCCATACCAAGTGCCATAAAATAATTCGTAATATTCATCACATACACATGAGTGCTTAACGCGACTTGACCGATAATATTTACAAAACTGACAATCATCAAATATTGAGATTGCCATGACAGGTGTTCCCCCGCAGCAGGCAGTCCAATGCTCAAGATTTGCTTCACAATACGTTTATCAAACGAGAGATAATCCTTGAAACGAATCGGGAACGGAATCCGGCGATATAAAATCACAAAAAGGACAATAACGCCAAGTAAACGGCTTACGACCGTGGAGACCGCTGCCCCCGTTACTCCCCACTCAGGGAATCCGAGGTTCCCGAAGATAAGCAGGATGTTCCCAACGACATGGACCACGTTCACGCCTAGCGTCACGTACATAACATCTCTCGTCTGACCATTGGAACGAAGTACAGAGGAAACCGCATACGACAGCGCTTCAACCCATATAAAAGCACTGATCAGGTTCAAATATTTCTTAGCTATGGCAATCTGGTCTGGAGCCAGGTTCATTAGCTGCATGATCGATTCGCCAAATACGACCAAGACGATGCTGACTGCGATCCCGAATATTAAATTGATCGTTATCGCCAATGCTGAAATACGGCTCGCTTCCTTCGCCCTGCCTGCACCTAAATTCTGGGCTACGGCAACACTCGTTCCGATTCCGACGAAACCAAACATCAGGATGCAGAATACGATGATTTCATTTACTAACCCGACAGCTCCGGTTACTTCATCCGAGATCCGACTGAGCATGAACACATCCGCGGTACCGAGCATCATTCGTAGAACAGAGTCAATGAAGATCGGCCACGTGATGGCGAATAGACTTAGTTTTTTCCATGTTGCTGTTGACTGAGTGTCTATCATTTTCTTCTGTGCTCCTCAATATTCAAATGCCTTTAGTTTAGGATACGTAAGCGATTTCAGTCAAATGCTACTAATATCCAACAAAACAACCTTGGATTTTCTCTTTCGAGGAAGTCCAAGGTTGTTCTATCATTCATTGCTATTTTACACGAACCCATGCTCCGCGATTATCCGCCGATTCAATTTCAGCTTCTGCAATGACAATGCTATCCATCGTGCTGAAAGGTGTAGCTGTTGCTACGTTTTGTCCGGAAATCAAAGTCTCAACGAAATATTTGAGTTCCTGGTAGTAGCCCATTTCCGCAGAGATTTCAGGCTTGAAGCCAGGACCGTCGTTCAAGTTCACTTTAAGCCCCTCTGCGTTGAAAATGATGTTGCCTTTTTCGAAATTAACGCGGAACTGCATATCGAAGCCATAATCCCCTTGCAGCGTCCAGTCCGCTTGCGCATTGATGACCTTGCCGTCTTCGTACAAATAGTTGGTTGAAACAACATCGTACCCGCTGCCCGGCACTACGTTACGAGCCAAAGTGGATACGGATTCCGGTTTACCGAACAACCAGTTAATCATATCGATGTCATGCACGTGCATGTCGAGAAGTGCCCCGCCGCTTTTCGCATTCTGCAGCAGCCATGGTCCCCAAGTCGGCGTTCCGCCGCCGCGGTAGAAGTACCCAGCGAGAACCTTGCCATATGTTTCGTTTGCAACGGCTTGTTTCAAATACTCGTAGGCTGGCCAGAAGCGCAGGCATTGACCGATCATCAATTGTTTCCCGTTTTGCTCGGCAGCCTCAATCATGTCCTTGCATTCTTCGGCATTCAGTGCCATCGGCTTCTCACACAAAACATGAAGGCCTTTATTCAAACATTGAATGGAAATTTCTCGATGCAAATACGTTGGCAGCGTCATATCTACACAGTCCAGCTGCTCTTTTTCAAGCATCTCTGCAACGCTTGTATACTTATTGTAAACGCTGAAGTCAATGCCGGAAGAACCAGTATCGATGTTCCCTCCGGACGCATTCCCTTCCAGCTTCTCGATATCAATATCGCATAAAGCCACAACTTTAATTGGGACCCCTTCGGCTTCTAGGCGAATGTAGTTTTCCAGATGTGTTCTCCCCATAAAACCTAACCCGATTAATCCAATTTTCAACATGGCTTATTTCCTCCCCAGAATTGCGTCCATTGCACCAGATGTATTATAAATCATTTGCTGACCGTGATGCGTATAGCCAGGAATCATCTCAGCGATCACGTAATCTTCATAGCCAATTGCTTGCAACGCCTTCACGACTTCCGGATAGTTCACATCGCCTGCAAGTAAATCAACAAATCCATGCAAACCTCCCGCGGCGCGGCGATAATCTTTGAAATGAACTTTTTTGATACGCTTGTTTAAAATTGTAACCCAGTGCTCCGGGTAACCGGCAAATAAGACATTCCCTACGTCGAAATAGGAACCTACATATGGCGAATTGATTTTATCAATGAAATCTCTCATTTCCAAAGGTGACAACAAGAATTTATTCCAAACATTTTCAATGCCGATGGATACTTTCAGAGATTCCGCAATCGCAGACAACTCACTGAACCCTTCCAGTGCATGATCGTAGGCTTGATCATATGGCACCACTTCAGCGTCCGGAATGAAATCTACGCCAACCGCACCGGGCACAACCAATATCGTGTCTACGCCCAAAATCGCTGCGCTTTCCAGCTGCTTTTTGATGATATCTTTCGCTTTTTGACGCGTCCCAGCATGTCCACTCGTGATGGGGTACGTCCAATATAAACCGCTGGCTAAGCTCGTTAATTCAATGCCTTTATCGTCAGCCATCTTGCGGTATTCTTTGATTTCGCTTTCATTGCTTTCAAGACTGAGCTCGCCTGTTTCGTTCAAAGCCAATTCGATACCGTCAAACCCGGCATCCTTCGCGACAGCTATACATTCCTCCACCTTCATGAAGCCTGGAAATGACCAAATATTTATCCCTTTTTTCATCGTTATCGCCTCCGTCTCTTACCTTTATTATAAAAGACGCGGGCAGGATAAGATTTATCCAAAAAGCCGATTTATTTGCACTTTTGCCAAAACGAATATGATAAAATAAGGCTGGGTCCTATCACCACTACGACGCTAAGAAAGGACGGACATCATGGAATTCCCACGCATACAGCTTCAAGAATCATTAACCATTCAAAATCTCATTTCCTTTCACTATTTCGAGTATGCAAAGGGATATGTGTTTGACGGCGAACAACACGACTTTTGGGAAATTCTATATGTCGACAAAGGTGAGGTCGAGGTTCGGGCCGATGATCACATCCACACGCTTCAGCAAGGGCATATGATTTTTCATAAACCGGAAGAATTCCATACCGTTAGCGTAAAACATGAACATAAACCGCCTAATCTTATCGTCATTTCCTTCGAATGTGAATCAGAAGCAATGTCTGATTTTGAAAATAAAATTGTGCCGTTGGGCGACAGGGAAAGAAATATGTTATCCCTCATCATCCAAGAGGGGTTTCAGGCCTTTCTGCCCCCCTTTGATCAGCCGTCCGTACATCATCTGGAACGGAATCCGGGAGCCCCTTTTGCCAGCGAGCAGTTGATCAAGACGTATTTGGAAGCGCTGCTTATCACGCTGATTCGCAATCAAAAGTCGGCCGCTTTAACGATAGATCCAACCAACAAGATTAAGCAGTCCTCTCTGCAAAAAGAAAAAGCCGAACAACGCATCGTTCAGCAAATCATCGCTTATTTAAAGGAAAACTTGTCGCAATCTTTCACACAGGATCAATTATGCCAGAGGTTTCACTTGGGAAAAAGCCGATTGAAGGAGCTTTTCCAGTCACAAATGCAGACCGGTGTCTTAGAAGCGTTCAAATCGCTGAAAATCGAACAAGCCAAAACCTATATCAGAGAAGGCCGGTACAATTTCACGGAAATTGCCGCGATGCTCGGATATGCCAGCATCCATTATTTCTCCAGAGACTTTAAGAAAACAGTGGGGATGTCTCCCTCGGATTATGCGAAATCGGTGAAGGCGCGTGTTTAACTGCCTCTCATAGTAAAAAGAAATCACAGTGTTCATTGGACGAATTCCAATGAACACTGTGATTTAAAGGCTCGATTTGCAATCTTATTGGATGAAATCCAATGTGATTGGTACATCGCGGCGCTATTGAACTGAATATGGCCGCTCTATTGGATTTCGTCCAATGAACTGAACCATTTAGATGCGTTATTCGTGTTTTCATTGGATATTATCCACTACGTTTGCATAAAACCTAACATGAAATATCTAGCCAAAACAAAAAAAGTCACCTATTGTAGAAAATGCAGACA
>NZ_JBYTCO010000002.1:0-954478 GCF_058790355.1 Paenibacillus sp. FW101-FHT12H11 | reverse complement strand
GTATATGTAAATATTTTGAAATATAAGTAATGTTATTCATTTTTTTGAGTGATGTTAGGTTTCTCGCAAACGTAGTGCACAATATACAACCATTTGTTGCGAAAAGGCGAGTTGTAAGCGTTTTACTGCTTAAATGGTTGCACAAACTGCAACATAGAGGCGATCTTTGGCCCAATCACAGCCAAATGATTGCATTAAGTACAACATGAATACTGTTGCAGGCTTCACTTGGTGAAGGGTCAATGGGGGGTGAAAAATAATGTGACCTGACCGCTAATGAGTAATTTCATTAGTATAGAACGAGACGGCACAGGGAGGATCTGTAAGGGAACTACAAGGCGCTATTTGAGCACAAACAGCCATTTAAGCAAATCAGAGGGAACGCTGGGACCCTATTTTGGCCTTTTGGGCAGTGAAGTGGCGTATTTCACTGAAATAAGATCCAGTAGTTCCCATTCCGTAGCGGGACTCCCGATTTTTAACGAAATAGCGCCCTGCAGTTTCTTTAAATGCTAGTCTCACCGGCTAATTTTACTAATATTCGGCTTAGTTTGGTAAAAGAGATCAGCTTTCAGTATCTCGTTATTAGTATGTCATATATATTCTTGCCTCATCGAAATAAGCATAAATAGCCCCTTTTTATCGAAATAAACAAATATATATTGTGCATTATATATTCTTATGTTACATTTATGACGTACTAAATGAGATGAGGGGGATGGAGATGCGAGTTGGACTCAGCGGTACTGGAAGAATTGGAAGGCTCGTCTTGAGAAAAGCGTTGACTGGTTCGCAACAGGATTTCCAAATAGCAGTAGTAAACTCAACTTGTCCCATTCATGTATTAGCCCATTTGTTGAAGTACGATTCCGTGCATGGCACTTGGGACGCCAGAATCGAGGTTACTCCAGATAACGCTTTGATTATTAACGGACAATCCATTCACGTTGTTTGCGAAAGAGAGCCAGATCTGTTGCCTTGGAGAGAACTAGGCGTTGACATGGTTGTCGATGCCACAGGGAAGTTTAACCATCGGCATGGAGCTGAACGCCACCTTTTTGCAGGGGCCAAGAAAGTTCTGATTACGGCACCCGGAACAAATATGGATCTGACGATGGTCATGGGGGTTAATGAAGGTACGTACGATCCTTTGCGGCATCACTTGATTTCCGCAGCCTCTTGTACAACGAACTGTATTGCGCCTATTTTGCACATCTTAGATCAGGCATTTCAGGTCAAAATGGGATGGATGACAACGGTGCACGCCTTCACGAATGATCAGAACCATTTGGACAATCCGCATAAAGATTTACGCCGTGCCCGATCTTGCACGAACGCCATTATTCCGACTTCCACCGGGGTGGGGAAAGCGCTGGCGGATGTTTTGCCGCATCTTGCTGAACAGATTCAAGGTGTATCGGTGCGTGTGCCGACACAGGATGTCTCGTTGTTGGATCTTCAAGTGGCGGTTAGCCGCAATGTGCACATCGAGGAAGTAAAATCAGCCATGAAACACGCAGTTGCCGGCCCAATGGGGGACTACGTAGACTACAACGAGCTGCCACTTGTATCCGCGGATTACATCGGCAATGCGAAATCCGCTATTATAGACGGTCTTACTATGATGACGAAAGATAATCAAATTAAGCTTTTAGCCTGGTATGACAATGAATGGGGTTACGCTAGTCGAGTCATAGACGAAGTAGCTTATATCTCTCGTGCAAAAAGCACGCTCGAAAAGGAGGGAACGTCATGTCTCATACAATCAGTGTAACAATGGAAGCGGGAGTAGCTGCCCAGCCAAATGAACTTGGGCTCATTATTTGTAAATCTTGTAACGAAGTACTTGCAACGCTGCCTACGGATGGGTACAAAAAGTTTTATGTAGTTTGCCCAGGTTGCGCACGGAAAGATAACAATAAGGAGGCATCCGAATGACGACGCAGAAACAGGTGGTCCCCTTTCAGGAGGGAGACGCCTCAATGATAGCTCTTCTTGGCGGAAAGGGGGCCAATCTAGCGGAAATGACGCGCGCCGGCCTTCCCGTTCCACCTGGCTTCACAATCACGACCGAAGCTTGTTTAGCCTTTTTTGAAAAGGGAAATCGCCTCTCGGACTCACTGCTTGAACAAGTTGAAGCTTCGCTTAATCAGCTGGAGAAACAGAAAAGTCAAACATTCGGTGATGCAGACAATCCGCTGCTTGTTTCTGTGCGTTCCGGTTCGGTCAGCTCGATGCCGGGGATGATGGATACGATACTGAATTTAGGCTTGAACGATAAAACAGTCCGAGGATTGGCTGCGCATACAGACAACGAAAAGTTTGCTTACGACTGTTACCGGCGCTTGCTGCAAATGTTTGGCAGCGTCGTGCTTGGCATAGAGTCTGGCCATTTTGAAAGCTTGCTGCATCGCTTGAAAGAGAAGGAGGGCGCTCACCAGGATCAGGATGTGACTGCTAACGGGTGGAAGGAGCTAATTGAGGCGTATAAGGCTTGCATTTTGAGTAAAACGGGCCGAGCCTTCCCGCAGAATGTTTATGAGCAGTTGAAGCTGGCGATTGAAGCTGTTTTCAAATCGTGGAACAATGCCAGGGCACAAACTTACCGGAAACTGAATCGGATACCGGATGAGCAGGGGACGGCCGTTAATGTGCAGAGCATGGTTTTTGGCAATATGGGAGGCAGTTCAGGCACAGGCGTCGTTTTTACGAGAAATCCGTCCACGGGAGAAAATACCTTTTTTGGCGAGTATTTAATGAATGCGCAAGGAGAAGATGTCGTCGCCGGGATCCGCACACCGCTGGTTATTGCCGCACTTCAAGAGGAAATGCCTGCGATTTATGAGCAGCTTCTAGACGCCTCCAAGCAGCTTGAGAAGCATTACAAGGACATGCAGGACATCGAATTTACGGTGGAAAACAATAAATTGTACCTGCTTCAGACGCGAAGCGGCAAAAGGAACGCCCAAGCTGCGCTTAAGATCGCAGTTGATTTGGTCCGTGAAGGTGTATTGACCAAGCAGGATGCCGTTAGCCGCATTGAAGTGCTTCATCTGGATCAGCTGCTGCATCGAGGAATTGATGAAGCGGCGGTCATCGATGTGTTGGCGCTGGGACTTCCGGCTTCACCTGGGGCAGCGGTTGGCCAGCTTGTTTTTGATGCCGATACGGCGGAAGAATGGGTGCGGGCTGGCAGGACCGTTATCCTGGCCAGAACGGAAACGACGCCGGAGGATATTCATGGCGTTATCGCTGCGGAGGGCGTGCTTACAAGCCGAGGCGGCATGACAAGCCATGCGGCGGTTGTCGCCAGAGGGATGGGGAAGCCATGCGTGTGCGGTTGTGAAGAGATGCGAATCGTGCCGGAAGAGAAGCGCATGTTTGCGCAGAACCGGCTCCTGGAAGAAGGGGAATGGGTCACCTTGGACGGCGCGACCGGTCGTGTTATTGCAGGGGCTATGCCTTTGCTTGAAGCGCGAATGACAGATGAGCTGCTCATTATGCTGGAGTGGGCGGATGAAATTCGTACGCTGAAGGTGTTTGCGAATGCGGATAATCCGCACGATGCCGGTATCGCAAGGCAGCTTGGCGCCGAGGGAATTGGCTTATGCCGAACGGAGCATATGTTTTTCTCTCCGGCTCGTCTGCCTGTTGTTCAGCGCATGATCCTTGCAGAAGACAAGGAAGCGCGCTTGAAGGCGCTTGCCCAACTGCTTCCGATGCAGCAGTCTGATTTTGAAGGGATTTTCGAGCAGATGGATGGCCTGCCGGTAACGATTCGCCTGCTGGATCCACCTCTGCATGAATTTCTGCCTAACCTCGATGAACTGCAAAGAAGGCATGCTCAACTGACGTACGAACATGGCGGATCTATCAAGGAAAAAGCGGAAGTAGCATCCTTGCTCCGCAAGGTGCAAGCGCTGCATGAAGCGAACCCGATGCTGGGACAGCGTGGCTGCCGCTTAGGGATCGTATATCCGGAAATCTATGATATGCAGATTGAGGCCATTTTCCGCGCAGCTTCCACATGTATTGACGCAGGTATCCGGGTGCATCCGGAAATCATGATTCCTCTCGTCGGCCATGCCAACGAGTTAAAAATTCTAAGAGAACTCGTTGACTTCGTGGCGCAGCAGGTACTGGGGAAAGAGAAACTGCGCGAATGTCCTTACCAAGTTGGGACGATGATTGAGGTGCCGCGAGCTGCATTAACGGCACGTCAGATTGCAGCCCATGCCGATTTCTTCTCATTTGGCACGAACGATTTGACGCAGATGACGTTTGGCTATAGCCGTGATGATGCGGAAGGGAAGTTCCTGACCCATTATGTCAATCACAAGCTGCTGCCGCATAATCCGTTTCAGGTGCTAGACACCGAAGGCGTCGGTCAATTAATTGAACTTGCGGTGAATGTAGGAAGAACCGTGAAGACGTCTTTAAAAACAGGCATTTGCGGGGAGCATGGCGGAGACAGGGAGTCGATTTTTTTCTGTCACCGAATCGGATTGAATTATGTAAGCTGTTCGCCATACCGGATTCCTTTGGCTCGGATAGCCGCTGCTCAAGCGTTTCTTTTATACGGGGAACCTGGAGCAAGTGACGTCGCACAAGCGATTTGAAATAAGAAACAAAAAAAGGACCTTCCTTTGTAGATAAATCTACTCGGGAAGGTCTTTTTTTGATTACTTCGTAAGTTTAAATTGTTTCAATAGGCTAGCGATTGTGTCTTGGTTCAAGTTCAATGCGCTCATTTGACCAGTCAAAATTCCTTCAATTTGAGACACAAGTCCACGAAGTGCTGCCAAGTTTGCGGAGATCGTTTCTGGCGTCGGATTTGTTACGTTGAGTTGAGCTACGAATTGACGTACGGCATCAAGAACTGCAGGAATGGCTGTTCCCGGAAGAACGTTTGTACCGGAAATATTTGTGATTTGATTAAGAATGTTTTGGATGTCTGTCATTGTGTTTTCACCCAAGTTCAATTTGCCAATTTCGGCTTGAAGCTGGTTCAGCCATTGGGAGCTTGTCGGGTTATCCATGTTTGCATCCATAGCGGCTTGGAGTTCACCAAGTTTTTGTAAAACAGCGCCAACAGGTCCTTCTGTCACTCCACCTGGAAGTTGTTTAAGCATTTCTTCAAGTTTTTCTAAAAGTTGACTCATTTGCTATCCCTCCTCTCTAGTATCTATGTTATGTAAGTTTTCGCAGATGTGATTGGATGATAGCTTATTATTTTTATTTTCATAGACTAGATTTTTGCCGCTTTCGGATTTGCTCTAGCGATCATACGATATTTTGATATGAAAAACATTCGATAGAATCTGTTTCTCTATCAAGATGATCGAATGGGAGGAGGGAGAAACATGCCAGACAACCGGATTCGGATTGACGCCGACTTCTGGAAGGGCAAGAACGTATTTGTCACAGGTCATACAGGGTTCAAAGGAACTTGGCTCAGCTTATGGTTGCAAGGCATGGGAGCTAACGTGACCGGATATTCCTTACAGCCGCCGACGGAGCCGAGTTTGTTTGAACTTTGCCGAATGAAGGACGTGGTATCGTCTTATATTGCTGATATTCGCGATATGACGGCGTTATCTGAAGTTATTGTAGAAGCGTCTCCGGATATCGTTTTTCACTTGGCGGCTCAACCGCTGGTTCGAGCCTCTTATTTGAATCCCATAGAAACCTACGAGATTAATACGATGGGAACCATTCATTTACTAGAGGCTGTACGCCAAGCTAAGAGAAACAATGCCCCCATCAAGGCGGTTATCCATGTTTCAACCGATAAGGTATATTCGCAATTGGATGAGGGGAGAGGATACCGGGAAGATGACCGTTTAGGCGGCGGCGATCCTTACTCGAACAGCAAAGCCTTAACGGAATTGATCGTAACCAGCTATCGGCAAATTTTTGAAAAAGAAGAACAAGCATGGACCGTGCCGGTTGCGCTTGCGTCGGCGAGAGCCGGCAACGTGATTGGCGGCGGAGATTGGGCCGAAGATCGGCTGATTCCCGATTGCTTCAGGGCTATTCTTCGAAATGAGCCGGTAAAGCTCCGATATCCGCAAGCCGTTCGCCCTTGGCAGCATGTCCTTGAGCCGCTTCACGGTTACCTTCTGCTGGCCCAGCATCTTTATGATGACAAGCAGTATGCAGCAGCGTGGAATTTTGGTCCTAATGAGGAAGATACGATCTCAGTCGAGCAAGTCGTAAGCAGCTTATGCCAGAAATGGGGAGATCAAGCGGCCTATCTAACCGATTCGGCGGAGCATCCGCATGAGGCTCCTGTTTTACGATTAGATTGCACGAAATCGCGCGATTTACTAGGGTGGTCACCTCGCTGGAATCTCGATATGGCGATTACGAAATCGATTGAATGGATCAAAGCCTACGATCAGTCGGGAGATTGCAGGGAGATTTGCAGCAAACAAATACAGGAATATGTAGAGGGAAGTGAACAGCATGATCATTAAACCCGGCAATCTCCAGGGCATTTATGACATTACGTTAGCTCCCAATACCGATCACCGGGGTTATTTTACCCGACTCTTTGATGTAAATATCATGAAGGCGCATGGCCTTCACCGTAATTGGGTGCAAGAAAACCGCTCATTTTCCAAACAGAAAGGTACGATTCGTGGGCTGCATTTTCAACACGAGCCTCATGCAGAAACGAAACTCATTTGGGTTAGCAAAGGAGCAATTCTGGATGTGTTTGTCGATGTACGGCAAGACTCTCCCACCTTTGGCTGCTATGAAAGCAGAGTATTAACGGAGGAGAATTTTGCCATGGTTTATATTTCACCCGGTTTTGCGCATGGATTTTGTACCTTATCGGACAATTGCGAGGTTGTTTATAAGGTAGACAATGTCTATTCACCGGCGCATGAAGGCGGGATTTTGTGGAAAGATGCTTCGCTTCAAATTCCATGGCCTGTCGATCAGCCGATTATGTCGGCGAAGGATCAGGTACTTCCAACGTTAGATACTTTGAAAAGGAGAGATTGAGATGAATCCACTTGTTAGCATTCTAATTCCAACCTATAACAGGCCTCATTATTTTGAATTAGCGCTGCAGAGTGCTTTTAATCAGACGTATGACAATATTGAAATTATCGTTAGCGATAACAGCGATAACAATCAGACGGAGCTGGTCGTCCAGAAATATCAAGCGATGCCTGGCGGTGCTAAGATCAAATATTTCAAAAACCCTCAAAACCTGGGTCCGATTGGGAATCAGCAACAATGCTTACATTTGGCAAATGGCGAATTTATTAACTATCTCATGGACGATGACTTGTTTCACCTGCGAAAAATAGAAAAAATGATGGCTTACTTAATCCAGTATCCCGAAGTCACGATGGTCACATCACAACGAAGAGTGATTAACGCTGCAGGCCGTCAGTTATATGTTCCGCCAATTGGAACGTTTAAACAATTGTACACGAAAGATACGGTTGTCGACGGCCGAGTGCTTACTAAGAAGGTACTTGAAGACCGAATTAATTATTTAGGCGAACCGACAACGGTTCTGTTTCGAAGAAAAGCTCTGACGGAGCCCTTTGGCGTGCTGCTGGGCAGACAGGCATATTTTGCTGTGGACATGGCGAGTTGGTTGAGTTTGTTAAGTAAAGGGAAAGGCGTTTATATGGTTCAGCCGCTCAGCTATTTGCGTTACCATACAGAGCAGTTGTCGCAGCATGAGATGGCCAAAGAAGTGGCCATGATGGATATCGAAACCTTTAAATTTTTTGCTGTCAACCAAGGCTATGCGACACCGCAACAGATCAAAGAATTTGAGAAACAGCAAGGGAAGATGAAACAGTCTAACAAACAGAAGACGAACCAACAGACACTTGAGCAGATCAATCAACAACTGCTTCAAGGTGGGAACAAGAAAACGAACCAAAAGCCAAATCAAAAGCCAAATCAAAAGCCAAATCAAAAGCCAAATCAAAAGCCCATTCAGCCATTCAATGCTGCAGATCTCCAAAAAACCATCAATAAATTGATCAAACAAACGAATACGAAAAAGAAAGGGTGATTCATCGGTGAAATCGATTCTACGGGAATATAAACAAGCGGGAAGCGACCAAATCTCGTCGTATTGTTTGCCGATCATCGTCGATGGTAAGGTGCTCGGACAACTTAAGCCGCTAACGATAGAATCCATTGAAAATGAAGAAGTCG
Source organism: Paenibacillus sp. FW101-FHT12H11 (assembly GCF_058790355.1). Classification (NCBI taxonomy): domain Bacteria; kingdom Bacillati; phylum Bacillota; class Bacilli; order Caryophanales; family Paenibacillaceae; genus Paenibacillus; species Paenibacillus sp. FW101-FHT12H11. The sequence goes on along the minus strand of NZ_JBYTCO010000002.1, from coordinate 946,282 downwards.
TCAAAGCGTTAATGGACTGGAGGGTTGCGGCCGGCCAGTGGTTTGCCACGCAATTCCCTGCGAATGAGGAAGGCACAAGGGCATGGGCACTACATCAGATTCTGGAAGTGGATGACCGGATTTTATTTATTCTGGAGGATGAAGAGCAGACGCCAATCGGCCAGATTGGGTTAATGCACTATGATGAAGTGGCCCATACTTGTGAGTATGATAATTTGCTAAGAGGCCGCAAAGGACGTTATGGCAATATTGTGATGCATGCTCTTCTTACTTTAGGGGCATGGAGTTTGCGCGAACTAGGTTTACAGACAGGCTATCTGAATGTACTTTCGGATAATGCCCGCGCGATTCATATTTATGAGACTTTAGGAGCTGTAGAAGTGAAGCGCACACCGCTGCGCAAAGATGTTACGGGAGAAGTCATCCGCTGGGTACCTGTAGAAGGTCAACTGTCAGGTGAGCCTGAACGGGAAATGGTCACGATGGTCGTTACGCGGGAAGCTTTTATGAGCAGATTCGGTAAAATGATTGCGCTTGAAAACGGGGAGGGGAAATCGTGGATATAAGGTTGTTCAAGCCATCTGTTGGCAATGAAGAATTGGAAAGCATTCAGCAAGTATTTGGTAAAGCATGGCTTGGACTTGGTCCTCGAGTAGGCGAGTTTGAGAAAAAATGGAGCGACTATATCGGCAGCGCGGAGTCAGTAGGGGTCAATTCCTGCACGGCTGCGCTGCATCTGGCGCTATCTGCTTTTAAATTCCCCAAGGGTAAAAAGGTGCTGGTGCCAGTCGTTACTTTTGCGGCAACCGCAATGGCCGTTTTGTACAATGGGTTGGTTCCGGTGTTTGTAGATGTGGATGAAACGACTTTTGGCATGAGCATGGAAGATTTGGAGCGCAAATATGATGCAAATTGCGTAGCGGTCATTCCTGTTCATTTTATGGGCCATCCAGTTCCCATGGACCAGTTGATGCCGTGGGCTAGAGCGCGCGGCTTGAAGGTTATTGAGGATACGGCGCATTCGGCCGGAGGGAAATATTTGGGCAAAGCCCTCGGAACTTGGGGCGATATCGGATGCTTTAGTTTTGAGGAGAAGAAATGTATGACAACCGGCGATGGCGGAATGATTTCGTCGAACGATCCTGAACTGCTGCGGCCTTTGCGACATTCACGTTGGGTTGGGATTAACAAAGATACATGGGAGCGTTATGAAGAAAATGCCTCGTATCATGCGGATGCCAACAGCTGGTATTATGAAATCTCCGATATTGGCTACAAATATAATATGAACGATCTCATGGCCTCTATTGGCCTTGTTCAATTAGCTAAGCTCGATACGATGAACCGCCGAAGAGAAGAGATCATTCGTCAGTATGTAGACGGACTTGCGGGCAGCCAACTTGTCCAGCCGGCAATCCCCTACAATTTGAACGACTCTTCGTATTGGGCATTTGTTGTTCGCGTGAAGGAGAGAGAAGCGTTTATTTTGCATATGAAGAAAAAAGGGGTGTCGACCGGTGTGCATTACATGCCGCTGACCATGCATCCGCTCTTTGTTCCTTATAAGGCGGAAACGCCGATAGCGGATACGCTTTGGCGCGAGCTCGTTACCCTCCCATTGTTCCCTGACTTGACGGATGAAGAGGTCGCGTATGTCCTTGAGAGCGTGGCATCGTATGCTCCATAAGGCATAGCAGTATGCGGCGGGAATCCTTGCAGTTAGCGTGAAAATAGACCGAATGCCTGTGTTTTGTGCAGGAGCGGTCTATTTTTTTGTATATAAGCCGACAATCGCCTGAGCATACAAAAAAGACCTGCATCACAGCAGGCCTTCATGCATGTTCCTCTAGAGGTGGACGAATCTCAATCTTGCAATGTCGCAACCGTCAATCATTACTAAGCTGGTTTCCTTTGAGCTTCGAGCTGTTGTGTGAGTTTTTTCAGATCCTTGGCGAGTGAGGATAGCTTTTTAGTTTTCTCACTGACGACAGCCAGTTGATGCGCTCTATCCAATAATTCACTCAGATATAAACCTTGTGTGGCTTCATTCCAATTCGTAAAATTGTCCAGTACTATTTTTCCTAACCTTTTAATCATTTTGACAAAAGTGGATGAGTCATCAAAGATGCGCTGTTTTTTTGCCAAGAGGGTAACGTCGATCCAATCACACTGGCATCCCATTCTCGACAATAATGTATTGGTTAATTGGGTAGGATGTTTGCGAAATGAGCTCAAAGGTTCTTCAAGAAAAACAGCATCCTTGTTGACAAGCAAAGCGATCCAGGAGGCAACATCAACGTTGTTATACGCTTGTTTGCCGCCAAAGGTACCAAAAGGCTCAAGCAGATCAGCTTTTCTGAAAAGCACCGTTGTCGGCTCCCCAATATAGTTTGTAACGTCGGTCAGCATTCGTTGGATTAAGGATTGCCCATTGATGGCAGTTTTTTTCAGAGTTGATAGCTTGAAAGGGGGAGTTTTGGATATTCGGACCGGTTCCCCGAAATGATCAATAATTTGCTTCAGCGAGGTGACGAGTCCAATATTAGGATTGCCAATCAGGAAGGGAAGCATGCGCTCGATTTTTCTCGGATGGAGCAAGTCGTCATCCATTAAGTAGTTGATATACTCACCTTTGGCTAGTCGAAAGCACTTCTGTTGGTTGGCCGTAGGACCGATGTTTACCTTGTTTCTTACGTACTTGATTTTGCTGCCGTTCGGTGAGGTCAAGTACGAATTCACCACATGCTCTGTCGCATCATTTTGGCTATTATCGCAAATGATAATTTCAATATGAGGATAAGTTTGGTTTAGTGCGCTGACTAACGCTTGCTCCAAAAACTGTGGACGATCAAAGGTTGGCAACAAAATACTGACAAGTGGCGTCATCGTACTCCTCCTTTTTCACCGTTCTTTTTGGCTGGTTCCGCCGTGTATTACCAAATTTTCCACGGAGCTTGTCCTGAGTCCCAGAGCTTCTGCAATTGCTGTTGATCACGAAGTGTGTCCATGGCGTACCAGAAGTCAGCATGTTTATACGCATGCAACTGCCCTGAGGCAGCTAGCTGCTCCAAGGGTTCCTTCTCGAAATGGGTGGGGTCACCGTCAATATAATCGAAAACTTGAGGTTGTAAGACGAAGAATCCGCCGTTTACCCAACCGCCTTCACCTTTGGGCTTTTCTTGAAATTTAGTAATTTCTGTGCCATTTCCAAAAATAAGCGAACCAAACCTGGCCGTAGGCTGAACCGCGGTCAGTGTGGCAAATTTACCGTGATCCTGATGAAACTTCACGACTTCGGGAATGTTCACATTGGTTAATCCGTCTCCGTACGTTAAGAGAAACGGTTCATCGCCAATATATTTCTGAATTCGCTTGATACGTCCGCCTGTCATCGTCTCATCGCCTGTGTGCACGAGTGTAATTTTCCATGGTTCTACTGGCGATGAAAGATACTGAGTGGTATTCTTTTGCAGGTCAACCGTTATATCGGATGCATGCAAGGGATAGTTGGCAAAAAAGTCTTTAATGACGTGCCCTTTATAACCTAGGCATATAATAAACTCATTAAAACCGTAAAATGAGTAGATCTTCATAATATGCCACAGAATGGGCTTATCACCGATGAGGATCATCGGTTTAGGCTTGGAATGGGTTTCTTCTCGAAATCTGGTGCCAAGTCCGCCAGCTAGAATTACGACTTTCATCCTCATTCCTCCTTTCTATGTTTCTAAAAACTAGCTTGCTATATCATATGTAAATCTCGTTGAAATGACAGTGGCAACTATAAATAGATACATAGAAATGGGTGTACATGTAACGAAAGAGCAAATTGGATGGTTGAAAAAACGTTAAAGTGGAGGATGAAAGTCAGACCACTTTTCGTTATAATGAGGACATCAGGGCTTCTACTAAATATAAAATGGGGTAATCACAATGAACATGTACATCTACTATGCGATATTCTCGCTTATCTTGTTATTTGGATTGGTTACAACCTTTATGATTGGTTTTTCACGTAAAAACAGGGAAGGCGACACCACATATTTTCAGAAAACCGGGGTCAAATGGGCGCGTCTCACTTCTTTCTACGTCGTTTCGATCGCAGCAGGCTTACTCGCGTTGGTGGCTTATATCGTGTATTTAATTCGATAAAAAAAGACCGTATCTTTGCGCCTTTTGGCAAAGATGCGGTCTTTTTTTTGAGGTGCGGCGAATTGTCTATGTATTGGCGTAGATGCCGCGCGGCACATTACTTGCATGCCACTTTTGCTTGTTTTCGCTAACGGACCTGGCAGCCGCTATTTCAGCTAAATGGACTCTATCCAATTTTTAACGGACTCCAGAGCCGTTATTGCTCAATAAACTAGCCATTTCTCATGGTATTTATGTAAATAGCGGTATTCGGGTCCGTTAAAATTTCAGATAGCCGGTTTTTCCCGAATAAGGTCTCCTCAGTCCGTAAGAAAACCAATGCGCACCGCAATTCCGCTCTCAACCATTCGAAACTAGTCGGAACTTGACTATCACTAGCACGCCACATTCGCAGTACTCCCATCAGCACCGTAGCAGTTCGCAGAACAGAACTCAGCGCCATAGCGCCACAGTAAACTCACTAGCGTAATTAGCCCCACAACAATCAGCAGTACAGGAACCAGTCCCTTTCAACCAATGCCTAGCCGGGTCCCAGCTAGGTTATTGAAATTTGTGATTGGCGGTAGAGGTGGAAGTTAGGTGTACGGTGATTAAGGTGGAAGATATCTATGTTCCAAAATGATGAACATGAAGAACCCACTTCCCCACTACCATACTTGTATGGTAGTATGGTAATAACATTTCGACACGGGAGGTGAATCACAACGTTGAAAATCAAACCCATAACAAGCACAACACGCGATGCGGTTTATCAGGCTCTGAAAGAGCAAATTCTTATGCTGGATTTGCTGCCGGGAACAGGTATTTCGGAGAAGGAAATCTCCGTTCAATTTGGAGTGAGCCGAACGCCGGTGCGTGAGAGCTTCGTACAGTTATCGCAAGAAGGGTTGCTGGATATCTATCCGCAGCGAGGTACGGTTGTTTCCCTTATCGACCTGGAGCGTGTGGAGGAAGCTCGTTTTATTCGAGAGCAGCTTGAACGGGCTGTTATTTCCTTAGCTTGTGAAAGCTTTCCGGCGGATTCCTTGCAGCAGCTGCGTACCAATCTCGCTTATCAGCAAGTTTCCATGAGCGAGAAGGATTTTAAGAAGATGTTTGAATTGGATGAAGCTTTCCATCGGACGATCTTTGAGGGATGCAGAAAACTGAATACCTGGGCAATCATCCAGCAAGTGAATGTTCATCTGAACCGGACTCGCATGCTCAGATTAGCCGCCGATCACAGGTGGGATGAGCTCTTTGAGCAGCACGAACAAATGGTGGATGCAATTGAACATCACGAAGCCGGCAAAGCTGAACAAGTGATGAACACACATCTTCACCTCACGGTTACGGATCAAACTGTATTGAAGGAGAAATTTCCGACGTATTTCAAATAAGGAATGACAGGAGGCGCTATCTACAATGAAAATGGTATTTCGTTGGTTTGGCGAAGGCAATGACACGGTAACACTTGAGCAAATCAAGCAAATCCCTGGTGTAGAGGGCATTGTTTGGGCGCTCCACGATGTTCCGGCTGGTGAAGAGTGGCCGATGGATAAAATCTTTCAGGTTAAGGAAGCCGCAGATAAGGCCGGTCTTCATATGAAGGTCGTCGAAAGCGTTAACATTCATGAGGATATCAAGCTCGGGCTGCCCAGCCGCGATCTCTACATAGACAATTATAAGAAAACGATCGTTAAGCTGGCTGAAGTCGGCGTGAAAGTGATCTGCTATAACTTTATGCCCGTTTTTGACTGGGTAAGGACCGATCTGCATAAGGAATTGGAAGATGGATCCACTGCACTCTTTTATGAAAAAGAGAAAGTTGCCCATCTGAACTTGGAGGAACAGGTGCAGCGGATTAATGCCAATCCGAACTTCACGATGCCGGGCTGGGAGCCGGAACGTCTGGGACGTCTGACAGAATTATTCGATGCCTACCGCGATGTGACGGAAGAGCAGCTTTTTGACAATGCCAAATATTTTCTTGAAGCCATCATACCTTTTGCCGAGAAATATGATATCCGAATGGCGATCCATCCGGACGACCCGCCTTGGCCGATTTTTGGACTACCGCGCATTATTACGAGTCAAGCCAATATCCGCCGTTTCCTGGGACTAGTAGATAATCCATATAATGGGCTGACGATGTGCAGTGGATCGCTTGGTGCGAATCCGGCGAATGATATCGTTGGAATCGTCAATGAATTCGCTGATCGGATTCCATTTGCGCATATTCGCAACGTACGTGTGTACGAAAATGGCGATTTCATTGAAACTTCACATCGGACAACAGACGGCACGGTAGATATCGCCGGCATTGTAAATGCGCTGCATGAGAACGATTATGAAGGATTTTGCCGTCCGGATCATGGACGACATATTTGGGGCGAGCAATGCAGACCTGGTTACGGCCTGTATGATCGTGCGCTTGGCATTATGTACTTATGGGGATTGTGGGACGCAAACCGCAGAAAATTACAATCCGGAAGGATGGGGGACTAGACATGAAAGGCATTACGAATTTTCCGGCAATGCAAGGTAAAGTTGTCGTTATTACAGGAGGAGCCGGCGTATTGTGCCGGGTTATGGCCTTGGAACTCGCACGCCAAGGCGGGCGAATCGCCATTCTGAACCGGACCGTGGAAAAAGGGCAGGAGGTTGTGGCTGAGATTGCCGCAACAGGCGGAGAAGCCATTGCTTTATCCTGCGACGTAACGGATGCAGAGAGTGTAGCGCAGGCCGCAGATGCGATCCTGGAGCAGCTCGGACCGTGCGATATCTTGATCAATGGCGCCGGAGGTAACCATGCCAGTGCGAACACGACGAACGAAACGTTCAAACTGGAAGACTTGGCGAATCCGGATATTCAGACCTTCTATGACCTAAGCGTGACCGGATTCCGCAATGTGCTTGACTTGAACTTTGTCGGGACGTTGATTCCAACGCAGATTTTTACCAAACAAATGATCGGTAGACAAGACGCTACCGTCATCAATATTTCGTCCATGAGCGCGCCGTCGCCGATGACGAAAGTTCCGGCTTACAGCGCTGCTAAGGCCGCCATTGATAACTTCACGCAGTGGTTAGCCGTGCATTTGGCGGAAAGCGGCATTCGCGTCAATGCGATTGCGCCGGGCTTCTTCTTGACGAAGCAGAACGAGAAGCTGCTGCTGAAGGAAGACGGTACGCTCACGGAGCGTTCGCACAAAATCATTACCCATACGCCGATGCGCCGATTCGGGAAACCCGAAGATCTGCTCGGCACGCTGCTTTGGTTGACGGACCCTAACATGTCCGGCTTCGTAACCGGCGCCACCATTCCGGTGGACGGCGGATTCATGGCCTATTCGGGCGTATAGGGAATTTGCTGCTATCGCTTGTGGGGTTGCTCCCCGGCAATTGGAACTATAGCGCGCTATTTCATCTGAAATAGCGCTCTTTTTTGTGGACGGGAACTGTGGGCCGTTATTTGTCCGTTTACCTATAGAAAACGGGTGTTGGCTCTCAAATAAATCCCTGTAGTTCCACTTAAACGCTTAAACGGCTGAATTTGCTGGAATAACGGCCTGTAGTTCTTTTTGAGTGTATCGTTGACCAACTTAACATTTGTACGAGGTCCCCCCCTCCGCCAAGTGTCTCTGTAACGCTATGTTCCCCGGGCTCATAACAAGCCGATCATCACTTTTCAAAAATTTATTCGACCGCGTGCAACCTTTTTTGAAACAGCTCCGTTTAATAGGTAACTCGAAAGGGTAATAAAAAATAACTACTTAAAAGGAGAATAGTTACTGTGAAAAAATTAGCTACTGCCGCACTATCGACTGTTTTATTGGGAGCATTGTCATTTAATACTGCATTTGCCTTCTCGGATGTTGAAAGCGGACAAGCCGAGGCGATTAATGCACTGCGTGATCGTGGCGTTGTAAGTGGTATGGATCACGAACATTTTGCTCCAAAAGGAAAAATCAGCTATGCGCAATCCGTCCAAATCATTGTAAGAGGCTTGGGCCTGAACATGGATTTGCTACGTTTCGTCAAGCAGCCGCTTGCTTCTGATTTTTATACAAACGTCCAAAATGACTCTTGGTATGCCGAAGCGTTCATTATCGCTCATTACAACGGCGTAGATCTTCCGAAAGATGTAAATCCGAATGCTAGCATTACACGTGAGCAATTCGGGGCGTTACTTATGACTGCACTTGAGAAAAAAGGCAATTTCCCGCTAATTAACATCAAACCGGCGGACATTAAGGATGCTGACCAAATTACACCGGAGTATCAAGGTGCTCTGCAGCGCATGCTCGCTTATAAGATTGCCGCACTCGATAACAACGGCAAGCTAAGCCCAAAAGCGGAAATTACACGCGGCGAAGCAGCGACTTGGGTATATAACGCAAGCAAAGTGTTGGACGCGCACACTCAGGTTCCAGCGCCAACAGAAACCGTTGCCGTTAATGTTGAGAAAGTTTCCGATGATGTTAATAAAGTGACATTGTCTCGGGAAACGAAACCAACTGGGGGATATGGGATTGAAATTACCGGTATCCAATTTGGAGAAGATGGCAATGCCGTTATTTCTTACAAACTGGTCGATCCAGAGCCGGATGCCATGAACGTTCAAGTGATTACGGAACCGAAAGCGGTCACGTATGTCTCTTCCAAATACAAAGCTGTAGCTGAACCGGCTGCAAAATAATAAAAAGTGCTTCCTCGTCAAACGTGATGAGAGAAGCACTTTTTTTATGGCGAATGGGGAGGCCGGAGTGTTTCTTTCCGGAATGTTCCAGGAGCCAGACCGGTCGTTTTTTTAAACAAATTTTGAAAAGCTGTGACGCTCTCATACCCGACTAATCGCGCGATTTGTTCCACGGAGAACTCGGTAGTAGTCAAATAACGGCGAGCCGCGTGGATGCGATGGTGAATGGCGAATTGAATCGGGCTTTCCCCGTAAGCGTTCCGAAACAGGTGGCTTAGATGCGATGAACTCAGATAAACGTGGTCGGCAATTTGTTTGATCGTGAGGGGTTCATGGTACCTCTCTTCGATGTATCGTCTTGCTTTTGTTATCGCGGTTTGCGAGGACAAACGCGCTGTCTTCCCAGGGGCATGATGTTTCGTTCGATGAACTTCCAAAAGCAGCAGCTCTAGCAGCAAACCACTTGAAGTTAACGCTTCCGACCAGCCTTCATTAACCTCGTCACAGAGCTCTTGAAAGAGATGTTTAATCCGCTCAGCATTGGAACTTACAGAGAATACCGGCTGTTCATCATCCTCCAGAAGGTAATTCGCCGGCAATCCTTCCACCTGAAGAGAGTGAAAACCTGCATAATAAAAGGAAAAGGGGGCTTCAATGCGCGAGCGCTCTTCGTGCCACACCAGAGGATGAAAGATGACCATATCTCCGGCCCGCGCTTCATAATGCTTACCATCAATCCAATAGTCCGCTTCTCCCTCAGCTATAAAAAGAATCTCCATCATGGCTTCATGACGGTGCAGAGGAAAATAACAGCTTTCACCGGTTTTGCGATGAAATGCGATCGCGCCTTCCAAGATCGGCCGCTTTATAAAAATAGAGCTCATTTGTCATCCCCTTTTGCAAGATTGAATAGGTATGCCGCAGCTCTCAGAATCGATAATTCCTTATGATTAGCTTAGCATATAAGTATCAAGTCGAACAATGATTCAGGAGGTGCAAGCATGCATCCAAACACGACTATTCACAAGATTGAAGAGGCTTTATTGGCTTTGGGAATTACAGACGATCTATTGACGGCTGAAGAGAAGAAGAGTCTCGATGAGCGAGGTTTCGTCTTGTTTACCGGGATGTTAAACAAAGATGAGCTAGTAACGTTTCGCGCCAAGTATGAAGCGTTAATGGACAAAGAGGGGATGAACGCGGGGAAAGAGGTTCATCAGGAAGAAGGGACACGGCGGCTCTCCGACCTGGTGAATAAAGGCGAATGCTTCGACAGGGTTTATACGCATCCGAAGCTATTGGCTGCCATCTATCACGTGCTGCAGCGGGAGTTCATGCTTTCTTCACTGAACGCGCGTGATGCCATTCCTGGCGCCGGATTGCAGGCGCTGCACGCCGATTGGGGCGCACGCCAAGAACACGAGCCGTTCCACGTGTGCAATTCGATCTGGCTTATTGACGACTTCACGCCAGAGAACGGGGCTACCCGCGTCGTACCCGGAACCCATAAGCTGCCTGGTTATCCGCGTGAGTACGGCATCGATCCTCTTGCGCCTCACCCGCAAGAAGAATTGATTGTCGCGCCTGCCGGCTCCGTCGGCGTCTTCAATTCGCACCTCTGGCACGGCGGCACGCTGAACCAAACAGCCAAGACGAGGCGTGCTCTTCACGCGTATTTCACGGCCAGAGAACACAAGCAGCAGCTCGACCAGGCTGCCTATATTCGCAAGCGGACTTACGACCGAATAAGTCCTGCCGCGCGTTATATATTGAATGTATAACTGCCTTCATTTCAACAGAAAAAGACCTGACGGATGAACATCATCCGTTAGGTCTTTTTCACAATCTGCGAGCCTTCCCAAGCGCTACCGATGTTCGATGAGGTCAATAGCCCCCAGAACGACATGGGCCAGGCCAAATCCAAGCACACCAGTTGCTGCAAGCTTATACTTGCTACCGAGTAAGGAAGCAGCAGAAGCCGTTACGACAGTACCAAGAACAGCAGGGATCAAACCTTCACGCATGTGTATCACTCCCACCAGTTTATTTGGAAAGACAAGCTTATTTTAGATCAAAAGAAAGGAAATTATCCGTCTGGAAGCATTGGGGAACCTTGGGGCTGACGATCCAAAAAAACGGTTGCAAAAGCAGGAAGATCAACTTATGATAATAATTGAATTCATGAAATTACTTATTGATTAATAAAATTATTAATTTAAGGGGCGAATTTCTATGACTAACCGGATAACTGTTAACGCCGATCGAGCGAAAGGCACAATTAATCGCAATATTTACGGACATTTTTCCGAACATTTGGGAAGATGCATTTACGAAGGTTTATGGGTAGGCGAAGATTCAGAAATTCCTAACACGAAAGGGATTCGGAACGATGTCGCCGCTGCGTTAAAAAAGATGAAAATCCCGGTATTACGCTGGCCAGGCGGCTGCTTCGCAGACGAATACCACTGGAAGGACGGCATCGGTCCGAAAGAAAACCGGAAACGAATGATTAATACCCATTGGGGCGGCGTGGTGGAAAATAATCATTTTGGGACGCATGAATTTATGATGCTCTGTGAGATGCTGGAATGCGAGCCGTATATCAACGGCAATGTTGGGAGCGGAACCGTTCAAGAGATGGCCGATTGGGTCGAATATTTGACCTTCGAAGGTGTGTCGCCTATGGCTGAATTGCGCGAGGCAAACGGGAGACCTGAGCCGTGGAAAGTGAAATATTTCGGTGTGGGCAATGAGAATTGGGGCTGTGGAGGGAACATGCGGCCTGAATATTACGCAGACTTGTACCGTCAATTCCAGACCTATGTCCGCAATTATGGCAGCAACCGCATACATAAAATTGCTTGTGGGCCGAACACGGACGACTATCATTGGATGGAAACCTTGATGAAGCAGGCTCATCGTTTTATGGATTCTATTACGGTGCATTATTACACGGTTCCCGGTGATTCCTGGCAGGAGAAAGGGGCGGCAACCGGATTCCCTGAAGACATGTGGCGTGTAACGTTGAAGAAAGCCTTGTTCATGGAGGAACTGATCAGCAAACATTCCGCTATTATGGATCAGTATGATCCGGACAAGCGAATCGGGCTGCTCGTTGATGAGTGGGGGACGTGGCACGATGTAGAGCCGGGAACGAATCCAGGCTTTCTGTATCAGCAGAATACGATTCGTGATGCGTTAGTCGCTGGGATTTCGCTGAACATTTTTAATGAGCATTGTGATCGTGTACAGATGGCGAACATTGCGCAGCTGGTGAATGTACTGCAGGCTGTGATCCTCACCGAAGGCGAGAAAATGGTGCTTACGCCAACCTATCATGTATTCGACATGTATAAAGTTCACCAGGATGCGCAGCTGTTGGATGTGCATCAGTCCATTACGGAGCTTGGCGAGGGGAAACAAGCCATTCCACAAATCTCCGTTTCGGCTTCCAAAGATGAAGAGGGCCGGATACATATCAGCCTTTGCAATCTGGATCATCAAGCTAGCGCAAAGGTAGAGGTTGAGCTGCGCGGCTTGGTCGACAAATTGGTATCTGTGCAAGGTACAACATTAACTTCAGACGCGATCGACGGCCACAATACCTTCGAAGAGACGGATCATGTAGCGCCAACGGAATTCACAGCGTTCAACCTGATCGATCAGGTGATCCATGCGGAGCTTCCTCCGATGTCCGTCACGGTTTTGGCATTGACCGCGGAGTAAGCTGTGATGCTTGAGAATCGCCAGTGCAAAGGATGCCGCGAGGATTTCAAGATTACAGCTGCGCAAATTGACAAGATGCTGCAAGCACCTATGTTTCAGTCGGCAGAAGCCTGCGTCCCCGATTCGGTGTACCGCGAGCGGTTAAGCCGGTGCAGCAAGTGTCCTAAGCTCGTTGGCGGTCATACGTGCTCGTTATGCGGATGTATTGTGCGAATAGCCGCCAAGCTGCGGGACAAGAGCTGTCCGTATCCAGGCGGGACGGGATGGCAGCGATATATGTAAAATAGGCCTTCCGAGAAGTAGTAAGATATCTACTTCTCGGAAGGCCTATTCATTATTCAGGAACTGATTGAAGACCTACTTCTTAATCAACTTCAATTGGATGGCCTGCTCTTCAGTCAAAATGAATTCCTCTTTGGGCCATATTTCTTCATTTTTATCACGACCAAAAAGACGTAAAATCTCATTCCATACGCCTTTTTCAATGGCTTCCGCGGCTGAAATCATGATTTTCACATCCATCGCCTCCAAGTGTTGTTTCTATACTTCTACTAACTCGTTTTGCAGGATATGCTGCTCCCCCCAGGCACACATGGCATCGAGGATCGGCTTGAATGACCACCCATACGGTGTTAAAGAATAGACAACTTTGGGCGGTACTTGCTCATAGCTCGTTCTTTTCACCATACCGTCATGCTCAAGCTCGCGCAGCTGCTGCGTAAGCATTTTCTGCGTGATATCTGGCATCAATCTTTTTAATTCGCTTGTACGTTTGTCGCCTTTATCCAAATGGCATAAAATGACGACCTTCCATTTGCCGCCGATTACATCAAGCGTAGCTTCAACGGGAACATTATAGGGCATAGTTTACCTCCGTATGAAAGATAGGAACTTTTAAGTACCTATAGTACTTTGGAGTATCTATAGAACTTCAAAGTGCGTACTTATCAAATAGTTCTTGTGATCCTATAATAACACTCAGACAACAAAAGTAAAGTGTTGCTGCAGGTCACATTCATTCAAATAGGAGGATATTTATGAGTCAAACTATCGCACCAGCTGCATCTATACAGAAAGATAAGCTGCTTTCAGGGAAATGGGCGCTCCTTGCGCTGGCCATCAGCGCGTTCGGGATTGGGACGACCGAATTCGTTCCCGTTGGCCTTCTGGCATCGGTCGCCGATGACTTGCACATCGGAATTACGCTTGCCGGACTTCTGATCTCCGGTTACGCGATCGGGGTTGCGATTGGCGCGCCAATCCTGACTGCACTTACAAACCGGATGAACCGCAAGACACTATTGATGCTTCTCATGGTCATTTTCATTGTAGGAAATGTCGCTGCCGCGCTTTCCACATCATTCTCATTTCTTTTGGTTGCTCGCTTTATAACCGCCTTTTCGCACGGTGTATTCTTCTCGATTGGCGCGACGATTGCCGTTCAGCTCGTTCCACCGCAGAAAAAAGCCAGCGCGATTGCCTTAATGTTCACTGGGCTGACAGTCGCAACGGTTACCGGCGTACCACTTGGAACGTTTATTGGACAATCGTTAGGCTGGAGAGCGACGTTCTGGGGAGTTGCCTTGCTTGGTGTCATTGCAATCATCGCCATTTCAATATTAATTCCAAAAAATCTGAAACAATCGCCTCCTGCCAAGTTTTCGGATATGCTCCGTTTGGTAACGAACTCTCGATTGATTCTGGGTTATGCCATCACAGCGCTTGGATATGGAGGAACATTTGTTGCTTTCACTTATTTAACCCCGATTTTGCAAGATGTAACAGGACTTAATACAAGTGTCGTTTCTATCGTGCTGCTTGTCTACGGGGTTGCGGTAGCGATTGGTAACTCGGTCGGCGGAAAATGGGCGAATCACAATCCGCTTCGTGCATTATTCTGGATGTTTATTATTCACGCGGTTATTCTGATTGTGTTAACGTTCTTGCTTCCGTTCAAAGTTGCGGGTTTGATTGGTGTCTTCCTGATGGGGCTGCTCGCGTTCATGAACGTGCCGGGTCTTCAGTTAAATATCGTTCAACTCGCTGAAAAATATGTGCCATCCGCCGTAGACGTTGCTTCCGCGTTGAATATTGCGGCCTTCAACGTCGGGATTGCTATAGGCTCATTGGTTGGTGGCTTGGTTGTCGACACGATCGGTCTGCAGCAAACACCATGGATCGGCGGTTTAATGGTCTTGGTAGCTGTTGTTCTCACAGCCGTATCAGCCAAGTTGGAGCGTAAAAAAATCCAGGCATGAATCTAAAAATTCAGGAGAAAATATCCATAGAACTCACTTGTAAAGGATGAAATCTGTGGATCAAACAATAACGTTATATGAAAAAATTGGCGGAGAGCCCGCAATCGCTAAAGTAGTCGACTACTTCTATGAACTTATTTTAGCTGATGATACGGTGAATGAGTTTTTTAAGAACACGGATATGGAGAAACAAAGGAAGCATCAAACCAAATTTATTTCCTTTGCTTTAGGTGGCCCGAATCAATATTCGGGTTTCTCGATGGCTAGAGCCCATAAGGGAATGAATTTACAGCCGGTGCATTTTAATGCCGTTGCTGGCCATCTCTCCGAAGCTCTTGCGCATTTTGAAGTGCCCAAACCTGAGATTGATCAAGTGATTACGCATGTTGCTTCTCTCAAAGACGATATTCTTTATAAGTAGCCAGATTTGAGGTTAAAATGAGAAAGGGATTGTCCATAATTATGGACAGTCCCTTTTTCAATGATTCAATTCGCTTTATTTGTGAATCCAAATCAATCCGGCAGAATGATCTTTCGCTTCACCGATGACCCGGAATTTCAATCCGAATTTCGGCACCAAGCGGCCCGCGTCTGGAATCAGCTCATTCGAATACAACTTGGCATCGGAGAATTCCTCAACTCCCGGCAAAGATTTGTAGTTGTATTCGCCTCTCGTTTCATTATTGACGTACCATGCCGGTGTTTTATCCAGTGAAAAGGCTGCATCCGCAACTTGATAGCGGGTTGTTTGTGAGACGGAATCCTGTCCGTCTTTCTTGAACACCAGTGCTGCGGCATGAGAGTCTACAACACCGAGGAAGCCCTGTCCTGGATGAACACCAACCCAGTTATCCAGATAACTGTCATCGGCATACCATACGACGAGTCCAGTGTTGTACTTAACTCCGCGGCTGAATGCCAGCGCTTTGTCAGCTCCTTCGTAGTTTCTCCACTCCAGATAATAGTAGTGCTTCTTGAATTCCATCCCGTTCGATTGAACGAAGCCGTCCAGGTTAAAAGCGGAAGCTCCTTCAGCGTCATCGGAGAACGCTACTTTCCCATCAACGGTTAATTTCACGTTATCCATGGCAAAACCGTTCAGAGCCAGCCCGCCATCGGTCACATAGTCGAAGTTCAGCTTCACTTTTTTGCCAATGAATGGCGCTAAGTTGTAGGACTTGTCCACCCAAACCCCATTCGAGGTTTCGGCGCGTGCGTCGCCGTTCGTATCATCGTCCCCAATGACATCGAGCGTTACTTCTTGTCCATCATAGGTAGCCGCCGTTACCGTCAGATAGTCGTATTCGAATTCAACCTCATACAAGGATTTGAAATCAAACGTCGCCGTTTGCGCATTGGTCAAGTCAAATTCCGGCGTCGATAGCGTCGTATGCAGGTTATCGCCTTTTGTACTGTAATAGTAGCGGGAGCCAAAAGCGGGCTGAATGCCTTGTACGGCTTTATCCGGCAAATTGACTTTGACGATTCCTGGATTTTTCGACTTCGTTACGCTTTGATCAATAATGGCTGCTTTCCCTAGTTGGTTAATGTCCGAAGCGTTGACCTCGGTGACGTTAGCCCAATTGCCGCCAATCGTTTTTTGGAAAAAATCTTTATTCTGCGGCGAAAAAGAGGTCGGAGTCGTACCGGCAATATTGCCGTTCCAGCTGCCGCCGCTCATAATCGACCAAGAAGCAATCGGCTCGCCTTGCCCGGTGTATTGGGTGTCGTATTCATCCGGCAGTCCCAAATCATGGCCGAATTCATGAGCGAATACGCCGACTGCGCCGTCCTCAGGCTGTATCGTATAATCGTAAGCGGCCATTTTGCCGCCCCAATAGCTGACGGGGGTTGACGTTCCCGCAATCGGGTACACGCCATCCAGCGTCCAACGATGCGACCAAATGGCATTGTCGCCTAAGGCGCCGCCGCCGGCTTCTTGCCCCGTACCCGCATGGATGACCATGAGATGGTCGACCAAGCCGTCGGGTTCATTTTGATTACCATCGCCATCGAGGTCGTACAAATCGAATTTATCATAATCAGCCAAGTTAATGCCTTTGGCAACAGCGGCGTTAAGCGCATCTTTGACCAGATCGCGAGGACCAAGCGGGGCCAGGTTATCATGACCGCCAGCGGGGTTGTCATCTCCATACTGAGCGGCAGTGCCGGGAACCGTTAACCAGTCAGAGACGTAGCCATCAACCGTATAGCTGCCGCCGGACTGTTCTTCGTAGTATTGTTTAAAGGTTTGAATTTTCGATCCATCGAACAATTTAAAGTCTTTATCGCCAAACATGAGCTTACGATAATGCTCCGGACTGAAGTCTTTGGCGTACATGAAACCAGGTTCTTGTTTCACATTGTTATGTTTTACGTCGGCAAATTCGGTCAACAGCACAAGGACTTTGTCCTCTCGAACAGGTCCGTTATAGCGATCTTGCTTGGCGGATGGAATAGGGATGCCGTTGCCGTTTCCGATTTTGAGATTATCCATGCCATGGTTCATTTGCGATAATAACTTCACTTTTTGTTTCGCGACAAAATCTTTCGATTTTTTATCCATTTCATCATGCAGTCTGATCTTCTGATCCGCTTTGGCGTCCACCAGTTTCTTATTTTTGACAGATAAATAGCTTTTTACTGCTTTGGATATTTGTTCGGGTGTAGCGCTTTTGTTCAAAAGACCACGATCCATCAGCCCCTTGGCCAAGCGTTCGTCGTTCACGATCATCGCATCGATCGGTGGTGCGTCCAGTGCCTCCAGTGCTTCCGAGTAGCCGGTTTCTGCGGCGGATGCCGTGGTTGCAAATAGTCCTACCGTTAAACTTGTTGCGAAAAACATGTTCGTCATTTTCATGATGGTCTTATTCAATCATCAAACCTCCTAGTAGAAAATTTAATTGACCGTTGTACAGTTAAATTAAATAATAGATTCCCAAATCTAGTAAGTGCTGCTAGACCTGCACAATTCGACCTACCACTTATTGCCTTTTTCGACTTTTCCTGTTTTTCGGATGGTGGAATTTGTAGAATAAAAGAAGATAAAAGAGGTTAATTTATGCAAAAAAGGGTTTTCAGGAGGCTGTTATTATGTCGTTCGACTCAAGTAAGGACCCATTTCCGCAGTTTCCCAAATCGGTTTGGCTAAGTGAGACCGAGATGCCAACTTATCCAAAGCTGGCCAACGACATTGAAGCTGACGTGGCTGTGGTAGGTGCAGGCATCACGGGGATGACAACCGCTTATTTGCTTGCGAGCAAAGGGTTTAAGGTTGTTCTTGTTGATGCAGGCAAAATTGCATACGGCACAACGGGGCACACGACAGCCAAAATCACCGCGCAGCATGATTTGGTGTATGACGAATTTATTTCTCATTTCGGCGAAGAGAAGTCGCGGCTTTATTACGAAGCGAATCGTGACGCTTTGAATTTTATAAAGAAGTTGGTCGTTGATCAGGCGATTCCCTGCCAGTTCAAGGAAGAGGATGCCTACATCTATACCGTTGAGGAAGCAAATGAGGCGAAGATAGAGGCTGAAAGTAAAGCTTACGAAAAGCTCGGAATTCCTGGAGGTTATTTGGCGCAACCACCGCTACCGTTCCAGACCCAGGCGGCGATTGTGATGAAACATCAGGCGCAGTTCGATCCAATTCCCTTTTTGAAACATATCGCACAATCGTTCATTCAGCTTGGCGGAGAAATATTTGAACAAACGACCGTTGTGGGTGTGGATAAAGGAACTCCGGCAACCGTGAAGACAAGCGAAGGTTTTCATATAACATGCAACTTTGTCGTATCATCTTCCCATTTTCCCTTTAATGACCGAAACGGTTTTTACTTTGCAAGGCTACACGCGGAGAAATCATATGCTCTTGCTGCTAAAACCGAAATAAGTTTGGCTGGAGGCATGTATATCAATGCGGATACGCCTGCACGTTCGCTTCGAACGGTGATGGTTAATGGGGAGGAGCTGCTGCTAATAGGCGGAGAGAGCCACAAGACGGGACAAGGGATTTGTACGTTTCAGTATTACGAGGCGCTGCGGCAGTATGGTATTGCCCAATTCAACTTGCAGGAAGTCAGGTATCATTGGTCGGCACAAGATTTGTTAACACTCGACAAGCTGCCTTATATTGGGCGGGAGGTCTCTGATGAGCCGAACATTTTGATCGCAACTGGCTTCAAGAAGTGGGGAATGACCACCAGTGTCGTGGCGGCGATTCTCAATACAGCCCTCATAGCAGGTGAGAAAAGCCCCTATGAAGAGCTCTTTTCACCATCCAGATTCCATGCGGACCCTATGATCAAAACCTTTATCATGTCGAATGCCAATATCGCCAAGCATCTGATAGCCGGGAAGTTCGATATCGTCCATCGGCAAGCAGAGGAGCTGCAAAACGACGAAGGCGCTGTAGTTCGAGTGAACGGAAAACGAGCAGGAGCCTACCGGGATGTGAGCGGAGAACTTCATGTTGTGGATACGACTTGTACGCACATGGGCTGTGAGGTCGAGTGGAACGAGGCGGAGAGATCATGGGACTGCCCATGTCATGGCTCGCGGTTTTCTTATACAGGCACTGTGATCGAAGGGCCAGCCAAACAACCGCTAACACAGGTGGATGTACGCGACGATCAAAAAAAATAACAATTCACCCCCGTTTGTTCGGTATAATATAGGCAAGCTATATGATTTCCGTAAATGGGGGACTGATATGAACATCGCGAAGAAAGTAACGTGGTTGGAGCTTTTTTATGACTTGTTGTTTGTAGCTGCCGTATCTAAGGCAACACATGTGCTGCTGCATGCTGACCACGGAACGGTTTCACTGGAGTATATCATCAAATTTGTGCTTATTTTTATTCCCATCTGGTGGGCATGGGTAGGGCAAACGCTGTTTAACAACCGATATGGGCAGGACGTCTTCGCTCACCGCATCTACATGATCCTGCAACTGTTTTTTGTGCTCATCATGACGTTTAGTTTATCGCCGGATTTTGATCGGTATTATGTTCCATTTTTTATAGGATACATAGGTTCAAGGGTGTTAACAGCTCTTCAATACTTAGCGATTCATAAAGGGGAAGAATCCCACCGTGCTGCGACGGCGCGATTTCTAGGGACGCGGTTTTGGATCGGCATCGTGATTTCGAGCGCATCCTTATTTTTCGACTCCTGGGTCAGGTATCTGATTCTCTACGCGGGAATTGCCATAGATGTATTGTTACCGGTCATTGGTAGACGATTCTTGGTACATACGCCAATTAACACGCATCACTTATTGGAACGGTTTGCCTTATTTACGCTCATTCTATTAGGGGAATCAGTCGTGAGTACGTTGGCTGTTTTACAGAATAGCAATGGCACATGGGCATCGATTTT
Source organism: Paenibacillus sp. FW101-FHT12H11 (assembly GCF_058790355.1). Taxonomy (NCBI): domain Bacteria; kingdom Bacillati; phylum Bacillota; class Bacilli; order Caryophanales; family Paenibacillaceae; genus Paenibacillus; species Paenibacillus sp. FW101-FHT12H11. The sequence continues at coordinate 926,083 of NZ_JBYTCO010000002.1, read as the reverse complement.
GTTTGCCGCGCTGGCTTTTATTCTAGTCATTGGGATTTGGTGGCAGTATTTTGAGAATGTCGAGCGAAAAGTGGATAAGGCGCTGCAAACAGCCGGACAAACGATTATTTACGGTCATTTGCTCGTTTATTTATCGCTAAGTACAATCGCGGCATCGATTCAGCTGTTATTTTTGGAGCAATTGGATTACCACTTTATTTTGGTGATGGTATTTCTCTCTGTTCTGTTGTACTTCGTCTCGACATCGATCATTTTCCATCGGTACCGGCATAAGCACCTACAGCTGAAACCTATTCATTTGGCACTATTTTTAGGAATCTTAGGCGGATTTTTTGTTATCGACTTGTTTATCATTGTACCTAACTATGTGATTATGGCTGAAATGGCCTTGTTTTTTCTGGTTTATGCGAGATTTGCAACCCGTTAGTTGTCCAAGCAAAAAGAATTCAAGGGAGGCACCGCTCAATGATTTCATTTCCGAAAATAACGCAAGAAAAGCTGCTGCAGCGATTAGCTCATCCAGGCAAAAAAGTCCGCATGGTGCTGGATACGGATACTTATAATGAAATCGACGATCAGTTCGCTGTCGTTTATGCGTTGAAATCCCCTGAGCAGCTGCAGATTGAAGCTTTTTATGCGGCGCCATTTCATAATGAATTATCAGACGGGCCAGCCGATGGCATGGAGAAAAGCTACCGTGAACTGCAGAAAATTTCAACGCTGCTGCCGGAAATGTCCGGCATTCCGATCTACCGTGGATCGACGGGATATTTATCCGGAGCCGAGACGCCGCAAGAAAGCGAGGCAGCGAGAAATTTGGTGGAGCGGGCGATGGCCTCTCCTGAGGACGATCCGCTTTATGTCGTAGCGATTGGCGCCATAACGAACGTCGCTTCCGCGATCTTGATGGAGCCGCGCATCATCGAGAAAATCGTCGTTGTCTGGCTAGGCGGACATGCTTTGCCTTGGCCGGATACAAAGGAATTCAACCTTGCGCAGGATTTACACGCATCTCGAACTGTGCTCAATTGCGGCGTGCCGCTCGTGCTGATTCCGTGTATGGGCGTCACTTCGCACTTGCTTACAACGCTGTCGGAAGTGCGGGAGTTTGTGAAGGACCAGGGAGAGATTGGCAAGTATCTCTATGAAACTTATGAGAATTGTGCAAAAGATCATTTTGCCTATTCGCGTGTAATTTGGGACATTGCGACAATCGCATATCTGATCAATGAAAGCTGGCTGCCCAATGAGCTGGTGCACAGCCCGATTCTGTCGGAAGATTTCCGCTACAGTTTTGATGCTTCGCGGCATTTTATTCGTTACATACACTTTGTTCGGCGTGACCGTGTGTTTAAGGATTTCTTCAGCAAGTTGGGAAGCTGACAGAGGTATACATTTCGGAAATCCCTCCATCCTTGGATGCGGGGGATTTTTTTGCGGTAAGGGAATTTGTATTTGAGAGGAGCAAGCTTATGTACTTAGCCGGAATTGATATAGGCACGACTTCTATATGTCTCATCGTGACGAACGCTGAGGATGGGCGCGTCATGCGCGTAGCGTCCACAAAAAATGATGCGGCGCTTCCTTCAAAGGAATTTTGGGAACGTACCCAGCAGGCGGACAGAATTGTTCAGTTGGTTCAATTGTTATTAGAAGAATGTCAGGATGACTGGGAGGATGTGCGAGCAATCGGGATCTCCTGTCAAATGCACGGCGTGCTGTATGTAAGCAAAGAAGGCAAAGCAGTTAGCCCGCTTGTGACTTGGCAGGATGGCCGAGGCGAGCTGCTTTTGAAATCAGGGCGATCATATGCCACAGAGTTAAGTGAACTTACCGGCTTTGATTTACATACGGGATATGGCTTAGTTACTCATTATTATCTGACCAAACAGGGGGATCTGCCGACCGGCGCACTGAAGCTGTGTACGATAGGCGATTATGTAGCCATGCAGCTTTGTGATGAGAAGACACCTCGCATCGACAGTTCCAATGCGGCAAGCATTGGTCTATTCACGCTGCCGAGCAGGCAATTTGACAAAGATCAGCTAATCGCAGCCGGGATGGACGCTGAATTCCTGCCGGAGCTTGTCCACCATAACGTTATCGCGGGAAATACGGCAGATGGGAAAAAGGTACTGTGGGCAATCGGCGATAACCAAGCTAGCTTCTTAGGTGCGGTACCTTCCTTTCAAGGAACCTTGCTCGTGAATATCGGAACAGGCTCACAAGTGTCCGTCTACTCGCCGGCATATTTCAAAAGCCCTCATTTGGAAACACGTCCATTCATGGATGGCGGGTATTTGCTTGTGGGAGCTTCGCTCAGCGGTGGGAAATCGTATGAGCTGCTGGAGCAATTTTTTCGTGAGGTTTGCAGCACATTCGGTTTACGGGATGATAGAAGCTTCTATGAAACTATGAATCGACTGGCAGAAGAAGCTCTCATAGAGTCAGTGCCTACCCTCAAGGTAGGGACCCAGTTTTACGGAACCAGAGAACATCCGCATAGGACGGGAAGCATCGAAGGGATCAGGCCGAATAATTTTAATCCTCAGCAGCTGATTGTCGGCTTTCTTCATGGCATCTTGGATGAGTTGGATGGATTTACGAAGTGCCTCCCTGCAGAGCTCCATGAGCAGTTAACAAGATTGGCCGTATCCGGTAATGGCATACGCAAGAACATGGCCATGCAGCAGATGGCTCGTACCAAATGGCAATTGCCGCTTATGTTCCCAAGAGTGAAAGAGGAAGCGGCGTTTGGCGCTGCTATTCATGCCGCAGTGGGAAGCGGCCTATATAGCGACTATGCGGAAGCGCTTCAGAGGATGCAAAAGAGCGATTCGGATGATCGCTAAACTGGCCAGTAAGCACGCAGCGTCGGGAAACCATGCTACTGACTCCCCTTTCTTTTAAAACGCGTAACGATAAGCATCACGGGGATGAACACGGCAGTGAAGTAGATACCCGTCAAGCCATAGAACGAATTCGTTAATTGCAATCGTTCATGATCTTTGACAATCAGCTGCCCGGCGATAAACAACACAAGGATGATGATCAAGGATAGGCGAGGATTCGCACGGATTGAAAGCTTCAAGCTGTGAGTAGCCGACCACAAACCAAGCGAGATATTGGCCAGCATTTTAATAAACCAAATGGAGATTATTATATATTCCACTCTTTGCATCAAAGGAAATTCAACAATCGAAATCATATTCAGCGTCGGCCAGATGGTGTGAACGATTTGTCCTTCGCTGTAGTACATGAATGCAACGAGAGCGACCAACATGTACATACCGATGGCGATGACAATGGAGAATTGCGCCCATTTTTGTGATTTGGCCTGCTGCTCGATGAATGGATACATGACCAAAAGCACTTCAAATCCTAAAAAATGAGGAAACATGGTTTCGGTAGACTTGAGGATTTGCGCCGTCGAATGATTGAAGACAGGAAGCATGTTTTGCGGATGCAAATAGGGAATAACCATAAGTGTCAGAGGTGCAATAAATAGAAAAATACTGCAAGTTGCCCAGAAGCTTAAGCCGGTAACCGTTCGAAAACCACCAGACACCGTATAGTAAATGAGTACAAGCGCAACCAGTGTAAGTGGCATCATTTCCATGTAGGGAAATATCCAAACCTGTACGACTTCAAGGTAGGTTCTAAATGTGCAGAAAGCGCCAAAACTGAAATACAACGCAATGGCCAGGTTAAAACCAGTCCCAACAATTTTGCCGAAATAGCGGCGGTTAATGGACACAATCGTTGTATCTGCCTGATTACTGCTCGATAGAATCTTATACATCATCCAAATGATGAGATGCACGGCAGCGGCCGCAATTAAAATAGAAAGCCAAGCATCATACCCGGCCTCTTGGACCAGATCACGCTGAAAATACATCATACCGGCATCGATCACACTGGAATAAATAATGAAGCTAAGCAGGTAAGGAGAAACAGTGAACTTTTTATTTATTTGATGATGCATGGTTGTCGTTTCCCCCTTGTAACGTAAAGGCCTCGCTTATAATTCCCCAACGCCGCTTTGCTCGATAGACAAATGAACAGTTACTTGTGTCCGCAGCTTCGGGTAACTGGCATAGAAATCTTTTTCATTCCAGGTCCTTGTCCGGCTTCTGACGAAATCGCCAAGTCCGATCGGATCTACCTGTTTGGACTGGCACAGCGCAATAAAGCCCTGGGTTTCTTTTTCTAAATAGCTGCCTAATTGCCGTTCGAATGTATCCCTTTGTTCCTTCGTATTCAAGTGCAACCAGGAAGGGGTATCCTTAATCAATACTCTGACCCTAAGCCCTATCTCAATGATTGGTTCAGAGGCCGATGTATTGTAACGGTAATTTGCTTTTGAAGCAATGCTTTTCATTAACACATAATCGTGAATCGTCGAATTGTCGTTATCCGCTTTCATTGGCATCAGTAAGTTTCCATTTCGAGAAGATTCCGTCAACAACTTCAGCAGGAAGGCTTCCCGAATGCTGACTTTTGTCACGAATTTATCTTGTTTAAATAGCGCTAAACCGTCAATTTTTACTGAGCCTCGTTCAACGTTGAAGTAGGGCAGGAAAATATCGCGCCCCTCACCGTAATAATTAAATAAGATATGCTTAAAATTCATTTTGGGCAGATTGCCCGTTTGAACATTTTGCTCAACCATTCGCATCAGATAAAGCGATTCCTGTGCTTTATTGGCGACTTCCATCATTTTAGAAGCCTCTTTATCCGTTACGCCCATCTGAACTTTGCTGGCAATCTTCGGATCTCGGCAGAAACCGCTGATCACAGGGCCGATACCCATCTTCGCATAGGTTTTTGAGAAAAGCACCATGCCCATCTGTCCGTATTGAATCGTTTTGCTGGTTTTGGTGTTTAACCGGGGGATCATGTCGAAGCTGGAGTCAGATTCGGTCAGCAATAGCTGCGAGCTGGCTTTACCTTTTTCTGTATAGCTGGTCAATATGACCGAGCAGAGTGAACGATCACCCACTTTATCATAACCGGCTGTTTGAACAAGCTGTATTTTATTGATGATCTGCTGGTTGCTGTTGCATCCAACGGCAATTACACAGGAAATCAGCGCCATAGCAGCTTTATAGACCATTCACGCACACTCTCCTTTCCAGCTCGTTCACTCCTGCTCCCAATCGCTTTTCTTTTTCCTTGGTTTAGGAATATATCGGAGTATCGTTTCCGGCTTCAGATAGGATTGTCTTTTATTTGTATATTGGTAGGAGGAACGGATAAAGCTGTCTCTTAGATCCTTGGGCCGCAGCGGATATAGGGGTACGGTGTAAGGACTTCCCAACGATGTCAGTCTTGTAATATGAATCAGGATAAAGCAGATGCCGAATATCATACCGATCGCTCCCCAGTACGAAGCCATAATAATGACGGGAAATCGAAGGAAGCGGATCGTATTTGACATTTTGTAAATAGGTGTTGCAAATGAAGCCAGCGCGGACAAAGATACGATGATGATTAAAATGTTACTGGTTAATGCCGCTTCAACGGCAGCTTGTCCGACAATGATACCGCCGACGATACCGAGCGTTTGACCGATCTTGGTGGGCAGCCTGGCTCCGGCTTCGCGAAGAAATTCAATCGTGATCTCCAGAAATAGCACTTCTAGAACCGGAGAAAACGGCACATTTTGCCTGGAGAAAATAAGAGGCTGAAGCAAATCCTGTGGGATGACTTCATAATGGAACGTTGTAATCGCGGTATACAATGCAGAGGCAAAGAGTGAGAAAGCAACACCCAATATGCGAATGATCCTGAAAAACGAGCCCAATATCCAAGGCAAGTAATAGTCTTCGGGCGAAATGAAGAAATCGTACAACGTCGAAGGTCCTGTAATAAAATAGGGGGACCCGTCGCTAATGACGGCAACCTGGCCGGAAATTAAGGAATAGATGACTCGGTCCCTGCGCTCCGTTGATACAAATAAGGGGAAAGGGGACAACGAGTTGTCAGAAATAATCTGATCCAGCTGTGCAGTATCGAAGACCACTTCAAAATCAATGCTGCTGAGCCTCTGTTCAATAATAGCCACGTTTTCCTTGCTCGTGATCCCGTCGATATAGATAATAGCCACTCTGGAATTGGATAAACTGCCGATCGATATCGTTTTTATGATCAGGTTAGGCAGTGCGAACTGGCTGCGAATCAGGTGCAGGTTGATGTCAAGGTCCTCGACAAAGCCAACCTTAGGCCCAACCACACTGAATTCATTATCCGTATCATTGCTTTTACGCAGCCCTGCCTTACTGATTAATGGAACTAACGCGCACAAATCATCATGCTCATTCTTTTGGATAATGGCATATCCCTGGTAAAGTTTCGATTGGATATCCGCAATTTGGTCGGTAATCTGGATGCCTTCAATGGTTATGAGCTGTTTTAAATCATTCAGTTGTTGAATTTCCGCTCCAGCCGCGTTATTCTCAATTGCACGAAGCAGCTGCTCTTGCAGAAGATGCTCATCAATCAGAGTTTTATAATAATGAATGATTAGCGGAGGCTCCGTGAATGCAATCGTGCTGCTGATAAAGTCGCTGGACCTTTGAGCAAGCAGGAGCAATTGTTCTATGTCTTCAGCCTTCGTATTCAGCATCGCGCATGTCATCCATTCTTCCTTTTTGTTGGTATTTTTTGTTATTTGCTGTTTTTTATGCATCTTCCTTCATCTTCGTTTCGGCTTTGACCGCCGAGAATGGTCCAGAAATTGCGCTCATCCGAATGTTGACTAGATTATTTAGTCAGATGTTACAATTGATAGCCCTTATAGCCTGTGCTATACTCTAGGCAACTTTTGGTAAATTCCAATAGGGTCAAGGGATAAAGGGGAGGAAACACTCACATGTCAGCATGGATTGGTCAAGGGGATGTCGTTTTATTTCAAGGGGACAGTATTACGGATGCAGGACGTGTTCGCGACAACGGGAACGATTTGGGTAGAGGTTATGCCTTGATGGCAGCGGCTCAATTCTCGGCTAAATACCCGGAAAAACAAGTGCAGTTCCTTAATCGCGGAATATCAGGCAATCGTGTTGTGGATTTGCAGAAACGCTGGGATCAAGATTGCTTGAATTTGAAGCCTGATTTAGTATCCATTTATATTGGGATCAATGATACGTGGAGACGTTATGATCGTAATGATCCGACCTCGACGGAGAGTTTTGAAACGGGATACCGTGATTTGCTGACGCAAACAGCCGAAACAGGCGCAAAAATTGTGCTCATTGAACCTTTCGTGCTGCCCGTACCCGAAGATCGCAAGCAATGGAGAGAAGACCTCGATCCCAAAATCACGGTCGTCCGTGAATTGGCCAGAGAGTTCGATGCACGTCTAGTGTGTTTGGATGGCTTATTTGCTCAAGCTTCTACGAGAGCTGAAAGCGCATTCTGGGCGCCGGACGGCGTACATCCATCTCCGGCTGGACATGCTTTGATTGCCAAAGCTTGGCTGCAGGCTGTTGGCGCTATCGAGTAAACAGAAGCCTCTAATCATTCAGCCATAAACCGTACTGCTGGCGGTATTGCATCGGAGTTAGACCGGATTTGGCTTTAAACATTCGTGTAAAATAGTTGGCATTCTCCACGCCAAGTTCATAAGAGATTTGAGAGATCGGCTTCACGCTTGTAGCGAGGAGCCTTTTTGCTTGCTCTATTTTTAGGCTATGTACAAAATGGAGCGGGGCTTGGCCGGTTTGTTTAATAAACAATTTGCGCAAGTGGGAATCGCTAAGCTGCACCAGCTCGGCAAGTTCCCTGATCTCAGGCATGCGGCTCGGATGCGAGAGCAGATAATGAATAATCGTATGAATGCGGTTATCCATGTGGGTATAAGGTGAAATCGGCTGCTCCGGCATCTCGCGATTCATCAATTCATAGAGAATACGCAGGAGAGAAGACTGCATGAGCAGGGAAATCACCGGGGAGTTGTCCCCGATATGGGTCAGCATATCACGAATCGGGGATTGCACATTGTGCAGTGCCTGATCGAATACGACAGGTAAATTAAGTACATGCCCCCAGCTCCGATGGCTAAGGAGAGAGATTTCGGCGTCAAAATTAATGCTCGTTAGCGCAAGCTCGCCGGTAATCGCATGGTAGCTGATATTTGTATGAGCGGGCAGGATGCAGATATGGCCTTCCTTACAGGTGTACCGGATATGATCGACTTCCAGCAAGAAGCTGCCTTGCTGTACAATCCATAGAACGGAATGATGCAGCGTGCGGTGGCTGGCCTGCCATTTGTAGTCCAGCTCATACTGTTTAATATGCAAAAAACGGATGTCCAGAGAGTCAATGATTAATTGATAGGAGTTCAATGTACCAGCCACCTCGCTTCGTGTTCCGTTTGTCTTTGTAGCCCATTGTAGCATGAGGGTTTGCGTGAAAAAAGAACTTCTTATCCCCCTATTTCTGCGGTACGCCGCCTCGAATGGCTTCATTCCGGTTAGGTCTGTCTTCGCCGTGTACCAGATAGGTGCGGATACGCGTTGTATCGCCGCCCCACTCCTCCATCAGGAACTTCACTTCAGGCGTTGTATAGCGCACAGAGAAAGCTACGCGTGGGATGTTGGAGCTGTTTTTTTCAGAGCCATGGAACGTTGCTTCATTGAAAAAAGCGATTTGACCAGGCGACATTTCGAGGTCAACGGCTTTCGACTCATCGATCGCTTCCGCTGGCAAGCCTTCCGAGAAGGCACTCTGATCGGTGCCTGTTGAGACATGCGCAACATGCGCTTGGTGCGTTCCTGGTATGACTCTTAAACAGCCGTTCTCACGGATGGACCAGCCGAGGCTTACCCAAGCGGTTGCATTAATCGCAGGATCCATGGGCCAATAATTGATATCCTGATGCCACGGAATAAACTTATCGTTATTAGGTTCTTTATACCAGAAATGCATCGCCCACAGAACGAGGTCTTCGCCAAGTATTTGCTTCATTGCTGCAATAATGCTGGGATGGGTGGCTAATTCGTAAGCCCAATAATGGTTTTGATGCCAGGCGGACAGGTTCATTTTGGTGGGACCGGGCTCGTATTTCGACTGTTGGATGACATCAAAAAAACGATTATAGTACATATCGGCTTCTTGCAGCGATAATCCTTGTGTGGGACCACTGTAGCCTTCCTCGCGAAATTGCTCGATAGAAAACGGATTTCCTTTAGTAATCATTCGCAAAACCTCCAGTTGGATTAGTTTGGAATTACTTATAATCTTATTGTAAGGCGACGCCTTCGGAAAAATAAGTGATGAAAACGATTATGAATAGCACAAAACGATTAGTTGCAAGGATCCCTTGTGAATGTCGCCAATCACCAAAATGGCAGGAAATATGGGTGTGCTTGCCGAATCGTATAAGTTGCAATTTCAAGCTTCTAATGAGGACATTGTGATGGGTAAAGGGGTCAACGAATGAATAAATTACTAGATGTAAGCTTACTCCTACACATGTTGGATGATATTGAAGACTCGATTTACATCATGAAGGTGGATGGCGCTGATTTGAGGTACTACTACGTGAATCGGGCAGCTACACACTTTAGCGGGAGATCAATGGAAGACGTAGGGCTGACATTTTTTGATACGAATGCAACTCATATGGCCAACTATTTACATAAGAAATATATGCGGGTGGTCAAAGAGCGGCGTACGGTTAAATATGAAGATGGTTTTGTGCTGCCCAACGGTATGTTAAGCGGGGAAAGCATTCTCACTCCTATTTTTGATGAAAATGATAATTTGACCTATATCTTCACCGTAACGCGTGACATCACGGAACGCAAAATCCATGAGAATTTGCTCTATGATTACGCTTATCATGATGAACTCAGCAGGTTGTACAACCGGAGATATTTGTTGGAACACGTGATATATCCAGCTACCTTGTATTTACTTGACTTGGACGACTTCAAAAATATCAATGATATGTTCGGACACGATGTAGGGGATACCGTTCTCGTAGAGGTTGCGAATCGGCTCATTCAACAGTTCGGCACGGATTATACGCTGGTGCGTTTGGGCGGAGATGAGTTTATTGTTGTTGCCAATCAAGAATCCGAGCCTGCGGAACAGACGGCAAATACCATCATTCAGCTCTTCCAGAAGCCGTTTACCGTAAATGATCGGCAAATGAAGTTAAGCGTAAGCATCGGCGTTTCGCTGAGAGTCGAAGAGGAGACCATACAGACCCTGCTTAAACAAGCGGATATTGCTTTATATAAAGCAAAAGGCGCCGGCAGAAAAAGTTTTCATATTTACGAAGCCGCTTACAAATACGATCATGTCGAAAATTTTATCCATGAGCTTGCGCTCTCTCAGGCGATTGAAAAAGAGGAGCTGTATCTGCAATATCAGCTAATCTATCATCCGGCGAAGGAAGCGGTGATTGGAGCGGAGGCGCTTTTGCGGTGGCATTGTGGCAGCAGGGGGATCGTTCAGCCCAATAGCTTCATCCCGGTTGCTGAGGAAACAGGGTTAATAGTGGATATCGGATACTGGGTTATTCGGCAGGCCTGCAAGGATTGGCATCTTTTAAAAGAGATATATGGTGCTGAGTTTAAACTATCGGTTAACATATCCAGAGTTCAGTTGAACGAAGAGGATTTCGTTGCGCAGCTTTTGAACATCATCGGGGAAGAAGAAGTAACTCCTCATTCCATCGAGCTTGAAATTACGGAAAGCACGACAGTGCATTCCATGCAGGAGGTTCAACAAACCCTCCATCAGCTACGCGCGCATGGTTTTACCATTGCTTTGGACGACTTTGGAACCGGTTATTCGTCGCTGAGCATGTTAACCTTGCTGCCGATTGATAAATTGAAAATTGACAGATCTTTTATTGCGGATGGGAATGCGCCGTTAATTGCAGCAATGTTGGCTATGGCGAAAGCGCTTAAGCTGCAAGTGATCGCCGAAGGCATTGAAACGTATGAGCAGTACGTGATGCTGAAGGAAATGGCCTGCTGGGGTATCCAAGGCTATTATATCAATAAGCCGACTGATCTTCATTTGCTCCCGAAGCATGTGGAGTTGGGGGCGGGATAGTGGTGCTCAAATAGACCTTCCATACTTCGAATGCAGGACACCTAGCACCATAGCAAGTCTCATTACGTACAGGAAACTTAGTTACCTCGAGGTAAGTCATTTTCTAACATCTGGCTATCAGTTATACTCTTGAAGGTAGGGCATGTACTGATGACAAAGGAGGCTTATCAAGTGGGTACGAATGAGAAAATCGGCGGCGGTGGCTTTCACCACCTTGCGTTAAGAGCGAATGATTTTGAAGCGACGGTGAAGTTTTATACCGAGGGCTTAGGTTTTACGGAAAAGACAAGCTGGGGCGAAGGGGATAAAAGAATTACGTTGCTGGACTCCGGAGACGGCAACTATATGGAGGTTTTTGCTGGAGGAACAGGTGAAGTGAAACCTGAAGGTTCCTACTTCCACGTTGCTTTCCGCAGCAATGACGTAGACAAGGCGGTTGCCGCAGCAGTTGCCGCTGGCGCGGTTGTGACGGTGGAACCGAAAGATGTTGTCTTAGGCAGCAATCCTTCGACACCGGTTAGAATCGCCTTTGTCAAAGGCTTGAACGGTGAAATCCTTGAGTTTTTCCAAAGCACGGGAGAAAACCCGTTGTAACATAATGCGCTCTCCTCTTCAGTTCAACTGGATTGGAGGGCTTTTTTGTAATAATGAGGGGGTGTGATACAATTTTGACGATAGACGAGTCATTTGGAGGGAAACGATGAAAGCATTAATATTTGAACAATTTGGCGGTCCGGAAGTGCTTCGGTATGCAGAGATTCCTGACCCTGGCCTGGCGTTAGGACATATCATAGTCAAGACCAAGGCAGTTGGACTCAATTTCGCTGATGTTTATCGTAGACGGGGAAACTATCATTTGGCGGGGAAACCCCCTTTTATACTAGGATATGAGGGTGCTGGGGTCGTTGAACAAGTTTCACCGGATGTGGCGCATATTCAGGTTGGCGATCGTATCGCCTTTTGTGATGTTCCTTTTGCGAACAGTGAATTGGTCGCTGTGCCTGTTGACCGGGCTATACCGGTGCCATCCGATATTACCTTCGAACAAGCCGCCGGCCTCCTTCTTCAAGGGATGACGGCGCATTACTTAGTCAATGACAGCTATGCCGTTCAGGCAGGCGACGATGTCGTCGTTCATGCCGCGGCAGGAGGTGTGGGGCAATTATTGATTCAACTCGCCAAGAGCAAAGGGGCAAGGGTCATCGGCTTGACTTCATCGGAAGCCAAACAGGCGGCCGCACTGCAAGCTGGCGCAGATGTTGTATTCGGTTACGACACGGAGTGGGTGCAGGAAGTGATCCGCTTTACGGGGGAGAAACAAGGCGCTAACGTTGTTTATGATTCCGTTGGCTCAACGTTAATGGAGAGCTTTGCGGCTGTAAGAACGAAGGGGACAGTCGTGTTCTATGGCATGGCGGGAGGAGATCCGCCGCATGTAGATCCAAGAATGCTCATGGATTCTTCGAAGACGTTAACCGGCGGCGATTTGTGGAACCATGTGACCACTTTGGCCAATCGGATCGAGCGTGCAGAGGCGCTGTTTCAAGCGCTGCGCGAAGGCATCATTCAGATGGGCGGCCTGACGAGCTTTCCTTTGAAGGATGGCGCTGAAGCGCATCGCCTCATTGAAAGCAGGCAGAGCACCGGGAAAATTGTGCTCGTCCCATAACCAATAGGCCATTTCATCACGAAGTGAATGTACTTCTTCGGGATGAGATGGCCTTATTTTAATAGAGGGATGCAGTTCCGCCTATTCTTGCATGAACCCTCTGCGAACCTCAAGCCCTTGCTCGGAATACCTCGCAATTAACTGATCGTCGGCCTCGGCATCAGTAATCAATAGATCAATCTCTTTCAGCGAAGCAAATGAAATCAGTGCAGTCTGATCAAATTTTGTATGATCTGTAAGCAGAATCTTTTTCTTCGAAGCTTTGATCATTCGCTTCTTCAGCTCCGCCTCATCCCGGTGAAACACGGAGATGCCGCGTTCCAAGTCAATGCCCGTGCATCCCAGGAAAGCAATATCGACATTAAGCTCGTCGACCATTTGGATGGCGCTTGGCCCAATAATCGTATAAGTGCCTTTGCGTCGGTAACCGCCTAACATACACAACTCGATATGAGCGCTTTCCGCCAAAGTAGCGGCAATCTTCGTATCGTTCGTAATCACAGTTAGCGCGCGGTGTTGGATGAGCTTCGCAAGCTCCAGCGTCGTAGAGCCACCATCGAGCAGGATGATTTGGCCGTCCTCAATCCATTGATAAGCTTCTGCGGCAATCTGTTCTTTCTCCGCTTGCTGGCGGACTCTTCGTTTATGAATCGGCAGCATCGAATTCGAGCTTTCGACGAGAACGGCCCCGCCGTGTACTCTTTTCAAAATACCGGAAGCCTCTAATTTCTCTAAATCCTCGCGAATCGTTTTCTCGGTTACCTGATAAGCTTTGCTCAGCTCAGAAACCTTGATTGAACCTGCCTGATTCAGCAGCTCGATGATTTTGGAATGTCTAACCTCGGATAACATTGTTCCCCCGCCTTCTATTGTATTCCCTGAAAAATTCTTACGTGCATTTGTGTTTGTTCTTGTTTGTTTGATTGGTCATTTGAGTATATCAAAATTGGCAGCAATAATATACCCAAGCTTATACAAAGAAAGCCCATAGGCAATCCTCTTCGAATCAGGTATCTTGTTGAGATTGACACATCGCAGACGAAAACGAGGTGCTTTATGATAAGCCATCTTTGGAAAAAGCTAACAGACATTAAACTGCCCTTCTGGGTCATGTTTATGAATACATTCAGCATGGCGGTTGGCTTTTATATGATGATTCCGCTGCTAGCTTCCTACTTGCTGCACGATTTGCTGCTGAGTGTGACGATTGTGGGCGTAATATCGGCTATACGCAGTCTTAGTCAACAGGGGCTTTCTGCCTTTTGCGGCACATTGGCTGATCGGATTGGCTATAAGCGGACGATTTTGATCGGATTGTTGATTCGGACCTTTGGTTTCGGGATGTTCGGCTTCGTTGACCATGTGCCTGGCTTGATTATTGCCTGTTTTTTCTCCGGGTTGGGCGCGGCGTTGTTTCAACCGGCCAGTTATGCGTATTATGCAGCGCTTTCGACTCCTCAAAATCGGATCACCGTTTATGCGATTCGTGAAATGCTGAGCAATCAGGGGTTTGTCGTGGGACCCGTTTTGGGTGCGCTTTTAATGGGGTTTCATTTTAAATATGTGAGTTTGACGGCGACGCTGATTTTTGTCTTTTCCTTCTTCTTAAGCCTTCTTTTATTGCCGCGAATTAAAAATGAACAGAAACCGCAGGACGCTCGCATGCTGCCGCAGATGAAAAAAGTGCTTCTTAATCGTGCTTTCCGCCGCTTTATGGTGTTCACCATGATATCGTGGTCGCTTGTCGCGCAGCTCTATATGGCCGTTCCGTTTCGGGTGAATCAAATTGCGCCGGAGGCTAATATCGGCCTGATTTACTCTTGCGGAGCTGTCGTTATGGTGCTGCTTCAGGTTCCATTTGCCAAGCTGGGCCAATCCAAAATGCAGCCTTTCGGCGTTCTGTCACTCGCAACACTGCTGCTTGCTGCAGGACTTTTCACGATTGGGATGACGGGGACCATGATCGGGATTTATGCCGGTGTTATTGCGTTTATGATGGGCCAAGTTTTTTTGCAGCCGATGATGAATACGATGGTGTCTGAGTTTGCAGGGAGCGGGAGTATAGCCAGCTATTTCGGTTTTAATAGTTTTGCGCTGTCTATCGGCGCTATGCTCGGTAATGTGGGAGGCGGCTATCTGTACGATTTGGGGACGGTACTTGGTTGGCGTGCGCTTCCTTGGATTTGTTTCCTGCTGTTTGGTCTTATGAATATTTTCTTTATGCTAAAAGAGCAAGGGCGCCGGACAGACTCGAAAACGGTGTCGGTGTAAGTCTAGAAATGGACCTGGCGTAGCTTTCTTAGGATGCCGGGTCTTTCGTCGATTTTGAACAAATAGTCCATGCTCTTGCTCATCCTATACATTCTACCTAGGCGAAAACCATGGTATTCTGAGTTTATAAGACAACCAAGGAGGCAAGAAATTGCTATGAGTATGAACAAGTTGAATATTGGTGTAATTGGAGCAGGTTCGATTTCCGAAATGCATTTCGAGTCCTACGTGAAACAGGCCAACGCTAATTTATACGCGGTGTGTGATCTTAATCGTCAAAGAGCTGAGGATAAAGCAGCCAAATATAACATAGAGCATATCTACACGGACTATCATGAATTGCTCGCTAATCCAGAGATTGATGCCGTTAGTATTTGTACATGGAATAATACGCATGCTGAGATCAGTATTGCGGCTTTACGCGCAGGCAAACACGTTTTAGTTGAGAAGCCGCTCTGTAAAACCGTTGAGGAAGCGCTCCGCATTCAAGACGCTGTACGTGAATCGGGCAAAACACTGCAAGTAGGTTTTGTCCGCCGCTATGATGCGAATGCTCAATTGGTCAAATCGTTCATTGATCACGATAATTTGGGTGAAATTTATTATGCAAAAGCGTCTTGTATTCGCCGTTTAGGCAACCCAGGCGGTTGGTTCGCGGATTCGGAACGTTCTGGCGGCGGGCCTTTGATCGATATCGGCGTGCATGTCATCGACTTATGCTGGTATATGATGGGCAGACCGAAGCCGGTTTCCGTCAGCGGGAATACGTACAATAAGCTTGGGAACCGTGCGAATGTTCGCAATCTTTCCTTTTACAAAGCGGCTGATTATGATGTAGCCCACAATACAGTTGAAGACATGGCGAATGCCTTGATTCGTTTTGAAAATGGAGCATCGTTGCTGGTTGATGTCAGCTTTACGCTGCACGCCAAAAAGGATGAGATCGCCGTTAAGCTTTATGGGGACAAGGGTGGCGTGGAAATTGAGCCTGAGCTTGTTTTTATCACGGAAATGCACGATACGATTCTGAATGTGTCCCCACAAACGGATGCGAAATCGATCAATGTACCGCAGGCTTTCCAAAATGAAATTAATCATTTCATCGAGAGCTGCCAAACGGGCAGCACCCCGATTAGTCCTGTTGAAGACGGCGTTAACATGATGAAAATGTTGTGCGGTATTTATGAATCGGCTGCGAAAGGCCAAGAAATCAAATTATAGTCCGGTAGAAACTAGCATGGAGGTACTCACATGAAATTGGGCGTTAGTACGTATAGTTTATTTCAAGCGCTGAAGTCCGGCGAAATGGACATCATGGCGGTTATCGATTGGATTGCGGATCAAGGCGGAGAGCACGTTGAAATCGTGCCTCTGGGTTATGATTTGCCCGGTAACTTGGAGCTGGCGGATCGCATTCGCGAAAAGGCGGCATCACGCGGCGTCGAAATTTCCAATTACGCGATTGGCGCTAATTTTCTAACGGATTCTGAAGAAGCTTATCAGCAGGAAATTGAGCGGGTAAAAGGTGAAGTGGATCTCGCGGCGAGACTCGGCGTCAAAAAGATGCGGCACGATGTCGCGCAAAGCGCAGACCGTTCGATTGCCAATTTCAATAAACAGCTGGATCGTATGGCCGAAGCTTGCCGTCAAATTGCTGACTATGCGCTGACTTACGGCATTACGACAAGTGTTGAAAATCATGGTTATTTTGTGCAGCACAGTGACCGGGTTCAAGCATTAATCCAAGCGGTTGACCGTCCGAATTTCCGGACGACGCTGGATGTGGGCAATTTCATGTGTGCGGACGAGAACTCAGTGGCAGCTGTGAAAAATAACATTTCCTATGCCTCAATGGTCCATATCAAAGATTTTTATCTGCGTCCGTCTCATCAAAATCCAGGTCAAGGCTGGTTCCAGACCTTGCAGGGGAATTACCTCCGCGGCGCTATTGTAGGACACGGAGATATCGATATGAGAGCAGTGCTGCGCGTGATCAAGGACTCTGGTTACGACGGTTACATTTCCTTGGAGTTTGAAGGGATGGAAGAGTGCAGAACGGGTACGTTGATCGGGTTGCAAAATATTAAAAGACTATGGGAAGATATGGAATAGGCAGTCATTCATAGCTTTCTGAAAGGTGTTGACAATTCGAATGAATCCAATTGGTATCATGGTGGACAGTCTCCGGCTTGGCGTACGGGACGGTTTGAAAAAAGCGAAAGAGCTTGGCGCTGACGGGGTACAGATTTATGCTGTTTCCGGCGAGATGGACCCGGCGAATTTATCTTCCGGAGCACGTAAAGAGCTGAAAGAGTACATTGCCTCACTTGGGCTTGAAATCTCAGCACTGTGTGGAGATTTGGGCGGTCATGGTTTCCAGGATGCTTCTGTGAATGCGGAGAAAATCGAGAAATCCAAGCGTATTCTGGATCTTGCCGTTGAGCTTGGCACCAAAGTGGTCACAACGCATATCGGAGTCGTACCTGACCAAACCAACGATCCGATCTATGAGACGATGCACCGGGCTTGTGAGGAATTAGGGGTATATGCCAAAAGCTTGGACGCTTATTTTGCCATCGAAACCGGTCCGGAACCTGCAGCGCATTTGAAAAGCTTCCTGGATTCCCTGTCTACCAACGGAGTTTCGGTTAACTTCGACCCTGCGAATATGGTTATGGTAACAGGCGATGATCCTGTTCAAGGCATTATCACGCTGAAAGATTATATCGTCCATACGCATGTAAAAGACGGCGTTCGCTTGCGCCAGGTTGACCCGCGAGAAGTGTACGGCTCTCTGGGATACAAGCCGATGAGCCATGAGCAAATCGCCGAGGATGCAACGTCCGGGCTGTATTACCGAGAGCTTGCGCTGGGCGAAGGGCATGTTGATTTCGCGCGATACTTCCAAACGCTGCGTGACATTGGCTACAAAGGCTACTTGACGATTGAACGTGAAGTTGGCGAGCAGCCGGAGAAGGATATTGCCAGCGCTATTGCATTTATACGGAAATACCAATGATAAAAGCGGGACTGAGGATATGATGTTATCCTCGGTCTTTTTTTATGTTCAGATCTGGACTTTTCCCCACTTTTTTTAGACGGAAGCCCAAGCGTTTAGAAGTGAATAGATGGTAAAGTGGTTCTATAAACAATTAAATCTTATGGGCTTGTGTATATAAAAAGGAGCTGAATTTTCTTGACATTATCAAACGCTGCGCAAAAGGTTTGGCAGGAAATGATGCAAGATCACACCGGAAATTGGGGCATGGACATTGAGCATTGGGATTGGGTGCCGGGCGTTGGGTTGATCGCGATGCTTGACTATTATGAAGCTATAGGTAAGCCTGAAGTTCTGTCTTATCTGAAGCAGTGGATCGAGCGGAATAAGGAGAAGGCGAAAGGGACGAAGGTGATTAATTCGGTTGCCCCATTTGCGATTTTTCCTGCCCTGTACCGGCTTGAGGAAGACGAATGGTTCCGGGATGAGGCCGTTCGGATCGCGGAGTGGATGATCGCGGAGGCGCCTCGTACGAGGGAGATGGCTTTTGAACATACGGTAACGGAAAATGCGGTATTCTCCGAGCAGGTGTGGGCAGATACCCTATTTATGGCCGTATTGTTCCTGGCTCGGACCGCGTCTCTTGTTGGCAGCACGAAATATGCCGAGGAGGCGCTGCAGCAGGTGCTCATTCATCTCAGCGTGCTGCAAGATGAGAGCAGCGGTGTTTTGTTTCACGGATGGAACTGCGACTCCGCGGATCATATGTCCGCTGCACGGTGGACACGGGCCAATGCGTGGGTTGCGGCAGGTGTTCCATTGATCGTGAAGGAGATCGGACAGCTCATTCCTGTTCCTGCTGAACTTAAAGAACGATATGAGCGCTTAATCTCCGGTCTTATTTCTTATCAACAAGAGGACGGTTTGTGGAGCACAGTGATGGATCATCCTGACTTTTACCGGGAGGTATCCGGTAGTGCGGGGATCGGCTATGGCATTCGAAAAGCGATGGAGATCTGCCTCATCGAACGTAATGACCGGCATCAGTCAGCTGCTGATCGGGCTTTGGCCGCAGTGCTTTCCTCCATTTCGGAGGATGGCGTCGTGTCTGGCGTCTCTGGAGGTACTCCGGTCATGAAAAGCATCGCAGCTTATCAAGAGATTCCGCAGTATCCGACTTTGTATGGGCAAGGACTTGCGCTCATGTTGCTAGCCGATACTTGCCGGGATTCGGGAGAGTAAAGTAAGTAAACAAGCCAGAAGGTCTATTCAGACTTTCTGGCTTGTTTTATTTGAAGTTGTATATTCAATTTCAAGTTCGGGTACCACTTACTGTTTCCTTGCGATACTGTTTGGGAGTCAGGGAAGTACTTTTTTTGAACACGCTAAAAAAATGCGAAATATCGCCGAACCCCGTGGCCGCCGCGACCTCGGTGACAGGTAAATCCGTTTCAGCAAGCAGTCGTTTTGCCTTATTCAATCGATAGTCGGAGAGGAACTGTTTCATTGTGCTGCCTGTGGTTTCTTTGAACAAGTTAAACAACCTGGAGCGCGAAACGGGAAAAAGCACCAGCAGGTCTTCAACATGCAAATCCTCTTGATAATGCGCAATCAAGTAAGAGAGCACATTACCGATCAACTGTTGATCTTCCGACCTATTGGAGCTTGCAACATCATGATGTAAACCAAGCAGCAGGAGAAAAAATTCTGCCAGGCATTTTAGCACATTTAGCTCGAAGTGCGGCTTCTTGTCTTTTAGCGTTTGTTCCAGCTCGGCTAGCAGCATATGCAGTTGGTCCAGCTGTTGAACGGACAAAAAGTGATGGCTTGACTCGGGATGCATCGCTTTTAAGAATCCGGAGATCGACAAGTCTGTCGTTTGACAAAGCGCGTGAATGCCCTCCATATAAGATTCATCGATGGAAAGGACATATCTGTGGAAATCCTGATCCAGCACATGATAGGGACGATGAATGACGCCTGGTTGGATGACTGTCAGTGTGCCGGCGTGCAGGGGATATAATTGATCACCGGCAATGTAAGAGCCTGTCCCCTGCAGTACAAAATAAAACTCATACCCATTATGGGCATGCAGCAGCTGTTGATGAAGCGGCGACTTGCGGAGCTCGCAGTGCACAGGATAATTCGCCAGAAAATGATTCGTAAAGTCGTCAATGGCGTAATTACGGACTGTTGTAGGAATCGTTGTGCTCACGAAGATCGCCTCCTTGTTCTCAGTAACTGCATCTACTATACGAGATTGGTTTGCGAGTCGACAAGTTTTTTTTAGTAGCTCCTGAATTTCGGCTAACGGACCGGGCAGCCGTTATTGCGAGGAAATATGCTTCCGCAAAATTCTAACGGACGCCAGAGCCGCTATTCACGCTAATATCGTGAAAATTGGTTATGATTTGCCGAATAACGACATTGTAGTCCGTTAGAGTTGAGAAATGGTCAAATTAGTGCGAATAACGGCTGTGAGGTCCGTTACAGAGCAGTGGCTACTTGGGTGGGTTAGAAGATTGAGTCACTGTGGGTTGCATACAAAGGGTTGGATGATTGTCTTACTAATGACCCGCGGCCAACAAGAGGCGTGGGAGCTGCCCACTCAACCCGCCAAATAAATCGCAGCAAGAAAAACAAGCTGCAAAACCGTGCGGACAAGCAGCGAAGGCGTGGGCTCACCGCCAATCGTTAGTTTATGGCGAGCCGCCCGCACATTGGCGGGGAACATGGCGACGAGCAGCACCATCAGGCAGATGGATGCGATACGGGATGTGGCTGGAAACAGGATGCCGATCGCAGCGGCAATTTCCAACCAACCCGTGACGGTGACGATCAAGCCAGGTCTTGGGAAAGCCGGGGGAACCATGCGGATGAGGTCCGGCCGTCTTTTTCCCCAATGAGCGGAGGCCGTTAGCAGCAGCATGACGGCGACAGCGCTCTGCATAGGCGTATGCCAGCCTTCAAAATGGGAGACACCAAGCAATCCGAGTACCCAAAATATCGGATAGGAGACAATCAAGGCATAAAAAGGAATCATTGCAAGTCCTCCTTCTATTTTTTCAGTAATTGTGTCATCATACTGGCAAAATCTTCGAGTTGAAACCCCGCAGTCACCATCGGAATTGTGGAACGGACGCGTAATCCGAGAGAAAGAAGAACAAACAAATCGGCTGTTTTTTCGGCATCCACCGATTCCGGAATAACTCCGTGTGATTGGCCAGTAACGATCCATTCCTTAGATACCTGCACGGAGCGTTCATAGTACAGCTTAAGCGTTTCGGCAACTGCCGGCTGATCTTCTTTACCGAGCAAATAGATCAACACTTTGTTGGTCACTTCCTGTGCATCGTCCAGTGCCCGGAGATTTTCAAGGATTTTCTGCATCGGTCCTTCGAACGTTGCGCCGCCTTGCTGCACGACAGCCTGAAAGCGTTCATTGGTTGCATCCAATCGTTCCTGCAGCACCCAGGCGAAGATTTCATCTTTACTTTTCACATAATGGAAAATAGCGCCTTTGGACAAACCGGAGCGGTCCATAATGTCTTTCATGGTGATCGCCTCACACCCTTTTTCCCGGATGAGCTCTTTGGCTGATGTCAGCAGGACTCCCGTTGTTTGCTGCCTGCGCTCCTCTTGTTTCAATAAAATCACTCCTTCTTCATATCGTTGCAATAACCTTATTATAAATACCGACCATCGGTTTGTAAATAGCAAAGAATCGGGGGGAGTTTCCATGAATTGGATGGTCTTTTGAGTATCTCGGACGGACAGAAAGGTGGTATAAACTTCGAAGAGTATACGTTGTCAGGTCTAAACAACATACTGCAGCATATAGGGGTCGTACATCTTGCAAAGACGAAAAGCAATTCGTGGTATATTAGAAAAAATGCTGTGGTTCTGCCCTGTACTTATTATCGCTATCGGAAGTCTTCCAGACGTTGCGGGAAGCCTATGGTGGGATGCGTTCGGGGTGCTTTTATTTGTAGCTATCCTCATCATTTGCGGAACAGGTTTGCAACAAAAAGAAGAAAATTAATATATTTATAATAAAAAATTAATGTTTATACTCTATCATGGATCTAAGGGAGTGATAGATTATGACATCTTCTTACTTCGATCAATGGTTGGATGAGTATAATGATTATCTTAGGCTCTATGAGATATTTGGAGATAAGGAATATTTAGACGAAGCTGTAGAAATTCGCAATAGTTTGCAAGTGATTGTAGCTAGGGCCGAAAAACATAAATCAATCGTTTCGAAGGTGATGAGCAGCCAGATGCACGCATATGGCAACGCCTAACTCCATTGAAACGAAAAACAGACTCTAGCGCTTCTATTGCGCAGAGTCTGTTTTCATAGACACCTTTATTCGGTGGCAGCTTCAGATTGTGCATCGGCCTCAGGGGTCGTGTCCAATTTTTGTGTGCCAAGTATGGTGACAAGAACAGTCTCAGGATCTGAGAGAACTTCAACGTTCTTGGGTACTTTAAGATCAGCTACGGTGAGATGTTCACCAATGCTTAGTGTACTAATGTCAAGTGCAAGTGATTCTGGCAGCTTATTAGGCATACATCGTATCATGACTTCATGCGACTCTACTTGGAGAATGCCGCCTTCCTTCGTACCTTTGGCTTCTCCAATAAACTGGATGGCAATCGCGGTATCCAGTTTTTCTTTCATATCAATTTGCAAAAAGTCGACATGCAGCAATTGGCCAGTCAGAGAATCCTTCTGGACGTGATGGATAATGACGGATTCCTTTGATTTCGAGGGCAAAGCTACATTCAAAATAGCATGCGGATTGCGTTTCAGGGATGCTCGGATTTCTTTTTCCGGGACGGTGACATGTTCGGAATCCATACGAGAGCTGTAAACTACAGCGGGAACTTGACCTTGTTCTCTCAGTTTCTTCACGGGACCTGTTCGTTCAGATAGTAAAATCGTTGTGCTCATGTTCGGCACCTCCGTAGCGTAGTTAGAGCGGCGTTCAGCCCTATATTCATTTACCCGCTAGCGTGAGGAGTGAAACAGGAAATAAATAGGAAGATTTTTTTTATTTTGGGCTTCTTTATCTTTCCATTTGAGAGTAAAATAGAGGACAAGAGGAGGATTGATAAAGGATGAGTACACTGAAAAGTTTCACTGATTCTGATCAACATATTTCGTTGGAGTTAAGAGATGATCATCTAACTGTGCTGCGTTTACACGGTGAAACGTCTATTTACCCTTTCAAAAATATTACTCTTGCCTCTGAGCCGATTCCAGAGTATCCCTTGAACCGCGTGGCGCTCACGGTTATTGATTTCAACACTGGTGTAACCGATTTCAAATTTTCTTCTAGTAAAAATGATTTTGAGATTTTCGTCCAAACATTGATTGAAATTCATAGTGAGTTTGTGCCAAATCATTAAATCTATAATACGCGATGGATACGATCAGGATAGCCGAGGCGACTCGGTCTATCCTTTTTCTATTTGATTTTTATGATATTGATTTCTGAAAACCTCAGGGGTTAAACCTACGGACTTACGAAAAGTTGAAATAAAATGCGAAGCATCCAGAAAACCCGTAGTTTCCGCGATCTGCTTAATCGTCAAGTTATGCCCGGTAATGAGCAGTTCTTTGGACTTCTGAAGCCGCAGCTGCAGCAGGTATTGATAAGGGGATAAGCCAAATGCTTTGCGGAAAAGCGTATTGACGTGCTGCGGACTGACGCCGAGCTCATTAGACATCCAGGTAAGTCCGACATCTGCGGAACCAAAGTTTTGCTCCAATTGAAATAACAGCGGCAATAAGCGCTCATGACTCTGCGAGAAAGAGGCGCTTTTGTTGACGTTTCCGTGTTTTTTGAGCAAAGTGAGAAATTGATAAACTTCCAGCGAGCCGTTCATTCCCGTGAAATCATAGCTATAACGATATTTTTCGTAAAAGTATTCGTGTATGTTAGCCAGCGGAGTTTCTGTCCCCCAGCTGATTTGGGTGGATAACGGGAACTCCAAGGCATAAACGATGGAGGCGGCGAGTGCGCCGTCAAAGGTCAAATACCAAGTCGACCATTTGGAGGAGAGAACTTTGTACTCATGCGGAATGCCCGCGGCGAGCAGCATGCCTTGATTCTCGCCAAGCTTGATGGATTGATTGTCGAGGATGATTTCTCCGGCACCTTCAATTGTTTGCAGCCAATGAAAGCAGGGATAACCTTCCTCGCGTTTATAATAGTGTTGCTGACTCTCATAGCCGACGGTTTCCAGGATCAGTGGCAGCTTGCGGTCCGTTTCGGTGATGACGAAAAACTTCCTGTAGTCTATAGCCATATCTGATAGTCACCTCTTTCATTTTTTAATATGTCATGCGTAGTATCTTATATTTTAAAAGAGATTATTGTCAGTTACAATAAATACATCGTTGATGAAAATTATACAACACCAATAAAGTGAGGTATTAATCCATGGCTAATAAGTATGTCTATACAGCGCCTTTGAACGGTTATCCGGAATGGAATAACAATCCGCAGATTTTTCAACTGAACCGTTTGGAAGCGCATGCAACGTTGATGCCTTACCGGTCGGAAGCAGAAGCGCTTGCAGGAGTTCGGGAAGCTTCTGAGTTCTATCAATCTTTGAATGGAACGTGGAAGTTTCATTTTGCAGAGAATGCTGAGGGGCGGCCTCAGGAGTTCTATAAGAACGGCTACGATTGCAGCGGCTGGTCCGACATTGCGGTGCCGTCCCATTGGCAGCTGCAAGGTTTTGATTTTCCGCAATATACGAATATTATCTATCCATGGGTAGGTCACGAAGAAGTGAAACCACCTTATGCGCCTGTGAAGTATAATCCTGTCGGCTCGTACTCCCGGAGCTTTACGATTCCGGCATCTTGGGCAGAGCGGCCTGTGTACTTGAGTTTTCAGGGGGTTGAATCCGCTTTTTATGTTTGGGTGAACGGGGATTTCGTAGGTTTTAGCCAAGACTCATTCACACCCGCGGAATTTGATATTACGCCATACCTGGTTGAGGGCGAGAATAAGCTCGCTGTTGAAGTCTATCGGTGGAGCGATGCAAGCTGGTTGGAGGATCAGGATTTCTGGCGGTTGAGCGGGATTTTCCGCGATGTTTACCTTTACGCCACACCTGTCGCACATATTGCGGACTTCAAGGTACTGACGGATTTGGACGAAGCTTTAGAACATGCCGAACTGCGCATTCAGGCGAAAGTTACGAACTATGATGCTCTTGGCACAGGAACGCACCGCGTAGAAGCTGTTTTATATGACAGTGAACAAAAGCCGTTATGGTCATCTCCTTTATCCGCGGCCGTTGAACTCAGCGGCAGCCAGAAGCAGGATGTGGATTTGTCCGTTCAGGTGGAAAATCCGGCACAATGGAGCGCGGAGAAACCTAACCTCTACACGCTGGTTTTGAGCTTGAAGGACGAGAATGGAACCCTTCTGGAAACGGAGAGCTGCAAAGTAGGTTTTCGTAAGTTCGAAATACACGATGGCTTGATGAAAATCAACGGTGAGCGCATCGTATTCAAAGGCGTCAACCGCCATGAATTTGATACAGACCGCGGCCGCAGTGTCGATAACGATAGCATGATCGCTGATATTTTGCTGATGAAACAATTTAATATTAACGCGGTCCGAACGTCCCATTATCCGAACAATACACGTTGGTATGAGCTATGTGATCAGTATGGACTATATGTCATTGATGAAACGAATCTTGAAACGCACGGATCATGGAGTTACGCCCAGGAGGAAGAGGGAGACACGGTTCCAGGCAGCAAGCCTGAATGGACGGGGGCTGTCCTGGATCGCGCGAATTCCATGATGCAACGTGACAAAAATCATCCTTCGATTGTGATTTGGTCGCTCGGGAATGAGTCATGGGGCGGGGATAATTTTATTAACATGCATGACTTCCTGCGTGAGGCCGATCCTTCCAGAATCGTTCACTACGAAGGGATTTTCCACTGCCGGGACTCTGAGGCGGCCTCAGATATCGAAAGTCAAATGTACTCCAAGATTGACAAAATTGAAGAGTACGCGAATAACAAGCCGAAGAAACCGTTTATTTTATGTGAATACAGCCATGCGATGGGGAATTCCTGCGGTAATTTATTTAAATATTGGGAGCTGTTTGAGAAGTATCCGGTTCTCCAAGGCGGCTTCATATGGGATTGGATCGATCAATCCATCCGTACAACAACGCCTGACGGTGTGACTTATCAAGCTTATGGCGGCGATTTCGGGGATACGCCGAATGACGGCAATTTCTGCGGCAACGGTCTAATTTTCGCTGATCGCACACCTTCGCCGAAAATCTATGAAGTTAAAAAGTGCTATCAAAATGTGAAGATTACACCGGTTGATCTGGCAAAAGGCCAAGTCGCTGTGACGAATCAATTCTTGTTCACGGATCTTAATGAGTTCAATTGGACGTGGACGATCGAGCGTAATGGCGTTGCTGTTGGTGAAGCGAAGCGCGGTCAATTTACTGTGAAGCCTGGAGAAACGTCCACAATTGAACTCGAATTGGATGCGTACGAAGCAGCCAGTCCAAGTGACGAGTACGTGCTTACGATCAGCCTTCAATTGGAAGTTGATGCCTTATGGGCACCAAAAGGGCATGAGGTCGCGTGGGAGCAATTCCTGATGCCTGTCCGTCAAGCGTGGGCGCATGTTGATTTCGTTGCGCACGCAGAATCTGCTGCAGCCGTATCTGAGCTTGATGCTGTGCAAATTGCCGCAACGAACGATTCGATTACGCTGAAAGGAAGCAATTTCTCGCTTCAATTCCAAGCGGCAACCGGTAATATCACTTCCTATCTCTACGAAGGAACTGAGTTGTTCCTGACAGGCCCAGCGCCTAATTTCTGGCGCGCCTACACGGATAACGACCGTGGCAACAAGCATCACATTCGTTGCGCGCCATGGCAAGAAGCAGGCAGCGGAAGAACGCTGCAATCCTTGCAAGCGAAATCTGGCAGGGATGGCCGCGCCGAAGTTCATGTTTATTATGAGCTTGCTACAACGCCGGCTTCAACAGTGAACTTGGTGTACACGGCATCGCCGGATGGGGAGGTCGAGGTGCGCATGGGGCTAGTTCCCGGCGCCAACCTGCCAGAGATTCCGGAGATCGGCATGATGTTCGAGTTGGACCATGCCTTCCAGCAATTAAGCTGGTACGGCCGCGGGCCACACGAAAATCACTGGGATCGCGCGACAGGAGCGAAGCTTGCCCTGCACAGCGGAACCGTCCAGGAGCAATTCGTTCCGTACTTACGTCCGCAAGAATGCGGAAACAAAACGGATGTGCGTTGGGCGACATTAACGGATAACACAGGCCGCGGACTCCGTATTACGGGACTGCCGACTGTGGAATTGAATGCTCTGCCGTATTCGCCTTCGGAATTGGAAGCTCATGACCATCCTTATAAGCTGCCGGTCAGCGAAAAGGTAGTGCTGCGCGTGAATTACAAGCAGATGGGCGTTGGCGGAGATGATAGCTGGGGGGCAAGAACGCATCCGGAGTTTACGTTGTTCGCCAATCGCACGTATGCGTACTCGTTCAGCTTTAAAGGAGTCTAACTGTGCTGCCATTGAGCAAGGATGTAAAACACAATTAAAAAGAGGGTGTACCTCGCCATTTCGATGGCTATGAGGGCACCCTCTTTTTGTAGTTAATGTGATACTGCGCCTTGTTCTTGAGTCGGATCAAGTTTCTCTTTGCTCATGGCAATCGCGCAAAGGAAGGCGATCACTGCCGGAACAATTGTCCATGCGAATGTGAGAACGATAGAAGACGATAGAGCACTGGTGATTTTTTCTAAAATAGGACCAGGAATGTCCAAACGTTTAGTTGGATCGAGCAAGGTATGCGGGTCGCTGGTAGCCATACCTGCAGGCATTGCGCCTTGCCCCGCAAAGGCATCCGTCAGCTTTCTAGTGAATGCGTGGCTTTGGATAATTCCAAACACGGTGATTCCCAGCGTCATTCCTAAGGAACGAAGGAAATTTAGTGTGGAAGAGGCCGATCCGCGCTGTCTGGCATCAAAGAGATGAATGGCGGCATTGCTCAATACCGAGAAGGAAGCCCCGATACCTAAACCAACGATAATCATATAGATCGTTACGAGCCAGCGTGGCGACTCAGGAGATAACGTCGTCAGCAGAGCAACACCAACTGCCAAAATAAGAGTGGTAGGAATCATAATGCTGCGGTAGCTCACTTTTGTCATTAAGAAACCGCCGCCTGTTGCAGTGACGACAGAACCTAACATCATGGGCAGTAAAACTAGGCCGGAGTTCGTCGCTGTTCCGCCAAGCACACCTTGAACGAAGATGGGGATATAAACAGAAGCCGTAATAAAAGCGGCGCCGCTAAAAATGGCTACGGCATTGCTGGAAGCATACAACCGGCTTTTGAACATGGCAAATGAGATAATCGGCTCGGCAGCGCGGCGTTCTACGAAAATGAAGATGATCGCTAACACGGCGAACAGTGCCAATAATCCGAGGATAAACGATGAATCCCAAGCATATGTTTTGCCGCCTAATTCAAGCGCGAACATAAGGGAGACGATGGCCCCGACAAGTGTCAAAGCGCCCCACCAATCGATTCTTTGCTTCGAATGCTCAACGGATTCGCGGTAAAAGAAAGCGATAAAAATAAACGCGATTAAACCGAGCGGCAGGTTAATGTAGAAGACCCATTTCCAATTCACATAATCCGTAATATAGGCGCCTAGCAAGGGACCGAAAATACTGGACATACCGAATACGGCGCCGAACAATCCGCCTAGTTTACCGCGGCTTTCTATCGGAACGGCGTCGAACATGATGGTAAAAGCAATAGGTACCAGCGCACCGCCGCCAATCCCTTGAATCGCACGATAAATGCTGAGTTCAATAATGGAATTAGCCGTTCCACATAAGATGGAACCTAGCATAAATACGATAATCCCGAAGATGAAAAACTTCTTTCGTCCATACATATCGGACAATTTCCCAAATATCGGCATGCCGGCCATCTCGGCGACCATATAGGCGGAAGTGACCCACACGAATTTGTCCAAGCCTCCTAATTCCCCTACGATGGTACCCATCGCTGTTGCTACAATGGTGTTATCCATGGATGCCATCAGAATGCCAAGCAGAAGCCCGGCGATTACAATGCCTATTCCTTTATTTTTGGTTTGTGTTGACATGAAGGTGGTATTCCCCGCTTTCTTAATTAAATGATGGTAACCTGCGTGAGATTTGCTTTAAAGCCTTTTAAAACGGCATATGTGCCTTTATCCATCTTAGCCCCGTCAAAAATTGTTTTTTTGACATCGGTTTTAAACGAACAGTTTTGAAAAACGGCGTTGCGGAAAGAGGTTTCTTTTAACCCTGTATAATGAAAAATAGTTCCGGTAAAAGTTAGGTTATCCAAACATACGCCCGCCAACTCCGAAGAGCTGAAGTCGGTGTGGTTAAATTGGCAATTCCGGAAAGTAGCTCCCTTGAGGTTGGACTTTTGAATCTTGGCATGGGTCAAATTGGAGCCGTCAAAATTGCAATTGTCCAAGTTGCTGCATTTAAAAGAAGCATTCGTTAAATCCGAATGGCTAAAATCAGAGCCCTGCAGGTTGCTGTAATTAAACTTCCCGTCGTGAACCTGAACAGCTCTTAAATCCGACTTTTGCAAATTTTGTTTCGAAAAATCAATGCCAACGATTTGCTGCAGCTTCGTCGTACTGGCATGGATGCTTCCGATGAGCTCGGAAATTTCGCCAATAGAGGCGATTGTTCGCTCAAAAGCGGCTTTTTCATCAAGGCCATCCTTTTGCAAGTCGCTGAATCTTTCCTGCAAGTCATGAAAAAGCTCTTCTTTTAACTCCCGAATTGGCTTTAAATCTTCGTAATTAGAGAAAACTTCGTCCAAATAAGCAGAAAGCTTGGTATTCATGGGTGATTCCACCTTTCTTATATGAATAAATCGAGGATGCTTTTTGCATGTTCCCAATTCCGCTTGTTCGTATCAAATGTCTCTTGCCCTTTGTCGGTGATCCGGTAATACTTTCTTCTGCCGCCTTGCGTTTCGTCTCCCCAATAAGAAGTAATGTTCTCTTCCTGTTCAAGGCGTTTGAGGCTGGCGTACATGGTAGCTTCCTTGAGCTCGTATTCTCCGCCTGTGGTTACTTGCACAAGCTTGGAAATTTCATAGCCATACTTATCACCTGACATTAAAAGCTTAAGAATGATGCTATCGGTATGCCCGCGAATAAGCTCAGACGTTATTTTTAAGTCAAAGATGATCCTCACCTCCTGTTTTACATTATATTCAAGAGTACTATATCTGTCAATGTAGTACTGCGGAGGATACACATCTTTCATTGACCGCACAGAACGGGGATGATAAGTTAGAAGAAGTATTGGGAAAAATTGCGCAGTATCCCGTTGGAATTGTGTGTTTATTTAGAAAGGTGGTTTTTTGCGTGGCATTGAATCCAGCACAAACCGTAGTAGGACTTGTAGGCACGGGTGTTATGGGTAAAAGCATGGCAGGTCATTTTATGAAGGCAGGGTATCAAGTTCATCTGTACAATCGGACAAGATCCAAAGCACAGGACCTCGTTGATCAGGGTGCACATTGGCAGGATTCCCCTGGACAATTGGCTCAGCAGTGTGATGTCATTATCACGATGGTAGGTTTCCCTAGTGATGTGGAAGAAATTTATTTAGGCGAAAATGGTATCCTGCAGAACGCTAAGCCAGGAAGCTATGTCATCGATATGACAACGTCCTCGCCCAAACTTGCCAAACAAATTGAAAATGAAGCGCGTTCCCGCGGGTTATTCTCACTCGATGCGCCTGTTTCAGGCGGAGATGTTGGAGCGAAAGAAGCGAGATTGTCGATCATGGTTGGCGGATCGCGCGATGCGTTTGATGCGGTTTTACCGTTATTTGAGAAGATTGGCACGAATATCGTCTATCAAGGGGAAGCGGGAGCGGGCCAGCATACCAAGATGTGCAACCAAATCGCCATTGCCAGCAATATGATGGGCGTGGTTGAGGCGCTTGTATATGCAGAGAAATCAGGATTAGATCCTGCTACGGTGCTAAAAAGCATTGAATCCGGCGCAGCAGGCAGCTGGTCTTTAAGCAATTTGGCGCCGCGGATGATCGCCGGCAATTTTGCACCTGGCTTTTATGTCAAACATTTTATTAAAGATATGAAAATTGCCCTTCAATCGGCTGAAGAAATGAATGCGAAGCTGCCAGGGCTTGCTCTGGCCAAATCGCTGTATGAGCAGCTTGCGGCCAGTGG
This sequence comes from Paenibacillus sp. FW101-FHT12H11, assembly GCF_058790355.1. NCBI lineage: Bacteria > Bacillati > Bacillota > Bacilli > Caryophanales > Paenibacillaceae > Paenibacillus > Paenibacillus sp. FW101-FHT12H11. The sequence goes on along the minus strand of NZ_JBYTCO010000002.1, from coordinate 894,749 downwards.
GGAAGAAGACAGCGGGACACATGCATTGTATAAGCTAATAAGCAAGCTTTGATCGAAAAAGCTCGGGGGAGAGGGACGACCGTGAAAATTGTCATTGCACCTGATTCTTTTAAGGGCAGTTTAAGCGCGAAAGAGGCTGCTCTAGCTATAGAGAAAGGCATTCAGAAGGCTGCACCGTCATCGGATACGGTGCTTGTTCCGATGGCTGACGGCGGCGAGGGAACCGTAGACAGTCTCATTAGCTCGACACAGGGGACCAAAATCAACGTTTCAGTAAGCGGGCCTTTGTTGGACAATGTGATAGCCGAATACGGCGTTCTTGGAGACAATGAAACCTGTGTCATCGAGATGGCTACGGCTTCAGGGCTCTATTTGATCTCAGAGGAACAGCGAAATCCTTGGCTGACGACGACCTACGGAACAGGGCAGCTTATCAAACATGCTTTGGATCATGGGTATCGTAAGTTTATTTTGGCGCTTGGCGGCAGCGCGACCAATGACGGAGGAAGCGGCATGCTTCAAGCGCTTGGGTTGGCGCTCCTGGATGCGGAAGGACAAGCTGTCCCTCATGGTGCGCTAGGTCTTGCGAAAATTCGCAGCATAGATGCTGCGGATTGGGACGCCAGAATAGCGGAGTCGAGTTTTACGATTGCCTCTGATGTGGTTAATCCGTTCATCGGCCCGCAAGGAGCGTCCTATGTGTTTGGCCCTCAGAAGGGGGCGACCCCTGAGATGTTGCCAGAGCTCGATGAGGCGCTCCGCCATTGGGCGGATATCATCGAGGCGCACACAGGCATAGCCGTACACCATCTGCCTAGTGCAGGGGCTGCGGGCGGGCTTGGCGGCGCGTTCCAAGCTTTTTTCCCATCAACCGTTAAGCGCGGCGTTGAGATTGTCATGGACAAAAGCGACCTGAGCCAGCACTTGCAGGAGGCATCTCTCGTGTTTACGGGAGAAGGCCGAACTGACGCACAGACGGCTTCCGGCAAAGCTCCCATGGGGATTGCTCAAGCGGCGCAGAAACTTGGCGTTCCTGTTTTTGTATTGAGCGGTTCCATCGGACCCGGCGTAGAGTCCCTCTATAACCATGGCATCACGAGCATCCATAGTATCGTCAATGGACCGATGTCCTTGCATGAAGCGATGGAAAGGACCGAGGAGCTGCTGACGCAAAAAGCGGAGCAGGTCATGCGGACTTATCTGGCTGCTCGGAATATGTAAGCTTGTACTTTTTGAAAAAGTCTGTCTTTCTTCCCGCGATTGCGCCGGAGGATAGGCAGGCTTTTTTTTGAGCAAACATTGTAGCCTAATGTCAACATGGTATGCCGTCAGGTCTCAGTTAGCTGCTTTCCCAACCCCGCACTATCCCATCAACCTACTCACCGTACAGCCAACTTCAACCTTACCCGCCAACAACAAATTTAAAAGAGCATAGCGGGAATTCCGCTATGGCTTCACTAGAGGGAACTAGCGTCCTCTATTCCGAGAAAAACGTGCCTTTTCCTCGTTGAGCGGAACTGTTGGGTCTTATATTGCAGCTATGGCAAGTTTATCGTGGGAAAGTGGCAATATAGTGTCCCGTAGTTCCCCCAACAAGTGGAACATGCCTCTTTTCAGGGGAATAGAGTCCTGTAGTTCCCTGAGAATGCCGTCAGGTCACAGTTAGCTACTTTCCCAACCCCGCACTATCCCATCAACCTACTCACCGTACAGCCAACTTCCACCTTACTCGCCAAAAACAAATTTAAAAGAGCATAGCGGGAATTCCGCTATGGGTTCACAGCTAGAGGGAACTAGCGTCCCCTATTCTGAGGAAAACGAGCCTTTTCCACGTTGAGCGGAACTGTGGGGTCTTATTTTGCCGCTATGGCATGTTTATCGCGGGAAAGTGGCAATATAGTGTCCTGTAGTTCCCCAAACAAGTGGAACATGCCTCTTTTCATTGGAATAGTGTCCTGCAGTTCCCCTAAAGCAACGCCGAAGAACAATCTCCCGTTTCTCGGGTGATCGCTCCCTCTTCGACCGACTATCACTCACATCTCGAGCACCCATCGCTCGAGCAAGCGCTCGTTGACTCGCTTTTCGAGCACCCATCGCACGAGCAAAACCCCGCTCATTCAAGCTCTCACAAAGGACCATTCCGTCCATTTCAGGAATATAACTGTTTCTTGAACAAAAATAACGGTTTTTTATTTGGTAAATAAAATATACACAATGTATCATTTGAGAGGTAGTGAGAAACATGGACGAAGCAACATGAAGTTACTTAGTTAAGACGAAAGGAGGCAGCGAATAACCAATAATAGCCACTTTGAGCAGTATATCTAGGGGAAAAATTGGAGCCGCTTTCAAGGTAGTTGGCGGAAATGTGCACGTTTATGAATATTTTTCCAATATAATCTTTAATTATTGCGTGTATCGACTTTCCCTCTTCGGCCAGTCAAGGAACTGATTCTTAAGCCTCAACTCTCTTTCATCATTCGACAAATGTCGATAGAAAGAAACAATTTGTATCGCATACATATCATTTTCTGACAAAATACGCGACATATCTCCGATTAGGAAGGTGACGAAAAGCATGGTGTACAAGAAACTCAGCCTAGCAAAGAAAGCGCTTACTATAACAGCCGGCTGCATGGTGATGTTCAGCAGTATGGTCGGAACAGCAGCAGCCGATGAACAATCAGGCAATCAGGGAACGACGTCGGGCATTCAATTGGAATATTTGGATCGTGGCTTGACAGCGGTTGTCAAAGGCAATGGCGTGTTTCTCAGTTGGAGGCTGCTTGGCAATGAGGTTACGGGCTACTCCAGCACGGGATTAACGGGGACAAACTTTAATTTGTATAAAGACGGCGTGAAAATTGCTACGATCGACGACAGTACGAACTATTTTGACAGCACAGGAACGGTTTCATCGAAATACTACGTAGCTGCGGTCGCTAACGGAGATGAAGTGGATAAAAGCGCATCCGTTACGCCATGGGGCAGCGGTTTCTATGATTTGCCTTTGAAAAAGCCGGCGGATGGCGTTACACCAAAAGGTGAAGCATACACCTACAAAGCGAATGACATGAGCGTTGGCGATGTCGACGGTGACGGTCAATATGAATATTTCGTCAAATGGGACCCGTCCAACTCCAAAGACGTCTCTCAAAAAGGTTATACAGGCAACGTATATGTAGATTGCTATAAGTTTGACGGGACGTTATTGTACCGAATTGATCTTGGGGTCAATATTCGAGCGGGTGCGCACTATACGCAATTCATGGTTTATGATTTCGATGGCGACGGAAAATCAGAGATGATGTTCAAAACAGCACCGGGTACAAAGGTCAGTAAATATGATGCTCAAGGTAATGTGACATCCACGAAGTATATCACGATGCCGGGCGAAGATCTTGCCAAAGGCTATGCCAATACGGACGATTATCGGTTGAGCGCCGAAGGTTACTACGATCATGTGGTGAACATGTTCATGAATTGGGATAAGCACCCAGAGGTGCTGAACGGTTCTTGGCCTAAAACGTTGGAAGAATGCTTCGGCATCGCCAAAAAATATTCCTATCCACTGTCTGAAGGGGATGCCAAGCTTTTAGCGGATTATTTTATAGACGTGTATGCGCCAAGTCGAAGCACAAATAACAAATTGCGGGAATTTGAAGGCTTTGTTGTAGACGATCCTGAGTATTTATCGGTGTTTGAAGGCGCGACAGGCAAGGAACTGGAAACCATCCACTACAAGCCGGGTCGTGAAGATGACGGACTCATGTGGGGGGATTATGCGCTTGCAAGAATTGAACCGGCCAATCGTGTGGACCGATTCTTAGCAGGGGTATCGTATCTGGATGGCCAGAATCCTTATGCAATCATTGCCAGAGGGTACTATACGAGAAGTACGATCGTGTCGTACCGATGGAATGGTAAACATTTGCAAGAGTATTGGTTCGTAGATAGCGGATGGGTGAAAATGACGAATCCGTTCAATGACACCCCTCACGGAAGAGAGGGATCTAATCCTGCTTATGCAACACTGACGACGCAAGGTGCTCACTCCTTGACTAGCGCTGATGTGGACGGCGACGGCAAGCAAGAAATTGTATACGGCTCCTCAACGATTGACCATGATGGCAAATTGTTGTACAGCTCCGGCGATACGATTGCTTCAGGTCCGAATGCTGGAAACTATGCGTTGCTGGGCCATGGAGATGCTCTGCACGTTACAGACATTAACCCGGATCGTCCTGGTTTGGAGATCTTCATGGTTCACGAAGGCGCGACAAGCGTACCTTACGGCTACTCCTTCCGTGACGCGAAGACAGGTGAGACGATTTATGGCGCCTACACCGGGAAAGACACAGGACGTGGCATGATCGGTGATGTCGATGCATCCAAAAGAGGTATCGAAACGTGGGCTACGGCCCTGCGTATGGCCGATGGCACCACATTAGGAACATCCATGCCAGGCACAAACATGAGCATCAAATGGGCGGGCAACATGACGACGCAAATTGTGAATGGCGCGGAAGGTTCAACGCCAACGATTGATGTTTGGGGCGGGGCTAGAGCGCTGACGGCTACAGGCACGACGACCAATAACTCCACGAAAGGGAATCCTTCGCTTGTTGCCGATATTTTTGGCGACTGGAGAGAAGAATTGCTCGTTCGTAAGACGGATAGTTCCGCTATTCGGATTTATATGAGTACGGATGTAACGAATCACAAGATTTACACATTAATGCATGATCCGCAATATCGGGCTGAGATCGCTAGACAGAACACAGCGTACAATCAACCGGCATATACGAGCTTTTATTTTGCCTCTGACACGGATTGGTCCAAGGTGCCGATTCCAAACTTGAAGCCTTTTGCAACAGGGGCATCCTTAAGCGGTCCTGACGCCGTCGCTCCCGGGCAATCTTTCAATGTTACATACGGATTGAATCACGTTTCCTCGGAGGTAGTAGCTGAGGATATCACCATTGACGTGGATACGAATAAGTTGGATCTGAATAATACGCCTCCTGTTTCGCTCGACGAAAACACATTCAAGATTGTGGATTACAAGCAAACACCAGGCAAGCTTCGCATTCTTGGCGTTCACTTCGGCGATAAACAAGCGCTTCCTAACGGTCCGCTATTCACCATCGGCTTGACGGCCAAAGCTTCCGTGCAATCCGGAGTAGGAACGGCAGCCGTCTCAGCGTTAACTGTTGCGAACGGTGCGGGCATCGAGCGGCAGCTGCAGGGCAGTTCGTACGCCGTGCAAATTGGCTCTGGAGACAAAACGCAGTTGAATGCTCTCATTGCTGAAGCACAAGGTGTAATTAGCAGCGCAGTTGAAGGCAGCCATGTTGGTGAGTATCCTTCTGGCTCCAAAGCCATTTTGCAAGCAGCTATTGATAAAGCGATTCTGGCTGCGAATGATCCGACGATCTCTCAAGAGCTTATTAATCAAGCGATTGCTGAGCTTTCCGCTAAACTTCAAACTTTCCGTCAATCTGTGGTTACAAAAGTGGTTGGTGACTATACGAATGATGGCAAAGCAAGTATCGGCGATTTGGCGCTTATGGTTAAAGCGTATGGTAAATCGGTCGACAGTCCAGATTGGAACGATTGGAAACAATTTGACCTCAACAACGATAAAATGATTGATATCGAAGATCTTTCAGCACTTGCGCAGTTGATCATTAACGAAGACTTTTAAGCGGGATTTTCCTTAATTAGCGGGTGGGAAGGCAGGGAAAGCTGCTGCTTTTCTCCCCGCACCCATTCACATCACGGAGAGGACGGAGGCTACGTTGAAAAAGAAAGGGCTTTTATTCGCATTATGTTTATTTCTGTGCATTTCATTCAATTCCGCACAAGCTATGGCGGCTGAGTCGCCAAGCTACTCCTTATCCCTAACCAGCAATCAAACCCAAGTCGGGAGTCAGGTGCGAGTCGTTGTCAAAGGCATCCATGTGACAGACCTTTTTGGCTACGAAATTCGATTATCCTATGACACGACCCATTTACGTTTTATAAAAGGAACGAGCCCGATGAACGGATTTTCCGTTCCGGCTATCGTAAAAGAAGGGCAAGTTATTTTTGCCCATACCAAAGTTGGAAAATTACCGGGGGATTCAGGGGATGTGGAACTTGCCTCCTTTACGTTTGAGAATTTGTCAGAAGGACCAGCGGAGATCAAACTTATACAGGTCAAAGAAGTGACGAGCGCGATGCAAGCAGCTACGGTACCTTCCGATTCCAAGCTCGCGATGGATATTACGCCTAAGCAGGGAGTGGCTATTACTTTTAGTGATATGGCCAATCATTGGGCACAAAAAGCCGTCGAGCGAGCAGCGTCGCTTGGTATTGTAAACGGCTACGACGATGGAACATTCCAACCGGACGGCAAAGTAACGCGAGCGGAGTTCACAGCTATGCTGGTACGTGCGATCTCGCTTACTAGCAAGGATGCACAAAATATGCAATTCTCCGATATCGCCGATATCCCGCAATGGGCCAAAGCTTATATTTTTGAAGCGGCATCCGCTGGCGTGGTAACAGGTTACGAAGATCATTCCTTTGGTGCGGATCGGCTCATTTCGCGCGCGGAGATGGCGGTTATGGTCGCACGGGCAATCGGTCTGGAGTCAAACTCCGATGAGGCGGTTTCCTTTGCCGATGAGGATCGGATTCCGGCTTGGGCGCTGCAGGAAATCAAAGCTTCACGTAAAGCTGGATTGATTCAAGGCAGAGACAACAACTATTTTGTTCCAGATGATCAAGCAACACGAGCTGAAGCGGCTGTATTAATTCTCGCAGCTTACGATAACTTCCAATCGGCAAATGAAAGGTAGATGAACGCGAAAATGAAAATGAGAAAACTTCCGCTCTTTTTAAGCGCAACGATGGCGTTCGCCATATTTTCAGGCTCAGCCGTACTTCCTAAGACAGCTTCTGCTGCTCAGCAAGCCTACCTCTTTGATTTCGGAACAGCGACAAGTCCTGTAGCTCCCGGTTATACACGAGTTTCTGAATCTACGTTGTATAGCAGCGCTACCGGATTTGGTCTCAGCAAAACCATAGCGAGTAGAGATCGTGGAGCTGGTTTCAGCGATATTTTAAGAGATTTTGTCATTGATAAAAGCTTCTCATTTAAAGTGGACATGGAAAATGGGGATTATTTCGTCAAAGTTACCGCAGGCGATGGAACGGCAAGCAATAAGACGGCCGTAACGATTGAGGGGATCAATCGGGGTTCCACGAATACAGCCAGCGGCAGCTTTCAGGATGTCACGGCTGTTGTCACTGTTGCGGACGGACAGATGAACGTGGACATTGGCGGCAATGACGGCCGTGTCAACGTCATCGAAATTACGCCGGCTGTGGTCATGAGCGGTGTCAAAGTGGACAGAGTGAACGTATCTCCATCTCCAAGCGTACAGCTTAGTTGGAATGCTGCACAAGGTGTGAGCGAATACAGCATTTACAGGAAAGGTGAAGGACAAGCCGAGTATACCAAGATTGGAACAACGAGCGCAGCAGCGTATGCAGACAGCTCAGTTGAACTTGGTTTAACTTATACGTATGCGGTAACAAATACAGTCGGTGGTTATGAATCACCGAAAAGTGACCCGCTGTCGGTAACCGTTGCAGATGGAACGGGCCAAAAACCAGCGGTCCCCGGCCATTTTCAAATCACAAATGCCACAGAAAGTTCTGTTAGTTTAGACTGGGATACCGTTTCTGAAGCTGTTTACTACTATGTTTACAGATCGGCAGGCGAGACGGGAATTTACAGTAAAATTGCCGGAACATCGGATTCATCCTATGTTGATCAATCCGTGACAACGAATATTCCTTACTTTTATAAAATTGCAGCCGTAAATTCGGCCGGGTTATCCGATCTCACAGCCTCTGTCGTATCACCGATCAAAAAAGTGTTCCAACGTCAAATGGAACGTCTGGAACGAGGCACCACGGCGATTAAAGTGAGCAACGGCGTGTATGTCGGCTGGAGATTGCTGGGCACAGAGCCAAGCAGCATTTCATTCAATTTGTATCGGGACGGCCAGAAGATCAACAGCTCCCCGATCACCTCAAGCACGAACTTCCTTGATACGGAAGGTACGCTGCAGTCAACATATACGGTTCGAGCGATCGTGAGCGGAATTGAGCAAACGGCTTCCGGCAGCGCCTCTGTCATGGAAACGAATCATTTGGATATTCCTTTGAATAAACCTACAGGGGGCACTACTCCAGATGGGGTCGCCTATACATATAGCGCGAACGATGTTAGTGTCGGTGATTTGGATGGCGATGGACAATACGAATATGTGGTGAAATGGGATCCTTCCAATTCCAAGGACAATTCGCAGTCCGGTTACACTGGCAATGTCTATGTGGATGCCTATGAACTTGACGGCACCCAATTATGGCGTATTGATTTGGGGAAAAATATTCGGGCTGGAGCTCATTACACACAGTTTATGGTGTATGATCTGGACGGGAACGGCAAAGCGGAAGTCGCCATGAAAACGGCGGACGGAACCATTGACGGAGCTGGAACTGTGCTTGGGAACGGGGCGGCGGATTATCGCAATTCATCAGGTTACATTTTAACCGGTCCTGAATATCTGAGCATTTTTGAAGGTACCACAGGTAAAACGCTTAATACGACTTCTTATGAACCTCCAAGAGGAACGGTGGGGAACTGGGGAGATACGTACGGTAACCGAGTCGATCGTTTTCTGGCAGCAATTGCTTATCTGGATGGCGAGCACCCAAGTCTGATTATGGCACGTGGCTACTACACGAGAACAGTTCTTGTCGCGTACAACTGGAAAGACGGACAGTTAACGAAGGTGTGGACCTTTGATTCAAACACGCCCGGAAATGGCAGCTATGCAGGTCAAGGAAATCACAACTTAAGCGTTGCGGACGTTGACGGGGACGGCAAAGATGAAATTGTGTATGGCGCAATGGCGGTTGACGACGATGGTACAGGACTTTATACAACGGGCTTGGGACATGGAGATGCCATGCATTTAAGTGACTTGGACCCGGATCGCCCTGGGTATGAGGTTTTTCAGGTGCATGAGGAAAAGCCGAGCCGTGCAGGCTTGGAATTCCGCGATGCGAAAACAGGCGAGCTCATCTGGGGGAAACCTACGACCTATGATGTAGGCCGTGGTGTGTCCGCCGATATCGACCCACGGTACAAAGGGGCTGAATCTTGGGCCATTGATGCGGGAGGCTGGAACAGTACCTCCGGGGGTATGTACGATGTGAAGGGCAATGAGATTTCCACGCATATTCCGCCTGCGAACTTCGCGATTTGGTGGGATGGAGATCTCCAGCGTGAGCTGCTCGACCATACCTACAATGATACGACGCTGACCGGTGTAGGTAATATTTTGAAATGGGATTATGAGAATTCACAAGTGAAGACCCTGCTTTCAGCAGAAGGTACGTTCTCCAATAATGGAACAAAAGGGAACCCGGGCCTGCAAGCCGATCTATTCGGTGACTGGCGTGAAGAAGCGATGTGGCGGCTTGAAGACAGCAGTGCGCTGCGCATCTATATGACAACGGATGTAACAGATTACCGCTTCTATACGTTAATGCATGATCCTGTATACCGATTAGGTGTGGCTCGTGAAAATACCGGCTACAACCAGCCTCCTCATGTGAGTTACTATCTCGGTGGAGGGATGACCCAACCGCCGATGCCGAGCATTACGGTGCCAGCAGGTGAGCCGCAAGAGCCGGGCATTATGTTAGGCGGGGGAAGCACATTAAAACCTGGGGAGACGCTCACGCTGACATACGGTCTAAGCGGTATTACGGAGCCCATCATCGCCCAAAACGTGAGCTTTACCTATAATCCGGATTACTTCGAATATGTATCAACCAAAGAATTGCAAGATGGTGTGAGTGTTGTAGGCAATGTGTACAGTACACCTGGCAAGGTGCGAGTTATCTTAGTTAGTTTGGGAACTGACTACGGCGTGACGGGCAATAGCGAGCTGATCTCGCTACAGCTCAGAGCCAAGTCGGTTGGAAGTACGGTTGTCACCAACGTTTACAGCTCGGCTGAGGTGGCGAATGCAGCAGGGGTGGAAACTGTTTTCCAAGGCGTAGAGAAACCGATTACGATCCGTTATGCCGACTTGTCCGCGTTGAATACACTTATTAGCACGGCTGAGACGACATACGCACAGGCGGTAGAAGGAATTGGCCAAGGGGAGTATCCAGCTGGATCGAAAGCTGATCTTCTGGCTGCCATTACGAAGGCCAAAGCCGTTCAAGCGAATCCGAATGTTACACAGGCTGAAATTACGCAAGCCATTGCTGAACTGAATGCCGCGCTGACAGCGTTCCAAGCTTCCGTGCACACAAGTCATGGATACGATGTGAATAACTCCGGTCAAGTGAGCATCGGCGACTTAGCCTTTATTGCCGCTCATTATGGATTAAGAAACACCGATCCTAACTGGAATAGCAAAGCGGACGTCCATGTGGACGGTATCATTGATATTCTGGATTTAAGTGAAGTGGCCAGCTACATTTTAAAATAGCTATAAGAAAGGCCTGGTGGGGATCTATGATCTTCCTGCCAGGCTTTTTTACGCGTATCAGAGCGGGTCTAGGATGATAGATATCCGAATAAGATAATAAGAGATAATTCGAAGAGGTGATGAAGGTGGGAACTCGTTTATTATCGGAGCAGTTGGTGAAAAAGCGTTTTCCGCATTTGAGATATGTACGAATTCATACGCCGGAAAAGCATAAAGCGACGATCTATGCCTGGAACGAAGATTTGAACTTATCCCAAAAGGATGCTGAGAACCTGCAACGTTATGCAAGCGCTTACTTGTATCCTTATGTTAGTTATCAAGTGAAAGCTTATAACTTGGTGCAAACGGATAAAGTCCCGCTGCCGCAGGACATTCCGGAAGCTGTTGTTCAAACGGCGAAACGCAGGAATTTAAACCAATATGGCATTATTGAGGCCATTAATCGGCTATTTCCCTGCGGTCATTTAACGTTTGTCCACTATGATGCCGCTGAGAGCTTGATTTATTTTGATTTTCATGCCGACCGACATCTTCAGAATCGTGAGAAGGAAGCTATGTACAACTATTTAAATGAAATTATTCCATTGGGATCTTATTGCGAAGTGACTTTTTATTAAAAGCTTCATTGTCAATCTTCTTTAATGCGAAATTCGCTTTCTTCCCGCAGATATGAGATTTCACCGATTTGTACCTCGAACGGCGTGTATTTTCTAATTTTGCCAACAGCGAGAAAAACCGGAATATCATCCGCCGTGCATTGGATCACGGCAACATTCGCTTGTGAGAGTGCCGCCGCAAATAATTGCATGTCCGTTATCAGTGTTTTGTTCAATTCGTTGTTCACCCCTGGCGCGTCCTTATCTCGTGATCCGTTCCTCTGGCTGCAAGACAGGAACCTGGACGTTTACGGTATCCGGATATTTAATGCCAGCCCCCGTGTTAAGCGCAATAACGCATTCATCTTCGGCGATCCAGCCGGATTGTTTCAGCTTTCTTGCGGCTGCGAACGTAGCCGCTCCCTCTGGGCACACGAATGCTCCCTCAAGCTCAGCGATTCGCTGTTGTTCTTTCAGCAGCTCCTCGTCATGAATGGAAATCGCGCATCCGCCGGTCGCATAGATGGCTTCCAAAACTAAGAAATCGCCAAGCGCTTTTGGAACATTAATGCCGAAGGCGACTGTCTTGGATTCCTGCCAAAATTCCGAGGCTTTGGCTTGATTCTCCCAAGCTTTGACGATAGGCGCGCAACCCTCTGCTTGCACAGAGACAAGCCGCGGCAATTTCCCTTGCACCCAACCCAAGGCTTGCAGTTCCTGCAGCGCTTTATATATCCCGATCAATCCAACGCCTCCGCCAGTCGGGTACAAAATAACATCAGGAAGCTTCCAGCCCAGCTGCTCGGCGATTTCAAGTCCCATCGTCTTCTTGCCTTCGATGCGGTACGGTTCTTTGAGCGTAGAAGCATCGTAGAGGCTGTAGGATTTGACGAGATCGGCGACAATCCGCCCGGCATCGCTGATGAGACCGTTGACCAGATACAGATTGGACCCGGAAATCGCACATTCATTACGAGTAATGAGCGGAGCATCGACGGGCATGATGATCGTTGATTTCATTTTCGCTCTTGCAGCATATAAAGCCCACGCTGCGCCTGCGTTGCCATTGGTCGGCATGGCAAGTTCCGTCACGCCCAGCTCCTTCGCTTTGGAGATACCGACAGCTGCGCCTCTGGCTTTGAAAGAGCCGGTAGGCAGCAGGCCTTCGTCTTTCATGAGCAGACCGGGGATCTGCATATCTGCGCCGATACTGCGCATTGGAAGCAGCGGGGTAAAGCCTTCGCCAAGTGTAACGACATGCTCCGGCTGAATGACTGGCAGCAGTTCGCGATAACGCCAAAGGCTTGGTTCGCGGTCACGAAGCATGGCAGGAGTCAAGTGCTTGGCAATGCCTTCCATGTCATATGCGACTAAAAGCGGTGAGCCGCAGCTGCACAGCTGATGTTTGTCCTGGGCCGTATAACGCGTGTCACATTTCGGGCAAAAAAGATGAGATACATAACTATGCTTCATGGCTCAAGTCTCCTAAACGTTCAAATGTGGAAGTAGTCAGTTGTCTGAACCAACCTATGGACAATTACTTAGCCATCGTAATAGAAATGAAAGCAGCGTGTCAACGTAACATGAAAAGTTGTTTACCGTATCATCCCGTAGTCACGAATCTTGGTGTCTACATCCACGCGGATATCCGCATTTGGATAGAGGGCTTCCCAATTCAGCTGCTTCCATTCGTCGTAACTCATACTGTTTCGGACATAAGTGCCAATTCCCAAGTTGTCCGCTCCTATGCGCTGTACTTGGTTAAGAACTGCTTGCATTTGTTCACGGATGGCTTTGGACAAATCTTGATTTAAGGTTTTTTGCTCATCTGCCTGTTTAAAGGTCGAAGGCCCTGTATACTCCAAAATAATACCGCTTAATCGAATTTGTATAACAATTTTTGGAGGAGCGCCTCCAGCTTGTTTCATAACAGACATTTTTCGTTTGGAAACAATGGAGCTAATCATCGCTCCTTCTTTTTGACCAGACAATTGATCCATAAATCTGATAGTGAATTCGGCATTAGTAAGGTTATGATGCAGAATAGCAAACATCACCGTGTCGTCTTGACTGATCTTTCCCATGTAACGATCTTTTTTGAACAAGGCGACTCCATCTATTTCCACATTATCATTTTTTATCATGACCAGAGGTGCAATGGGATCAATTCCATCGTCAAAATAATCGCGTGCGAAGCTATAGAGTGTAACTTCAGGGACATCATGAATTTTGGCCTCTTGGGTTAGAAGCTGGTCAATGTGACTTCCGACTGAACTGATTTGAGCATAGGAATGGGTTAACATGTCGACAGCGCTACCGTTCACAACGACGATTTTTAACCGCTCCCCAACCGTATAATCACGGCGGTAGGAGTCTAAGGCTTTCCATATGCCTTGTTTAGCTAGATCCTTCCCGAAAAGCATACTTCTCAATTGACCTGAAACTATGACTTTATCAATTTTGCAGGAGAAGTTACTCCTTCCTTCTTTGGGTGTAGAAGCTTTTGTCTGCAAAATATTTAATTGTGCGGAGTTCGTTTTTCCTGCTCGTGGGACCGATATAGCAATTGATAATTGCGTATTGGATGGTTTTCCATTTTCATCATAATCAGGATCTAAAGCTACGGCATCGGACATGCCTAATTTCTCAATCCGTTGCTGCTGGGCACAACCTGTGAGACTGAATAGTATGACTAGAATAAACAAACTACGCATAATTTTGTCCTCTTCGCTTGTTAATAAGAAGGATAGTAAGTAATACAATGGGAAGAATGACGGCAACCGCTGCTTCTGCAACTCCAAATCTGAATATCCACGGCTCTGTTTCTTCGAGTGTTGTTGGTATGGCAAAGAAGGTAGCTGCTGCGAAAATAACTAAGACAACATAGGGGATTGAACGGAATTTCGCTGCCGGAAAGAGCCGTCTGAGCGTTTCAGCGGACGCCCAGGCGAACATGGCATTCGAAACAATAACTCGTAAAAGGGAGAGATTGAATACGAGATCGTCCACTCGTTTCACAAAGGGAAGCTCCACGTAGGATAGCAAATTCAACACAGGAAACTTCATATGTTGAAGTTGATGCAAGCTGAAAAAGCCAAAGGAAATAAAGCTAACTAAAATATAGCTAGCGGTTGTAAGGAGATTAGCGATTTGAAAGCTACGCATTAAGTGACTGCTGCACGTGAGACGAATCTGCAAGACCGTCCAAATAAAGGAGATTTAACGATGTGCCTGTTTTGCTGCCAATTGTGAAGGCAAGCACTTTGAGTGACGGATCCTTGATGCGTCTGCGAATTAAAGACAGATTTGTGCTAAGTGATTCGGTGAAAGAGTCCATTGGACCACTAATGACACTTTCCGTCTCTGAACTTTCTATCGATCGCGATTCAGGCGCGTACGCTTCGTACAAATAGGCTCTATGATTGTAAAAAATTGCGATACTGCCGTTCAGAATATCATGAACGATTTCATTCGCTTGAAGTTTCTGCTTGAAGGAAGACTTGCTCAACATCACTACCATATTGTCGTCATGTTCATTGAGCATATTCAAGACATCATTCCTTAGAGCTTCAGAACTGACAAGATGACTGAAATAAACCAAATCAACCTGATGAAGCGGGAAATGTTGATTCGTCAAGTCAGAACAATCGCAGAGTATTTGCAGAGTTTGCTCTAGCAGGTTGATCTCCGTTATCTCTTCGCTGCTCATCCGTGTAGATCTCCTTTAGTCATTTCACAATATTTCCATACGTTAGTATGTATGTATCTTCCGCCAATTAGTTATTCGATATTATGGGGGACATCGTCCCTAGGCGCGCGTCATATGTTATCATGTATAAGGGCATGACCCGATGATGGATTTACAAAGGAGTTTGATCCCGCATGATACGACAATCCCCCTACATACTTTTAGTGCTCGCCACTTGCATATGGGGAGGCAACTTTGTGGCCGGTAAAGCGCTCGTCGAGCATATTCCGCCCATAACGTTAGCAGCATTGCGCTGGGGCATTGCTTTTCTGCTGCTTCTACCTTTCTATGGCAAGCAAACTTGGCGACTTAGGACTGAATTTCTACGGAATTGGAAAATGCTCTTATTCTTGTCAGCAACGGGCGTTGCCGGATTTAACACATTGACTTATGTCGCGGTTCAATATACAGGTTCCATTAACGCTTCACTCATGAACTCTGCGACACCGATACTTGTGGTGATCCTGACATGGTTGGTTATGCGAGAAAAATTAGCCTGGTCGGCGTTGCCGGGGATTCTTATTTCAATGGCCGGCGTGAGTTGGATCATTAGCCGAGGGAGTCTGTCAGCGCTGCTTCACCTGTCTTTTAATAAAGGCGATTTGCTGATGCTAACGGCTGTTCTATGTTGGGCCCTTTATTCTGTAGGCATGAAAAAAGTAGCGGGACGATTTCCTTCCAGCCCCTTGCTGCTGGCGCAGGTTGTCGTCGCTTTGCTCTTGTTAGTTCCGCTTTCAATAACGGAAGTGGCGTTGAAATCCCCGCAGATTGCTTGGAATTCAGCGCTTATCTCAGGACTTATCTATATCGGATTATTCGCATCTATCATAGCTTTCCTTAGCTGGAATCGAGCCATCGAAATCCTGGGGCCTCAGCGCTGTGCGGGTTTTCTGAACTTTATCCCGATGTTCAGCGCGATATTTGCAACGGCTTTTACCGGCGAATCACTGAGAGTGTATCATTTATTGGGAGCGATACTTATCGTGGCCGGGGTCTATATCACGAATTATGCCATGAAAAAGCGGCAGACGAATGCTGCATAAAAAAGAGCTCGCCGATGTTGATGTCGGCAAGCTCTTTTTTCATTAATGCATGCGCCCTCTCTGGATGGAGGGAACTCTATACCTACTCATCTAATTCCTCCAGATGCCCATGGTTCCGGCGAATGATTTCAGCGGCACCTGAGTAATCGGCATACGCGACTTTGGCTGTGAGCACATAATGAAGTGCAGTGGCGTCCCGGTCGCTCGCATAATCGGACGAGTTGGCAGCTGCAGTCGGCAGCGTACCAACCATCGCATAACTGTTGTTCATGTTGGCTTCGCTTACCAAACCACCACCATCCAAGATGGGAAGCAGCAGCCGTCCGCTGCCGTTATATCCGCCCTCCAGGGATCCAACCTCGAGCATTTCCGGATTGTATTTCATCAGCAATACTTTTGCATCCTCCGCTTGATTTTCCGTGTGAAAATACGCTTGAATGATTCGGCTCATGATTCATCCTTCCTTTCAATTGGATTAGGTGTTCTTATGTTAGGCTTACCCCAATTATTCTGAAACCTGACCTTTATACCAAAATAAATTAAACTTACATTTTTAATCGGGATGATCGGGATTGAAATAAACGTCCGTCCTGCATTATAAGGGGGATTTAGAGAGCGGATTAGTAAAAATGATTGGACATTCTTCGTTCTTTAGTTCAAAATAGAATTAAGTGCAGGGGAGGTCAACCAACATGCCAACAAACAACTTTCGTAAATTAATAAGCATCTTCTGGACATTTCTGCGGATCAGCCCACTTACATTTGGCGGCGGTTATGCTATGCTGCCTGCTATTCACCGGGAAGTGGTTGAGACGAACGGGTGGATGTCAGATGATGAGATGACAGAACTTCTTGCCATTTCCGGAGCAGCTCCGGGCGGCGTAGGCGTGAATGTTTCGGCCTTAGTCGGTTATCATTTGGCAGGAATTCGAGGAGCCGTAGCAGCCGTCATCGGCATTACGCTTCCTACGTTTATCATTGTAATGCTCCTTAGTATGGTTTACGCAATTCTCCAAAGTTATCCGAAAATGCAAGCTATCATGGAGGGGATTCATGCTGCAATTGTCGGACTGATCGCAGCAGCTGCCTACAAAATGGCGAAGTCATCGATTATCGATAAAATGACACTTTTTACAGCCATAGCGACCGTGCTCGTCCTGCTTTTCATCCCGATATCACCGATCTTAGTGATTGGCTCCGGTTTTGTGGTCGGAATTGCTGTCGTTTTCTTAAAACAAAAATGGGGAATGAAAGATCCATTCGCAAGCAAAGAAACGAAATCGCAAGCGCCAATGACCAACCGGGCCGCAGATTATTTCATTGCTGACGGGATATGAGGGAAGGTGAAAAAGCGTGTTATTCAGTTTATTTCTTACTTTTTTTAAGATTGGATTTATCTCCTTCGGCGGCGGATATGCGATGATGCCGGTCATCCAGCACGAGGTGAGCAAGAACAATTGGCTTTCAGATGAAGCTTTTAACCAAGTGGTGTCTTTGGCGGGGTCAGGCCCAGGACCGATTGCGACGAATTGTGCCACACTAATTGGCTTTCAGACGGCTGGCGTGATGGGGGCTATTGCGGCAACGCTAGGCATGGTGCTTCCATCTCTTTTATTAATTATTTTATTAGCGGCTTTCTTGTATAAATGGCATCATAATAAGTGGTTTAAATCTTCTTTCTATGGCTTGAAACCTGTCGTCACCGGTTTAATTATTTTTGCGGCGATACACTTCGGCATGGCAGGCTGGGGGGAAGCGAAACTGCCGGTTACCTGGCAGCAGATCGCTACGATTTTAATTTCCATCGGTGCTTTCATGGGGATTGTCAAATATAAGCTGCATCCATTTATTATCATTGTAGGCGCGGGCATTATGGGCATCGTCTTTTTCCAATAGCTGTATTGAAAAGCTCTCTTTTATTCCTCCGGGAATTAGAAAGGGGGCTTTTTTATATGATAAAAAGTGAACGGAGCGTGTCCAAAAATGATAAGAAATTATTTTATGTGCTATAAAACAATGTTATTTTCCTTTTTTATGCTATATAATATACAATATATAATAAATAGAACACACTATATAGGTGGTTTTGAATTGTTTAGGAGGGAAACATCATCGAGCTGACATCCCGCCAGTTGGAAATTATTGATCTTGTGGGCAAGCATGCCCCGATTACGGGTGAACGCATCGCTGAGCTTTTGGGAATTAGCCGCCCGACGATTCGTTCGGACTTGGCTGTTTTGGTGATGCTTGGGCATATTGATGCCAAACCGAAAGTCGGCTATTTTCTTGGAAAAGCTGCGCTTGAAGTGAATTCACCATTTAAGCATATTGAGGCGATGAAGGTCAAAGAAGTTATGGGCATTCCCGTTGTGCTCAGGGAGACCGTTACGGTCAGCGATGCTGTCGTGACACTTTTTCTCGAAAACGTAGGAAGTTTAATGATTGTAAATCAACAGGGGGCTTTAGTAGGTATCGTCTCACGAAAGGATCTGCTGAAGGTGACATTAGGGCAGTCCGCCGCTAACACAATGCCTGTTTCGCTCGTCATGACCAGACATCCGAACATTGTTACGGTACACCCGGAAGATAGCGTATTAGAAGCCGCCAGGAAAATGATTCATCATCAAGTCGACGGATTGCCCGTCGTTAAGCCGGCAGCGCCTGATCAGGAATATGAAGAAGTAATTGGCCGAATTACGAAAACGACGATGACCAAACTGCTGCTTGAAGTAGCGCTGGGGATTTAAATCAGGAGGAGTGCAAGTGGGAGAAAAGATGCATACGATTTTCGTTTGTTCGGATTCTGTGGGGGAAACGGCGAATACCGTCGTACAAGCAACAATCCGCCAATTTAATGCAAGCCAAGTGCAGGTCAAACGCTTCGGATCCATCCGAACCGAAGATGAAGTGCGCTCCTTAGTGGAAGAAGCATCGAAAGTAAACGGTTTTATCGCCTACACCCTTGTTCTTCCCGAACTTAGGGAGATGATGCGGCAGGAAGCGATTCGACTTAGCGTCAATGCGATTGACATTATGGGACCTATGATGCAGGCATTCATTGATACGTTCAAAGATTCGCCGAAGCGCAAAGTAGGCTTGCTCTATCAGATGGATGAGCAGTATTACCAGCGGGTTGAAGCGGTTGAGTTCACGGTAAATAGTGACGATGGCAAAGATCCCAGCGCAATGAGACACGCCCATATTGTCCTGCTCGGGCCTTCCCGCACCTCCAAAACGCCGCTTAGCATTTATTTGGCGCATAAAGGAAATAAGGTGGCCAATTACCCGCTTGTTCCCGAGGTAAAGCCACCCGCCATTATATATGAATTAGATCCTAAGAAATTAATTGGTTTAACGATGAATCCTGATCATCTGGTACGCATTCGAACAGAACGCTTGAAAGCAGTAGGGCTTCCCTTTGGCGCCAAATATGCGACCGGGGAGCGGGTCAAAGAAGAGTTGGCTTTTGCGATGAAATTGTATCGAGACCTCGGCTGCCGCATCATCGATGTGAGTGAGAAGGCGATCGAAGAGACAGCAGGACTTATTTTAGCCGACAGAACGTAAACGCACAAAACAATTCCAAAGTAGAAAGGGTGAATGGATGTATGCAAAGAGATTTGTCACTGGAAATTGTACGGGTTACAGAATATGCTGCTTTGGCGTCCGCTCGGTGGACTGGAAAAGGGAATAAACATAGCGCTGACGAAGCGGCAACATCTGCCATGCGTTCTATTTTTAGCTCCATTCCATTTCGGGGAACTGTTGTCATCGGAGAAGGTGAGATGGACGAAGCACCCATGCTCTATATTGGCGAACCAGTGGGCAGCGGTGTTGGTCCTGAATATGATGTGGCTGTAGATCCGCTGGAAGGTACGGATATCGTAGCAAGCGGCAGAAACAATGCGCTTTCCGTTGTAGCCATTGCGGAGAAAGGGAATCTGCTGCATGCTCCAGATATGTATATGGAAAAGCTCGCCGTCGGTCCCCGACTGGCCGGTCATCTCCGGTTAGAGGATCCGCTCGATGTGACCGTATGCAAAGCTGCGGAGCTGCTGCAAAAGGATGTAACGGAGCTAACCGTCTCAATTTTGGATCGCAAACGGCATGCCGACAAAATTTTAGTTCTTCGCACGCTAGGCGTTAAAATTCATTTGCTCAGTGATGGCGATGTGGCGGGAGCGATGGCGACCGCATTTCCCGAAACGGGCATCGACCTGCACGTGGGTTCGGGAGGCGCGCCGGAAGGTGTGCTCGCCGCGGCCGCGCTGCGCTGTATGGGCGGCGAGTTCCAGGGGCGGCTTCTTCCGGAGGATGATGCGGAGATCGCTCGCTGCCTGGCTATGGGGATCACGGATCCCTCCAAAGTGTTGAGCATGCGTGATCTCGTCGGAGAATCCGATATTTATTTTGCAGCGACAGGCGTTACGACCGGGGACTTCTTGAGCGGAGTGAAGTATCAATTCGGCGGCCGCGCCGAGACTCACTCGGTCGTCATGAGAGCTGAAACGCAAACCGTGCGTTTCATTCATTGCGTCCATCAGACACAGGTGTATCTTGGGAGTGCCTAAGGCGTAAGGAAGACCATGTATGTCAACTTGGGTTGAGATACATGGTCTTTTGTTATTCTTGCCATTAGTATTCATGGGCCAAGTCCACAGTCGCATATACTTTAGCTGAGAATGATGCGAAAAGAGGGATAACCATGAGCATGAACAATATTGATTTCCTTGCCGTCGTCCGGAGCTGCATACCTCAAGAAGCTGAGATCGTGCAGCTGCAGCAGCAGGGGAATCCCGCGGCAATCTTGTATGCGGACGTTGATGGTGACGGCACTCCCGAAATCACGGCTATGTATAGATTCTTAGACAACCAGTACCTGTTCTCGATCAAAGACTATTCCGGAAACTGGTTTCCTATTGCATCTGCAGCTACGGGAGGAGTCAGGGAAGTGACGGATTTTGCGGCCGCGCCTGTTTCACGCAGACAGGGCTGGGATATCCTTATTGGCTGGCGGCAGGAGGGCACTAGCTCAGGTTCAGGCTCTGAGCTTGACATTATTCAATGGACGTCAAGCGGCTTTCAGCGGATGATTCCGCCGGGGACGACGTACGATCATTTGGAGATTGAGGATATGCCGACCCGAGACGGGAAAGACGGCCTATGCGAGCTCGCGCTTTGGGTGAAAGAGCAGAATCAAGCGTACCAAGTGCAGACGTACCGCTGGGATCCATACCGGCTTGTTCCGACGCAGGACGTTCATCCTTATTATTTCCAACGAGTCAGCCGCTACTATGAGGATTTAGTGCGCGATCATCCGGATGAACCGGCTTACCGGAGCCTTCTGGAGGATGCGAAGAAGAAGGTGGGCGGCGAAGGCGGCGCGTGAGTGGACGGATGGTGGAATAGCTGTTTAAGCAAGAGGATCGCAGGAACAGCAGAATAAGTGGGGGGCTGTCTCAGTAGAGTTATCTACTAGGGCGACCCTTTTTTATGCTGAAGGGTGATGAATTACACTACGAAGTGACGCATAAATGGATAACTAACGAATTGAGGGCTTTTATGTTTCACTGTTGCGAAACAATTAATTTGTGTTTTCCTAAATTGAGTTGAAATTTATCCCCCTCTTTGATTTTAAATTCAGCAAATGCTTCTAAGTAGTAAATTCCTGGTCGATCAAAACGATAGCTGAACTGCTCGACCATGGTCTCCTTAGATTTGAAGTCTTTTTCGTTAAGTATAGCTGGTTTCTTAATAGTGTTTATTTGTTTTCCTGTTTCATCATACACAAAGAAGTTAAAGATTTTATTTCCATATTCAAGTTGATAATTTTCATTAGTTATGTTTGTAAGTGATGCTTTTGTTATGAATTCTTCACCTGCAATTAGAGAGTCTGGTGTATTCATATTTACAGCAAACAATGATTCATTTTCAATGGATGTGTTGGGCATTGTCACAGAATCGGAAGGGAGACTTCTTCGGTTTTTATCTTCCAATTGATTAGTACTTTCACTACATCCTAAAAGAGTTGCTAAAGCTAATAGAATAATTCCTATTTTCAAATTGACCACCTCCAACTAATTAGACGACCTTATATGGAAAATGTTTCATTTATTATTAAATTTTGTGCATGACTATTGATGGTCTGGGGCCACCCAACGAGACCAAGAAGATAAGCCGTTTTTCTCTCCAAATCAACCATGTCGCAATTTCTTATCTTTTTTGTCCTAATGTTAGACTAAAAATCCTATTATTCCTATGCTACATTTATGTAGGATGTCTTAATATTACATGTAGCGATGAGGTAATGAGATGAGCAAAACATTGAAAATCGGCATTATTGGCGGCGGCGGTATTGCTGGCGCGCATGTAAAGGCCTACCGGGAGCTGGCTGATGTAGAGATTGTAGCGGTTGCAGATGCTGTACCTGGCAAAGCGGCGCAATTTATTGATTTCTGGCAGCTTACATCGGCGCAAGCCTTTGACGATTACCGACAGCTGTTGGAGTTGGACCTTGATGGAGTAAGTATTTGCACGCCAAATGTGGCTCACCACCGCACTACGGTAGATGCCTTGCTGGCAGGCAAAAACGTCATGCTGGAAAAGCCGATGTCCGTTACGTTGGATGAAGCGGTAGAAATGGCGCAAACGGCGAAAAAGACAGGCTTCATGCTCAATGTTGGCTTCCAACCGAGGTATGATCCGAACATGAAAACCATTCAAGATGTGGTTCAGTCCGGTCAACTTGGCAAAGTGTACTACGTAGAGACTGGCGGCGGACGTCGTAGAGGGATGCCTGGCGGCACATTTATCTCCAAGGAAATCGCAGGTGCCGGTGCAATGGCCGATATCGGCTGCTACTCGCTCGATATGGCGCTTAATGCGATGGGATATCCGAAACCGCTTACCGTATCCGCTTACAGTTCTAACTATTTTGGTACAAACCCTTTGTATCATAAAGAAGCAGCGCGCTTCGATGTAGAAGACTTCGGTGTTGCGATGATCCGATTTGAAGGGGATCTCGTGCTGAATTTCAAAATCTCATGGGCGATGCACATGGACACATTAGGGCCGACTCTGTTCCTTGGAACCGATGGCGGACTTAAAGTGACGCCTGCCGGTAAAGGCCCATGGAGCGGCGTGTTTGATGGATCTGTTGGATCTATCACGTACTTCCATGATGTTCTTGGACACCATACCGAAAGTCAAATTCCGATCATCGATCATAATAAAAATTTGTTTAACGAAAAAGTTCGCGATTTTGTTGAGGCGGTTCGCGACGGCAAGCCTGCACCAATTCCTGGTGAGCAAATCGTCCGCAATCAAGCGATAATTGATGGTATTATTCGCTCCTCGCTTCTGAAACGCGAAGTCACCATTGAACTTCCTAATTAATTCACAATAAAATTCAACTTACTTTGGAGGTAATCTTATGTCACGTATTTTCCGTATTGGTATCATTGGTTGTGGTGGAATTGCAAACGGTAAGCATTTGCCAAGCTTGAGCAAGCTGAAAAATATTGAAATTGTCGCATTCTGTGATATCGTTAGCGAGCGCGCAGAGAAGGCGGCTGACAAATACGGCGCAGAGGGCGCTACCGTTTATGAAGATTATAAAGAATTACTAGCAGATGCTACGATTGATATCGTGCATGTTCTTACTCCGAATGATTCGCATGCAGAAATTGCTATTGCAGCAATGGAAGCTGGCAAACATGTCATGTGTGAGAAACCGATGGCGAAAACGGCAGCAGATGCGAAACGTATGGCTGAGACAGCTAAACGTACAGGCAAAAAGCTGACAATTGGCTACAACAACCGTTTCCGTGCGGACAGCCAGCATTTGAAACGCGTTTGTGAGCAAGGCGAGCTTGGGGAAATTTACTTCGCTAAAGCGCATGCGATTCGTCGTCGTGCTGTTCCGACATGGGGCGTATTCCTCGATGAAGAAAAACAGGGCGGAGGCCCGTTGATCGATATCGGAACGCACGCTTTGGACTTGACGCTTTGGATGATGGACAACTACAAACCGAAAGTTGTTCTCGGTACGTCCTACCACGAACTGTCTCAAAAAGAAAATGCCGCTAACGCATGGGGCCCGTGGGATCCAAGCAAGTTTACAGTGGAAGATTCCGCATTCGGGATGATCGTGATGGAAAACGGAGCGACTATTATGCTGGAATCCAGCTGGGCGCTGAACACGCTGGAAGTTGACGAGGCGAAGTGCTCGCTGAGCGGAACTGAAGGCGGCGCAGACATGAAAGGCGGACTTCGTATCAATGGCGAAAAACACAGCCGTTTGTATACAACGGAAGTTGATCTGAAAGCCGGCGGAGTTGCTTTTTATGATGGAGCCAAAGAAAGTGATGCGGATCTGGAAATGCGCACTTGGATCAAAGCGATTGAAACGGATGCTGAACCTGTCGTGACTCCTGAGCAAGCCTATGTTGTATCGCAAATTTTGGAAGCTATTTATGAATCGGCACGCACAGGTAAAGCTGTATACTTGAATAACTAGAAAGTAGAAGAGAGGGGCTCGCGCCTCTCTCTTTTTTTGCCAACATTTGAAAAAATGCTGCCAAAAAGAGTATGCTAGAACTACTCTGGTGTCTAGGAAAGGATGGATGTAAGGATGGATTTGGGCTTGAAGGGAAAAGTTGCCTTAATTACAGGCGGAAGCAAAGGAATTGGTTTGGCGACTGCCATCACGATGTCCCGCGAAGGGGCGAAGGTTGCTATTTGTGCTAGAAATGAGGAGCAGCTGCAAGAAGCTGCCAAACATATTGCCGGCTTGACGGAAAGCCGAGTACTAACGATTCAAGCGGATGTTATGTCAGAAGAAGATTGCAAACGCGCTGTCGAGCTAACGGTTGAAGCTTTTGGAGGCATTGATATTTTGGTTAATAATGCCGGGACTTCTGCGGCGAAACCTTTTGAACAGGTGGGAACGGAGGTTTGGCGGCAGGATTTGGAACTGAAGTTGTTCGGAGCGATTCATTGCTCCCGTTATGCGATTCCCTATATGAAGCTAGCTGGTGGCGGCTCCATTGTGAATCTGACGACGTCTGCGGCCAAGACACCGCCGGCTTCCTCCTTGCCCACAAGTGTCAGCCGCGCAGCCGGACTGGCCTTGACTAACGCGATGAGCAAGGATCTTGCCGGGGATGGCATTCGCGTGAACACCGTGTGTATCGGAAAGATTCGCAGTGATCAGCTGGAAAAAGCTTGGAAGCGTGAGGCGCCTGAGCTCACTTGGGATGAGTATGCACGTGATGCAAGACACGCCATCCCGCTAGGCCGCATCGGACAAGCAGAGGAAGCGGCGAACGTGATCGTCTTCTTGTCCTCGCAAGCAGCTTCGTACGTAACGGGGACTTCGGTCAATATTGATGGCGGCAAAGGCGAAGCTTTGTAAACTTGTATCGGTTCTGGTTATGGAGGACTCATTGGAATGAAGCTTAGTGTGTTAGATCTTGTTCCCGTCATAGCCCCGGCAGACGCCGGCGCGGCTTACGAGCAAGCTGTTATGCTCGCAAGGCAAGCTGAAAAATGGGGTTACTCGCGCTACTGGGTCGCTGAACACCACGACATGCCTGCATTGGCTTGTACAGCGCCGGAGGTTTTCTTGGCGCATGTCGGCGCGAGGACGGAACGCATTCGCATCGGTTCAGGCGCGCTGCTGCTGCCGCATTATAAACCGATGAAAGTGGCAGAAAGCTTTCATATGCTTGCTGCCCTCTATCCGGGCAGAATAGATCTTGGCATCGGGCGAGCGCCCGGCGGTTCTGCCAATGCCGCCATTGCGCTAAGCGGCAACTTCCTGGAAAACGTTAGGCAGCTGCCGGAAACGTTGAAGTCGTTAATGGCCTTGCTGGAAGGCCGGTTTGAGTGCGAAGGCCAACCGGTAACGGCAAGGCCGTTGCCACCTGTTGCGCCGGAAGTGTGGATGCTCGGCACCAATATCAAAAGCGCAGCATTAGCGGCTGAACATGGAACTGGCTACGTATTCGGCCAATTTATGAGCGACAGCGATGCTGTTGAAGTTGTGCGTGGCTACCGGGAGAACTTTGTGCCATCCGCTCAAGGGCAAGCCCCCCGGGTCATCATCGCGGTAGGTGTGGTCTGCGCCGATTCGGAGGAGGAGGCGCTGACATTAGCAGCTGGTATGCCTTTGCTGCAAGGTGCAGAGTCCCAGCAGCCCCAGCGCAGAATGCTCATCGGCACAGTTGCTGCCGTGCATGAGCAGTTGGGGCGGATCGCACGCGACTGTGAGGTCGATGAATTTCTTCTGGTCACTCCGATTGCAGATTATGAACGGCGAATGCGTTCCTATGAGTTAATAAGCTCGATCATTTCTTAATAGCAAAAAGGCTGCATCTCTTGTAGATCATCTACGAGAGAGCAGCCTTTATTAGTAGATAAGAAAGTATAAGTTTTATACTTTTGCTTCGCATCTACTTTAACAAACGCGTTCGTCCTAAAAGGATGACGAAATCGTTTATCCTTGCTTATTTGCGAACCCTATAAGTCATGTTACGCGCGGCGTTTTTTACGTAAATACCAGACTAACATGGAAATGGCGTCCCGGATTGAAGCGGTTTGGTAGTACCTGAGAGTCAATGTCATAAGCAAGAAACCTCCCTAACCCTGAAAGAATGTCATGCATGAACAGTACTACGTAAAAAGTAGCGCGTTGGTTTTATTTTTTTTTAATATTTTTTTAACACTGTTTTTTAAACAAATACCTCTACTTTCTGGATTAAACTTTCCCCTAGAAAGTTGGATAATAAACATGTAAGCGTTATCCAAATTTGATCGGCTCACTTAGGGGAGGAATAGAGATGAAAAAAGTGTTCACTTTAGCTCTGTCGTTATCCATCATGTTTACTGCGGCAGCATGCTCGTCAGGTACGAATACGCCAGCAGCACCTGCGGCAAGCGCGGAACCATCCAAAGCAGCAGCGGCTACAACAGCACCTAGCAAAGATCCAGTTAAGCTTCGCGTTGCTTGGTGGGGTGGGCAAGCGCGTCACGATTACACGTTAAAAGTGATCGAGATGTATGAGAAACAGAACCCGAACGTCAAAATTGAAGCGGAATACGCGCCATTCGACGACTATTGGAAAAAGCTTGCTCCGCAAGCCTCAGCCAATCAGCTGCCGGATGTTATCCAGATGGATATCTCGTACTTGACCCAATACGGCGGGAAAAATCAGTTGGCTGATTTGACCCCTTACACGAAAAATGGCCTGATCGACGTTTCCTCCATCTCCCCGAATAATATTTCCGGCGGTGAAGTAGGCGGTAAGTTAGTCGCGATGAACTTAGGCGTGAACGCGCTGGCGACGACAGTTGATGTGAATACGTTCAAGAGCTTAGGCATTCCAACACCAACCAAAGATTGGACTTGGGAGGATTATGATGCGGTTGCGGCAAAAGCGAAAGCTGGCGGCAAACAAATCGGCGGCTTTGCGCTTCACCATGAAGTCTTCTTCCCGTACTACCTGCGTACTGTCGATCAAAAAATGTATAACGCAGACGGTACGGCGCTTGGTTACACTGACGATAAACCGTTCATTGACTACTTCAAACGTTACCAAAAATGGTACGAAGCCGGCAATATCCTTTCCCTTGATAAAGAGTCACAGAAGAAAGGTGTAGCTGAGGAAGACGAAATTTTGCTGAACAACGCGGTAACGGGCAATGGTTGGTCCAATCAATTTTTGGCTGTTGCCAACTTGGTGAAAGATCGTCCGCTTGAATTGCTCCCGCTTCCTGGACGCAACGGCAATAAAGGGTTGTTCTTGAAACCAAGTATGTACTTCTCCATTGCGAACAGCTCCAAGCAAAAAGAAGAAGCAGCGAAGTTCATCTCTTTCTTCGTGAACGATATTGAAGCCAACAAATTGATTAAAGGCGACCGCGGTGTGCCTGTTTCCTCTAAAGTGAAAGATGCGCTCAAACCGCTGTTGTCCCCGAACGAAGTGAAAATCTTTGATTATGTGGCATGGGCTGAACAAAACAGCTCCCAAATGGATCCTCCGAACCCGGTTGGTTCCATCGAAGTCGAGAAATTGCTCAAAGCTGCCAGCGAGCAAATCTTGTACAAGAAAACGAGCATAGAAGATGCTGCTGCGAAATTCCGCAAAGATGCTAACGCTGTGTTGGAAAAAAATAAAGCGAAGTAGCTCTTCGTCAAAACGAGAGGCCGGAATTCCCTTGAAGTGAGGGAACCGGTCTTTTTTTCTCTTGACAGGTTAAACGTTTCACATTAAGCTAATAGAGTATGTTAAACGTTTAACAAAACGGAGTTGAAACAGGGATGACCAAGCCCAAACAAGTCACCATTGTAGAAGTGGCCGAAGCAGCAGGTGTGTCGATTGCCACCGTCTCCAATGTGTTGAATCGAGGTGGTATTCGCTCATCGAAAGAGACCATTCGCAAAGTCGAATTGGCTGCTGAACAACTGGGGTATCGGCGTAACACGATGGCAGCAGGTCTAAGCCGTAACAAAACTTATGAAATCGGTCTCATTATTCCAGCGATGGCCGGCTACTATGGACAGCTTGCCGAACATTTACAGATTGAAGCGCATCATGCGGGATACCACTTATCCGTTTTCTCTTCGGGAGGTTTTGACCCGGATATTGAACGCAGGCACTTGGAAGTTTTGCAGCAGCGAAGAGTTGACGGGTTAATTTGCCATGGTTTAGCCATGGGCTTTGAAACGACGCGCTCTATCGTCAACAGCGGAACACCTTTGGTGCTGATCAATGGGTGGGGCTGGCCGGAGGACATCGCGACAGGAGCTGTGAATCTTGGATTTGCAGGAGCTTGCTTGCAGTCCGTCAAGGTGCTCGCAGATCATGGCTGCGAAGCGATCTGCTACTTAGGCAGCAAACGCTCGAAAGTCATCGATGAACAGCGGCTCATCGGTTTTAATGCCGGGATGGCGCAATTCGGTGGGGGTGTGTCCCAAGAAATCGTGGATACGATGGGCTTGGATATCGAGGCCTATTTGCGTGATCTTATGCAGCGTCAAGCAAAGCCTGTTGGCATTGTCGCTTTCGACGATCATGTGGCATTGAGAGTGTTATCTGCGGCTAATAAGCTGCACATTGATATTCCGGGCCGCCTAAAATTAATTGGAATTAATAACGATTATATTGCGAAAGAAAGCTATCCTGGCATTTCAAGCTGGGACATTCCTTATATCGATCAAGCGCAAATGGCGATAAACAAGCTGATGCACAAGATTGGCAACAAAGCGGAGTCAGGCGAAGACCGCGAAATCGAGGTCCCGCTTACTTTTATAGAACGAGGAACAACCAAACTACAGTAAACGGAGTGAATCATTGTATGTGGAAACAAGCCATTGAAGATGCTTTACAGAAAACGAAAGTGAACATTGAACGTTTTGGGGATTTATTTCCTCATGTCAGCGAAAATGATGTGTATCACTTGAATCCGAATACGGATTGGACGGACGGCTTCTGGTCCGGTATTTTGTGGCTGGGCTACCAATACAGCGGTGACAAAGCATTTCAAGAGGCTGCACAGAAAACGGTGGCAAGCTTTAAGAAAAGATTGGAAGACAATGTCGCTCTAGATCACCATGATATCGGCTTTTTATATTCCCTTTCCTCCAAAGCGCAGTGGATCATTGAAAAAGATGAGAATGCCAAACAGCTTACACTTCAGGCTGCTGACGTATTGATGAAGCGCTGGAGACCAAAAGGCCAGTATATTCAAGCTTGGGGCCCGGAAGGCGATGTGCATAACGGTGGCCGCATTATCATTGACTGCATGATGAATCTGCCGCTTTTGTACTGGGCTTACGAACAAACAGGCGACGCGAAATACAAAGAAGTTGCTGTCATTCATGCCGATTTAAGCCGCCGTTATTTGGTGCGTGGTGATGATTCCTCTTTCCACACGTTCTATTTTGACCAAGAAAACGGCGAGCCACTGCATGGTGGAACGGCACAAGGATATAGCGATGGTTCAACATGGACTCGCGGCCAAGCATGGGGGATTTATGGATTCGCGCTTTCTTACCACTATACGAAAAATCCGCTTTACCTGGAAACGGCGAAACGTTTGGCTCGTTACTTCTTTGACCGCTTACCGCAGGATGACGTTGTGTACTGGGATTTCAATGCGCCTGTGAACGCAGAAACGAAACGTGATAGCTCCGCTTCCGCGATTGCTTCTGCAGGAGCGCTTGAGTTGTTGGAGCATTTGGCTGGGGATGATGCAGACCGTGCTTATTTGGAAAATGCGATTGGGCGCTCCATGGCTGGACTCGTGAAATCGTATGCAACAATCGGCAAGCCGGATGCACAAGGTTTCATTGAGCGCGGCTCCTATAGCGTTCGCGGCGGAAACGCGCCGGACGACTTCATGATCTGGGGAGATTACTACTATTTGGAAGCGCTTGTGCGCATGGAGAAAGGAATCAAAGGTTACTGGTATGAATAATCAATCGGCAGCCAGCAGTACCCGGTCTTACTGGGTACAAACGATGCTTCGCATTGCGGATCCCGTTCTTACGGCATTGGCGGATAAAAAACTGCGGGCAACCATGCCTGTTGAGAATAAAAAAGAAGAGCAGCGCCAATACTCGCATCTGGAGGCTTTTGCCCGTACGCTTGTTGGCATCGCTCCTTGGCTGGAAACACCTGCGCTGGATGCAGAAGAGGAAAAGCTTCGGACACACTACGTCCAGCTCGTGCGATCAGGTCTAGATGCGGCGACTGATCCTGAATCGCCTGATTTCATGAATTTTAGCCACGGATTTCAGCCGATTGTGGACACTGCTTTTCTATCGCATGCGATTCTGCGTGCTCCTAACACACTTTGGAATGGACTAGAGCGCCGCGTTCAGAGCAATCTGGTGCAAGCCTTGAAAGCGACGAGAACTCGCAAGCCGGGTTTCAACAACTGGCTGTTGTTCGCTGCGATGACGGAAACCGCGCTCAGATTTATGGGCGAGGATTGGGACCAGATGCGTGTGGACTTTGCCCTCAAGCAGCATGAGCAGTGGTATCTCGGAGACGGCATGTACGGCGATGGCCCCCATTATCATGCGGACTACTACAACAGCTTCGTGATTCAGCCTATGCTGGTTGATATCATTGAGCATGTGGATACGCATTATGAAGATTGGGCTGTTATGCGCAAGGATATTTTGGCGCGTGCGCAGCGTTATGCCGCTGTTCAGGAGCGTTCCATCTCTCCTGAGGGCACGTTCCCTGTTATCGGCAGGTCGCTTGCTTACCGGTTTGGCGCTTTTCAGTCGCTAGCTCAGACAGCGCTGCGCCGCGAACTGCCGGTTGGTGTTTCTCCTTCGCAAGTAAGATGCGCATTAAGCGCGGTGATGAAGCGACTCATTGAAGCGCCGGGCACGTTCGACGAAGCAGGCTGGCTGACGATCGGCTTATGCGGTCACCAGCCTGAACTTGGCGAGCCTTACATCTCTACAGGCAGCCTATACCTGTGCTCCGCTGTCTTCCTGCCGCTTGGTTTGCCGGCAGATGATGCGTTCTGGAGCGATGCGGATGCGCCTTGGACCTCGCAGAAGGTTTGGTCCGGGCAAACCGTTGCCATTGATAAAGCCATATAAGTTTGGATAGCCAAAAAGCGCCTTGTTTCCTAGTGAAACAGGCGCTTTTTTCATGTATACTAAACTTCGTTAATTCTTTTATCCCCATATAGCCTGAATAGTCAGTTGTGGATAACTTTGGTGAGCCAGAAGAAAGTAGCGTGACAGTCTTGAATCAAGATTATCAATTAACGGTAGAAGAAGTACTGGGTAGACCTTTCTTTCAGCAAGCCTATATGGCAACAGGTCAAGAGGGGCTGCAGCGGCTAGTGCGCTGGGTGCACATCATTGAAGTGATCCAGTTTGAAGAGCTGCTGCAGGGCGGAGAGATGATCCTGACGACGGGGGCTGCCTTTAAGAGCGATACGAAGCTGTTTATGCTCTATTTGGAGCAGCTGATTAATAATAACGTATCCTGTCTCTGCATAGAGATGGGCCATTATTTAAGTGCTATCCCGCAGACGTGGATCGACGCGGCGGAAGCCTGCGGGCTCCCTCTCATTATTTTCCCTCAAGCGGTGCGCTTTATCGACATTACGCAAGATATTCATGCTCACATCATTAACCAACATCATAAAGCCCTCCAAGATCTGGAGAAAATTTCACGAGAATTCCATCGCATGACATTATCTTCGCAGGGCGTATCCCACGTGCTGGGGCTGCTCCAGAGCAGTACAAAAGCCCAAGTCATCTATATGCCTCAAGATAGCCAACCCAAATTTGTTCCACAGCTGGGGAGCCGGGAGACGACGCAATGGCTGGAAATTTTGAATAACCAAATAGAGCGGGAAACAACCGCCAGCAATGCAGGCTCTCCAGTCATTTTTGAATTAGAAGGCCAGACAGTTATCGTACAGCCTGTTGGAGCGATGGGGAAAACATGGGCCTATATTATTCTTGTTCTAGGTCGTAAACCACAGGAGTATGAGTACTTGATTCTGGACTCCGCCTCTTTGTCGATCGCGCAGGACTTATTGCGCAAACGCTACATGGAAGAGCGCAAATTGTACTCGCAAACCTTATGGGTAGACGATCTGCTCCATCTTCGCATTCGAGACGAGGAGCAGGTCAAAGTTTTGATTGGCCATGGATTTAAACAGCTGAATGAACTGCCTTATCATGTTATTTTAATCGAATTTGAACATAGACAGATTGAATACAAATCCGTACTTGAAGACGGTGATGGCATAGAATCTGCGGGTATTCATCTTTCATTAGCCGCACGTTCCATTTTTGAACAGCACACGTTTCATCCCTTATTAACTTTGAAAAATAACCGGCTTGTCGTCGTAGCTTTTGACAAAACGTCCAAACGGCCGGCCAAAGAACGGCTTCAGCAGGTGTTTCAGTCGCTTCAGTTCTTGAAAGCGGAGGAAGAGATGGAATTGACCATTGGTGTTGGCCAAAGCAACCGCGGTTTTTTGCAAGCCCACCGAAGCTATCAAGAGGCGCTTCAAGCGATTTCGCTTGCTCCGACGCTGCGGGGCAAAGTGCAGTTTTATGACGAGTTGGGTGTCTTCCAACTGCTCTTTCATATTGCCGACAAGCACATTCTGCAGTCTTTTGTCCGTACGTATTTAGGGCCGATTATTGATTATGATCACATGAAAGGCAGCGAGCTGCTTCGTACGCTCAAGGTTTATCTAGACAGCGACGGGTCTAAGCAGATTGCGGCCCAGCAGCTTTTTATCGTTCGGCAGTCGCTCTATTACCGCTTGGAGAAAATAGAGGAGCTGCTAGGCGCAGATTACATGCTCCCTGAGAAGCGATTAGCGCTGCAGGTCGGAATACGGGCATATCAGTTGCTTTATCCGGAAATAAAATTGTGAAAAAAACACAGACAGATTTTTGACAATTTGTCTAATGGAACAAGAGCGGATCCCTCTTATACTTGGAACTATCAAGTGAAGACGGATCCTTTTTTTCGTGGGTCCCTAGGAGAGGTAGATGCAGAATGATTATTGGGGTTCCTAAGGAAATAAAAAATAACGAATTTCGTGTAGGCATGACGCCTAGTTCCGTGCTTTCTTATACAAAAGCGGGGCATGAAGTATTGGTAGAAACCATGGCAGGTCACAGTATCGGATTCACGAATGAAGATTACGTACAAGCAGGAGCGACGATTGTCGCTGCAGCATCGGACGTTTGGGCAGCTGAAATGGTGGTCAAAGTGAAAGAGCCGCTCCCAGAGGAGTATGGCTACTTCCATGAAGGCTTGATTTTATACACGTATCTTCACCTTGCACCAGAAGCTGAATTGACACATGCTCTAGCTCGCAACAAGGTAACCGCAATTGCCTACGAAACGATTCAGTTGGACAATGGCAGTCTTCCGCTATTGACACCAATGAGCGAAGTAGCGGGCCGCATGTCCGTCCAGATCGGCGCGCATTTCTTGGAGAAAGCGCATGGAGGCAAAGGGATTCTGCTAGGCGGCGTACCCGGTGTTGAGCCAGGAAAAGTAGCCGTCATCGGCGGTGGAATCGTAGGAGCTAACGCAGCGAAAATGGCGATTGGATTAGGCGCCGATGTTACGATCGTGGACCTGAATCCGGATCGATTGCGCCAATTGGATGATCTCTTCCAAGGACGTGTGAAAACGATTATGTCTAGTCCCTATAACATCGCCGAAGTCGTACGGCAAGCTGATTTGGTGGTCGGCGCCGTACTTATTCCTGGCGCTCGCGCTCCACGTCTGGTGACCGAAGAGATGGTCAAAACGATGAGTCCCGGCAGCGTGATCGTGGACGTTGCGATCGACCAAGGCGGCTCCATTGAGACGATTGATCGAATTACAACGCATGATCAACCGACTTACGAGAAGCATGGCGTCATTCACTATGCGGTAGCGAACATGCCTGGTGCCGTAGCTCGCACGTCTACATTGGCTCTAACGAATGTGACTACGCCATATGGCTTGCAAATTGCCGGCAAAGGGTACGTACAGGCTGCACTGGACAATAAAGCGATTGCTAAAGGGATTAACGTTGTAGCCGGGCATGTTACTTACAAGGCTGTCGCTGAGGCGCATGGCTACGCATATACGGATATTCAATCTCTCTTACAATAAGCATAGAAAAACCGTCAGGAAGATTTTCCTGACGGTTTTTCTATGTTAGAACGCTGGAACGATAGCGCCTTTGTATTTATCTTCGATGAATTTTTTCGTGTCAGCGGAGTTCAATTCTTTCGCCAGCTTTTGCATAGCTTCGGAATCTTTATTGTCCGGACGAGCGACGAGAATGTTCACGTAAGGGGAGTTTTTATCCTCGATGAACAGCGCATCTTTCGTAGGGTTCAAATTCGCTTGAAGCGCGTAGTTCGTGTTAATGAGCGCTAGATCGAACTCACCGATCGTACGTGGCAGCATAGCCGGGTCAAGCTCTTTAATTTGAAGTTTTTTGCTGTTTTCGACGATGTCTTTCACAGTTCCTTTAATGCCAACGCCGTCTTTCAGCTTGATCAAACCGTTTTTCTCCATCAAAGCTAGCGCACGGCCCGCATTGGACGGGTCATTCGGAATAGCGACAGTTGCGCCTTCTTTCAATTCAGCAGCGGATTTCACTTTTTGAGAGTAAGCACCAAATGGTTCGATGTGTACGCCGACGACTTTAACAAGGTCTTGCTTTTTATCAGCATTGTATTGGTCCAGGTAAGGCTGGTGTTGGAAAAAGTTCGCGTCCAATTGTTTTTCAAACACTTGCACATTCGGTTGTACATAATCGTTGAACTCGATGATTTCCAGGTTAACGCCTTGAGTCTTCATTTTTGCTTTGATGCCGTTCAAAATTTCAGCGTGAGGAACGGAAGACGCGCCAACCTTCAAAGTAACTTCTTTGGCAGGCGTCGTTGCTGCCGGCGCTCCAGAAGCAGCTGGCGCTGTGCTGGCTTGGTTCTCAGCCGGTTTTTGTCCACATGCGGCAAGCGCCAACACGAAGAATAGAGCAACAAGTGAAACAGAAAGTTTTTTCATGATAAAATGACCTCCAATAATCGTGATGTCTTATTTGCGGTTGTATTTGGCGACCATGCGATCACCAAGCATTTGTAGAAGCTGAACGAAAAGGACTAGGATAACGACCGTGACGATCATAATATCCGTACGGAACCGCATATAGCCGTAGCGGAGCGCAAGATCGCCGAGCCCGCCTCCGCCTACGACGCCTGACATGGCGGAGTAGGAGAGCAAGGCCACAGCCGTCACGGTAACGGCTGAGATCAAGCCCGAGCGTGCTTCCGGCAGCAGAACGCGCCAGACGATTTGCCATGGCGTTGCGCCCATCGACTGAGCGGCTTCAATGACGCCGCTCTCGATCTCGCGCAGCGCGGATTCAACCAGCCGCGCCAGGAAGGGCGCGGCGGCGATCACGAGAGGCGGGATCGCGCCTTTCACGCCGATTGTGGTGTGCACGAGCGCCTTCGTGATCGGGAACACCGAGATCATGAGAATAACGAAGGGCACGGAACGCAGGATGTTTACGATCAATGAGAGCACGCCGTATAGCGGCATATTTTGCAGCAACTGCCCTTTGGAAGTAAGGAATAAAATAATGCCAAGGGCTAAACCAATGATGATGGTGAACAGGAGCGACCACCCCAGCATCACAAGCGTATCGCCGGTTGCTTTGGCAATCTCAGCCCAGTTAATCTCCCAGGTCATATTCATGGGGCCATCACCTCCACATCCATTCCTTCTTGCTTCAATTTGGCAATAACAGCTTCGATTTCCTCTTGATGAGCACCGGATAATTGCACGACCAACTGGCCGTACGGCACCCCTTTCATGGAAGAAATCGTACCTTGCAAAATAGCGAAGGTCACATTCGTCGATTTGACAGTCTCGAAGAGAATCGGTTCATACGTCTTCGCGCCGATATACGTAATTCGAATGACAGTACCTTGCGTATTTCCTCTGTTCAGGTTCGTACCGTCTTCCGTGAGGCTGCTCGCGAAATCAGCAACCTGACCGACAAAGTCCTTCGTTACCGGATGCTGCGGTTGAAGGAACACATCGAGCACTTTGCCGGTTTCGACGATCAAACCTTTCTCCATGACAGCAACGCGGTCACAAATCGCGCGAATGACCTGCATTTCATGCGTAATCAACAGGATCGTAATGCCAAGTTTCCGGTTAATATCGAGCAGCAGAGCGAGAATGGCATTCGTAGTCTGCGGATCAAGGGCAGAAGTAGCTTCGTCGCAGAGCAAAATGTCCGGATGGTTAGCTAGCGCTCTGGCAATACCGACACGCTGCTTTTGTCCACCCGAGAGCTGGTTGGGATATTTGCCGGCATGGTCTTGCAGTCCCACCAATTCAAGCAGCTCTTTAATCCGTGCTTTTATTTCAGCTTGTCCCATACCCGCCAGCTTCAGCGGGAAAGCGATATTATCGGCAACCGTAGAGGAGGAGAGCAAATTGAAATGTTGAAAAATCATGCCGATCTTGCGGCGCTTTACTTGCAGCTGTTTGGCATTTAAACTTGTCATGTCTTCGCCGTCGATGGTGATGCTTCCCGAGGATGGACGTTCAAGTAAATTTACACATCGCAACAAGGTGCTTTTCCCTGCGCCGGAATGTCCGATGATGCCGAAGATTTCTCCGCGATCGATATGTAAATGGATCTGCTGGATAGCCGGTACACGTCCCGGTACATCCTCGTACACTTTTTGTAAGTTCTCGATATGAATCAGGATGAATACCTCCTATCCCAAGCAAATAAGGGTGACTATAGATTTTGACCGACGGTAGATTATTTTATAAGAAATTGTAAAGGGAAGCAACAGCCAAAATATGAAAAAATGAATGTTCCGTCAGTCATTGACGCTGCATATGATTGCATATAAACTTGAGTTAAACGTTTCAACTAAGAAAGACAGCGCTTTATTATACAAATAAACCGTTATCTTTGATGAAGGACGCAAGGGGATGACAAATTTGACGAATTTGCAACAAAGACAAAACGAAATCAAATCAAAGGTAGCCGCGGCGGCCTATCAACTGCCAATACTAGAAAGCGGCTTCCTATTTCATCAAGATGTTCGAGATAATTTCTATTATGCTTCTTATTTATTTGCCGCTTCTCAAGAGCAAGAAATCGAATTTGCGGGTGATCGCCAATTGGCGAAAAGCAAAGCAGAAACGATTCTTCAACGTTTACTTGAATTGCAGGATCAGGATGCGCAAAGCCCAACTTACGGACATTGGCCGTTAAATTTAAAACCATCGCCGCAGGAAGCTTCTAAAAACACACTTCCCGTGGAACTGATGGGAAGTTTAATGGTTTATTTTTATGATCGATACTCAACCGTTCTTAGTGAGCCCTTATGCGGCTCATTTGAAGAAGCGCTTCAACATATCTATAAAAGCAATTTTTATCGTAAAAAGGTTGAGCATTACAACCATCACGAAGCCAAATACACGGCTGCCAAGCTCATTTTTGGGCAGCGCTTTGCAGATAAAGAATTGTTGGAGGATGGCATTGCGAGCTTGCGCCTTACATTGGATCGGATTACCTCAATTGGTATGTCCGAATACGGAGGGCTGCCATGGTTCTGGCATTGGGTTCAGGCGTTTACGTGCGCTTGGCAGCTAATGGAGGATCAAGAGCTGAAACAGGAGCTCGCTCAGATGCTGGATTATTTATGGCGTATCCGCTCGACGTATTATTTGAGGGGGGCCTGGGTGGGACCCCATTCCAGAATTTGGCCGCATGATATGCCTAGGGATACGAATGTCCTGCATGATTACGTGCAGTATGGGGATTTTACGCTCCCTGAGGACATGCCTCGAACCGAATTTGCAGGTTTTCTCGCGTATGAAGCTCCAGCGGATGCTCTGGAACTCGCCTTGCATCGTAAGTCCCCAACTGAAGTGAAATTCCGAATTCCCAAACAGGCGGGAACGGCAGCTAATGATGAGGATGATCTGCATAGCTATGTATATATCACAGAAAGTTTCGCGGTAGGCGGTATCTACGAGCGTATGCTTGAATTTGACAATGAGCAGCATCGCTGGGATGTGTCGCTTCCCCTGGATGCTGTGACAGGCGTCAATCATGCTTATTTTTTTCATCCAGCTGCTGGAAATAAAGAAGGAGATTTGCGGCATCAGAGCGAATTTTCAGAAGTGTTTTTTCACCGGAACACCGTCATTGCCGACTATCAAATCCCCGAAAGCCAGCAAGATCAAATTATTGGCTGTTTGCCGGCAGGGGAATGGGTGGAAGATGAGCATGCGTTGTTCGGCATTTGTGGACAAGCGTACATGGCTGTCTATATTCAGCAGTCGTATCAAAGGGAAGTGCTCGACGACCGTTCCATCATTACGAGCAGCAGCCGCAATAATGCCGTTGTGATTGAATGCATCGACAAGCATGACGCGCTGCAAAAGGGGATGGAGGGCGTACGTCAATTCGCAAGCACGATGAAAAACAGGCATCCGGAGCACGCTCAGTCAGATGAGGGCGGAGCCGTATTGACTTACACGACGCTGAATAATGATGTACTTGTTTTCAAAAGCGGTCTTGGCCGCGATCTGGGCAGATGGGTCAATGGTCAAGCTGTTCAGTTCGATGCGTACAAGGCCCCTTTAAAATAAAAGAAAAGAGGAGTTATCATGCCATTAGTGGATATGCCTTTAGAGAAGCTGCTCGCTTATGAGGGCCGCAATCCCCGACCTGCTGATTTTGATGCGTATTGGGAGCGGGCCATTGCCGAAATGAAAGCGGTTGACCCGCAAATCGAGCTGCGTCCTAGTGAATTTCAAGTTCCTTTCGCTGAATGCTTCGATCTTTATTTCACAGGCGTAAAGGGCGCACGGATCTATGCCAAATATATTCGCCCTAAGCACTCATCCGCTCCTCATCCAGCTATCGTACAATTTCACGGTTATTCAGGCAATTCCGGCGATTGGTCGGATAAAGTTCAGTATGCCGCTTTAGGGTACTCGTTTTTCTCCATGGATTGCCGTGGGCAAGGCGGCTTGTCCGAAGATGTAGGAGGCATGAAAGGGACTACGCTTAGAGGCCATATCGTGCGTGGATTGGACGATCATCCTGATCAATTATTGTTCAGAGATATTTTCCTTGATACGGCGCAGCTGGCTGGCATCGCGATGAGCATGCCGGAAGTGGATGCAGAGCGTGTTGGAGCTATGGGAGGCTCTCAAGGCGGAGCTCTTACGATTGCTTGCGCTGCGCTCGAGCCGCGTATTAAGCGATTGGCGCCGGTGTACCCGTTCCTTAGCGACTATAAGCGCGTATGGGAAATGGATTTGGCGAAGGATGCCTATCAAGAGCTGAAGGACTTTTTCCGCCGCCACGACCCGCAGCATAAACGGGAAGAGGAAATTTTCACAAAGTTAGGCTACATTGATATTCAAAATCTAGCCGGGCGAATTCAAGGTGAAGTCATGATGGCTGTTGGTTTAGCCGACACGGTATGTCCGCCTTCAACGCAATTTGCTGCTTACAACAAAATCAAATCGCCTAAAAGCTACGAGCTGTATCCAGATTTCGGACATGAAGGCCTTCCCGGCTTTAATGATAAGACGCTCCAGTTTATGCTGGGCTTATAATGCAAAAAATGACTCTCCCATCGATCGGATGGGAAGTCATTTTTTCATGTCTTCTATTACGATTTGAAGTGGACAACCGCACTGTAGAGCATTTTACCGGCATTCGGGTCGAATGTGGTGTGATGCTGAACGGCGTAAACACTTAATAACAGCGCTTTATTATTATCTACTTGTTCGTTAATTTGCTTCTCCAGCGTTCGCAAGTCATAGGCTTGAAAGAACTCAATTTTATTGTCAATCCGGTCTAATATAAAATCCATTTCGATAATCCTCCTAGGCAACATATGTGAAAATTAGATGACTTCTCTATTATAACGTCAATATCTGATATAGGAAGTGGCTTTGAATAGGCGTATACTGTAGGGGGGCGCCTAGCAAGATACAAATGTTCCTTCGGAATACTTATTATTCCAGACAACAAGTATTAGGAAGTGATGTCGTTTTGAAGTCAACTAGGTTATTAATTGATTTCCTGAAACTGAAATGGCCGTTGTACATCGTAGCCGCATTGTCAATCTCCGTAGGCAACATCGTATATTCGTATTACCCTAAGCAGCTAGGCGCATTTACGGATCACCTTAAGGTTGGGGGCTTGAGCAGAGACTTAATTGTGACCTACAGCGTGCAGCTCCTGATTATTGGTATTACATTCGGTGTTTTAACAGCAATTGGACAGTATTTGATTATGCGAAACGGAAGACGATTCGAGTTCGTCGCCAGAAATCGATTGTTTGATCATTTTACACAGCTGGGGGCTACTTTTTACTCCAAAAATGGCGTCGGCAAGCTCCTGAGTTATGTGATGAACGATGTGACCGTCATCCGGGAATCGATTTCGATGGGAATTAACCAGATTGTGAACTCGGCGATTTTGATTATTGCTGTTGTCGTGACCATGCTTTTCAGTTCAGTTCCGTTGTATTTAATTCTTGTAAGTGTTCTGCCACTATTGCTTATCCCGATTCTGAGCGTGAAATTTCAACCTATTATCAAAAATCGTTCCTTACAGGTTCAAGAGGCTTTAGGTAAAATGACCGAATCAGCTGAGGAGCAGTTTGGCGGCATCCGTGTCACGAAAAAGTTCGCGGTTGAACCGATCATGATTAACAGGTTCAGTACAACGGTGGACCGGATTCGCGACAACCAATTAAGACTGGTTCGTCTGTCTTCCCTATTTGAAGCATTAATTCCGTTTCTGGGCGCAATATCGCTTATTATCGCGATTGCATTTGGGGGCTATTTGACGATTCATGGTCGGATTACGATTGGGAATTTCGTTGAACTAACGCTCTACATACGGATGATGGTCAACCCGCTTCAGCAGATTGGACGTGTTATTAATGCCATGCAGCGGTCCAAAGCATCGCTTGAGCGGATCAATGAGCTGCTTGATTTGAAATCGGAAGTTGCAGAGTCAGAGCTGGCGCAACCTTCACACCTCGATCAAGAGGGAATTCGGATTGAGCATTTGTCCTTCGCTTACCCTGATGACGAGGATGAAGTGCTCCATGATATTTCGCTAACGATTGAGCCGGGTAAATCGATTGGCATTATCGGTAAAACAGGTAGCGGCAAATCCACGTTGGTGAAGCTGATGCTGCGGATTTATGATCCTCCTGAGGGAACCGTTTACATCGGGGATACGGACATTCGGGATGTGACCTTGGAAAGCCTCCGGAATCAAATCGCCTATGTGCCTCAAGAGGGCTTTCTGTTCAGCACAACCATCCGGGACAACATTGCGTTTTATAAACGGGAATTACCGCTTGAGCAGGTAGAACGCGCCGCCAAAAATGCGCAAATCCTGAACAGCATTATCTCCTTTCCCGAGAAGTTTGAGACGAAGCTGGGAGAACGCGGGGTGACTTTGTCAGGCGGCCAACGCCAACGTACGAGCCTTGCCAGAGGCATCATCAAGGATTCACCGCTCATGATTCTGGATGATAGCGTTAGCGCAGTGGATTCTGTAACAGAGAAGCATATCATCGATACGATTCGTAAAGAACGTTCCAACAAAACGACGATATGGATTGCCCACCGGATATCGGCATTAAAGCATACGGATGAAATTATTGTGCTTCACGAAGGTCGAATTGTTCAACGCGGCACACATCAAGAACTTATTGCGCAGGAAGGCTTGTACGCCGAGCTTCATGCGATACAGGAAGGGGGCAGCCACGATGTCGCGGAGTAAAGAGAGTACCACCACTGAGCCCAAAGCGGTGAAAACGTCCTTCCGGGCTTTATCGGTTTATGCCAAACCGCATTGGTTGACATTTGCAGCCGTTCTGGTGTGCGCCTTGATGGGCATCGCTGCTGACTTGTTTCAGCCCTATCTCGTAAAGATCGCGATCGATGATAACTTGATGATCGGGAAAAATGATTATCACGGACTGCTGATGATTTGTCTATTTTATGTAGGACTTTCGGTAAGTTCATTATTTTTCAGTTACCTTCAGAACAACTTGCTGCAATTCGCCGGACAAAGCATTGTAGCCAAAATCCGCAAGGATTTGTTTCAGCACATTTTCAAACAGTCGATGTCGTATTATGACAAGACGCCTAGCGGCAGTCTCATTACACATGTATCCAGCGATACTGAGACTCTAAACCAGTTCTTTACGCAAGTTTTGTTAAGTCTGGTGCGCGACGGCATGACCTTGATTTTCATCATCGTGTTAATGTATCATCTGGATCCAACGCTAACGTTATACAGTATGATCGTCATTCCAATCATAGCGATTATTGCTATAAGCTTTCGTAGATACATGCGCAAAACGTATCAGCTTTCCAGGACGCGATTGTCTCAAATGGTAGCTTATGTGGCTGAAAATTTATCAGGCATGCATCTGATTCAAGCCTTTCACCAAGAGAATGAACAGATGAAACGTTTCGTAGATCGCAATTCAAGCTACTTTCAGGCAAACTTGCGGGAAATCCGCACGAACGTGTTGTTTAACCGCTCTTTTGATATTTTGGGGAATCTTTCCGTAGCTTTTATCACTTGGGTCGGTGGAATGGCTGTATTTGATAAAACGATTGAGTTTGGTGTCTTGTATGCGTTTATTACGTATATTCGGCAGTTTTTTCAACCGATTAATAATATCACGCAGCAATGGAATACGCTTCAGTCTACAACGGTTTCCATGAACCGGATCTGGAACATTTTTGCTACACAGCCGGAAGTCAATGACAAGCAGAATGCGAAAACGATCCCGCTGGCCAAGGTCAAGGGCGAGATTCATTTTAACCATGTGAAGTTTGGCTATTTGAAGGATATCTCCGTGCTTGAAGATCTCGAGCTTCGAATTGAACCCGGCGAAATGATCGGGATTGTCGGCACGACGGGAGCGGGTAAAAGTTCGCTTATTTCCTTGCTTTGCCGCTTTTACGATGTGCAGGAAGGAAGCATCCGGATTGATGGTACGGACATTCGGGATATTGCGCAGGCTAACTTACATCGCATGGTCGGGCTGGTCCAGCAGGAGCCTTATTTATATGCAGGCAGCATTCTCGATAATGTGCGGATGTTTGATGAATCCGTTGCGCGTGAGGATGTCATCAAAGCCTGTCAATTGGTGGGCGCAGACAGTTTGATTACGAGGTTGAAGGACGGGTACGAGACGCGGATCTCGGAAAGAGGAAGCGGTTTGTCTGCGGGGGAGAGACAACTGATTTCTTTCGCGCGGATCATTGTTTTCCAACCGAAAATATTGATTCTCGATGAGGCTACGGCGAATTTGGACTCTCAGACGGAGCAGCTGATCCAGACGGCCCTGCAGATTGTTGCTGAGGGAAGAACAACACTGGTGATCGCCCATCGGATCTCAACGATTATTCATGCGAATCGTATTCTGGTTATGAGCCAAGGTCAAATTGTAGAGGAAGGCAATCATTCTGAATTGCTTGCTCTGCATGGCTATTATGAGCAATTGTACTTGCATTCTCACGGGAGTATGGACGCGGCGCAATCCATTTCCTAGTCTTAGTCGACAAGATGAGAGTAACCATGAAAAGCTTTATCACGTTCCTTTTGGGAATGCTGATAAAGCTTTTTTATTTTTCTTATTCTACCTATGGTTATTAAATGGAAACGATTCAACTATATAACAAAAGTACTATATAAGTATAATATTTGGTAAATTGTGTTGTTATATTTAATTTACTATACTATACTATTGTATAAAAATGTAAGACTTTTGTCGGCTATTGTCGAAAGTAAGGGGGGGGTGCCGCGGTTAGACGTTTTTCTGCCTATTTTCTTTAAACGATTCTATCGATAGGAGAGGAAATTATGAGAGAGAGAAGATTGCCAAACGTACAGAGATTGTTTCCTAGT
Source organism: Paenibacillus sp. FW101-FHT12H11 (assembly GCF_058790355.1). NCBI lineage: Bacteria > Bacillati > Bacillota > Bacilli > Caryophanales > Paenibacillaceae > Paenibacillus > Paenibacillus sp. FW101-FHT12H11. The sequence continues at coordinate 850,276 of NZ_JBYTCO010000002.1, read as the reverse complement.
GAGAATGGTAACCAGCAATCACGCCAAATGATGATGCAATTCTTTGAACAGATTTTGACCGGCGTGGATGGACTGAAAAATCCCGATGGTGTCAATCTTAGAGGCGAAAAAGACCGCATAGACCGCTTTTATAACAACCTCATTCAACATAGTGCGATCCCCTCTGAAAGCATACCGATGGAGGAAGTCAACTCGGAGTTATTGACCCTGCTGCACAACCATCCTTACCATACCAAATACTTTCTAACCAATATTTTGCCGATGGCTAGTATACCGGGTATTGTGGGCATGCTTGCAGCGTTCATGGTGAACGGCAACAATCTATGGGATGTGTACGGTCCAGCGGGTGCCGAAGCGGAAGTAAAAGTTATCAGCATGATGTCGAAATTAATCGGTTATGATGCCATGAAAAGCGGTGGTTATACGACTTGGGGTGGTCAAGGAGCTGTATTCTCAGGACTGCGTATAGCAATTGCCAAATTCGCCCCGGAAGCCTTGCAGAAAGGTGTTCCTGACAACTTGTACGCATTTTGTTCCGATGCCGCCCACTACAGCTTATTCAAATCTGTCGAGGCCACGGGAATCGGAACTGATAAATTAATACGTGTTCGTACGAAGGCTGACAGCTCCATGGACGTTAATGACCTGAAGCTTAAGATGGAGGAGGTCATCGCCCGAGGCGGGATACCGATTTATATTGTCGCTACAACAGGTACGACGGATGCCATGGGGATTGACGATTTGGAGATGATCCAGGCTACAGCCGGCAAGGTTGCTGCTCAGTTTGGGCTGTTAAGACCTCATATCCATGCGGACTCGGCGTTAGGCGGATTTTTTGCTTTCTTCCAAGACTATGATTTCACAGCTAATCCGCTAGCTTTCAAAGATGAGGTATTGCAAGCCTTGGAAGCTATACATAACCGGATGAAACATCTGCATTTGGCGGATTCGCTTTGCTTTGATTTTCAAAAGCTGGGGCAAACCCCTTACTTAACAAGTCTTTTTCTTGTCAAAGAAGCAGCTGATCTAATGTTGATGGACCTACATCCGGACGAAACGCCATATGTCGGGCATCGTGGTTATGGCCAGTATCATACGGGATATACACTGGAATGTTCTCGCATGGCTAGCTCAATCAGTATTTACAGCGCTCTTCTTGCATTTGGCATTCAAGGGTATCAGCAGCTGTTAGCTCAATTCGTTGAAGTTAATCTTGCCTTCCGTGAGGCACTGCGTCTGGAAATCCCGGAGGCTGTTATTGTGAATGCGGATAATCCCGGTATTATCACGTTATTCCGGCTTTATCCAGAGGGCGGCTCCCGTCTTGAGGAAGAGGTTTCGGGTGCTTGTTCGCTAAGTGAAATTGATCGTAACAACAAGTTTAATGAAATTTTGTTTGAAATTCTTGGGAAGCAGCGCGACCGCATATTTTTCGGCGACACCAAAAAGCACTTGCTAGTGCCAACGAAAGAGGGGAGTTTTACAGCTTTATATGCGACCAAAATTTTTGTAATTTCCCCCTATACGGAGGCTAAGCATGTACCGGAAATCGTGCAGTATTTGAAAACATTCGTCTCACAAGTTTTTGAGAAATATGCTGAAGCATCTACGATAAGCGGGAGGTAACACGTGTGGCTACGCATAAGCAAGTTCTTACAAATAAAGGGAAACTTTTCAATACGAAAGCAATGAACTGGGTTCGTGAACATATTGCCGTAAAAATGACGCTCAGCATTGTTGTGCTGTTGTTAGTTGTCAGCTCGATGTTCTCATTGTCTGGATACTGGGTGAGTAAAGGATTAGCGACGAAACTTGAGGATCAATTTGTTCTGCGGTTAACGTCAAATATTCAAAACGTATCCAACTATTTAGCCGTCATTCCTGAACGTCCTGAAGATATAACGGACACCAAACATCCAGGCTACCTGCGAATAAAAAAACAATTCGAGGAGTTCAAGAAGCATGACACGTTGGAGAACGTGTATGTATTGACCAAAACTCCCGCGAAAGAACAGATCGTAATTCTAACGGGTGTTGCCGATGATTACGGAACCGAATACCCGTTTACGCCGGAAATGAATGAGGCAATAGCGCAAGATAAACCCATGATCAGCAATATTTATAAAGATGAATATGGCATTCATAAATCGATCTTTGTACCGCTCAGAAACAAAAATGGTGAAAACGTCGGCATCATTGGCATTGATTTGGATGCGAGCGTTATATCCAAAACCTATCAAGAAATGTTCTGGACGATGCTGAGCATAACGCTTATTGTTTTGGCCATTGGAAGTTTGATTGCCTACTATATTAGTCGTAGCGTAACCAGACCGGTCGTTCATCTCATGCATATCACAGAGAAGGTTGCTGCGGGTTACTTAACTGAACAAGTCTCCATTGAGCGCACCGATGAGATTGGTAAACTGGCTGCTTCCTTTAATGTGATGCGCAGGAACTTGGAATCGCTTATCCGCCAGATGTATGATTCTTCCCATATCATTACTCATACGAGTGAGCAATTGTATCAATCTGCGGATGAGTCAAGCTCCAGTGCAGGACTGGTTGCGGTTTCTATGAACAGCATGTATGACGGTGTGGCGGAAGTTGTAAGTTCCATATCAGAGAGCACGTCATCGATCGTTGAGATCAACTCTGAACTGACCGAAGTCACGACGGAAGTCAAAGAGATGCAGGAGATGGCGCATAAAGTTGGGGCGCAATCGGTTGACGGCCAGCAGCTCGTCGAGAAGACGCTGCATCAGATGAATGTGATTCAGCTAGAGATGAAATCGTCGCATGAAGCCGCTCTTCAATTAGGCAATCGTTCGAAGGAAATCGGAGCGATTATCAACATTATTACGGAGATCGCGCAGCAAACGAATTTGTTGGCCTTGAATGCTTCGATTGAAGCGGCTCGCGTTGGCGAGCAAGGCAAAGGTTTTGCCGTTGTTGCCGGAGAGGTGAAGAAGCTGGCAGAGCAGTCATCGAAAGCCGCAAGTTCGATTACGGAGCTTGTGTCCGGCACTCAAAAAGACAGCCGTCTGGTCATGGAAAGCATCGTCCAGGGTAATCATGCTGTCGAGCAGGGGCAAACGTGGATTAATGATACATATGAAAATTTCAAAGTCATTTTTAATGGGATTTCCGTGTTTTCCGAGCGGACTGATAACTTGTTGCATACATTGGAGAGAGCGGTGCGATCATTCGAGATCATTTCCCGAGTGATGCACAAAATTTCGGGCATTACCGAAGATCAGTCTGCCGGGTATGAGGAAGTTGCGGCTGCTGCGCAAGAGCAAAGCGCTTCGATCGAAGAGATTACAACAGCAATTCGCCAATTAGCGGAGATGGCGGTTGAACTGCAAAAGTCGGTGAAAAGCTTTAAGCTCACTGAGCCACAGAATAAATGAAAAATGGACTAACCAGCCTAGGGCTGGTTTTTTTATATGCGTTCTAATCAAATAGAGAGCTGGCAGCATCTTAAGCGTAAGATCCCTGAAGTTAAGAAAATCTTAAGAATTGTCTCCATAATCTGTTAAGATTCGGTGTCTATATTAAACCTCATGATAGCTATCAACATTTTGATTGAATTTACGAGTCCAACTTGATACGTTTAGTAACACAGAAATTATGTAAGGAGGAAATTCGGAATGGCACAACCTACAATACTCCTAGTCGACGACGAGAAAGAAATTATAGATATGCTTGCCATTTATTTGAAAAATGAAGGTTATCAACTGCTTCGAGCATCTGATGGAGCAGAAGCCCTTCAGGTTCTTCAGAAGGAAGAGATAGATCTTATCGTTCTCGACATCATGATGCCGAAAATGGATGGGATCGAGGCTTGTTTAAAAATCCGAGAGCAAAAAAATATGCCGATCATCATGCTGTCTGCAAAGAGTCAGGATATGGATAAAATATGGGGCTTAAGCTCTGGGGCCGACGATTACATGAGTAAGCCATTTAATCCGTTGGAGCTTATCGCTCGCATTAAGTCCCAGCTTCGCCGCTACACTAGGCTTAACGTACCTCATGTGAACAAGGATCACGAGTTCGAAGTGGATGATCTGACGATTAACACACAGACGCATGAAGTCAAGTTGGAAGGTAAAGAAATTAAGCTAACCCCAAGGGAATTTGCTATTCTTGAGCTGTTAGTCCGCAACCGAGGGATGGTGTGGAGCTCGGAGAAATTGTACGAAACCGTATGGAAGGAAGCCTACTATGACTCTGATAATACGGTCATGGTACATATTCGCAAAATTCGCGAAAAAATTGAATCAAATCCAAGAACTCCTAGATTTATAAAAACGGTTTGGGGGGTTGGCTATAAAGTTGAATAAACGTTACGATATCGATCCATACGCTAAAGTAAACCGATTTCCGTTTACCTTTTTTCCCTTTAATCTTATTCGAAAGCTGATTATTTTGGTTCAGACGCTCTATAAGATTACGATGGGGCAAATTGAGCGGAGTATAAGAATGCAGTTGATGATAACCTTTGTCGTTTGTTTGTTGGCGGGACTACTGACTTATGGCATTTGTTCTAATTTGTTCGGAGAAATGAGGCAGACGGCTGTAATTGATTATAAATTCGGAATTGAACGAATAGATAGTGAAGCCCGAAGCCTGGTGAATGAACTATCAGCCCTCCAAAATCAACGAGATTTGCCCGGTGGTGAAGATTCGGAGAGAAATCCGGAGTTCTTCGAAAATCATGTGAAGGGGATGAGTGATCAGAAGTTTAAAGTTCTAATAACGGATCTGGAAGGTCGAGTCATATATCGAAGTCAAAATGCAGCGGAAACAAATGTCGAAATTTATAATGTGATCGGCAACGCGATGAACGCCAGAACGGAACAGGATTATGGCCGAAAAGAATTTTCTAGTTTTTACCCTGTGAACTATATGGGACAAAAATCTTATCTGATTGTCTCCGGCATCCCGGAACCGCACATTACGTATCAAAAGGGTGAAAGTCCGCTATCCCTGTTGAGTGCCGTTGCTGTTTTTATCCTCTTGTTCTACTTCATGACGCAAAAGAAAATGCGCCACATTGAGGAATTGGCGGGTGGTCTGCGTATCATTGCAACCGGGAATTTGGATTACCGCGTTATTGAACGTAGTCAAGACGAGCTTGGTTCTCTTGCCCGGGATTTGAACTTTATGGCTGAAGATTTGCAGAAAAAAATTGAGGAGGAAAGAAGAAGTGAGCGTTTGAAGCGCGAGCTGATTACCAACGTTTCTCATGATTTACGCACGCCTCTGACGCTCATCATGGGGTATTTACGGCTGCTGCATGATAAAAGCTATGAAACACCTGAGCAGGCGGCTGGGTATATTAGTATTGCTTATCATAAGTCCGAAAAGCTGAAACTACTTATTGATGACTTGTTCGAGTTCACGAAGTTATCCAATCGCGATGAACCTCTTTACAGGGAAGGGGTAGCAATCAACGAGCTATTGGACCAATTGCTTGAGGAATTTGTCACATTGGCTGAGGAGCAACAGCTTTCGATTAACCGCACAATCCCGAAGGAGAAGCTGTTGGTTCGTATTGATGTGGATAAAATGATTCGTGTCTTTGAGAATCTTCTGGGAAATTCCCTGAAGTACAGTTTGAAGCCAGGGGCGATTACCGTCAGCCTGCACCATGATTATCGGTATGTCACTCTACAAGTTAGCAATCAAGCAGAAGTGATTAGCGATGACGCTTTGCATCAGTTATTTGATCGGTTCTATCGGGTTGATGCTTCACGATCTTCCAATACCGGAGGCTCCGGTCTAGGGCTCGCGATTGCCAGAAGTATTGTGGAATCGCACGAAGGTGCCATTTGGGCTGAGCAAAGCAACGGCCAAATTCATTTTTTCGTGAAATTGAAGCTTGCTTAGTAAAATAGACAGTTGAAGTGGATTTGCTAGGAGACGATGGTTTGTAGAGCGGAAAGTAAAGAAAGATTAGCATCTCAATACACACACTAAGCCAATTATTGCCCCTAAGGCAGAATTGGCTTTTTCTTATGATTTTATAGTCAAAATTCGTAGTGGAGCGTTATTAAAGGCTAATGACGGGGTACTAGGAATAGTTAGTACTTCTCAAAACGTATATCTCAAGTACAATGAGAATTAAGACGAGAGGGGGTTATGCATCATGAAATCGAAATGGATTACGATTCAATTAGGCTATGTGCTGGGAGCCAGTTCCCTGCTAACGGCCATTGTATATTTCTTCGCAACCAATTGGGAGCAATTAAACCGCTGGGAAAAGTTTGCGCCCGCTTTTCTTCTTATTCTCGGCTTCTATGGATTATCAGTTTGGCTTTCCCATCAAACGGGTCGGCAATTTCTAAGTAGGCTTAGCTTGTTTGCAAGCTGCGTTTCCTTTGGTGTAGGAGCGGGGCTCATTGGGCAAACCTACAATTCTCATGCCGACAGCTACACGTTGTTTGCGGTCTGGTTTATCCCGGCCTTTCTTTTTGCCATATGGACGCGTTGGCAGCCCTTTTACATCCTGTCGTATATTCTTGGGCATTTGGCTTATTGCTTTTATTTTTTCCCTCATTGGCAAGGTGGATCGGATTCGGAAGGAGTTCAAATTGCGATCTGGGTAGGCTTAGCAATTGTGAATGTTATTCTCTATCTGTTAACAGAGCGTGGGAAGCTGAACTCTTCGTTAATGAAGTGGATTTCATTTCAAGCGGTAATAGGTATACTGCTCATCCTTTCAAATTCGTACGCATTCGAAGATTACGGGGTGTTCATGAATCTGCCCCTGGTTGGAGCTCTAGCGGCAGCTGTATGGTACTCACATAAAATGCGCAACAAAGCTTATCTATTGTTCTCAGGCTTATGGATTTCAGCCACGATTACGTTTAAATACATCGAACTCGTCGTTCGCCATTATAATGAGCTTTTTTTCATCATCAGCTTGCTATTTGTGATTGTATTCATCGGGGCCAATGTGAAGTTCATGACATTTATCCGGGCATGGCAGCCTGCTGGGAAGCCAAGGAATGAAGTACTCGAAGGTGAGGCAGGAGGGGACGTCAAACCGGAAGGTGATTTTACCAAATGGATTGTGCGTGTTCTCACGGTTTCCGTCGTTATCATCGGATCGCTGCTAGGCAGCCTGACGGTTATTGGGATTGTTACGTTGGTGCTGGGGTTTGAGAACCCTGAGAATGTGTTGATGGGTTTTGGACTTGTCGTTGTAACCAGCATGGTCTTTTTGAAAAAGCTAAACGCGCTAGTGAGGTACACCATACTAATCAGCGGACTGCTTCTTGGAGCGGGAGCGGCTGTGTTTGCAGAAAATATCCCCGTCCTATTCGCTTTCTTAGCGCTTACAATCGCCGCGTTTATCTATATTGCCGGGATGGTGCATCGCATTTTTTTCTTCCTTGCGGCAATTTTGATCACAGCTGCGATACTAACCAATTGGCTTGATAGCAGTGTTGTCATTTTATCAGTGATTACGGGCTTATTGTTCGTCCTGTTTGCAGGCGGGCAGATCATCGGGAATGCTGCGGTCAGGCAGCCGGTGCTCTATAGCAGCTATCCATCGTTTCTCTTCACATTGTTTGTGTTAACTTTTATGACCGAATCTGCTTGGTATTATGTCACCAACGCCCTTTTCTTTATCCTTGTCGTGCTTGCCTTAGCCGTTAGCAGGCAGCTGAACAGCCGTTGGATTTTTGCTTGGTCGATGGGGTTCTGGACAGCTTTCCTCGTGTACAAATATTACGATTTAGCCTGGAAGCTGCTGCACAAATCGATTACGTTTGGCATGATTGGCATCTTGATACTGATCTTTACCGTTTGGTATGAAAAAAGGCATCGCCTTGAAGCTGTCGAACCCGAAACGGCTGCTGGGGCAAACGTGAAAGCAAATCGGCTCCTTATTGCCGTGCTGGTGCTGCTGCAGATCGCAGCCATGTCGATACAAATTGGCAAAAGCGAGTGGCTGCTCTCCCATGGACAACTCATCAAACTCCAGCTTGAACCGCTGGACCCGCGTTCGCTTATTCAAGGGGATTACGTACGTTTGCGCTACACGATTTCTGAGCCTCCTATTTCCGATATGAAGAACGATGATATGACATCTAAAAAGAAAATCTCTGTCGTGCTCGCTCCGAACACAGCTACTGATGTGTATGAATTCAATCGTGTCTATACAAAAGGGGAAGAACTTGCCCCAGGAGAAGTGCGTATGAACGGTACCCTGCAAGGGTACGAGCGGATTGAGTACGGCATTGAAAATTATTTCATTCCAGAAGGTACGGGTCGTACCTACGAACAAAATGCCAAGTTTGCAGAAGTGAAAGTCTCTGCGGGCGGAGATGCCATTCTTGAGCGCCTTGTGTTGCAACAAAGTGTTGTTCAATAAAGATTAATGTGGTAAAATTACCCGATCTTTGCAAGCAAAAGAGAGGGGTAGCTGTTCGGATGTGGCTCATGTATTCCGTACTTGCGGCTTTCAGTTTCGGGCTGCGAGGCATTCTGTATCACTGGTCCAGCCAGCAATCATTAAACCGGAATGTGCTGCTATGCGGCACATTTTTCATGGGGGCGTTAATTAGCGGCAGCTGCGCCCTTCTTTTACATCAAGCTTGGACCATGCCTGCACTGATTGGCGTCCAAATGGGGCTGTTTTCTTTCGGGGCCAATGCCAGTATGTTCAAAGGTTTTGCCGTAGGGAAAGCGTCATTGGTCGCGATTCTGACCGGTTTGCCCTCCGTCGTTGTGGTTTTCGTTGCGTATCTGATTTGGGATGAACGGCTTAATATCATGCAGTTTCTAGCCTTTGTTATTATCGTTATCGGAATTTTAGTCGTGCGTTACTCCAATGACATTACGCTCAAAAATTTGCAAGGCGCCGGTTGGGGAGCGCTGGCCTTGATTCTTTTTGCCGCCAATGACTTGTCGAGTAAGTGGACGACCTTGGTCGCGGCCCCGCTGTTTCCAACGTTATTTTGTATGTTTGCTACCGGAACTGTTTGTTTTGGTCTGTGGTGGTTGCGGGATCAGAAGCAAAGTAATCAGCAGCCTGCACAGGTAAAAGTGGCAGCCACCACAGGCTGGACGGAAAGACGGACTTTTCTATTCGGGATGATCGTGGGCATTACGAATGTGGTTGGCATGATTTTCATCCTTCATGGATTTGATCATGGCAAGGCAGGCTTGGTTTCAGCTGTTGTCGCATTGAATGTACTGATCGTTCTGTTGTACACGCGATTTGTTTTGAAGGATAAATTTTCAAAGATGGAACAGTCTGGATTGGCTTTGGCCTTTATTGGCATTTTAATGATGAAGGTAGTTGCCTCTTGACAACTCCAGCATATTAAAGTAATATTCAGTCAATTCATAACTTGATATGTAACATTGATGAACAGGACAGTAGTTCTTGTCGGACAGTCGCAGCGAGCCGGAATTGGTGGGAACCGGTACGAATGTCAGGAACGAAACGGACCTGGGAAATGGTCTTCCGAAATGTGCAGTAGGGAGATCCGGCATAAGCCGTTATCGTTGGAGGGGTTAAATCTGCAGATTTAACACTTAGAGTGGTACCGCGGGAATGAACAGCTCTCGTCTCTTATTTAGAGACGGGAGCTTTTTTGTATGCAAATGATGCTATTTGGGAGGAAACTACGATGATTCAAGAGCTATTAACCGTTGAAATTGAGCAGCACGTCGAAGCCATGTTTCAGGAAACCGGGACGCAGCGTCCAGCTACTTTAAAAATTATAACCGAACATCCGGCGCACCCGGAACATGGAGACTACAGCTCCAACATTGCCATGCTTTTGGCCAAAATATTGCGCAAGTCCCCTTTGCAGATCGCTGGGGAGCTTCAAAGCCGCATCGAACAGAACGGGCTTGTTCAAGGTTTGTTTAGCAAAGCAGCTGCTGTTGCACCCGGCTTTCTGAACTTTTATATCAACTGGGATGCCTGGGCTAATGGAGAATTTCAAGCTCCAACGAAGCGCACCAGCCGCAGCAAACAAAACAAGGTGTTGGTGGAACATACCTCCATTAATCCTAACAAAGCCGCACATGTGGGGCATTTGAGAAATTCCTGTATCGGTGACTCTTTGTCACGTATGCTATCGCATGCCGGATATGAAGTGGAGGTTCATAATTATATTGATGACCTCGGGAACCAATTAGCCGATACGGTGGTAGGTATTCTTCATACGCAAACGGAGGGAAGTTTTCCGCGATTCGGGGATTTTTGTTGGGAAACCTACGCGAAGGTGAATCAAGCCTATAAAGATCAGCCGGCATTAGCCGAGCAGCGTTCTGTGGTCCTTCACGCTATTGAAAGCGGGACATCGAATCTTGCGTGGATGGGTGCTTTGGTTGCAGAGCGAATTGTGCGTGAGCAGTTGGAGGAAATGAAGCAATTCGGCATCTCCTATGATGTGCTGGTTTGGGAAAGCAGCATTGTACGTGCCGGATTCTGGGATACCACTTTCGAGCTGCTGAGCAAAACGGAAATGTTTCATAAGGTGACGGAGGGGAAACTGGCAGGCTGTTGGGTACTGAAGAACCTCGAAGAAGGCGGAGCTGAAACCCCGGCGGACAACCAGGATTTTCAAGGGGATAAAGTGCTTGTTCGTTCAAATGGCATTCTCACCTACACCGCGAAGGATATCGCGTATCACCTGTGGAAATTCGGACTGCTGGAGAATCATTTTGTGTATAAAAAATGGGAGGATGGCTTGTGGTCAACGGCTGCCCAAGGAAGTAAAAAAACGATCGGGCGCGCAGATATGGTCATTAATGTCATTGACTACCGTCAGCAGTATCCGCAAGAGATGGTGAAGCTGGCACTTGAAGTGCTTGGTTATCAGCAGCAGGCCAGTCAGCTCAAGCATGTAAGCTACGGCGTTGTTTCTTTAAGTCCCGATACAGCGGCAGGGCTTGGTCTGGATACTTCCGAAGGCAAAAGTTCCTATGCGATGTCAGGCCGTCAAGGCATTGGGATTAAAGTCGCAGACCTGCTTGATCGCATGGAGAAAGTGATCGATGCCAAACGTTCAAGAAAAGCGGGAATATCCAGCAGAGCCATAGCCGCGGCTTCGATTCGTTACTATTTGCTAAAATATCAACTGCAAACCGAAGTGATTTTTGATCTGGAGCAAGCGACCGAAGTGACAGGAAATACAGGCGTTTATTTGCTTTATGCGTACGCAAGAGCGAATCGTATTTTAGATAAAGCGAAGGTGGACGATCGTCTGCAAGCCATAGCGGCCAAGTTCCACGGAACTCTTCTGGAAGATCAGGAATACCAGCTGCTAAGGCATATCGCTTACTGGCCGGAAACTTTGGAGAATGCCACTGCTCAGTTGGCACCTAGTTTAATTTGTCATTATGCGTTTGAATTAGCGTCTTTGTTCAATCATTTTTATAGCGCATGTCCGGTTTTAAAAGGGAGCGAAGAGAGCATTTCCCACCGCTTGTGGATTACACAAACGGTGAAGGCTACCCTTCATGAAGCGCTTGAACTGCTCGGTATGCCGACTCCTAAACGATTATAAAAAGATCCCTTAGATAGAGCCCATTGTGCTCCTCTTATGTATTTGCTGATACAGCCTGTCAACGGGCTGCATATGCTACAGCAATACACAGCGTTGTTAATGCGCTTGCGAGGGGGCTCACGATGCTTCGATCAAAGGTCAAGACGTACCGGTATCGCATGGGTAAAAAGCATGTGATCGTCATTCACATCCATCAATCGGCCCAGGCATCAGCCGAGGTAGGGAATGCGCTGGCTAGCAATGCATTAAATATTCAAATTTACAAAAAACGCAAAAAGCAGAAAAAGCGCTAGCCCCTTCCTGGTTCAAGCATGAAGTGCCATGTTTGCTGAGAGGGGGTGATAAGGCATGCAGCGCAAAACAAACAAAAAATCGAGCTACAGCAGCGGAAAAACAAAAGTGAGAGTCAGACAATCCGCGAGTGCAACCATTGGTCAAGGCGGGAATTCGATCTCGGTGAACGCTTCTGAGGTTGGTGTCGTCCGCATTCGTCCTTAAAAATGCAACAATAGCTTTCTGATCTGGATTAAATGCGGTACAATAGGGATATTCGTGCCAATATGAATGATTCAGGAGGCTTTTACCACAATGACAGAAAAAGAGATCGAAACACAAACCGAAGAAAATAACGCACAAGATTTGGAACAAGAACAGGCCCAGATCATTATGACTTGGTTTCAGCACATAAACGAAGTTATGAAGGCGCAATTTCCCGAATATGAAGTCGAGGGACAAATCGGAAATAACCCAACGTATGGCCCGATGTTTGCTTTTACACTTAAAAAAGATGAGAAGTTCACGTCATGTGGATTTTTCCTCAATGAAATTATGCGAAATTTCCAAACCAATCCGAACGCTGGACTCTGGCTTTCTTCCTTCTTTGTGGACTTGTTGAGAAGCCCGGAGAATCATGCGCTTCCTAATCCGCCGCAAACGGAAGACCAAGCAAAAGAACTTCTGGATAAACATATTGTTCCTTACTGTGCATCAGCTGTTCGTGAAGAATTCCCTGATCAAAAGATTTATGTGGATCTAGAGCTTCATGAGGAGCATGGCCCGGTTCTGGAAGCCGGCTTCGTTGCTGTGCAAGACGGGAACAACACTTGCGCACTTCCGCTGCAATATTTAATGACTTTATTCTTATTGAACCGTGATCCGGCAGAGCCTCTGATTCAAGCGATGTACCGTTTGTATGAGGAAAATAATCTAGGTCAAGCTTAGATTCGCTAAACATAAAAAAGACCGTCAGGAGCAATTCTTTCCTGACGGTTTTTCTTTTTCAGCGCCCAAGCGACTTATAATCCGCATAGCTCCTTATCCTTGGAACGGAGGACATACGTTCCAACTGCGCATATTTCATGGCATGCGAAGTGTTAAACAGCACGACCGAGTCGGTGGGACGCAGCCAGCCATTGTCACAGAGCTCGATCAAGCCTGCCCAGGTGGCAGAACCTTCCGGCGAGGAAGAAATGCCTTGAGCGCCTAAAGAGCGTGTGGCATCGGCGATCTGGTTCTTGGATAAGGCGAGCGCTGTACCGCCGCTTTCCTTAACGATCGACAAGATGAGAGGCAAATCAGGTGGCAGAGGAACTCGCATGCCTGTCGGACTAGGCTCATCGGTTGTTCCGGCCTGATTGCTTGCCGTTTGCGGCAGCAGACCGTCGACGATGGGTTGGCAGCCTTTTTCCTGCACGCAAACGAACCGTGGCATAGGTCCGTCAACCCAACCAAGCGCTTTGAGCTCATGGTAGGCTTTCCACATGCCAATAATCCCGGAGCCTCCGCCGGTCGGATAGATAATAACGTCGGGAAACGTCCACCCGAGTTGCTCGGCGAGCTCAAGTCCCATTGTTTTTTTGCCCTCTACGCGCCCTGGTTCCTTCAAGGTGCCGACATTTACCCAACCCTGCTCCCCCTTGCCGGTTTCAATAATTGCCGCGGCGTCATGGATTAAGCCATCCACAAGAAAGGTTTCCGCCCCATAAAGTGGACACTCCTCTACGATGAGCGGAGGGCAATCCAAAGGGATGAATACCGAAGTCTTAATCCCGGCATGGCTGGCATAAGCAGCGAGCGCGCCAGCGGCATTGCCGTTGGAAGGAACCGCCGCTCGGGTTGCTCCCGATTCTTTCAGGAGAGAAACGGCGACGGAAAATCCCCGTGATTTGAAGCTTCCCGTCGGGTTCTGTTCTTCGCGTTTAATCCACAGCTGCCTAAGGGACAGCTTTTGTTCCCAATTCAGTAAGCGTACTAACGGGGTCCAGCCTTCGCCAAGCGTGATGATACAATCCGGGTTGCTCACCGGAAGCAGTTCGTTGTATCTCCACATGGATGGGTAGCGAGTCTGTAATGCTTCCTTCTTCAATGATTTGCTCAAGCGCTCCAAGTCGTAATCGACCAATAACGTACCGCCGCAAGTACATTTCATGTCTTGATAGCGGAAAGGGAGCTTTGCCGAACATCGTGAGCAATAAAGCCCCAATTGTTTCATTTTCTGGGCCTCCTCGCCGTTTTCAGCGGGAAAACGAATGGTTAGTTAGCATGAATTCGCATCTGCCAACTCTAATGTAGACTATTACAGCCGGGAGAAGATGGAGACGGCTTGTGTCTCTTGCATCTGTTTATTTTTTGTGAAAGGACTTGATTCGGCGGAACATTGATTTATCTTTTAGTTTCAAAAACAGTTCCAGCATCGGTGCATAGTTGACCTCAATGATCCAAACATGCCCCGATTTGTCAAAAGCCATGTCGATTCCCATCGTGTTTACCCACCGGTAGGAGGGGCCAAGCGTGGCAGCGCTCTTAAGTGCGACTTTATCGAGCTGCGCCAACAGATCGGAGGATCGCATGGATTTTAGCTGAGAATGTTTGATAGCATGCTCCACGGATACAACTTTGCCGCTGCTCATGCGGATATTCGTCACAATAAAACCGCTGCCAGCGACTTTGGCCAGTTTACCCGTTACTTGCCACTTCGAATGAGGGTGCCGCTGCACCATCACTCGCATATCAAAAGGCCGCCCGTTAACGGTAGCGAGTGGAATGCGCTGCTGGACAATGAAATTTTTGCCGGTTTTCTTTTTGAGAAAGGCGTTTACTTGCTCTTGATCGGTAAACCGTTTCTTTTTCGCCCCGTCCTGGAGTTCGTATCCGGAATCTTCCAATTTTTTAATTCGAATGACGCCATGTCCGCCATAGCTGCCAGTAGGCTTAATAATAACTTGTTGGTATTTGTTCAGCAGTCGCCAGAACGCGGATTCCTTCAGCCATTCGGTTTCTGGGAGGTACGCGCGGAGCTTCTCCGATTTGCGGAGCAGCTTGTATTTCGTCCACTTACTGGTGCTGAGTTTACTCATAGGGCTTCACTTCTTGCTCTTGAATGATGACATCATGCTCCTCGACCCTGAGCACCTGATTCTCTTCATCGACAAATACGACTTGTGGCTTTAAGGAGGCTATTTCAGCTTCATTCATCAGTCCCATACTCAAAATGATGACAAGATCCCCGGGGTGGAAAAGATGGGCGGGCGGACCGTTCAGTCCGATTTTTCCGCAGCCTTCTGTCGCAGGGATGGCATATGTTTTCCATCTTGTGGCGTTGCGCAGGCTGGTAACCTGAACCATCTCATAGGGTAAAATGTTCGCTTTACGCATTAACAAAGCATCTATGGTAATGCTTCCGACGTAATTCAGATCGGCTTCCGTTACCGTAGCGCGGTGGATTTTACCTTTACACATTAGTCGCTGCATATGCAGTAGCTCCTTTATCATCACATTGGGTGTTCATCACAACGTATGAATAGGGCAAGTCATCTTGTGTAGGCCAGCGCCTGTTTGCGAAAAAAATGGGTTCATACCACGGTGAAATGTTAGCTATGATATAATTTAGTTATCATATGTGTTAAATCATCTAGGGAGTGAGACATTCTGCAGCCTTTTTTCGTGATTGAAAATATACAGAAGAACCATCCAAACGGAGGGGCAACTCCACTTTTTAAACAAATCAGCGTGGAAGTAAAGCCAAAAGATGTTATAGCGATCCAGGGGCCGTCCGGGCAGGGGAAAAGTACGCTATTACGAGTTTTAGCCGCATTAGACAACATTCAGAGTGGTTGTTTATCCTTACATGGACGTCCTGTTGAGAGTTGGGGCCCCTGCGAATGGCGGAAACAGGTATGTTATGTGCCTCAACAACCGGCCATGCTGCCGAAAACCGTGGAGGACAATTTAGCTTTGGTGAGCAAGCTTCATCAGCGCAAGTTTGATCAGCCTCTAGCAAAGAGACTAATGGATGAGGTTGGGCTGGGGGATCTTAGCTGGTCTCAAAATCCGGCGGAGTTGTCAGGCGGACAAAAACAACGCGTTCAGCTTGTGCGTTCGATGTTGATGGGGTCTGACATCCTTTTACTTGATGAAGCGACCTCAGCGCTGGATGCACAGAGCAAACAAGCGGTGGAGTCGATGCTCATGAGATGGAAGGAAGAAAGGGGAACAGCGCTTGTTTGGGTGACCCATGAGCAGGAGCAGGCCGAGCGAGTGGCCAAACGGTTTTGGTATCTGGAGAACGGAGTGTTATCAGAAACAGTGAAAAAAGATGACATATCTTCTTTTTCCCTTGGTCAAGGGGGAGTGGAGTAATTATGTCAGCAGTTGCCTTGGGTTTTACGCTTACTTTTATTATGATTACGATGGTTTTATCCAGATGGCAAAAACTGGGGCTTGAGAAGGACATTGCATGGGGAACGATTCGTGGCGCCTTGCAGCTATTATTCATAGGTTATGTGCTACATTTTGTTTTTCAAACTGAACATTTGGGACTTATTATAGGAATTATCGCGATAATGATCATGATCGCTACACAAAATGCGGGGAAACGAGCAAAAGGGTTAAAGGGAATCCATTGGCGAATCGCAGCAGCAATTGCCATAACGGAAATTCTAACGATGGGACTGATGCTCGGCCTCCAAATTATCAAACCAACGACGCAATTCATCATTCCTATCAGCGGGATGACCATTGGAAGTTCCATGATTGTTTGCGGTTTGTTTTTGAACCAAATGAATCGTGAGGTAGGGTCCTCCCGGGACATGATTGATGCCCTTCTTGCATTGGGAGCAACACCGAAACAGGCCATCCAACAAGCACTTCAACGCTCTGTGAAGGCAAGTATGATTCCTACAATAGACGGGATGAAGACGGTTGGATTAGTTCAATTGCCTGGGATGATGACAGGCATGATTATTGCAGGCTCAAGTCCGATTGAAGCGGTGAGGTATCAAATTTTGATTTTGTTTGCGTTCACGGCTTCGGCAGCAATGACAGGAATTATTTTAAGCATTCTCAGCTATAAATTATGGTTTACGAAAGAAATGACGTTGAAGTAAGGAACAGATATTTCCCGGGGAATCCCAACGAAAAAAAGCGTCCGAATACATTCGGGCGCTTATGTTATTCTCATATTAATTTAAGGCCACTAATTAATACCAGGCTGGCAATAATGGTCCGCAAGACGTTGGTCGGAGCTTTGGTAGCTAGCATGCTGCCGATTAGTACGCCAGGGATTGAGCCAAGTAGAAGATTGATAACGAGTGTGTAATTGACATTCCCCATGCTGGCGTGCAAAATACCTGCTGTCGTTGCCAGGAAAAATGCATGTGCGATATCTGTGCCGACGAGTTGTGCTGGAGCCATGCGGAAGAAGTAAAGCATTGCAATGGCGTATAAGGAGCCGGAACCGATGGAGGTTATGCCTACAATGAATCCAAGAACCGCGCCAATGGTGATTGTCAGACCGCGTTTCTCTTCCAAGTTCTTGAGCTGCCAACGATTTTCTTTGATCTTATGGCCGAAGAAAACTTTGAACAAGGTGGCAAAGGCAACCAGAATCAAGACGTAGCCGAGCGCGTGTTTAATAATGACTTCTTGATTATTATAAAACGAGTTGAAGAGTTTCAGGAAGATTACCGCGACGATGACGCCGGGAATGCTGCCCATAGCTAACATTTTGACGAGCTTGAAATCAATCGTTTTCTGCCGCCAATGCTGAATGGTGCCGAAAAGCTTCGTGATGGAATTATAAAGCAGGTCTGTTCCGACGGCAATAGAAGGATGAATACCGATCAGGATCAAGATGGGGGTGAGCAGCGAAGCTCCGCCAACACCGGTTAATCCAACCAAAAAACCAACAATTACACCCATAAATAAAATACTCAAAGTCATGTAGTCATGTCCCCTGTCAATTACCCACTAATTCAATTGGATTAATTTTATTATATGCATTAGCCATATGTAAAGAATTTTTTTGCAAGCAGTTTCGAGTCATGGCGACCAAATCTTTTATCACGCTATTCATTAGATAGCGAATCAGTTACAATATATGGATGTGACTAGGAAGACAGCATAAGGAGGTACATAAGAAAAATGATGAGTAGTAATCGAAGCAATCGCACAACGGTTATGGTCAGCATCGTACTGGCGATGCTAGTGGCGTCTATGGATGCGACCATAGCCAATACGACGATGCCGATCATTGTGAAGGAAATTGGCGGTAGTGACCTGTTCGCCTGGGCATTTACCTCGTATATGGTGCTCTCTACCGTACTTGCTCCACTAGCAGGCCGGTTATCCGATTTATTTGGTCGGAAAAAGATCTATGCCGCAGGGATCCTATTGTTTCTTGGTGGGTCTGTTCTTTGCGGTTTATCCCAGAGCATGCTCCAGTTGATCCTGTTTAGAGCCGTTCAAGGGATAGGCGCAGGGGTGATGATGCCGTTTCCAGCGATCATTGCCGGAGATATATATCCCGTGGAGCAGCGTGGGAAAGTGCAGGCCTTTTTCACAGCGATGTGGGGGCTGGCGGCTGTATTAGCACCGTTATTAGGGACATTTTTTGTGACTTATTTGAGCTGGCGATGGATATTTTTCGTTAATATTCCGATTTGTTTGGTCTCGCTTTTAGCTTTGAAGCCGTATAAGGAAGTTTATCAAGCGAAGAAATCCGTGGTGGATTACGGGGGGGCCGTGCTGTTCGCCTTGGGGATCTCGCTGCTGCTCCTTACGACAACGGTTGAGCAATACAACTTTATTTACGGGGCATTAGGCGTAGTATGTATGGTTGCCTTTTTCTTTTATGAGAAAAGGCATAGCGCACCGATTGTTCCTTTGAACCTGCTTCGAAACCGGCCTGTGGCCATTATGATTGCGGTCTCGTTCATCTCCTGTGCAGCGCTATTCGGGACTTCAAGTTTTATACCGCTATATTTGCAAAATCAAGGGTATTCGCTATTTGTGAGTGGGCTTGCTCTGCTAGGTACGTCGATTGGTTGGATGGTGGTTGCTGTTCCAAGCGGGAAATGGGTGCTCAAATATGGTTACAAACCGCTGCTGATCATTGGGAACGGTTTGCTCTTGGTTACGGCAATTATGCTTTATTTTATGGGAGAAAAGACAGCTTACTGGTACTCATTTGCGACGATGACGATGCTTGGGCTTGCTTATGGGCTCATCTTTACGGTTTCAACGATTGGTTCACAGCAGCTAGTTGAGGCGCACCAGAAAGGGATCTCTACTTCGCTGCAGCTATTCGCCCGTAATATTGGAACGGCTGTGAGCGTGACCATCATGGGGGCGATTTTGACGAAAGCGACTGCTTTTTACATCGGCTTCCATGGGATGTTCGTCTTTGGCTTCATTGTCTGCTTAATTTCCATGTTCATTCCATTTATGATTCAATCTACATCCAAACAGGCGGCTTAAGTCGGGAATAACGAAAATGACCAAAGAACCTGAGGGAGTCCCTCAGGTTCTTTGTGTCGATAAGGACGATTCAGGAAGCAGAAGCAGAATCAGAAGCTGAACGCTTCTGATTCGTTATATCCCTGATTGTTGCTGCAAACATCATTTTGCCTTTGAATTGGAAGCCGGTGATGGTGATCTCTGCCGGAAATTCGGAACGGTCTGCACGGTAGGCCGCCATTTCCATTCGTTTGCCGAGCAAAGCGGCATCTTGCCGTGATAACTGCTGAAACAAAGAAGCGGCCGCTTCCCCATTTCGATCAAAAGGAAATAGAAAATCAAAGATGGTTAAGGACAAAGCTTGTTTGCGTGTATAACCGAATGCAGCGGATGCTGCCGGATTACAATCAATAATCCACCCCCGGCTGTTAAACACCATGATACTGTCGATGCTTGTGTCCAGTAAAGAAGCTTTCAGGGCAAATTGTTCGGCAACCTTCTGATCGATTTTCATGGAATACAACAAGTTGATGGAGAGAAAAATGATCGTTCCAAAAGCAATTAACAAGGCGAGAACATAACTGTCCATGCTCGTGCGATAATGTTCTGCTAGCATGCTGCTGTCTGGATATGTCATTTTCCCCGCAGACATTCCGAGGTAATGCATGCCAGTCAGGGCAAAACTGATAACAAAGCTACTAATGACTACTTTTTGCTTGGCGTAGGCGGATAGATATAAAGCGGTTATGGATGCTATGATAGCTATTAGAATAGTAAGGATAAATGGAATAGGCGCATAGCGAATTTCCACTTGATTGAGGGCACTCATATTCATGAAATGCATACCGGCTATCGATAAGCCCATAAATGTGCCGCCGAGCAGAAATTTCGGAAATTCAAATGCGGCGAAATGCATGACAGTAAAGCCGATGATGGAGCCAATGATTGCGATCGCCAGAGATGTAAATAAGGTTGTCATATCGAAGTTTTTAACAGACGGATATGGACGGGCCAGTATCGCGATGAAATGCATGGACCAGATGCCTGCCGCTAAAGTAGAAGCACATCTTAAGATCCATAATTTTTGTTGCCAGGGGCTGGAATCAGTAATTCTTTTGGTCAATTTCAGACTAGTACAAGAAGCTGACAGAACAACGACGAAAGCTAGAAGTATGAGGTACAAATTATAGGGATGAGCTTCTGCAAGATGCATATCCGATTCCTCTCATAGATTGATGGTGTGCCAGTCTGTGGTGGTTTTATTATAGTTGTCAGTCAATGGCGTGTATATAGCGGTTAATGTTAATTAAAATCGAATTGTGTCGAAATACACTAAATCTTGATATAGGGAGGAGGAAGCGCTGTTGAAAAAAACTAACGCAATTGGTGGCATTATTTTTGATATGGATAATACCCTTCTTCAATCTCATATTGATTTTCCCGCAATGAAACAGGCGGTTGCCCGTTTTTTAATTCAAGAGGGGATG
Source organism: Paenibacillus sp. FW101-FHT12H11 (assembly GCF_058790355.1). Taxonomy (NCBI): domain Bacteria; kingdom Bacillati; phylum Bacillota; class Bacilli; order Caryophanales; family Paenibacillaceae; genus Paenibacillus; species Paenibacillus sp. FW101-FHT12H11. Next base: position 829,515 of record NZ_JBYTCO010000002.1, on the reverse strand, counting down.
CTATCGCGAGAGTTTGCGATTGATTCGCATACAACTTCAACTATTCTTTCTCATGTCAAAGAAGAGGGGGCATCGGATGAAGTACTGGCAGCCGCTTTGCAGATTGCTGAGGGATTTGAGCTTCAAGGTATGAAGGGTGCGGGTCTTGAGCCGGGTGCGCTGGAGCTTTTGGAAAAGCTTCAGGGAACATATATACTTGCGCTTGTGACCAATAACTCTTACGCGGCAGCTATTAAAGCGTTGGAGATCACGGGAATCAAGGATCGATTTGATTTGATTGTCGGAAGGGAACAGATGGGCCAGATGAAGCCCTCTCCCTCAGGGAATTTATTTGTGATGAGGCATTTTTCGGAATTGGCAGCGGATAATTGGATTTCTGTTGGCGATTCTTGGCTTGATGGCCAAGCTGCAGGGGAAGCAGGGATTCCTTTTATAAGTTATGGGAGCGGTGTGCCGTTGATGGTGGAAAAAGGCGTTAAACCGGCGGCTCAGATTGACAAGCTGTTAAGTCTGTTAGATTATGTATAGATTACATATGAAGAAGAGAAAGAAGTGATCGTAAGTGTTAATGGATGTGAAGTCTCGCCTTCAAGAGAACCTTATTCAGGAACTGCTCAGCTACAGCGTCTTCCCTGATCCGGATGTATTGGAAGAGACGATTAAGAGTTATGAAACGGATTCGAATATGTGGCTTTACGGGTATGAATCAGAAGGAGTACTTGTCGGCATTATCGGATTTCGAATCAATGATGAGCAGGAAATGACGATTCATCATCTGGCGGTAGAACCTCATAGCAGAGGAGCCGGGTTCGGCCGGGGCATCATCCTCGAAATCATAGAAGAGATGCACCCAGTTAGAATCGTGGCAGAAACGGATGAGGAAACGGTTCAGTTTTACAGGAGCATTGGCTTCGTGATTCGCAGTCTTGGCGAGAAATACCCTGGTGTTGAGCGGTTTGTATGCACCTATGAGATTGAGCCGGAAGATGAATAGCAGTTGGCAATTAGGTCGGTCAGGATGAATCCTGGCCGGCCTTTTTTTTGTGCGGAATGTTCACAGTAACTCAGAGATAATAGCCCAAGCCAAAAGTAAATGTCATGTTAGATAGCAATTTGCATATATTGTTGTAGGCTGTTGCGTTATTAAGTTAGTTATGAAAGCGATTTCCATACGTCATTTAAGTGACATTTTTCACAATGATGACAAGCATTGCGGGTGTTTTGTCAAACGGTGTCATACAAGATTCCGGAAGAAACAGGAGGGTGCAGAAATGCTGCATATCGTAGTGTGTATCAAGCAGGTGCCTGACTCTAGAGAAATTCGCATTGACCCGAAAAATAACACGTTAATTCGTCAAGGAGTTCCCAGCATTGTGAATTTTTACGATATGCATGGGCTGGAAGAGGCGCTTCGCATCAAGGATGAAACCGGGGCAAGAGTGACCGTCGTGACCATGGGACCGCCTCCCGCTGAGAAAGGCCTGAAGGAGTGCATTTCGCTTGGCGCGGATGATGCCGTCCTCGTAACGGACCGCGGCTTTGCCGGAGCGGACACGCTGGCTACTTCCTATGTCGTGGCACGGACGATACGTAAAATCGCCGAGACGTGGGGGCCGGTGGATATTGTTTTTTGCGGGAAACAAACTCTCGACGGCGACACGGGTCAGGTCGGGCCAGGGGTCGCGTGCCGATTGGATTTGGAGCAGCTCACGTACGTGAACAAAGTGGTGGACGTTGATGAACAGAATCGCAAAGTTCGCGTGCACCGCCTATTGGAAGACGGTATTGAAGTGGTTGAGACAAGCATGCCTGTGTTGATCACAGCACTGAAGGAGCTGAACAAGGTACGAAGGGCATCGCTGCCAGGCATGATTCGAGCAGCGCGATATAAGCCGACTGTGTGGACGACGGCGGATTTTCCGGACTTGGAGCGGGCGAAAATCGGTCTCAAAGGTTCCCCGACAATTGTTGCAAAGACTTGGGTGCCTGAAGTGAAGGCTGTTAAAACCAATATGATCGCTTATGATTCGCCGGAAGCGGGCGCGGCGCAACTCGCTGAACAGCTTATGAGCAAGGAAATGCAGACGCTGCTTGACTGGGCATAGGCAAAGCCGCAAAGCCGGAAGGATGCAAGAGCAGAGATACAGTAAGGATCATGTAACGAATGGAGGAAGTCACTATGGCCAATGAACAAACGACGGAGCAGGCCGAAGCGGCAATGCCCGATTGGTCCGCTTATCGGGGAGTATTAATCGTAGTGGAGCAGCGGGACGGAGTAGCGAAAAAGGTGTCTTGGCAGCTCCTGGGTGAAGGGAAGAAGCTGGCAGCGAAGCTGGACACGCCGCTCATGGCGCTCGTCATCGGCGAAGGTGTAGCCCACCTCGCCGATGAAGCCGTGCACTACGGCGCGGACCGGGTGTACCTCTGCGAAGCGCCGGAGCTTCGCACGTACCGAACCCGGCCCTACAGCCGGGTCTGTTTGAAGCTGATAGAGGAAGCAAAGCCCGAGATCGTGCTGTTCGGCGCGACAGCAACGGGCCGGGATCTGGCAGGCGCCATCGCGACGCACCTGCCGACGGGGTTGACGGCCGACACGACGCAGCTCGACGTGGAGCCGCCTCCGTCGCGGCTGCTGCTGGCCAGCCGGCCGGCTTTTTCCGAGAAGATGATGGCCACCATCCTCTGCAAGCAGTACCGGCCGCAGATGGCGACGGCGCGGGCCGGGGTGTTCCAGGCGCTGCCGAAGGACATGGCGCGCCAAGGCGAAATCGTCGCCATCGAGGCGGCGATGCGGGAGGAAGAGATTGCCGCGCAGGTGCTGGACTTCCTGCACGAAACGGGCAAGCTCAATCTCGAGGACGCCGAGATTATTGTGGCTGGGGGCCGCGGATTAGGCGGCCCTGAGCCCTTCGGGCTGCTCGCCGAGCTGGCGGAGGCGCTCGGCGGTGTCGTTGGCGCATCCCGCGCGGCGGTGGATGCGGGCTGGATCGGACACGAGCACCAGGTCGGGCAGACCGGTGCGACCGTGCGGCCGAAGCTGTACTTCGCCATCGGCATCTCCGGCGCTGTGCAGCATACCGTGGGCATGAGCAACGCGGACGTTGTCGTCGCCATTAACAAAGACGAGAAAGCGCCTATTTTCCAATTTGCCCACTACGGGATGGTGGGCGATCTGTTTAAACTGGTTCCGGCGATCACGCAAGAGGTGAAAAAACGCCGTACCCTGTTTGCCAAACCCGCTGCCGATACAACCGCTTCCGTACCAACGCTGGAAAGGAGTGAGGCCAAGTGAATGAAAAATTTGATGCAATCGTCGTTGGCGGGGGGCCAGCCGGTGCTGCAGCAGCGTTAACCATGGCGCGAGCCGGGTTATCTGTTGTACTTCTGGAACGTGGGGAGTTCCCCGGTGCCAAAAACATTTTCGGCGGTGTCCTCTACCGGAAGCAAATTGAAGAGCTCGTTCCCGAGTTCTGGAAAGAGAAGAACTTTCCGATGGAACGGTACATTGTGGAGCAGCGCATTTGGATGATGGGCAAAGAATCGATGGTCACATTCGGTCACCGCAATGAGGCGTACAAAGAACCTTACAACTGTTTCACCGGTTTACGTGTCAAATTTGATCAATGGTTTGCCGATAAAGCGGTTGCCGCCGGAGCCATCCCTGTGTATGAAACCGTTGCGTTGGATGTCATTCGTGAGGGCGATAAGGTTGTTGGGGTTAAAACGGATCGGGATGACGGCGATTTGTATGCCGACGTTGTCGTGATTGCCGATGGCGTCAATTCCTTGCTCGGAAAAGCCATGGGCATTCATAAGGAATGGACGCCGGACCAAGTGTCGCTTGCCGTGAAAGAAGTGATTGCGCTGCCCAAAGAGAAAATCGAGGACCGCTTCGGGCTGGAAGGCGACGAGGGCGTGACGATTGAATTTATGGGCGAAACTTCACTCGGCATGGCGGGGATGGGGTTCCTTTATACGAATAAAGATACGATTTCCTTAGGAGTAGGCGTGATGGTCAACCATTTGCGCGATAAAAAAGTGAAGCCTTATGCCGTTCTGGACGCGGTGAAACAGCATCCCATGATTCGCAAGCTGATACAGGGAGGAGAAACGAAAGAGTACTCCGGGCATTTGATTCCGGAAGGCGGCTTTCACTCCATTCCTCCGCTCTCGGGCAACGGCTGGTGCGTCTGCGGGGATGCTGCGCAGCTCATCAATTTCGTCCATCGGGAAGGCACGAATTTGGCAATGACTTCCGGCCGATTGGCAGGCGAGGCCATTGTGGAGGCCAAAGGGCGCGGGGATTACACCGCCGCTTCGCTGCAAGCGTATGATCAAAAGATACGCGAATCCTTTGTGCACAAAGATTTGCAAAAGTATAAGGGCATGCATCAATTCCTGAAGGAGCAGGACCCTGAACTCCTGTTTGATAAGCTGCCAAGAGCGCTGAATGAAGCGGCTTACAACATGTTCCTGGTAGATGGCATTGCCAAGGCGGATAAGCAGAAAATGGCCATGAAGCTGATTAAAAACGCCGCAGGCGGCACGGTGAATTTGATGAAGCTGGGCTACAAGGGATGGAGGGCGATGAACGGATGAGTCAAAGCGACATTTCTGATAAGCTGTTTACGATCCGTTACAAATGCGACGACAAGTCACACCTCGTCATTAAAGACAAACAAACTTGCTTGAGTTGTGTGACCAAGGATTGCAACTACTTTTGTCCGTCAGACGTGTATGAATGGGAAAAGAAACTCAAGATTACGACAGTCGCCTTTGAGAATTGCATTGAGTGCGGAACCTGCCGAATTGCCTGTCCGTCGCACAACATTGATTGGGTGTATCCCAAAGGTGGGTACGGCATGACGTATAAATTCGGCTAAATGGAAGGATTTATGGAAGGGAGCAGGGCTTTCGAGCCGCTGCTCCTTTTTGCTGAAATTAGGGAATACTATAGCAAAACTACATTTCTCCATATGTAAGTGTACAATCTCCATAGTGCGGATTGGCAAAGAATAAGATAATAAGGAGCAGGAGGGATATTATGCAGATAACTTTTGAACAGACACAAGGTATTTTCCATTTAAAAAACAGCCAGATGAGTTATGTGATTCAGCTTGTCCAAAATGCTTACCCGGCACATGTCTACTGGGGTCGCCCCATCCGGTCCGGGCAATTGGCCGCCATTTTACAATTTCATGAAAGATGTTCGTTCTCTCCGAACCCGGTTCCGGAAGACCGCAGCATCTCTTTCGATACGTTACCGCAGGAATATCCGGCCTATGGAACAAGTGACTTCCGGGAGCCTGCTTATCAAGTTGCGCTTTCGAACGGGTCGACGATTACTGAACTAATCTATGATAAGCATCGAATTTACGCAGGTAAGCCTGCATTAGAAGGTTTGCCAGCTACGTATACAGAGAATGAGAACGAAGCGCAAACGCTTGAGTTGGAATTAGTGGATGCGTTGATTGGTTTGCGCGTCATTCTTTCTTACACCATCTTTGACCAGCATGCGGCATTGACCAGATCCGTGCGTTTCGTGAACGAAGGCACAGCTGATTTGAAGCTGCTTCGCGCGCTTAGTATGAGCGTTGATTATTCGCACAGCGAATTTGATTTGCTGCAGCTTTCAGGCAGCTGGGTGAGAGAACGGCATATCGAACGCAGAGCGCTTGCTCCCGGCAAATTGACGGTAGAAAGCCGCCGCGGATCCAGCAGCCATCAGCATAACCCATTCATTGCATTGCTCTCCAAAGAAGCAAGCGAAGACCATGGGGATGTATACGGGTTTAGCCTCGTGTACAGCGGGAATTTTGCCGCTCATGCCGAAGTAGAGCCGTATGGGAATACACGTGTTTCCATGGGAATTAATCCGTTTGATTTCTCTTGGCTGCTTGAGCCTGGACAAGCTTTTCAGACGCCTGAAGCCGTTATGGTTTACTCCAGCTCCGGTTTAGGGGAAATGTCCCGGTCTTATCACAAACTGTACCGTACCCGACTATGCCGTGGGGAGTTCCGTGATCGTACGAGACCGGTGCTCGTGAATAACTGGGAAGCGACGTATTTCCAATTTAACGCCGACAAAATCGAAAGCATCGCCAAAGCGGGCAAGGACCTTGGCATTGAGTTGTTTGTCCTTGACGACGGCTGGTTCGGCAAAAGAGACAGCGACAATAGCTCCCTGGGAGACTGGTTCGTCGATAAAGCGAAGCTGCCGAATGGGTTGGAAGATTTGGTTGCCCGAGTGAACGGCATGGGGCTTCAATTCGGACTTTGGTTTGAACCGGAGATGGTGTCTCCGAACAGCGAACTGTACCGGCAGCATCCAGATTGGTGCTTGCACGTGCCGAACCGCCGCCGTACAGAGGGCCGGCAGCAATTAATTCTGGACTTCTCTCGCGAGGATGTATGCGAGGCCATCTTGGGGATGATTCGCAACATTCTGAGCAGCAGCCCGATTACTTATGTCAAATGGGACATGAACCGCAATATGACGGAAATCGGCTCCGCCGCGCTGCCGCCAGAAAGACAACGGGAAACCGCTCATCGTTATATCCTAGGGCTATATCGCGTTCTAGAATCGTTAACGAAAGAATTTCCGCATATTTTGTTCGAAAGCTGCTCTGGTGGGGGAGGCCGCTTCGACCCTGGCATGCTTTATTACATGCCGCAAACGTGGACGAGCGACAATACGGACGCTGTTTCCCGCTTGAAAATTCAATACGGTACAAGTATCGTCTATCCGGTAAGCTCGATGGGCGCGCACGTATCCGCTGTTCCGAATCACCAGGTGCACCGCGAAACCTCGCTGAAGATGCGCGGTGATGTGGCGATGTCCGGAAACTTCGGTTACGAGCTGGATCTCACCCGTTTCACGGATGAAGAGAAAGAGATTGTTAAACAGCAAATCGCGAACTACAAAGAAATTCGTCCGCTTGTCCAATTCGGAGACTTGTATCGTCTGTTAAGTCCGTTTGAGGGCAACGAAACGGCTTGGATGATCGTCTCTGAAGATAAGAAACAAGCGCTGGTCGGCTACTTCCGCGTATTGGCAGAACCGAACGCACCTCTCAAATCACTGCGGTTAAAAGGGCTTAACCCAGATTTCGATTACCGCATTGCGGGCAAGGAAGAGGAGTATCCTGGCGATCACCTGCTATACGCCGGTCTTCCCGTCAACGATTTGCGCGGAGACTTCCAAAGTAAAATATGGGTGCTACAGGCATCTTCTCAATGATCCAAATTTCCGCTATGATTAGTCTATTACATAAATAGACTGATCATGGAAGGGAGATTACTGCGCTATGTTGAAGCGGCCTGGGAAAGATGAATACGCGCCATATTATGAACAGTACATCAGCAAAGTGACTGACGAGGAATACGAGGTGTTCTTAGATCGTCAACGTGATGAAATCCTTGCTTTATTTGGGGAGATCGACGATGAAAAGGCACGATATCGCTATGCGCCGGAGAAATGGAGCTTGAAGGAAGTATTAGGGCATATTACGGACACAGAGCGGGTAATGAGCTACCGGATGCTGCGTATTTCTCGCGGAGATGCGACGGTACTGCCCGGATTTGATCAAGACGTCTTTGTTGCGAATACTTCGTTCGACGAGCTGTCTATCGAGGATCTATTAAATGATTTCAAGGCGGTCCGGCAGGCGACCTTAACGCTTCGCCGTACGATTGCAGATTCCGCTTGGTCGCGCCAGGCGAACGTCAGCACGTTTGACATCACTGCACGAGGCCTTGCTTACGTGATTGCCGGTCATGCTGAACACCATCTAAGCATTGTGAAGGAAAGATATTTATAGAAAAAAGAGTTTGTCTGGGGGACGCCCTCGACAAACTCTTTTTTTAATATAGCGATAAAGCCAACGAATCGCGTTCGTTAAAGGAATGAAGGATCGCTTCACAGCCAACGATTTCGATGCTAATGATCGACTCCAAACATTTCTTAATGGTGGCTCTGCCTTTCGTAACTTTCGCTTCAAGAGCGGATTTCAATAGGTTGAATTTCTTTTTATTTTTCTCATCGGAGTAGACAGGCACGGGTTTGTTATGAATCGTAATAAACATTTTCATAGATTTTCACCATCCTAGGAATTGGATATACATCAAGCATATATGAGGATTATTAATTTAACCTTAAAATAGTTTTACAATTTTGAAACAAACTTGCATTTCATGTATATATGTTAAAACTATTCAAAATAATTCCTCATTTTGGATCTAGTAAACGACTAGCTTTTTCAGTTGTCAAAGAATATACGATTTAGAAGGCAAAAAAGTTCCATAGTCTAAGAAAAACTACATGAAAAATTTGTGAATTTTCGTTAATTTTGCGAATCTTTCTGCCGATACAGCTTTGGAGAGATCCCGAATCGATGTTTAAAGGCGCGATGAAAGTATGGATAGCTGCCAAAGCCGCAGCTCAAGGCGATTTGCTCCAAGGACATGGAGCTATCATGCATGCGTTCCACTGCACTGGATAAACGGACTTCCAAGGCGTACTGGATCATGGTTTTGCCGAAGCATTCCTTGAACAAGTGAACAGCGCGGGAAACGCTGAGTCCCACATGGTCAGCAACATCGTCCACTTTGAAAGTGGCTGTTGCATGCGCCTCAATAAACCGTTTCATCCGGGTGCCCGTAAAAGGACGTCCTTGCAAGGAGACGGTTTCCGTTGCCGCGCGTTCCACATACAGGCATAACGCCTGCAGCAAATACCCGCTAAGCTCCCGGTTTTCCTCTTCCATTCTGCGTTTTTCAAGAATAAGCTGGCGCCAAAGCGAAATGAGCCGCGCATCTAGATCGATTCGTGTGCAAGTTTGCTTGTAGCTCCGTTTCCACCAGGCGTCGATCCATGCCCCTTTGCAAAATAAATAATAATCTCCGCTGGCGATTTTGCCGCCGGGGTTATCTTTCGCAGGTTCGATCTTTAACTCGTACGGATCGCCCGGCTTATATAGAAGCAAATGGCCCGATTCGATTTGAATCATTTGCCCATCAACGAGAATTTCACATGTACCCTCTGTCTGTAAACGGAAAAGATAAGTATTGAGTCCGGATTTCGTACTCACATTAAACGGTTCCATATGAAAAGAATAGCCGCAGGTCAACAGCTCCGTATCCATGGTAATCACCTTTCGTAGCCAAATAAGAGATGTTTTGATTATATCGTGAATGGTCATAATAAGCTATGTTCCGTTATACTGACTACAAGGTTAAAGAAATGCATAAATTGGAATTTAAGAAAAGAGGGAAACAAATGGGACGTTTAGGAATCGGTCTTCAATTGTATACACTTCGTGATGATATGGCTAAAGACTTGGAAGGCACACTTCGCCATGTTGCGAAGTTAGGGTATGAAGGCGTTGAGTTTGCGGGTTATTTTGACAAGCCTGCTGCTGAAATGAAAGAATTGCTGGATGAGCTTGGCCTGAAAGCTATTGGCAGCCATGTAAGTCTGGAGAGATTCCGCAATGATCTGCAAGGCGAAATCGACTACCTGCACACGATTGGCGCGAAATATGCGATCTGCCCTTATGTGGGTGCTGAAGAACGTGAGAATGCAGAACAATGGAGAAAGCTAATTGCTGAGTGTGAGCAAATTGCGATTGAAGTTGGCAAACAAGGTTTGCAGTTCTTATACCATAACCATGATTTCGAATTTCATCATAAGGTAGACGGCGAGTTCGTCTTTGATGCGATGTACGCGGGGAAAGATGCGATTCAAGTGGAAATGGACGTGTGCTGGGTTAAATATGCAGGACAAGATCCATTAGCTTATATTGCCAAGTATGCTGGACGTCTGCCGCTGCTTCATTTCAAAGATTTCTCCAAGGATGCTGAAGGCAAGCTGGTTACGTTGGAGCTGGGCTTAGGCGAAGTTCCACTGGAGCAAGTGATTAAAGCTGCTGAGCAAGCAGGCGTGGAATGGCTTGTAGTTGAGCAGGATCACTGCCAGAAGCCGCCACTTGTGAGCATTGAAAACAGTTTGAACTGGGTTAAAGAGCATTACATCAACGTTGTTCCTAACTAATTCATAACTTATCTTTTAGAGGAGTGTACAATTAAAATGAGTAAAATTAAAGTGGCCGTCGTTGGTTGCGGCTCGATTTCCAAACATAGACATATCCCGGAATACGCATTGAATCCTAATGTTGAGCTTGTTGCTTTCGTTGATCCGATTATCGAAAGAGCTGAGCATTACGCTCAACTTCACGGCGGAAAAGCTTACAGCAGCTACGCTGAAATGCTGAAAGAAGAAAAAGTCGATGCTGTTAGCGTATGTACGCCTAACTATTTGCACGCAGAAGTTTCTATTGCCGCAGCGAATGCTGGCGCGCACGTACTTGTAGAGAAGCCAATGGCTGCTACAGCTGAAGAAGCGGAAGCTATGATTGAAGCTGCTAAGAAAAACGGCGTGTTCTTGATGGTTGGTCACAACCAACGTCTAATGGCGCCGCACGTGAAAGCGAAAGAAATTTTGGAATCCGGCAAGCTGGGCAAAGTGCTGACATTCCGCACCTCTTTCGGACATCCGGGACCGGAAGGCTGGAGCGTTGACGGCCGCGAGAGCTGGTTCTTCCGCAAAGAAGAAGCCATCATGGGTGCAATGGGCGACCTTGGCGTGCACAAATCCGATTTGATCCGTTATTTGTTGAATGATGAAGTTGCACAAGTGGCAGCTTTCGTGGGCACTATTCACAAAGAGGGAACGGATGTAGATGATAACTCCACTTGTTTGCTGCGCATGAAGAGCGGCGCTACTGGCTCTCTAGTTGCAAGCTGGACATACTACAAAGGCCAAGACAACTCCACGGTTCTCTGGTGCGAGAACGGCGTTATCAAAATCGATACAGATCCTAACGATCAAGTTATCGTTGAACTTCGTAACGGCACGGTTGAACGTTACAAAGTTGGCCAAGTAGCGACGAATGAGAAGCAAACGGTCAGCGGCGTAATCGATGAGTTCGTATCTTGCATCGTGAGTGGTACAAAACCGCGCATTTCTGGCGAAGAAGGCAAACGTTCCTTGGAAGTTATCTTGGCTGCATTCGAATCCGAAGCAACAGGCAAAGTCATTACGCTCTAATTGCATTTTATATGAAAAAAGAGAGTGTCCCACAAGCCATGAATTTGGCTGTTGGACACTCTCTTTTATTTAATTTATCTTCCGCCCATCTCAATCGGGAGCGTGTTCGATTTCCCCACTACCGTTTCCTTCGAGTCTTTCACCTGCACTTGGATGTCCCAAATGCCGGCTTTTAGCAAATTGCCTTCCACCCTGGCCGTAACCATGTGCTCATCTTGCCATGTCGTCGGAATGGCTTTACCGTTCAGCGTTACAATGCTGAGAGGGGGCAAGTTATTGCCGCGTATCAGGAGTGTAACACTGGAGCGCCCGGAGATATCTTGGTCTTGTGTATCTGCTTCGACTTTATCAAGGAGAATGGGACCAAAACCGAGCATATATTTCGAATTAATAATAGGCACCTTGTAATCCTTGTAGGCATGTCGGTCGCCAAACATAATGTCATACTGCAAGGTTTCATAGTCTTTTAAATCTTGTTCGTTGATGTGCATCGCCTCAAAATAATCTTTGGGCGGGATGATAGGGATCTTTTTCGAAAGTTGGCTCAAATAATTAGTATAATAGCTGCCTTGCTGTTTAGATAATTCAATAAGATAAGGACCTAGGAATGATGGACTGATATTAAGCTTATCCTTGCGCTCCGTGTCGAAATTGTTCCAAACGACAAGGGGAACGCTGTACATTTTTTTCAAGAAATCCGGATCATCTTTACCACTAATATACTTGGTATCAATATAGGTGGCGTAATCATCGCCTAAGGCCGGCAAATGGTCGCCCCAGAATGCGATAATGGTAGGCTCGCCTTTTTTCTCATAATACTCGACAAGCTCTTTCAGCATTCTATCTGATGCATTGATGCCTTGGGCAAGCGTTTCGAGCATACCTTGAGAAGAAGGAGACATGTCCCCTGTGACATCAAACGTATTTTTAGGGAATTTGCCCGGGAAGAAATGGAAATGATTTTCCATCGTGTTCGCGAAAACAAAGTCGGGACCCTCACTGAGATCCGTCGTATGAATAATATTCGCAGCAACCTCGCTATCAGCGATATAAGGGCCGGAATAATTAGGTTTAAAATACTCAATCGGAATATATTTAGAGAAACCGAAGTCTTTATACACTCTATTACTATTAAAAAACCAATTATAGAAAGGATTAATAGCTGTCGAAGTGTAACCTTGTCTCGCATAAATACTGGCTAAGGAATCCACTTCATTCGTAATAAATTGGTTATACGCAATCGATCCTTGCGGCAAGAAGCGCATCGAGTTCCCCGTCAAAACCTCAAACTCCACATTGGCAGTCCCACCGCCGTACTGCGGCGAAAGCATGGTACCGCTCGTACCTGTCTGCTGTAATTGGTGAAAAAATGGGATCGGATCCTGGCTGAATTGTACGCCTTTGATCACGGTAGGATCCCAGAATGCTTCGCTCAATACGACAATCACATTCGGCTTAACATTCGGATCGCCGGCTTTAATCGGCGGTTTAGGTGAGTTGCTGACGATGGCTTCGACCGCTTTATCGTCGTAACCTTCTCTTTTATCGCTGAACATCGACTTGGTATTCAGGAACGTGGCTAGCGCATAACCGTTGGTTTGCGTATTTTCAACCTGATTCCATACCGAAGCTTTAATGCCGCACCATTTCTGAACAGGTAGTGGCAAATCGGTATAAACCGCTGCCAACATGGCTAGCGCAATAACAGCGACAATTCCCCGTTCTTTTATATGAATTTTCTTCATAAATAACTGTGTGCGGTATAACAAGAGATAGCTGGCTGCAAGGAACAACACGATCATAAACAGCACATTGAAGGTGAAAATATTTTTAATATATTGCACCATATCGGATGCTTCGCCTGCTAATACAATATCCCAAGGCGTCAAAGGGACACCTAGTATTTTGAGTTTTATCCCGCTAATGAGTCCCATCACCAGCAGGATGCCTGAAAGAATCCAATAGGCTACTCTAGTACGGCCAATAATGGCGATGAAAAGCAGGAGCAGACTAAATACAATCCATTCATTATAAAGCAACTCAATTATATGTTTATAGCTCCAGGTGAACATCTCTATATATTGACCGCGGCTTAAAATTTCCATGATGACCACAGGAATTAAAGCTATAAGAATAAAGGGCAGCCGCTGCCGGGACAGCTGCAGTAAACGTTCTAGATGTAATTTCATATTTTCTCCTATGGATTGTAGATAAATTGTAAAGGACATCTGACATTATACCATGGGAATCGGCAATATTCGATGGTAGTTTATCTAATTATTTTAAGGCATTTTGACGTGAAAAATTGGCTGCTTTAGGCAGGGAAATGATGGTTCCGACGAGAAGATAGTAAGTAGAAAAATGTAAGTGACGAAAGGGGATGAACGATGGCTAAAGAACAGATTCAATTGCAGAAGAGAGCTGCCATTAGAGCGCAGCATCGCAGGATGACCAAAACCAGCTTACTGCGGAGGGGTGTCTTTCTATTTATCGGTGCAGCCTTAATGGCTGTCGGACTCGAAATATTTTTGGTTCCTAACAAAATTATTGATGGTGGTATCACCGGTATTTCCATCATTTTGTCTTATTTAACCCACATTCAGGTAGGGATTTTCCTTACGCTATTAAATCTTCCATTCCTGTTTATCGGCTATAAAATGATCGGAAAAACGTTCGCGTTATCGACATTATTCGCTATTCTGGTGATGTCCGCAGGCACGGCCTTGCTTCATCCGGTTCATGAACTGACGAATGACCCTTTATTGGCTGCCGTATTTGGAGGGATTATCCTGGGGATTGGCGTCGGGATGGTTATCCGATTCGGAGGATCGCTTGACGGAACAGAAATTATTGCGATTCTGATCTCGAAAAAGATTCCTTTTTCCGTCGGCGAGGTTGTGATGTTTTTCAACGTATTTATTCTAGGCAGTGCAGGTTTTGTATACAGCTGGGATCGCGCGATGTACTCATTAATTGCTTATTTTATCGCTTATAAAATGATTGATGTGACGATTGAGGGTTTCGACGAGTCCAAATCCGTTTGGATCATCAGTGATCAGTTTAGACAGATCGGAGAAGCCATTTTGGACCGTCTGGGGCGTGGTGTTACGTATTTGGAAGGGGAAGGCGGTTTCTCCGGAGACAATAAAAAGGTTATCTTCTGTGTCATCACGCGACTGGAGGAGGCGAAGCTGAAATCCATTGTTGATGAACTCGATCCATCGGCATTCCTCGCAGTCGGCAATATCCACGATGTCAAAGGCGGAAGATTTAAAAAGAAGGATATTCACTAGTCCTTTTCGCTATCACTTGTCTGTGTCGAGTTTCCTCGCTCGAACAGTCCTAATTCTCTCATTTTCTGAGCGGCATCCTTGCTGCTTGGACTTCCTAATTTCTTCAATATATGGCCCACATGAATTTTCACTGTCCGCAGCGAAATGAAAAAACGGCTCGCAATTTCCGTTTGTGTATGGCCTTGATCAATCATTTCCAGTACTTGAAGTTCTGTCGGTGTGATCAAATCGCGGGCTTCCTTGACCTTGAATTGATGTTCAAGCCGCTTGAGCCTGCGAAACTCTTCCCGCATTTGCTCGGCTACAGCGGCGTTAATGGACGCTTTCCGGGCATGCGCACCGCGGATGATATCCGGTAGTTCCTCAAATCTGGATTTGATTTGGTAATCGATGGCGCCGGCTTGGAAGGATCGGAAAATGAAGTCCTTTTCCTCCATAGAAGTTAACATGATGACTTTGGCACCCCACGCCAAAAGGGCCTGCTCGGCAAGGCCGATCCCTGCAGGTTCATTCTGCAGCATAATGTCCATAAGTACAACGTCAGCATCCGGTTCAGACGCCGTAAAGAGCTCTCTCGCTTCTTCTGCGGTAGAGAGGGTACGAATGACTTGCAGATCAGGCTGCCGGTCTAAATACGCTTTGAGGCCGCGCAGCCAATCCAGGTCATCCTCAACGATTAATATACGAATTGGTTCCATCTTGAACCCCCTTAAGTTAGTATTCGGCTGTATGGAAATGTAAGAAACACACTCGTGCCTTTCCCCGGTGAACTGCTAAGCTCCAAAGACCCCCCATGTTTTTTCATGACGCTATAGCAATAGGCGAGCCCAAGGCCGAAGTTATTGCGGCTGCCGCTTTTCGTCGTATAAAAAGGTTCCAGAACTTGTTTCAAAACATCTTTGTCCATCCCCATGCCGTTATCTTTGATTTCCAGGACGATATTTTTTTTCACGTGCAACGTGCGAATCATAAGCTCGCCATCATGCGGCATGGCTTCAATTGCATTCATCAGCACATTCGTTAGCGTTTCCGCCATTTGAATGCGGTCAATTTGGAGCGTTAAATTTTCTGCGATGTTCAACTGAACGCCGATGTTCGCAAGAAAAGGCTGGAGAGGGAGAAGCGCCTCATTGATCAATTCACCGATAGGAACAGAAGTGACCCGCAGGGGGAGCTCCTGTGTTTGTTCGTGGACCCGGGAAATCATATCGCGGATATGCCCGGAAGCGCCCATGACGACCTCAATGTCCTGCAAAAGCTCCGTTTGCTGGGTTTCTTCGGCATGCTGCTTCATTTTTTCCAGAAACAAGCGCATTTTCCCGACATCATTTTTAATGGCATGATTTAAGATTGCGGTCCCTGAGGTGATCGCACGCAGTGTCGAGTCCAGTTTACGACGTTCGATTAAAAGCCTCATCCCGAGGAAGCCGTATTTAAAAAATGTGTAAACGAAAAAAGGGACGACAAAAGCAAGAATCCATACGTGGTACACCCACATCCGGTAATAACCGAAACTTGGCATCACATAGTTCAGCACACCAACACAGAGGATTGGCGGCAGGAGTGCAAGACATGTAAACAAATGCGTTCGTTTTAAAGCGGGTAGGCGCTCTGTTTTCATCACAATGAGTACGGAACCAATGAAAAAATAAGGCACTGCCCATAACGCGACGATGGGGAATGTAATCGGCATTTCCTCTGTATATCCTGGTGTGAACAGAATGCACGCAATTGCAGGCAGAAATAAAACAAATGGCAGCCATTTGCGCAAAACGGGTTTCTGCCATGTCGTATTATAGCTGAGCGAGAGCATAGCGAACGAATAGGGCAAGCCATAATAAGAAATTAGCGAGCAAATGCCCATGAAGTGATAAAGCATGGTGCTAATTGAAGGGTTAGGCACTGTTTGTTGGATGTAAGGGATGAAGGTTTCCGATAAGACGGCTGCAAGAGCTCCAAAACCACCCGTAAAAGCGATGGCGCTCATCCAGCGCATGGTGCTCGACCGGGGATCGACCATCACAAGGCCAAGCGCGATAATCCATAATGCAAATAGAACGAACAGCATGAGTCCTCCGTAGGCAAATCCAATATTTCCTCTATTGTGGCACGGAGCCAACAATTGCACAAGAGTTCCTTTGCCGGGTAACTGGCAGGATTTAGGCCCTTTTTCGCGAATAAGTGGGAGAAAGGAGTGAAGCCTCATCGATGTAAAGAAGCGAATGTCCTTATCCATTCTGACCATTTTGGGCAAAGTACTCTTGACCCTTGTTTTCATTGTTGTCATTACGGTTATCTTATCGATTGCGGCAGCGGTTATTGCGATTTTGAAGCAGCCGGAGCTGGAGAGGAGCATGGCGGCTGTTGCTGGCGATTCCTTTTTCGTTAAGGCAGCTTTGTGGGCGCAAATTATCGGATTCATAAGCGGCGTATTTCTCTCGTATGGGATTTTTGAACGGCGCAAAGGATGGACGCTAGGCTTACAGAGTCGGCATCTTGCAAGGCGATTGGGTGAAGGCTTCGTTGCGGGGGCGCTCCTTATCACAGTCTCCTGCTTAGGCATCTGGCTGCTCGGCGGCATTAACGTCCGGTCCAATTCATGGACCGAATCGATGTTGGCCGAATTAGTAGGGGGTTTCTTGTTGTTCATTGGCGTCGCTGTCAATGAAGAATTATTTGCCCGCGGTTATCTGCAGGGACTGGTGAAAGAAAGGTTTGGTAGGACGGCTGCCATACTCATATCAACGCTTGTGTTCGCATTCCTGCACTCTTTCAATCCTGGGATGTGGAACACGCCTATGCCGCTATTGAACTTGATTTTGGCAGGTTTGTTGTTCGGGTTGTCCCGCGAGCTTTCAAAAGGTTTGTGGATGCCGATCGGCATGCACTTGTCGTGGAACTTTATTCAAGGCTGCATTTTTGGATTTCAAGTATCTGGCACACCGATGCCTTCAATATTCAAAGTCCAAGATCAAGGCAGAGCGCTTCTTTCCGGTGGCAGCTTTGGCGCGGAAGGCAGCTTGGTCACCACGATCATACTCGTAGTGGGGATACTGTTGGTCATGAGTTATTATGGACAACCAGCCAGAACACAGACCTACAAAAAAAGTTTATCTTAACCATAAACAAAGGAGGATTTAATAATGTCACGTTATGAACTTATCCATAGTGAATGGGACGGGGAGTCGACGCTTCGCCTCGTCGACCACGAAGCCCAAGCCACGGCCGAAATCATTCCGGCCGTCGGACTGCACCTGTTCCGCTTCGACGTGCGGAACCAGGCCTACATCGCGAAGCCAGGCAGCGTCGCTGAGCTTCGCGTCAAGTCTTCGCGCTACGGCGTGCCCATTCTGTTCCCGCCGGGGCGCGTCAAGCAAGCGGCCTTCACCTTCGAAGGCCGCGAATATCGGCTCCCCGCTAACCGGGAGCCGGATCACTCCCACGGCGAGCTGCGCGAGCGGCCGTGGAAGGTCGTTGCCAGCGGCGCGGATGCGGCTGGCGGGGCTTATGTCTCCGCGGAGTTCAATATCGCGGAGCATCCGGACGTGCTGGCGTATTTTCCACACGCCGCATGCTTTCGTTTTACGTACCGGCTGAAGGACGGTACGCTGTCCCTCAGCGGTGAAATCGCCAATGAGAGCGGCAGCACGATGCCGCTCTCACTTGGCTTTCACCCATACTTCGCTTACGCGGACGGCGAAGCCAGCCGCGTGAAGGTGTTGATCCCCGCGGCGGCAGAGTGGCCGCTCAGCGATGATGGCTACGCCGCAGGCGAGCCTGCGCCTTCGCCGCTCACCGCGGCGCTTCAGCAGGGCGAGCTCGTGACGGCGCTGCCGAGCTATCCAGGCGGCTCGCAGATGCTCAGCATCGAGGCGGGCCCTCAGACCTGCGAGATTCAGTATGAAGCTCGTGGAACCAAGCTTGTGTTCAACATGGGCGACAAGTTTCCCATTCATGTTCTGTTCACGGCGCCATGGACGAATGCCGTATCTCTGGAACCATACACGAGCATCATGAACGTGTTCAACGAGTCTTTTGCACCCGAAATATCCGGTGCACGGGGCTTAGCGGCAGGAGAAAACTTCACTTTCGAGTGGTCCATTCAGATCCAAACATTAGAATAAAGCAGAGAGAGTCAAGAGGAGCCGTCCAGCTTCTGAACTTGGCTCTTTTTTTTCACCAAGGTTCATAGCCAAAACCTACCGTAGAATACCCGGAATAAGTATGCTGATGCAACTCTGAAATCAGTCCTGTTTTTTGAGCGGAGCTTTTAAGTGCACCCCCTCTTGATGTGTTATATGCATTAAGTTCTACGACTCCCTCTAAAAAATGGATATGCGTGCCGTTTTGAAGTGGAATGGCAGGGCCGGTCGTGCCAAAATAATTATGGTAATGCCCATATCGAATGCCGGTAATCCCTTGGTATTGGTGAACATGGCCATCATAAGCAGTGCCATTCACATTAAAGGTATATAGGCGTAATAAATGATTATGGCCGAGGGTCATGGATGACATAGTCTTAAAAAAATGAACGTGAGCAGGCGGAACATAACTGGACAAACGCAAAACCCCCTTGAAGCAGGATATGGTTCATCCTATTCCAAGAGGGCTATCGTCATGACTGCGGGAGCGGGTATAGAGGTGATTGGCCAATTTTCATCTTTTTATCGTCATAAACCCGCACTTCGACCTGATGAGGCTTGTCGTTATCGAGGACCGGATTCTCTTTATCCGTCAGGTCAACATACAAGGTATCTTCACCGTCAAAATTAGACTTAAACAACTTACCATCGATATACACATTACAGGAAGAATAAAAAGGTTTGCCCACAACCTGAAGTTTATTATCACTGCGATTTACCTTGGTAATAACTGGATCTCCATACCCTAACACATATCCTGGCTGAACGATTGTGTCTTTGAAACCTTTGGACTCATACCCGTAACAACCGCCAAATAAATTGTCATACTGAAGCTTCATATAGTCACTAAGGTCGCTTGCTTTAATATTATATTTTTCCCACATGTCATTTGGCGGTATGACCGGAATCTTCTGCGATAGATCATACAAATAATCAGTGTAGTAACTGCCTTTAACACCAGCCATGTGAAGGAGCTTGGGACCAAGGAACGAAGGACTCATCTTGAGATTCAATTGTTCTTGGTCTGCAGGAAGGAAATTGTTCCATATCAAAAATGGCGTATAGTGCGTTTTTGTATATAGATCAGGATCGCCCGGAAGAACATACTTCGCATCGCGGTACACTTTGTAATCATCTTCAAAAAAAGGAAAGTGGTCGCCGAAAAACAGCAGAATCGTAGGCTCAGATTTTTTGGAGTAATAATCCACCAAAGACTGAAGCGCTTTGTCAGTTCCCGAAATACCTTGAGCATACGTTTCCAAAATACCTTTGGATTCCGAACTAATATCCCCCGTCACTTCAATCGTGTTTTTGTTGAACTTCCCTGGCTTGTAAGGATGATGATTTTCCATCGTGTTTGCAAAAATAAAATCAGGTCCTGGGCTTTTTTCAGTTTCCTCAATAATCTTCTTCACGACAGCCCGATCCGCATAATTCGGCCCCTCAAAATCATTTGGGAAATACTCACTGGAAATAAACCGCGAAAATCCAAAATCCATATATACCTTTCGACTGTCAAAAAAATAGCTAAAGAAAGGGTTGATAGAAGTAGCGGTGTACCCTTGTCTAGTCATGATACTGGCCAAAGAATCAACGCCATGATTCATATATTGGATATAAGGCAATATTTTATCCGGAGATTTGCCGAAAAACTGCATAGAATTACCGGATAGTACTTCGAATTCTACGTTTGCCGTACTGCCGCCGAATTGGGGAGACAGCATCCAGCCGCTCGTATACGTTTTTTGAAGTTGGTGGAGGTTAGGGATCGGATCACGGCTAAATGTTACGTTTTTCATAAGTGTTGGATCCCAGAATGATTCTCCAAGCATGACGATGATATTTGGTTTTTTATCACCTGCAGCCGGTTTCTCTGAAATTTTGGCTAAAATATCCGCTATCGCTTTTTTACTATATCCCTCCGGCTTGGCTACATTCAGAAAACCTAACATCTGCACGGATGAATAAAGGTATCCATTCTCATCATAGGTTATTGTTTGATCCCAGGGGACCGTGTATATCCCGTAAAGATTCATGAATGGAATTGGTTTATCCATATAGAGGCTCGTCGCCATTACGATGGCAACAACGGCATAAATACCGCGTTCTATCCACGTAAACTGGATACGCTGACGTCGCAGAACCAAATGAAATAACAAGGCGAGCAATCCGAGAAAGAGCGCGACAAACCCGAGAATTCTCAGATTGAGATACCCTTTCAAAAAGGGCATGTACGCGACAATTTGATTGTTAAAATAAAGATCCCACGGGTAATAAGGGGCTCCTATTGCCTTTAATTTACTACCGCTAATAGCACCAAGCGGTAAAAGCACAGCGCAAAGCAGCCAGAAGGATAAGCGGCTTTTGCCGGTAACAGCAATAAGGAAGAGATACAAAGTTCCCACTACGAAGTAGGCAAGAACCATGGAGAGAGGGTGGTTCATCACCCATTTGTGGAGCTCTTCATATGAGCCGCGATCCAAATATTCGATCATCATCATCAGGAAAAAAGGCAAAATCACAATCATAATACGGGAGGGCAGCTGCTTGAGCCATTGAAGTAAAGTCGTCATTAAAGTAACTCCTGTTCGATTAGTGCAAGTCCATTCGTTCATTATCTTATATCTTGATCAAAGAGGGAAGATATCCCTTGACAGATTAAACTATAACAATTAACATTACAGTTAATTGTAATCTAAAAACTTACAGATAACTGAAGGAAAGTGGAGGTGAAAACCATGCGACACGTTGCTTCTGCAACTGAGGTGGCACAAGAGAAGGTTATAGATGCCAAAAAGGCTGTGCCATGGATTATTTTTCTTATCTTTTTTGCTGTACTAAACGAAACAGTTTTCAACGTTTCAACACCCGAAATCGCTAAGCAGTACGGAATTATGCCGACAGGAGTTAGCTGGGTGCTCACTACGTTTATCATCTTTTTCGGGATTGGGTCCGTCATATATGGGCGGTTATCGGATATTTTTTCTTTGAAAAAGCTGATTGTTGCCGGAATTCTCATCTATAGCATTGGATCTGCGCTTGGCTTTGTGCTTCAGGCCTGGTATCCGGCGGTCATCTTTGCGCGTGCCGTGCAAGGAGCAGGGGCCTCAGCTATTCCAGCGCTTGTTATGGTCGTTGTTGCACGCTACTTTTCACCTTCAGATCGAGGAAAAGTTTTCGGGCTTTTAACTTCTACTGTTTCCTTTGCCATCGCCGTAGGGCCTGTAGTGGGCGGTTTTGTTTCCTCATCACTCCACTGGACGTACTTGTTCATTATTCCTTTGTTTACTCTGATTTCAATCCCGTTTTTTAATCAGATTTTACCAGAGGAAAAACGCAAAGAAGGCAGTGTCGACATCTTAGGGGCGGCGCTCGTTGCATTTTCCGTCGCTGGCATTATCGTCTACTTATCTTTCCCTCATTGGTACTATTTGGCCGCGAGCTTAGCGCTATTCATTTGGTTTATTTCTCATATTCTTAAAGCCAAAGATCCTTTTATTGAACCGTCGCTATTCCGGAATAAACTGCTGCGGGGCGGTTTAATCGTTGGATTCCTCGTATTTTGCACCGTCATGGGGATCATGTTTGTCATTCCGCTCATGTTAGCCAAAGTGAATGAGCTAGGCACGAGCACAATTGGGCTTATTCTGTTCCCAGGGGCCATGTGTGCCGTTATTTTTGGTACAATTGGCGGAAATTTGGCGGACAAAAAGGGCAATAACTTTGTCGTGTTTATTGGTCTTGGGCTTTTGGTGATCAGCCTTGTGGCCATTGCTTTCTTGGTTGGCCATTCTCCATGGTTCATTTCTGCGGCGCTTCTTCCTACTTACGTCGGCTTCTCCTTCGTGCAAACGGCTCTGGCGAACCGTGTCTCCTTGACGTTGAGCGTGAGTGAAACCGGAGTAGGCATGGGACTTTTCAATCTGATCAGCTTTATTTCTGGGGCTGTAGGAACGGCACTTGTCGCCAAATTGTTGGATGGCGGCATGATGGAGTTTTACAAGAATCCTGTTCTGAATTCAATAACAGCAATTCCTTACAGTAATCTGCTGATCATTTTTGCGGCAGTGATCATCGTTAGTGGATTGTTCTACTTGCGAATATTCACTAAAAAGGCAGCAGGAGTAACATCAGAAGCAGCAGCCTAAATTGCAAATAAAAAAACCGACAGCTTCTCTTGGAGAAAAGCGAGTCGGTTTTTTGCTGCACAATTTTATGAATCGTTTTTATAATTTTATTTTATAATTCGCTTTTATTACTCGTTCTCATTACTGTTTTCGTCAGGTTGCTCAGCGCTAATCTGTTGTATGGCCTGGAGGAGCGTCGCGGATGGTTGCGCGCCAGTAAGCGCATATTTTCGGTTAATCACAAAAAAGGGAACGCCAGTGACACCGGCTTGCCTAGCAAACTCAAAATCATCTTCAACTTGTTCCAGTCCTTCTTTCGCGTCCAAAAGCGATCTTGTTTTCTCACGGTCCATACCGAGTTGTTCTGCTGTGGCCAGAAGCTCATCCAAATGGCCAATGTCTTTGCCATCTTCAAAATAAGCTTTAAATAATGCGTCTACGACTGGTTTTTTTAACTCTTTTGGTGCAATTGCAATCAGTTGGTGAGCTTTTAGCGTATTCGGCATTTTCTCAACTTTGGAGAAGTCAAAATGCAAACCGGAGGCTTTGCCTGCTTGAGTGACCTGCTCCAGCATACCGTTTAATCGATCTTCGTCTGCTTGCATCTTTTTGTGCATGACCTCGCGGAACGGAGAGCCTTCTGTTGGGGTATACGGATCTAGTTGAAAGGCGCGATAGTGAACTTCAACCGGCTCCGCTGTAAAATTGGCTAGAGCATCTTCCAAATTCTTTTTGCCGATACGGCACCAAGGACAAACAATATCTTCAAAAATTTCTATCATCATAAAGAACTCAAACTCCTTCAATAAAAAAATAGTTACTATATTTTCATTATATACGATTAGCTTCTTTAATTCATCTGTCGGAACCTTTCCGGTGTCAGTCCGACGTGCTTGCGAAAGCTGGCTACAAAGTGGCTCGTATCACGGAACCCAACGTATTTAGCCACTTCCTTGACTGTTTTGGCAGGTTGGTGAATGAGGATTTCTTTGGATTTGCGAAGCCTCATCCGAATTAGATAGGAGTAAGGTGAGAGCCCGAAAGCGTGTTGAAACAACGTGTTCATATGCCGAGGTGTTATGGCTAACACTTCAGCCATTTCTTCAAGACTTGTATCAGGGTTATGATAATGAATTTCAAGCCACATCAGTAAAGGTTGTAAAAGAGCAATTTGATTGCGAATCGAGGTGCGGTTATTGACCTGACCATGTTTCTTAAGTTGGATGAAAAAATGATATAAATCGGCTGAGGCGTCATACCCGGAGTACTCGGAGCTTGCATCCATTTGTTTGATTATTTGACCAATTACCGTATTCATCGGCCCCCCCAAATCCCACCTGTAAACGGCAGAATCCAACAGATCTAAAGTGCCAAGGATGGCTTCAATACAAGCTCCGCCAAAGGTGACATACTGCGTGCACCATAATTCCGTAACGGCATAATAAGAATGCGGAACTCCCGGTAGCATGAAAACACCCGTTCCTTCCGGCAGTGAATATTTTTTGCCATCCAGGACGAACTCTCCTTCACCGGCATAGGTTTGGAGCCAATGATAATTGGGGAAGCCCTCCGGTCTAACCAATTTTTCCTGATCCTCATGATGTCCAATACTCTCAATAAAGATTGGAAACGGTTGCGCAGTTGAAGGTGTTAATTCATATCTTTTGTGCATGAGTAAGTCCACCTGTTCCATTTTATTATATGAGTATGTAAAAAATATTATATTTTAAGATGAAAAATAATCCAATACAATGGATTTATTCTTATATTTATTTATCCAATTTGATGAGGTGGCAGTTATGATCAATGAGAAACTCCCTAAGATTTGGTACGGCGGAGACTACAATCCCGAGCAATGGGATAAAGAAATCATGGATGAAGATCTACGCATGTTTAAGCTTGCGGGAATTGATGTAGCGACAGTTAATGTTTTTTCGTGGGCGAGATTGCAAAAGAATGAGGATACATACGACTTTGAATGGTTAGATGAAATCATAGAAAAGCTTTATGAGAACGGGACTTATGTTTGCTTAGCCACAAGCACGGGTGCTCATCCTGCTTGGATGGCGCGTAACTATCCGGACGTTCTCCGTGTTGATTTTGAAGGAAGGAAGCGTAAATTTGGCGGGAGACACAACTCTTGCCCAAACAGCCCAACTTATCGTAAATACTCTACGCTCCTCGCTGAGAAGCTGGCAGAGCGTTATCAAAATCACCCTGCCATCTTAATCTGGCACATTTCAAATGAATACGGCGGGTACTGCTACTGTGAGCAATGCGCAGACGGTTTCCGCAGTTGGCTTAAAGAACGCTATACGACAATTGAAACATTAAATAAAGTTTGGAATACAAGCTTTTGGGGTCACACCTTTTATGAATGGGAAGAAATCGTTTCGCCAAATGCTTTGTCAGAAGAATGGGGAGTGGATAACACCAATTTCCAAGGCATTTCACTGGATTATCGCAGATACATGTCTGATAGCATGCTAGAGTGTTATAAGCTTGAATACAACGCTATCAAAAAACATACGCCTGATCTTCCAATCACCACAAATTTAATGGGGTTATACAAAGAACTGGATTATTTTAAATGGGCCAATTATTTGGATGTGATTTCTTGGGACAACTATCCATCTCTGGACACGCCGATCAGCTTGACGGCTATGACGCATGACCTTATGCGGGGGTTAAAACAAGGACAACCTTTCATGCTGATGGAACAAACGCCAAGCCAGCAAAATTGGCAGCCCTACAACTCGCTCAAACGTCCAGGAGTAATGAAACTTTGGAGCTACCAAGCCGTGGCCCGCGGTGCGGATACCGTCATGTTCTTTCAACTTCGCAGATCGGTTGGAGCATGTGAAAAATATCATGGAGCCGTCATCGAGCATGCCGGTCACGAGAATACGCGAGTATTTCGTGAATGTGCGGAGCTGGGGGCTGAACTGCAAATACTTTCAGATAAACTGCTGGATACCAGAGTCGAAGCTAAAGTAGCTATCGTATTTGATTGGGAAAACCGTTGGGCAGTCGAACTTTCCAGCGGGCCAACCGTTGCGCTGAAGTATGTGAACGAAGTCCATAAGTACTACGACGCGCTTTTCCAGCAAAAC
Organism: Paenibacillus sp. FW101-FHT12H11; assembly: GCF_058790355.1. Taxonomy (NCBI): domain Bacteria; kingdom Bacillati; phylum Bacillota; class Bacilli; order Caryophanales; family Paenibacillaceae; genus Paenibacillus; species Paenibacillus sp. FW101-FHT12H11. Next base: position 803,733 of record NZ_JBYTCO010000002.1, on the reverse strand, counting down.
ATCCAAGTTGATATGATTGGGGTTGAAACCGATCTATCTGGCTATGACATCGTCATTGCACCAGTTCTCTACATGGTTAAAAAGGGCTATGCAAAACGTGTCGAAGACTTTGTACATGCAGGTGGGACATTCCTCTCCACATTCTTCAGCGGTATTGTCAATGAGAACGATATCGTCACCTTAGGCGGTTACCCTGGTGAGTTACGCAAAGTACTCGGGATTTGGGCTGAAGAAATCGATGCGTTGTTCCCAGACCAGTCCAACCAAATCGTCATGAGAGAGCAGTGGGGAGAACTGAAAGGTGAATATCCATGCGGCATACTTTGTGACCTAATCCATTCAGAAGGCGCGGAGATCAAAGCCGTTTATGGCAGTGACTTCTATGCAGGAATGCCTGCACTAACCGTAAACACATACGGTTCTGGCCAAGCCTGGTATGTAGCTACCAGCCCGGAACCTTCATTCTTACAAGGACTCATTCGCAATTTGTGCCAGAACAAAGGAATTATTCCGCCTGTAGCACCTGTTGCAGGCGTGGAGATATCCGTTAGAACTCGAGATGAAGACACCTATTTGTTCCTTTTGAACCATAATGATCATGAGGAAACAGTGGATCTAGGAGATCTCAAAGCAATAAATATGATAACCAATCACCAAATAGAAAACACCATTGCGCTCCCGGCAAAAGCAGTTATCATTCTAAAAAAACATTAGCCATTAGCGAAAAACCTCTGTCGCTTTAAGGATAGAGGTTTTTTTGCATTTTTGGTATAATTTCACGTATAGTAGGTTCAAAGGGGAGGTGCAGAGTGACCGAACAACAGCAGCTGTTTATTTGCTCAGATTCAATTGGAGAAACCGCCGATGCCGTTGCCAGAGCTACCGTTCGTCAATTCAATTCCGAACAGATGAGAATTAAACGTTACGGTCATATCAGCCAACAAAGTGAAATCGTTCAAATGCTGCAGGAAGCAGCTGCAGCGGGGGGGTTCGTGGCCTATACATTCGTGCAGCCCGAGCTTCGCGAAACCATGAAAAATGAAGCGCAACGCCTCGGTGTGCGAACCGTTGATATAATGGGACCGATGTTGGAAGCATTTTCAGAAACGTATGGACACCTACCTAAGCGCAAACCGGGTTTACTACACGAGATGGACGCCGATTACTTCCGCAGAGTAGATGCCATCGAATTTGCCGTCAAATACGACGACGGCAAAGATAACCGCGGCATGCTTCAGGCCGAAGTTGTCCTTATCGGAGTTTCACGCACTTCCAAGACACCGCTAAGTATTTACCTAGCACACAAAGGAATTAAATCTGCAAATCTTCCTATCATCCCAGAAATAAAGCTACCACCGGAGCTATTCAAAATCCCAAGCAAACGCATCATCGGCCTCACCATGGACGCAGGCCAAATCCTGCAAATTCGTCTCGAACGCCTCAAAGCCGTCGGCCTCCCGGATGGATCCCAATACGCCACCTACCGCCGCATCCAAGAAGAACTCGACTATGCCGAGTCTATTATGAAGCAGCTAGGCTGCCCGGTCATCAACGTCACCAACAAAGCAATCGAAGAAACAGCTGGAATTATCCTGGATCTTGTTTCATTCAGATAAATGAAATCCTTCGCCATAAACGATGCCCAATGAACCCAACATGTTCATTGGCATCTTTTTTACATTCAGCCCAACGACCGATTCTCACTGTCCCCCAGCCTCCTCGAATACTCAACCTACAGAAAACAACAACATCCACAACAACCAGCTCCCCAGCGCTTCGCACCAACGTATCGATCTGCATCTTACCTCTAAGCACCCAAGGATACCCGACCTATAGAAAGCACCGATATCCACAACGACACTCGCCCTAGTGCAAACTTACACCAAGTTACCGCCCCGCACCTACCCAAGCCCCCGTACCACCAACAGCCACAGCATACCTAACCTACAGAAAGCACCAACATCTACAAGAACTCGCCCCAGCGCAACCGCATGAACGTGCCTATCCGCATCTTATCTCAGCCCAAAACATATCCGATTACAAATAGCACCAATAACCACATCACTCGCCTCGGAGCACACTCACAGTTGCCCTCAGCCCAAGACTACCGCGCCAACCTAGTGTCTAACACTGAACCCACATTTACTTCTGTAACCTAAGCAAGCTCCGACGACGATTCCATATAACTTGATTTAGCAAAATCTGTCGTATCTACAAAAAGGAACTGTCGGTTTGAATTAGCCTTTTATTAGTTATGAATCTGAGCACCAGTTAAACAGTATTTTAATACTTTTGCATATATCACAGAAATTGTATTTCACCGACTTATCCTCCTCCAAACTAAGGGGGCAAAATAAAAAAAACTTCCAATTCGAACATATGTTTGGTATAATGGAAATAAGAACAAAAGTTCTATTTGCGGGGTGAGAAGATGGAACAGCAATTTATGGATCTGAGCTCATACACATTTCGTTCGGAAGAAGAATGTGAGGAGTTTTTATTGAAAATGCGTTGGACAAATGGGTTTTGCTGTCCGCGTTGCGATCATAATGAGGCTTTCAAGATTCGAACTCGTAAATTGCTAGAATGCAAAGAGTGTAGAATGCAGGTTTCTTTAACTGCGGGGACACTCATGCATAAATCGAAGCTTCCATTATTACTATGGTTCCAAGCCATTCAATTTTTGTTTAATGAAGGGGTAGAGTGTACCGCTAGCGGTCTATCTCATGTTCTTGAGATTAATTATAGAAGTGCGCAATTATTGCTGAAAAAAATCCAGTTTGCATTCGAGTATACTCAGAATAGAACTAATTTACTTAATAAACTTGAAACTTCTAACCGCGAATCACAAAAATCTGATAATCTTTCAACCACGGATGAACCACACCAATGCGCCCCGACTCCGCCAATTCCACTAATTCATAATAGATCTTCAACTCGAGATCTGCATGCGTATCTTCAATCCAAATTAAACAGACTAAACAAGAAATTAACAATTTATAATAATCACTACAGTAATACACAACTAGGTAGATATATCAAAGATCAATTTAATGATAAGTGTGATCATGAACGTTTTTTGATTAAGTGGATCAAAATGGCAATATCCAATTATTTTTATCCTACATTTTTTAAGTGTTTTCACATTCCCGAATAAGTATAATTCTTCGATTTGACCCCATACTGTTTTTGAGGCATGATGGTAGAGTACAATGTTCAATTAACTTTGGGTGAGGGAGAGAAGAATCTTATGAAAAGGACGCTGCAAGCTCCTATTCATTTCTATCGGAAGTTCATTTCGCCGTTAAAGCCGCCGACCTGTCGATTCTATCCCACATGTTCGCAGTATGCATTAGAAGCTATTGAAGTGCATGGTCCTTTAAAAGGTTCATGGCTTTCTATGAAACGGATTTGTAAATGCCATCCATTTCATCCTGGCGGGATTGATCATGTGCCTCCGCGGATGGAAAAATTAATTCAAAACGATCAGTCGGCTTGACAGGTGGCTCTTTTTTTCGATATATTTGCCTTAAGATGTTATATATGGATTCGATGAACGGATAAGTACAGACGGAAGCCTATGAACAGAGAGCCGGGGAAGGTGAAAGCCGGCATAGGAGTAAGTTTGGAAGATGGTCCTGGAGAATAAGCCTTCGAGCGGCTCAGACTGCGTATGAGAAGTATCCATGCGCAAGATTGGGAGTAAGCTGGCTTCGTGTCCCAGCGTTAATGGGCAAGTCGTTATAGACTTACTGAGCCCCGAGCTTGTGAAAGGCGGGGGAAACTGGGTGGTACCGCGTGAGTTCAGCTCTCGTCCCAAGATGGATGAGGGTTTTTTGTGTTTTCTACATTTAGCTAGGAGGAATTCTGGATGACAACGAAATCAAATACGTTTTACATCACGACGCCCATCTATTATCCAAGTGATAAGCTGCACATCGGTCATGCCTACTCAACGGTGGCAGGCGACGCTATGGCTCGCTACAAAAGGCTTCGCGGCTTTGATGTAAGGTATCTAACGGGGACAGACGAACATGGGCAAAAAATTGAACGTAAAGCACAAGAAAAGGGAACAACGCCACAGGAGTTTGTAGATGGTATTGTTGCTGGAATTAAGGACCTGTGGAGCAAGCTTGACATTTCGTATGACGATTTCATTCGTACGACAGAAACTCGCCATAAGGATGCGGTTAGCAAGATTTTTCAAAGATTGCTTGATCAAGGGGATATTTACTTAGGGGAATATGAAGGTTGGTACTGTATTCCGGATGAGTCATTTTTCCCAGAGAGCAAGCTCGTGGATGGAAAATGTCCTGATTGTGGGCGTCCAGTTGAGAAAATGAAGGAGCAAACCTATTTCTTCCGGATGAGCAAATATGCTGACCGTTTGGTGCAGTATTATGAAGAAAATCCGGAGTTTATTCAGCCGGAGTCCCGCAAAAATGAGATGCTTAATAACTTCATTAAGCCTGGACTTGAGGATTTAGCTGTTTCTCGAACGACGTTTGATTGGGGGATCAAAGTCCCTGGGGATCCTAAACATGTGATTTACGTGTGGATTGATGCTCTTTCGAACTATATTACTGCACTTGGATATGGTTCGGATGATACGAGTAATTTTGATAAGTATTGGCCTGCTGATGTTCACTTAATGAGTAAGGAGATTGTTCGTTTCCATACGATCTATTGGCCGATTATGTTGATGGCGCTAGACCTGCCGCTGCCGAAGAAAGTATTCGCTCATGGCTGGCTGTTAATGAAAGATGGCAAAATGTCAAAGTCCAAAGGGAATGTTGTTGATCCTGTGACATTGATTGATCGTTATGGCTTGGACGCGCTTCGTTATTACTTGATGCGCGAAGTGCCTTTCGGGGCTGACGGAACGTTCACGCCGGAAAGCTTTGTAGAGCGGGTCAATCATGACCTCGCCAATGATTTGGGGAATCTGCTTAACCGTACGATCGTCATGATCGATAAGTATTTTGCGGGCACGATTCCCGCGTATGTGCAAGGGGCTACCGAATTCGACGACAGTCTCTTGGAGACTGTTCAAACGACGGTAGCGAAGTATGAAGAAGCAATGGAAAAAATGGAGTTTTCCATTGCGCTTTCCGCTGTGTGGCAGCTGATTAGCCGCACGAACAAATACATCGACGAGACTCAGCCGTGGTCGATGGTTAAGGATGAAGCCAAGCGCGAAACACTTGGCTCCGTCATGTATGTGCTGGCTGAATCCCAGCGCATTTCGTCCGTACTGCTGCGTCCGTTCATGACGAAGACGCCGCAATTGATTTGGCAGCAGCTAGGCTTAGCAGCCGAGGATCTGCCTCGCTTGACCGCATGGGAAAGCGTGCAATCATTCGGGCATCTCCCGACGGGTACAACCGTTCAAAAGGGAGAGCCAATGTTCCCGAGATTGGACGCTCCGGCTGAGGTCGCGTACATCGTTGAAGCTATGGGCGGAGGAGCGGCCAACGCCGCCGATGAAGTGAAAGAAGCAGCACCTGCGGCTGCTGCTTCAACAGTACCCGCGCCAGAGCCTAAGGAGGAAATCGGGATTGACGATTTCGCCAAGGTGGAGCTGCGCGTAGCTCAAGTAATATCGGCGGGGCCTGTGAAAGGCGCCGATAAGCTTCTAAAACTGCAGCTCGATCTTGGATATGAGCAGCGTCAGGTTGTTTCGGGCATTGCGAAGTTTTACACGCCCGAGGAACTGGCTGGACGCAAAGTTATTTGCGTCACCAACCTCAAGCCGGCCAAGCTGCGCGGCGAGCTGTCGCAAGGTATGATTCTCGCCGCTTCGCACGGGGACCAGTTGACACTGGCCACCGTTCCTGATTCTATGCCTAACGGCGCGATTGTAAAATAATCAAGACGGCACCCTTTCCCTATTTTTTCATAGGTTGAGGGTGCTTTTTTTTCGTATGGGGGTTCATATAAGTGGGGTACTCTAAGGGAAACTAACCACGGAGTGATATAGATGAGAGCGAGAAATTTCTTAAAGTTGATCTGTATTTCGGTGATGGTTCTTGTTTTAACGTCTTGTTCTATTTTTGGCGGAGGTTCGGATAAAAAGAAAGAGGAAGAGAAAGCAAAAAATGAATCTAAGTCCAAGGCATCGAGCACAAAAAAAGAGGATGATAGTGTCATTAATCAAGAGTTAAAAAAACAATATGAGATGTACAATGAGATTATTCAATATAAGGTAAAGCAAGAGAATAAGCTAATTAAGCAGTCGGAAGAGCGATATAAGAAATTGAAAGAGGAAAGCAACAAAAAAACGGAATCCAAATCTGGAGACGGAGCCGATAAGGAAGATAAGAGTTCCTCCAAAGAAGATTCTGACAGTTCAAAGCAAAAGGATGACCAAGGGAAGCAGTAATTGAATTAAGTCCATGCTGTGACATTTCACGGCAGGGCTTTTTATTTTGCCTATAAGATGTATTGACTTCAAGTAGGGGGACTCGTATAATCAATTCGTTAATAAAAATTATTACGATTTAGAACGCGAGTGGAGTGAGGATTATGATACGTTCGAAATGGATTATGTCCATAACCGTCATGGTTATTTTATCTGTTATATTGGCTGGATGCGGTACTGCTGCAAGTTCAAAAGCTAAACTTGTTGAAGGAAAGGTAAATGTTGTAACAAGTTTTTATCCTTTATATGAGTTTACTAAGGCAATTGGCGGCGAATATGTGAATGCCATTAACCTGGTTCCCGCAGGAGTCGAGCCCCACGATTGGTCTCCGAAGAGCAGGGACATCAAAAATATGACGCAAGCACAGGTTTTCGTCTATCAAGGTGCTGGATTTGAAGGTTGGGTGAAAGATTTTCTGGGAAGTCTAGCACCAGATTCTACTTTAAAAGTAGTAGAAGCGAGTAATGGGGCAAATTTGATAAGAACCTCTGAAAATAAAGAGGAATTTGACCCACATGCATGGCTTAGCCCGTTAAATGCTGTGAAAATGGCTAATAATATTAAAACGGCACTAATTAGTGCAGATCCGGCTCATAAAGATGCATTTGAGCAAAATTATGCGAGCTATGCTGCCAAGTTAACAGATCTTGATGCTCGTTATAAAAAAGAGCTGGGGCAAACTTCAAAAAAAGAAATTGCTGTTTCGCATCAGGCGTTTGCTTATTTATGCAGAGATTATGGTTTAACGCAATTATCCATTATGGGTCTATCGCCTGATGCCGAGCCAACCGCTCAGGATCTAAAGAATATGAATGAATACATCAAAGTGCATAACTTGAAATATATATTCTTTGAAGAGCTTGTATCCGACAAGTTGGCGAAGACGTTAGCCAATGACGCCAAGGTAGAAACGATGGTTTTGAATCCTCTTGAAGGATTAACGAAGGAGCAAGCTGACGCTGGCGAGGATTATATCTCGATCATGGATAAAAATTTGAAAAATTTAGTGACTGCCTTACAATAGAAGGGTAGTTCATTATGAGTCAGGGGTTATAAACATGGAGATAAGCCATAAAGATTTCTGCCACCAAAGTATTGTGTCTATTGATGATGTTTCCTTCTCATACGAAAATAAGAAGGTCATTGATAAGCTTCGTTTTAATGTACTTGAACGAGATTTTGTTGGTGTCATTGGCTCCAATGGTGCAGGTAAAACAACGCTGCTCAAAATGCTCGTAGGGCTTCTTAAGCCTACGAGCGGGGAGATCAGGTTGTTTGACAGTCCACTAAGCCAATTCAAGGATTGGGAACGCATTGGCTATGTTCCGCAAAAAAATGCCTTCAATCCCTTATTCCCGGCTACTGTGCGGGAAATTGTTTTATCCGGGATGTATTCAAAGAAGCGGATTTACCGCAGGTTGTCCAAAGCTGACCTGCAAAAAGCGGAAGACGCGATGCTCGCCATGCGCATCGAGGACTTAGCTGACCGCAAAATCGGCCAGCTGTCAGGTGGACAACAGCAGCGCGCTTTCCTCGCGCGCGCGATCGTGAACAACCCGGAGCTGCTCATATTGGATGAGCCGACCGTGGGAATTGATGCGGAATCGCAGCTCGGATTTTTCCGGATGATCCGCCACATGCATCAGCATCATCATATGACGTTCATCATGGTGTCGCATGATATGGACATGATGCAGTCATATTTAGGTTCGGAGCCGCAGCAAGTTAGCGGCGGTATCAAGTTTCATGTGAAGCATACCCATGATCCCGAGGATTGCCGGGAAACGAATTTGACACATTCGATCGGCCAGATTCGCGAGATGATCGGAGTTCAGTAAGGAGCGGGCATTTTGGACATATTCACGGAGTATTTTTTTCAACGCGCTTTAATTGGCGGTATATTGATCGGGCTGACGGCGCCATTAATGGGCGTTTTTCTTGTCCTTCGGCGATTGTCGATGATCGGAGATACGCTCGCTCACGTTTCCATTGCGGGGGTCGCCCTGGGATTTCTTATTAACGTTTACCCTTTGGGCGTTGGGCTTATTTTCGCCTTGTTAGCTTCGTTCGCTATTGAACGTCTGCGCAAAGCTTATAAAACCTATGCAGAGCTCTCCATCGCCATCATCATGTCAGGCGGCGTCGCTCTGGCTACGATTCTTTTTACGCTGGGTAAAGGCTTTAATATGAATGTCATGAGCTATTTATTCGGAAGCATCTATACGCTGGATCGGCAAGATCTATGGGTTGTTCTTGGTGTATCTGTGCTTGTTGTCGGGGTCATTGCTGTTCACTTTAAAGAGTTCTTTCTCATGTTTTTTGACGAGGATGCAGCCAGCGTAAGTGGACTTCCACTTAAATATTATAATATGATGATTACAATGCTTACTGCACTTGTTATTTCGGTTGCCATCAAGATTGTAGGCGCACTGCTTGTTTCGTCCTTGCTTACCATTCCAGTCGCATGTAGTTTGCTAATCGCAAAAAGCTTTAAACACTCCGTTATTTTGGCTGTTATTTTTTCAGAAATCGCGGTTGTCATCGGGCTGGTTGTTGCTGGCGTTTGGGATCTAGCTCCGGGTGGAACGGTTGTGCTTACACTCATTGCTATGTTGATCGGGATCATTTTAAAAAGAGGATTGAGGATTTAACATGGACTCTGTGAATTTATGGATTGCTTTATGGGCGGGGATCGCATCTTTTATTTCGCCATGCTGTTTGCCATTATATCCCTCCTATCTTTCCTACATAACAGGAATCTCGGTAAGTGAATTGAAGTCTGGTGAGACATCATCCCAGGTGCGCAGGCAAACAATGCTGCATACGCTAAGTTTTATCGTTGGGTTTTCTATCATTTTTTATGCGCTCGGCTTAACGGCAGGATTTTTAGGAAACTTTTTTATTGATTATCGAGATTTGCTTCGGCAAATTGCAGCGTTATTGATTTTTATCATGGGATTATTTTTGCTTGGCGTTTTCCAACCGCAGTGGTTGATGAAAGAACGCAAGCTGCAAATCAAGTTCCGTCCCGCAGGATATCTTGGTTCGGTGTTAGTAGGAATGGGGTTTGCTGCGGGGTGGTCTCCATGTGTAGGACCCATCTTGTCGGCCATTCTCGCTTTGGCTACAACAGAGCCTGGAACGTGGTTTCAGCTAACAACCGCCTACTCCTTAGGATTCGCTATTCCGTTTTTTGTACTTTCCTTTTTTATCGGTTCTACCAAATGGATTTTACGTTATTCCAACCTCATTATGAAAATTGGAGGGGGTTTAATGGTAGTGATTGCGGTTTTACTTTATACAGGTAAAATGACGCAGATCACACTTTGGTTAAACACCATAACCCCGGATTGGTTGAAGTTTTAAGTAAAATACTCAATTTTGGCTTGAGGGAATTTATCAAAGATTTGTTCTGTGATAAATTCCCTTAACGCGTTTGCTTGCTCATCTGGATATACGTATTTGCCTTGTCCCCAGCGGCCCCATTTGTATTTTCGTTTTTCTTCATCCATCTCAAGTTTTGTTTTGGGATATCGTTTTTCAATGACGTTTTTGGCCGTTCTGGTAAATCGATGTTGAATCATTTCAAAAGTTAAATCTATCGTGGCTTCGGTTGGGAGTTCTTGGTGAAGCCGTTCCAAAAGGGTAGCATAACCTTCTTCCCAACCTTCGTGCCAAATGATGGGGGCAATAATGAAGCCAAGAGGATACCCGGCTTTGGCCACTTTTCCGGCAGCTTCGATTCTTTCGTGAAATTTGGAAGTACCCGGTTCGAAGTTTTTAATGACATAATCGGCATTAACACTAAAGCGAAAACGGGTATGCTTATTATGTTTGGCATCTAATAGCGGTTCTACATGGTGGTATTTGGTGACAAACCGTAAGCGGCCATGCTCTTGCTGTCCCATGAATTCGATAAGCTGCTTTAACGAGCCCGAAATATGTTCCAAACCTACAGGGTCCGAGGTACAGGCAGCTTCAAAACGGGTGATTTCGGGTACCCGTTCATCGATATATTTTTGGGCGGCACCTAGAATATCGTCGATATTGACGTAAATACGAATGTAAGGCTTCGCCCCTAAAGTAGTTTGGAGATAGCAATAATGGCAGTGCCCCATACAGCCAGTAGCGATTGGAATCGCATATTCGGCAGAAGGTTTTGAAGTGTCGAATTTAAGTGTTTTGCGTATGCCGACAACCAAGGTTCGTTTGGCTATACGATATTTTTCAAGTTCGGTATCACCCGGAAGATCGCGTATTTGATTATGCGAGGTTGTCATATGAATCTCTAACCCTTGCTGCTTGGCCCACTCATAGATCATTTTGCCCTTGGTATAATTCATCGCATCAGGTTCAAAATAAACAAGCTCTGGTACGAAGACAGCTGTGTTAGGTACGGGTCTACTAAGCAATTCTGTTGACATGCGATTCTCCTTTCAATAACCCGGGATGAAGTTCGTTCCTGACATTTAGTTTGCCAGAGAACAGCGTGGATGAACCATGGGATATTTGACCGCATCGAGGTTGATGGATTATGATAGGTAAGCAAGTGGCAGGAAATAAAGGAAAGCAGGGGGAAATAAAGCAATGGCTACGCCTAGCATGGAAGACTATCTGGAGAGAATATATAAACTCATAGACGAGAAAGGTTACGCTCGTGTCTCCGACATTGCTGAAGGGCTTGAAGTGCATCCCTCCTCCGTGACGAAAATGATTCAAAAGCTGGACAAAGACAATTATCTGATCTATGAGAAGTACCGCGGACTTATGTTAACTCCAAAAGGTAAGAAAATGGGCAAGCGACTAGTTGAACGTCATCAACTGCTCGAAAATTTCTTAACAATCATTGGCGTCCAAGAGGACAATATATATAAGGATGTTGAGGGAATCGAGCATCACTTAAGCTGGGATTCCATTACATGTATCGAGACTTTGGTCGAATATTTCCGCAGAGATCCAGGTCGGACAGATGAACTGTTGAATGTTCGTAAAGAATTAGAAGCTGATAATTAGACAGAGGCCGCAACGCGCGGCGCTCTGTCTTTTTATTGTGCATAGAAACAAACTGCCCCCGCATACATAACAAAGTAAGCCCTTTTGTTTGATTTCGGGGAGGGGTGTCGAATGTTAATCAATGGCGTGTTCGAAGGCGGCGGCGTTAAGGGAATCGCACTTGCGGGCGGCGTCACTGCAGCGATGGAGCAGGGGCATGTATTCCATCAAGTCGCAGGTACAAGCTCTGGATCAATTGTAGCGGCTTTATTGTCTGCCGGCTATACCGGAGAAGAGATGAGGGAAATCATCCTCAGGACTCCATTTAAATCGTTCATGCAGCGATCACCGATTTTTAATACCAAGATCATCGGGCCGGCGGCGCGGCTGTTGATCAAGAAAGGCCTCTACTCCGGTGAAGCGCTGGAGCGGTGGGTGTCGGGGCTGCTTGCTGCTAAGGGCATCCGCAATTTCGGAGATCTCAAGCCCAATCAGCTGCGAATTATCGCATCCGATATTACGCAAGGCAAGCTGCTAATTTTGCCTGCGGATATTGCGCAGTATGGGGTTGATCCGCGAAAGTTTTCCGTTGCTAAAGCCGTGCGGATGAGTACGAGCATCCCCTATTTTTTTGATCCGGTCATGATTCGCCGGCAAATAAAAAGCTCTGCGAAGGCAGCGCCGTTCGCAGAGCAGTTTTACTATATCGTTGATGGTGGGTTGTTAAGCAATTATCCCTTATGGGTGTTCGACCGGGATACCGATCGGGAAGAAATCATTCCCGTTATCGGGTTTCAATTAGTCGGTAAAAGTGAGACGCCCACGCACACCATCCGAGGACCGATTACGATGCTTGAAGCTTTGTTCGGGACCATGCTGAGTGCACATGATGAGCGATACATCGAGATGAAAAACCGGTTCCGTACCGTCAAAATTCCAACGCTCGGTGTGGGGAATACACAATTCAATTTGTCTAAAGAATTGAGTTTGTCCCTGTACGATTCTGGGTACCAAGCGACCAATGACTACTTTACTAAATGGTCCGCCAAAACCTACGAAGAGAATTATGAGAAATACGTATTACGCATTCCATCCAAGTGACGGCTTAATGATATTTCGGATAATCATCCGAATCTGAATCTTTCGTTCCGTTGATGACGCGAAATTTCGCATTTTTTCTTCTGGGCTTAGATGAGCCACGGCTGCCATAGGAAGGTTTTTTCCAACGAGACGGTGGGAATTTGTATAGAAGAAATATGAGCCCTAATACGAGAATCGGAATGAATAAAGTTCGCAAACTTACCAACAATCCAATCGCAATCAAAACACCGATAGCGATCTCGACCGGCGAAAATCTTCTCCTCATACCCGTCCCTCCATTATTCTTTTTTCTGCTTCACGCATCCGGTTAAAAGAAGCGATGGACACCTCAACCTGGCTGTCTTCAGGTTCTTTGGTTGTCAACAGTTGGAGCCATAGTCCCGGATACCCCAGGTAGCGGAGTACCGGCACTTCACGAAGGGAGTTCGTAAATCTTAGCACTTCATAAGAAACCCCGATTACAACAGGTAGCAGCACTAAACGCTGCAAGATACGCTCTACATATCCATCATAGTGCAGGAATGAGTAGATAACGACGCCGATCAAAACGGTAAAAACAATGAAACTGCTGCCGCAACGATAATGCAGTGTGTTGAATTTCTGTACATTGCTGACGGTTAACTCGACGCCTGCTTCATAGGCACTGATGACTTTATGCTCAGCTCCATGATATTGGAAAAGTCTGCGAATCATAGGTGTTAAGGATATGAAGTAGATATATCCGACAAGCAAAATAATCTTGATAACACCTTCTATAAGGTTATGAAGAATTTGATTGCTAAATACATTCCCAAACAAAAACTGTTCAATGATCGCCGGGACTAGGGTGAACACGAATTTCCCAAAAAGGAACGAGATCACACCCACAACAGCTACACCGAGGATCATCGAAATATTTGAGAAAAAGCCAGGTTTCTCATCTTTATTGGCTGAGGACTTGTCCTCGCCTTCTTGTTCAGCGAAGGATTCCGCTGAGAAATTAAGATGCTGAGCACCTTTGGCGCTGGATTCTATAATGCCGACGATCCCTCTGACCAATGGGATCTTCTTGAGCGATTGTACCCAGGGGATATCTTTCCTAGGGACTTCCAAGAAATCAAGTGAGCCATCTTTCTTGCGCACGGCGGTTACATGCACATTTTTTCCTGCGAACATGACGCCCTCAATGACGGCTTGTCCTCCGTATATACTGTTTTGTTCTGCCATGAGATCCACCTTCTTATCCTTCTCGAATTCGGTTTTTCGTACTTTCCTATTGTAACGGATTCACGGTTTGAATGCTACCGATAACGGTAGAACATACTATTCTTACCTGTGATTGACGTGCAATCTCTGTAGAGAAAGGAAGAGAACGACTAATGAATGAGAAAAATGTGGGGGAAATGAAAACAAATCGTTGGCTTTTCGTCTTATACATTGGCTTTTTCGCTGGCCTCATTTGGGGAGCAATGAAAATAATTGAACACTATTTTAAATTTACCAACATTGTGGTGGGTTTTCTTGTAGAGCCTTTTTTTAAACATGATTTTCTGCTGACTTGGCAGGGGGTACTCGTTGGCTGGGGCTTTTTTACGGTGTTTTCCATCATCGCGGCCTTCATCTATATGGTTACAATGTGGAAGCTGCAATCTGCCTGGTGGGGAATTGGGTATGGGGCGCTCTGGTGGGCAGCGATCTATTTGTTGATCGGTCCATTGGCGGGAATGACATACTGGATTAAGGATCTGGACCTCAACAGTATTCTAACGGATCTATGTTTGTTCCTGGTGTGGGGAATGTTTATTGGATATTCCATCGCGATCGAGTACACAGATACAAGAACAAGACAACCTATACACAAGACATGAAAGTTATGGTAAAATATCAAAGGTTAAATAGGCGGATAAAGTCTGTGCAACTGAAAAATCCTGGGGAGTGATTCCTGTTGAAAAAGGTTCTGGTGATTAACGGGCCCAACTTGAATATGCTGGGCATACGTGAACCTGGTGTGTACGGAACGGTTTCCCTACCCGTCATTATTCAAGGCTTGACTGAATTAGCCGAAGTGCTTTCAGTTGAGATTGAGAGCTTCCAATCGAATCATGAAGGCGGTATTATTGATAAAATTCATGAAGCCTTTGGCACGAAAGACGGCATTCTCATTAACCCTGGCGCATTTACGCATTATAGCTACGCCATTCGCGACGCGTTGTCTTCCGTTCAATTGCCTACCGTTGAAGTTCATCTATCGAACATTCATAAGCGCGAGGAGTTTCGTCATCACTCGGTCACCGCGCCAGTTGTTATCGGTCAGATTAGCGGATTTGGCGTGCAGAGCTATGAGCTGGGTTTGAGAGCACTTCTATCCCATATGCAGTAAAGAAGGAATGGTGATTTCGATGCAGGAGAAACGTATTGAACGTCTTCGCAAGGTTATGCAAGAGCAAAATTTACCGGCTGTACTCATCACGAATGCCTATAACCGTACATATGTATCTGGCTTCACCGGTTCTTCCGGCTATGTTCTTATAACGTTAGATCGAGCAATTCTTTTGACAGATTTCCGTTATATGACGCAAGCCCCTCAACAAGCGAAGCTTTTTGAAGTGGTTGAGCACCAGGCTAAAGTGATGGAATCTGTTAAAGGACTATTGAATCAACAAGGAATTACACAACTTGCCTTCGAGCAAGGGGATGTGTCCTATGGTGACTTCCTGGGTTATCAAGCAGCTTTACCAGGCATTGAGCTTTTGCCGACGGCGAAACTCGTCGAGGGCATCCGAATGGTCAAAGACGATGTAGAATTGCAAGTGATGCAGGAAGCAGCAGATTTGGCTGACCAAACCTTTTCACACATTTTGTCCTATATCAAGCCAGGCGTGAAAGAACTCGATATTGCGCTTGAAATTGAAATGTTTATCCGCAAAAACGGCGGCACCTCGACTTCGTTCGAAACGATTGTTGCTTCCGGCGAACGCTCCGCTCTGCCGCACGGCAAAGCAAGCGATCGCGTGCTCCAAATAAACGAATTTGTCAAATTAGATTTTGGAGCGTATTATAAAGGGTATTGCTCTGACATCACAAGAACGGTTATGCTAGGAAAGCCAACGGACAAGCATAAAGAAATTTATGATATTGTGTTGGAAGCCCAACTCAACTGTTTAGCCAATCTCAAGCCGGGGATTACGGGCAGAGAAGGCGACGCTTATGCAAGAGATGTTATTGTGAAGCATGGCTATGGCGATTACTTCGGTCACAGTACCGGACATGGTTTAGGCATGGAGGTTCATGAGTCTCCGCGCTTGGCGAAAACCGAGGATACAATTTTAACTCCTGGTATGGTGGTTACGGTGGAACCTGGCATTTATCTTCCTGGTTTTGGGGGAGTTCGAATTGAGGATGACGCAGTAATTACTGACACCGGCATTAAAATACTTACAAGCTCTACAAAAGATTTTCTTATTATTGACTAGCGGAGGGATTCACAAGTGATATCAGTAAATGATTTCAAAACAGGTCTTACCATTGAAGTAGAACACGATATTTTTACAGTTTTAGATTTCCAACACGTTAAACCAGGTAAAGGCGCTGCATTCGTGCGCTCCAAGCTGAAAAACCTGCGCAACGGCAACACGGTTGAACGTACTTTCCGTGCGGGCGAGAACGTAGGCCGTGCACACATCGATAACCGCGAAATGCAGTACCTGTATGCAAGCGGCGACGAGTTCACGTTCATGGATACGGAAACGTTTGATCAATTCAGCCTTTCCCGCGAACAATTGAAATGGGAATTGAACTTCCTTCTTGAGAACATGAACATCAAAATTTTGAGCTACCAAGGTGAAATTCTTGGGATCAATCTGCCAAAAAGCGTTGACTTGAAAGTTGTCGAAACAGAGCCGGGCGTTAAAGGAAATACAGCTCAAGGCGCGCTTAAAGGTGCAAAAGTGGAAACTGGCCTTGTTGTTCAAGTTCCACTGTTCATCAACGAAGGCGACGTGCTTACAGTTGATACCGAAGATGGCCGTTATATCTCCCGTGCCTAGTTTCAACTAGGACAAGCCTCTCTGACTTTTGACAAGTCAGAGAGTTTTTTTATTTTGTGTGTGCAAATTTTCACACAAAACTACATTTTATGCTATAATATTGAATTGTTATGCACTAGTATGCGTTAGGAGTGGGTCAGCTTTGTCTCTAATAGTGATGAAATTTGGCGGAAGCTCTGTCGGTGATGCGGAGCGAATGAAACGTGTTGCAAAAAGAATCGTTGAGCGAAAGCAAGCAGGTCACAGCTGCGTTGTTGTCGTATCTGCGATGGGAGATACAACGGACGATCTTATCGACCTGTCTAAGCAAATTTACGATGGAGCCCCACCGGCTCGTGAAATGGATATGCTCTTAACGACAGGAGAGCAGGTTTCTGTAGCCCTCTTATCGATGGCGATACATAGTTTAGGGGAACAAGCGGTTTCTTACACCGGTTGGCAGAGCGGGATTTTCACGGAAGATGTACACGGAAAAGCGAGAATTACGGATATTCAGCCAGCGCGTGTTCTGAATGCGCTCGAACAAGGCAATGTCGTGATTGTAGCCGGTTTCCAAGGTATGACGGAAGCTGGAGAGATTACGACGCTTGGCCGCGGCGGTTCCGATACAACGGCCGTTGCTCTTGCTGCTGCAATCAAAGCAGATCTTTGCGAGATTTACACCGACGTAGATGGTATTTACTCAACGGATCCGCGCATTGTGAAAGTAGCGAGAAAACTGAATGAAATTTCTTACGATGAGATGCTGGAGCTTGCGAATTTGGGAGCTGCTGTACTTCATCCAAGAGCAGTGGAATATGCCAAAAATTATAACGTTACCTTGGTGGTACGTTCCAGCTTTACTAACAATGAAGGTACCAACGTGAAGGAGGAAGCAGTGATGGAGCAAGGAATCGTTGTCCGTGGCATCGCCTATGACAAGAATGTGGCAAGAGTTAGTATTCTAGGTGTACCCGAGAAACCGGGCCAGCTGGCAAAAGTATTCATGGCGCTTGCCGAGGTTCAAGTCGATGTAGATATCATTGTACAAAGCGGTGTACTCAATGGATCAGCGGATTTCTCATTCACAACGACGCTTGCTGACCGCGAAAAAGCTTTGGATGCGATTGAATCCATCCGCGGTGAAATCGGCTTCCGTGAAGTAACTTCCGAAGTAAACATGGTGAAAGTATCCATCGTTGGCGCCGGCATGGTTAGTACGCCTGGGGTTGCTGCTACGATGTTTAAAGTAATTTCTGACCTGGGTATCTCCATCTCGCTGGTCAGCACGTCCGAGATTAAAGTCTCTTGCGTCATCGAGAATTCGAACTTGACGGAAGTGATCCAATCTCTGCACACGGCTTACGGCTTGGACACAACGGAGCAAGCCTTCGTTGGCGGACCGCAAGATCGCAGATAATCCCAGTTCTCAACTGAATTTATCGGATATAAAATAAGCGACTTTTAATAAAAAAGCTGTGATCCCGGCGGCCATCAAAGGGCCGACCGGAATCCCCCGCAAAAAGATGATGCCAAAAATGGAACCAATGACAAGACCCACAATTAATTGTGGGTCTATTTTTAATAGTTCCAACCCTTTTCCGTTCATATACGTTGCAATCGCTCCCCCAAGTAGAGCAATGATTCCCGGCCAAGAGGTAAATACCGACATGATGTCCTTCATCGAGATTCGTTCACTCGCAAATGGCACAAGGACGCCAATCGTCAGAAAAAGCAATCCCAGCTCCAAACCTCTGCGCTCCATAGCGGGGAAAAACCGCATTAATCCAACCAGTTTCAAGGCAAGCAGCATGCAAGAAGCAGTTGTAATAATCGGAGAACGGCCTATGAGTCCAATAACAATGAGCGTAACTAAGATTATATTGCCATTCATCTTCAAAACCCCTCACCCTCATAACTTTCCATCTTAGTTTATGAGGGGGGCTTGTATTTAGAACGCAGGACGCCCTGAAGTCCCCAACAGCACCATTTGATCACGTTCAAGAACCGGCACTTGATCCGTGATATTTGTTTTGGCACAGGCTGCAATATCCGCCTGAAAACCGGACTTGCACATTTTTTTTCCATTCGTGGAGGACAGCAGTGTATCGTATAAGTTTTTTTGGGCCTGCAAAAAACTTCCTCGCATAGCTAAGCCGAAATCATTGGTTGCTATCTGTTTCTCGCCTAGAGCCAGGATTAGCTCCTCAAGAATATGCCCTGCACAAAGTCCATCCTCTAGGGAGAAGACGTCTTGTGTCCCTGCGCATAGAATAACAGTGTCCCTCTTGAAGGCGATCGCGGCCGCTGCGCAAGCTTTACTATTTAAAAAAGAACCTGCCAGCACTTGATCGGCTTTTATTGCTTTTTGAATGCCTCTAGTACCATTCGTTGTCGTCAGGATCACACGTTTGCCCTGTACAGCTTCCTTGGTATATTCCAATGGTGAATTACCGAAATCGAAACCGGGAATTTTCTTGCAAAAGCGTTCCCCTCCAAGCAGATCACCCTCTTGCTGCAGTTCTTTGGCCCTCAGAACGGTATCCACTGGAACGATGGCTTTGCATCCGTTAATCAATGCGGTGATGATCGTGCTAGTTGCACGGATAACATCAACGACGATGACGGTTTTATGAAGAAAATCGTCACTTCTTGCTTCGCCGATGTTGGCGACAACCTCGATATGCATCTTTTATTCCTTTCTGGTACCTAAGGACAACGTATCGGAACGCAGTCCTCTGCGCAATGCTTCCAAAGCAATAAGCTCATCCGGTGAGATATTGCCCAAGTGGATATCTGCTCCAAGCATGCTAATCAAGTGCACCTGTTGACTTTTGAGCGGAGCCTCCCACAGAAGCCGCTGTCCGGGAACGGCGGAGAGCACTTGCCCAACTTCCTCATCCTTACATTTTCCCTGTGAATCAAAAATCCCGACACCCATCCCGGATTCACGAGCTTCAATCGTTACCAGGGAAGCTCCGAATTCCGTGTCTAACATAACGGTCTCAATTAATTCCTCTAATTCGATGGCTGAACCCCAGCCCTTTTTACCATATTCGGTAACAACCTCTAGTCCTTCGTCTAGCCCGCGAGCGATCAACTCATTTCTAAGCTTACGGTCGAAATCAATGGTGCCATTGGATATTTCAACACCGTTAAATCCGAGTGCGACAATCATATCGAAATAGGAAGCCACTGCGTGCTGTGTGATCGCAACTTCGAGAAAAGTGCCTCCCGGATAGATGCAAATGCCATTTTCTTTGGCGGCGTTAATTTTGCTTTTCAGCACATGCTGCGGATATAGAGGAGATGTGCCGAAGCCGAGTTTGATCATATCCACATGACTGCTGCCCGCGGTAAGCAAATCTTCAAATGCATTTGGCCCTAAGCCTTTATCCATTACCATAGTTTTACCCAGCGTTCTGGGTTTGGCCTGCCTTTGTCCTGTGGGGTCGGCCAGAACGGGATTCCAGTTCAAATAAGAGGTAACTTCCATCGGTATTTCTCCTCACTGTCCTTCGAAGGTTCAATTATGTGTACAGCATATGCATCTGGGCAAATGGTGGTGCCCACTATGCCTAAAATCAGACGAG
Source organism: Paenibacillus sp. FW101-FHT12H11 (assembly GCF_058790355.1). Lineage (NCBI taxonomy): Bacteria > Bacillati > Bacillota > Bacilli > Caryophanales > Paenibacillaceae > Paenibacillus > Paenibacillus sp. FW101-FHT12H11. The sequence continues at coordinate 783,621 of NZ_JBYTCO010000002.1, read as the reverse complement.
CCCGCATAAGGTAGGGTAAAAAGAGTGAGCTGTCGTTGAACCTTTGGCCAATTGAGTTACGCTAGAGCGCTCCGCAATTTTATAAAAACCTCCAGGCTCCATTGCAAATCTGTTCCTTCTTTAACTTATTTTTATGGTTGGAACAGATTTGCAAAAGTCGCTCTTCCGGCTTTTTATAAAATTGCTCCACAAAGCGAAATTGGCGCAGGTTCAAAAGAGCTGTTTCTTTTTACGAAAGGAGAAGAAAACATGAATAAAATTGTCCTAGCGATGGCGTCGCTGAGGCTGATGTCTGGGAGCATAGAGATCATAGCTGCGATCGTGATGCTGAGACTGGCGACTGTGGAAAAAGCGTTGCTAGTGAACTCTACGCTCGCTCTAGTAGGTCCTCTAGTACTACTAGCTACTACGACGATAGGTTTGGTAGGGATAGCAGAGAAGCTTTCCTATGGGAAGATGCTCTGGGTGATTGCGGGAGTAAGCTGTCTATTCATTGGTATTTTAAAAAAGTAATCGGTCATATTTCTTTCTATTAAGCATAGAAATGAATATAGAAGACTGGACAACTTGGAGGGATGTTTCGCTATGCACGACACGATCATGCACATTCTTCCTCAAACGCTTCGGATTCTACTCTCATCTTTGCCGCCGGACGTACAAGCTAGCGTTGAGGAAATCAGGGTGAGAGAATCGCGCCCCTTCGAGCTAATCTGGGGGGACGGGTACGCTTTCGTTGATGAGAGAGGCCAATTGGTGACTGGGGAAGATCGGGCGTACAAGCCAACCCGACAAGATTGTCTGACCTTGCTTGAGATGCTGACGAACCATTCCATGTACACCCATGAAGAAGAACTGCGGAGAGGGTATATCACCATTGCCGGCGGCCATCGCGTCGGACTAGCCGGGCGCACGGTGTTAGAGCAAGGGGATGTTAAGCAGATTCGCGATGTTAGCTCATTTAACATCCGGATTGCTCGTGAGATTCAAGGGGTAGGCAGGCAAGTGCTGCCGCATCTCTTCGACCCCATTCGGAGAAGTGTCCATCACACGCTCGTGATCTCGCCGCCGCAGCAAGGGAAGACAACCCTGGTTCGTGACATAGCCAGGCTCATCAGCCGCGGTGAGTGGGGCGTGAACAGCCTAGGGACGACAGGCAAGAAGGTAGGCGTAGTCGATGAACGCTCGGAATTGGCGGCTTGTGTCAGAGGAGTGCCCAGATTCGATCTCGGACCGAGAACAGACGTCATGGACGGCTGCCCAAAAGCGGAAGGCATGATGATGATGATCCGATCCTTATCGCCAGATGTGCTGGTTGTTGATGAAATCGGCCGGCCAGAAGATGCAGGAGCAATCCACGAGGCTGTCCATACGGGGATTCGCGTCGTTGCAACCGCGCATGGTGCCGATTATGAGGATGTGCGAATGAGGCCTGTTCTGAAGCAGCTTTTGGAAGAGGGTGTATTTACGAGATATGTCATCCTGCATCGAAGAAAAGGCGAGCCTGCTGCCTATCGCATACTGGATCGGTCGGGTAAGCCGTTGGAACACTATCCTGCACGAAAAGGATGATGAAAAATGCTGAAATTCGTTGGCGGGGTGCTCATTATCAGTGCCGCCACCTTGTATGGTTTTCTGCAAGCCGCTCATTACGTTAGGCGACCTAAACAAATCCGGATGCTGATTTCGGCGCTGGGACGGATGGAAACAGAAATCACATACGCAGTTACACCACTGCCCGAAGCCTTCTCCTCTCTTGGCAAACAAGTTGCTGAACCGCTTTCCTCCTTGTTTCGATTAACATCGGAGCGGTTGCTGACGAGCGACGGGACATCGACTCGTGACATTTGGCATAGAAGCGTTAAGGATGTTTGGGGAAGAACATCGATGAAGCAAGCCGAGCAAGAGGTTGTACTGCAGCTCGGGTCTGTACTAGGTGTGACGGATCGCAGTGATCAAATCAAGCATTTGCGGCTAGCTATTTCACAGCTTCAGGCAGAAGAGACCGAGTCTAGAGAAGATCAACGCCGTTACGAAAAAATGTGGAAAAGCCTGGGTGTCCTTATCGGAGCACTAATCGTAATTTTGATGTATTAAGGGAAGCGAGGAACTTGCCCTATGCAGAAGCTCCTTGTCAGCAGAGTGAGGTGCCTGGAATGAACGTAGATGTGAATGCCATTTTCCAGATTGCCGGCATCGGCATCATCATCGCGATGATCCATTCGGTGCTCAAGCAGATGGGGAAAGAGGATATGGCACACTGGGTCACGGTCATTGGCTTCGTGGTCGTGCTCTTCATGGTTGTCAGCATGCTCGATCATTTGTTTAAAGAAATCAAAACGATCTTCTTATTCCAATGAGGTGCGCCGTATGGAAATCATCCAGATTGTAGGCCTGGGGCTCATCGTTACGATACTCACGCTCATCATCAAGGAGCAGAAACCCATGTTTGCGTTCTTGCTGGCGGCCTTTACAGGCATCATGATTTTCTTGTTTCTGATCGGCAAAATCTCCAGTGTCATCCAGGTGCTTGAAGATTTAGCGCAAAAATCAAATATCAATATGGTGTTTCTTAAAACGATCCTGAAAATCATCGGAGTTGCCTACATTGCTGAGTTCGGCGCACAAATTGTGCGCGATGCCGGACAAGAATCCATCGCCTCCAAGATCGAACTCTCTGGGAAAGTGCTCATTATGGTAATGGCGATTCCGATCATTACCGTCATCATCGAGACTGTCGTTAAGCTGCTCCCTGCTTAGATGATCCATTTAGGAGTGACTCAAATGAACCTGCTTTATTCGCACCAGAAGCTGAACAACCGCTGGATCATCTTGTTCATCATGACAATGGCTTTGTGGCTTGGCATGTCGAGCTTCTCGACCGCAGAATCACCGACAGACGCCGTCATCAAGGAGCAAGCAGAACATCTGAATACGGAGCCTGTCGAGCAATATTGGGATAAGCTCATGAAAGATTACGGCGGCTACTTCCCTGAAAGCAAGACGCCAACCTTCATGGAACTGCTCTTGGGCACGAAGGGAATCAGCATGAAAAGCATATTCAAAGGGCTCTTACGCTACGTTTTTCATGAAATCATCATCAACGGCAAACTGCTCGCTTCCATTGTGATTCTAACGATTTTCAGCATGATTCTCGAAACGCTGCAGAGTTCATTCGAAAGAAACACGGTAAGCAAGCTCGGCTATTCCATTACCTACATGGTCTTGATTATTATCGCGATCAATTCCTTCAGCGTAGCAATCGGATATGCCAAAACTGCAATCACATCGATGATAGAATTCATGATCGCCATCATGCCGCTGCTGCTAACACTGCTAGCTTCTATGGGAAATGTCACCTCAGTAGCCATCTTGCATCCGCTCATCGTTTTCATGATTCACTCGGTGGGCACAGCGATTTATGTCTTTGTTTTTCCGTTATTGTTCTTCTCAGCTGTTCTGCACATCGTGAGTTCGCTAAGTGACAAATACAAAGTCACCCAGCTGGCCAATCTGCTTCGCACAATCAGTCTTAGTATGCTCGGGGTTTTCGTCACTGTTTTCCTCGGCGTGATTTCGATACAAGGGACTGCCGGTGCGGTGCGAGATGGCGTGGCCATCCGAACAGCCAAATACATCACAGGCAACTTTGTTCCGGTAGTAGGCCGTTTATTCTCCGATGCAACTGAGACGGTTATAGGCGCATCTTTGCTTGTGAAAAATGCGATCGGACTTGTCGGCGTTGTCATTTTGATCATGCTGTGCGCGTTCCCGGCGATTAAGATTTTGACCTTGGCTTTTATCTACAACTTGTCTGCAGCGGTTATGCAGCCCTTGGGAGACAGCCCGATCATTGCTTGCTTGCAGACGATTGGCAAAAGTTTGATCTACGTTTTCGCTGCGCTGGCAGCTGTGAGTTTAATGTTCTTTCTGGCTTTAACGATCATGATTACGATTAGTAACGTCTCGGTGATGATGCGGTGAAAGGAGATTCGCTATGGACTGGTTAGGCGGATGGCTGAAAACGGTCATCATGGTCATCATGCTGGCTACCTTCGTTGATCTTCTACTCCCCAGCAACACCATGCAGCGCTATGTAAAAACCGTCATGAGCTTATTCATCCTACTAACACTTTTAACGCCCGTCTTGCAGTTATTTCAGAAAGATTGGGATGTGGATAAATTGCTTAGCCAAGCCGAAAAGCAGCAAAACGAAAAGACGATGCTTGCTAGCGGAAGCGGAGGAAGTCTCTGGATGAAATCACTCGATGTGATTACGAAGGATGCCCAAAAACTTCAGGCTGCGGGCCAAGAGCAATCACAGCAGATGATCCAGACCCAACTGGCCGGACTGATGAAAGAGGACATTCAGAAACAGACGGACCTAACCGTTCATGACGTTCAGGTCGTCGCGCAAATAGACAATAACGGGAAACCTGCCATAACGAAAGTCAGGGTCGCCCTTGATGATATAGAAGTCAAAAGCAAGTCAAGTCCTGCTGCCGGCTCCAAAAGTATTGCTGCTATGGAACCGGTCAAGCCTATTGATCCGATAAGGATTAAAGCGAATGAACAAGAAACAACCGCATCTGCCCAGGCTGCAGCACCTTACGAGCAGGAGGTTGAAAGATTGAAACAAGGCATTACGCGCAATTGGCTGGTTGAACCTGCACGCATTGATATCCAAGTTGAACAAAGGAATGGAAGGATTGCGAGGTGAATCGATGGGAACATTGCTGCAATGGATGGAGAACAAATTCGGCGGAGGTCCGGGAGGGCCGAAACGTAAGAACACACTCCTATGGGTCATCATGATCGGACTTATGGGAGCGGCGCTGATGATTATGAATGCATTTATGACTGTAAAAGAGGTTGATCCCATCACTGCGGGCAGAGCCTCTCCGCCTCCCAGTAAAGAAACATTTCTCAATAATACATCCAAGGAAAACTCGAGCTTTCACGAATATGAACTGGCGTATCAGTCGCAGCTCAAAGATATTTTACAGAAAATCGTTGGTGTTGGCGATGTTGAAGTCCTGGTCACTATTGAGTCAACGGAGGAATTGACCGTCGACAAAAATTACAATGATAACCAGCAAATGACGACAGAACGCGACAATGGCGGGGCGACTCGGAATATATCCCAGGTCACGCGAAGCGGGGAAGTGGTTATCTATCAAGTGTCAGGCGACCAGAAGCCGCTTGTGCTCAAATATATCAAACCTAAGATCAGAGGGGTCATCGTTGTCGCGAAGGGCGCTGAGAATCTGACGGTGAAGAAAATGATTTCGGAAGCCGTTGAGCGCGGGCTTGATGTCCCATTGAATCGTATCTCCATTTTACCCCGGAAAACCGGTGAATAAATCCAATAGGTAATCAAATTTGAGGAGGAATATACAATGAACGCAAAAAGACAAACAATTTGGCTCGTATCTATGCTTAGCTTGATGGTGGTGCTCTCCGCGTACTACTTGTTCACTGAGGATGTGAATAAACTCGATCTGGCATCGACGGATACGACGAAGCAGAGCCAAGAAGTGAAGATTGATATGGCTCAGGTTGACACGGCAAATGCAGCAAAAACAGACGTAAAAGCAACTACTGGCACTGATACAAAAGTCGACACGAAAGCAACAACGCCGCAAAATTCAACAAAAACAGACGTTAAGACAGACGCGAAAACGGATGTTAAAACCGATGCAAAAACAGATGTGAAAACTGATGCTAAAACAGACGTGAAAACGGACGCAAAAGCAGATGTGAAAACGGACGATCAAGTGCTGAAACAAATGGAAGAACAAGCGAAAACAACGTCGGCAAGCGACTACTTTACGAATGAGCAGATGAAACAAAGTGAATATTTCGCCAAAGCTTCTTCCGATCTGATGGAAATCATCATTGACACGAAAAAAACACCTGAAGCGGTAGCGAAAGCAACGAATGATTTATCTAAATTGACAGATGTTCAAGAAAAAGTTGAAAATCTGCAAGATGTGCTGATGAAAGACTTCCCGCAAGCCATCGTTAATCAAGAAGGCAACAAATGGAAAGTAACGGTTCAAAGCGATAAACTAGAGAAAAGCCAAGGGGTTACGATCGTTGATATGGTCGTCAAAGAGCTTGGTGCTGCTCCGGAAAACATCAAAATCCAATACGTGCGTCCATAGTTTAAAAGAGCTGTCAACACGGCAAGGGAGGGTACAGGAAAGGGTCCAGGTAAAACTGGACTCTTTCCATTTCTTGCGTTTATGGGTATAATACATACGTTGCGGCTATGAAACCGCATTTTTTACTGGTTCACCAACTTTGAAGGAGTGACATGAATGTTCAAATTGAGTGAAATCAAAGAGTTAATCAAACTCGTCGATCAATCCTCTTTACAAGAACTTGAAATTGAAAATGAAGGTGCTCGCCTGTCGATTCGCAAGCCGAATAAATCAGAGCCTGTATACGTAACAGCACCAGTTCAACACACATATGCTCCGATTGGTCAAGCAAGTGTTCCTCACGCAGCACCGGCTGCGGCTTTGGAAACTTCTGTACCTGCGACTACTGGACATGCTAAGCAAGAGGACTCATCTTTACATAAGATCGTCTCACCGATGGTAGGAACTTTCTATCAGTCTGCTTCTCCTGGCGCTGCTCCTTTCGCAAGTGTTGGTCAAAAAGTAGGCGATAAAACAGTTGTGTGCATCGTTGAAGCTATGAAATTGATGAATGAGATTGAAGCTGAAATCAAAGGTGAAATCGTTGAAGTACTCGTTGAAAACGGTCAACTTGTTGAGTACGGACAACCTTTATTTTTGGTGAGACCGGAGTAAGTTAGTATTTTGCTAACGGAAAACTCTTAGGAGGAAAATTAATGAAATTTCATAAAATCCTAATAGCGAACCGAGGAGAAATAGCTGTTCGTATTATCCGAGCTTGCCGTGAGTTGGGCATTTATACGGTGGCTGTATATTCGGAAGCAGATCGTGAAGCGCTGCATGTGCGACTTGCTGACGAAGCCTATTGTATTGGTCCGACTGCGTCCAAGGACAGCTACTTGAACTTCACGAACCTGATGAGTGTTGCCACACTGACAGAATGTGATGCCATTCATCCCGGTTATGGATTTTTAGCGGAAAACGCCGACTTCGCAGAAATTTGCGAAAGCTGCAACATTACGTTCATCGGTCCTTCACCTGACGCCATTAGCCGTATGGGCGACAAGGCGGTTGCCAAGCAAACGATGAAAGACGCGCGCGTGCCAATTATTCCAGGGTCTGACGGCTTGGTTGAAAACGTGGAAGACGCAATCGTCATCGCAAGAGATATCGGGTATCCGGTTATCATTAAGGCGACAGCCGGCGGCGGCGGTAAAGGGATTCGTATTGCCGAAAATGAAGAGACGCTTGTCTCCCAAATTACGGCTGCGCAACAAGAAGCACAAAATGCTTTCGGCAACGCCGGTATTTATTTGGAAAAATATTTAACGGGCATGAAGCATGTTGAGATTCAAATTTTAGCGGACAAACATGGCAACGTCGTTCACTTGGGTGAGCGTGATTGTTCCGTACAGCGCCGTAGACAGAAACTCGTTGAGGAAGCTCCTTGTCCAATCCTGACGCCTGAAACGCGTGCAGCGATGGGGCAGGCAGCCGTTCGCGCAGCTCTGGCTGTTAATTATTCGGGTGCAGGAACACTTGAGTTCTTGCTTGGACCTGACGGTAATTTCTATTTCATGGAAATGAATACGAGAATCCAAGTCGAGCATCCCGTAACTGAAATGATTACCGGTATCGACATTATCCAAGAGATGATTAGCGTTGCTGAAGGCAATCCGTTATCCTTCTCGCAAGATGATGTTCGTATCAATGGCTGGGCGATCGAATGCCGTGTAAATGCGGAAGATCCGAACCGGAACTTCATGCCTTCAGCAGGTCAAGTGAAATTCTATTTGCCTCCTGGTGGTTTTGGGGTTCGCGTAGACAGCGCCGTTTATCCGGGCTATACGATTCCTCCACACTATGATTCTATGATCGCCAAACTTATCGTCTGGGGAAGTACGCGCGATGAAGCGATTGCCCGCATGAAAAGAGCGCTCACGGAGTTTGCCGTTGACGGTGTTAACACAACGATTCCGTTTCATCTGAAGCTGCTTGAACACAAGAAGTTCATCAAAGGCGACCATGATATTAAATTCCTGGAAGAGCACGATGTGAACGATGCAGATTCATAGATAATCATTTGTCATATTTTTGGCAAAATGGTATAGTTATAAATTAAGGATGGCTTATCCAAAAATTATTAGGAGGTGCCACAATGAGCACAATCGCTCCGGATTACGTCAAAACAGACATGGGCAGCATCCAAATTGCCCCCGAGGTTATTGAAATCATTGCCGGTTTGGCAACGGTGGAAGTGCAAGGAGTAGCGGGGATGAGCGGTGGACTTGCTGGCGGCATTGCTGAATTGCTTGGACGCAAGAACTTGTCCAAAGGCGTAAAGGTAGAAGTCGGACAACGTGAAGCTGCCATTGACGTCTCCATCATTATCGAATATGGGAATCGCATTCCCGAGGTTGCTAGCGCCATTCAACAGAATGTCAAGCACGCAATCGAATCAATGACGGGACTTAGCGTCGTTGAGGTTAATGTTCATATTCATGATGTTCATTTTAAACAGGCAGAGAAACCGGTTGAAGAAGAAACAGCAGCTGCTGGTCGAGTGAAATAAGGCGGAATTGCTGCATCCATATGGATCATTGAAACCCCCTACAGCATGCAGGGGGTTTCCTCTAACTATAGGAAGGGGACAAGCTTACGTGGGTAAAATTGTGGACAGGCTCTTGCTGCTTCTCTATAGCCTAATTATTTTCGTTGCATCTATCCTTGTATTGTTCACAGCATCGAGCTGGATCCCATTAGAACAAGTAGGTCAACTGCTGCGTAATTTCTATTACGAGAAGAACTACGCATATCCGGCCATCGTTATCAGCTTGGTTATGCTGCTAATTTCTGTTCGGTTTCTCATTCTAACGCTTCGCCGCGGCCGCGCTCAAGCGCCATCGATTGATCAACGCACGGATTTTGGCGATATTCGCATTTCTATGGAAACCGTCGAGAATTTATCTTTGAAAGCTGCTGGTCGTTCGAAAGGTGCCAAGGATCTGCGCGCACGTGTAAGAGTGAATCAATCAGGACTTGAAATTACGCTCAGAACCGTGGTGGATGGGGAAAGTTCGATTCCTGAACTCACAGAAGAGATGCAAAGTACTGTGAAAAGTTACATAGAGGACATTACCGGCATTCCCGTAGCTTCCGTAACCGTATTCGTAGCAAATATCGTGCAATCAGCCCCAACGTTTAAAAGCCGAGTCGAATAGAGGTGAACCCACTCATGTGGAACGAATTGTGGGAGTCCCATAGGGGCAAAGTGATCGGAGTGGCAGCAGGCATTTTCTTCGGCTTCATTTATTTATTTTTTGGATTCTGGGATATGCTGATCTTTGGATTCATTGTTCTGGTCGGATTTTATATTGGGAACAAACTGGATCGCAAGGAAAGTTTCGTCATGCTTGAAGACATTTGGCGCTATCTCACGCAAAAATGGAGAATGTTTCGCTAAAATCCCTGGTACATCCATGGATTTTTTTGTTTGGATTGGCTCCATTATGACGTATACTAACAAAAAGAGCTTAAAAAAGGACGAAAACGGTTTTGCCTAGCAAAACTCAAAGTTTACGCTTACGAAGACAGTTTTGCTAAAGCAAAACTCTTAGGAGGAACAAAATGAAACGCAGAGTTGCACGAGAGCTTGCTGTACAAAGTTTATACCAAATCCAGATGAATGAGGCTACTCCTCAGGAAGCTGTCCAAATCGCCGTTCATGAAGCGGAAAATGACAATGAAACGCAATTGGAAATCAAAGGGGACAAAATTAATTCAGCTTACATTTTGGAGCTGGTTGAGGGGACATATAGCAACAAAGTTCGCATTGATGAGCTGCTTGAAGAGTATTTGAAAGGCTGGGCTATGGACAGGCTGTCACGCATTGATCGTGAAGTGCTGCGTCTGGCTGTCTACGAAATGCTCTACCGAGACGATGTTCCGCCGAAAGTTGTCGTAAATGAAGCCATTGATTTGGCGAAGCATTATGGCACGGACGAATCCGGAAAATTCGTCAACGGTGTTCTTGGTAAAATGATCAAGGAAGTCGAAGATTTGAAAAGTAAGGTCACACCAACTTAACTTAACAGCTTACGAAGATGATGTTCACAACATTTTTAGGGGGAAAAGACATGTCTGGTCAAGTTATTAATGGAAAAGAATTGGTAAGTTCTATTCGTGAGGAAATTCGGGCGGATGCTGCAGCGCTTACAGCGAGTGGCCATCAACCAGGCCTTGTGGTTGTGATTGTAGGGGAAGACCCGGCTTCGCAAGTGTATGTTCGAAATAAAGCAAAGGCATGCGACGACGTAGGCATTTATTCGGAAGTACACCGTCTGCCTGAAGCTACGACTCAGCAAGAATTAATCGCACTCATTCACAAATTTAATAGCGACAACAAAATTAACGGCATTCTTGTACAATCACCCCTGCCTAAACATATTGATGAAGAAGCAGTTGTGGATGAAATCGACCCATTGAAAGACGTGGATTGCTTTCACCCCGTGAATGTTGGGAATTTAATGATCGGTAAAGACGGTATGAAGCCTTGTACGCCTCACGGAGTTATTGAAATCTTGAAACGCACAGGGGTAGAAATCGCTGGGAAACACGCTGTTGTCGTTGGAAGAAGCAATATTGTTGGAAAACCAATGGCTATGTTATTGCTGCGCGAGCATGCAACGGTTTCTATTGTTCATTCACGTACCCCGAATATGGAAGAAATTACGAAGCAAGCGGATATTCTTGTTGTTGCCGTAGGTAAAGCGCATTTAATTAAAGCTAATCACGTAAAACCAGGCGCTGTTGTCATCGATGTGGGGATGAATCGTCCTGCTGATGGCAAGCTGACAGGCGACGTTGATTTCGAAGCGGTAAAAGAAATAGCAAGCGCGATTACACCGGTACCGGGCTGTGTGGGACCAATGACGATTACGATGCTGCTTCGCAATACGGTGGATGCTGCAAGCCGCGCCACTAAAGTGAATGTGAGTGTTTAACCGAGCTTATGGGTAGAAACGAGACGAAGATTTTTTCTGTCAAGGATTTAAACCGTTACATTAAATTGCTGCTTGAAGGCGACAATCGCCTTCAGGATGTGTGGGTGCGAGGGGAGATTTCCAACTTCACGCATCATTCCAGCGGACATATGTATTTTACGCTGAAGGATGCCGATGGCAGACTGAAGAGTATCATGTTCGCCTCCCATAACCAGAGGCTAGGCTTCATCCCCAAAGAGGGTACCAAGGTGATTGCCCGAGGTAATATTTCCGTGTATGAACGGGACGGCGCTTACCAGTTCTATGTGACGGCGATGCAGCCGGATGGCATCGGCAGCTTGTATTTAGCTTTCGAGCAGCTGAAAAAGAAGCTCGAAACGGAAGGGCTGTTCGCGGCGGAGCGCAAAAAACCGATTCCTCGGTTTCCGCGCGCGATCGGCGTGATCACCTCCCCGACGGGGGCTGCGATCCGTGATGTCATCATCACGCTTCAGCGGCGCTTCCCGTCGGTACAGATCCTCCTGTACCCCGTACTTGTACAGGGGACAGGAGCAGCTCCTTCGATCGTCAAAGCGATCGAAGCGATGAACCGCCTCGGTGAAGCCGACGTGCTCATCGTGGGCCGCGGAGGCGGCTCACTGGAGGAGCTGTGGGCGTTCAACGAGGAAGCCGTGGCGCGGGCGATTGCAGCTTCCGCGATTCCTGTCATCTCGGCCGTCGGCCACGAGACGGACTTCACGATCGCGGACTTCGTCGCCGATCTGAGAGCCCCGACGCCCACGGCGGCGGCGGAGCTCGCCGTGCCCAGCACGCTGGAGCTGAAACAGCAGCTATCGCAGCAGGCGCAGCGCCTGCACTACGGGCTGCTCCAGCAGCTGCGCCGCAAGCAGGAACGGCTGGAGCGCGCGAAGCGCTCGCCGTTCTTGACGAACCCCCGCAGGCAGCTGCTGATGCAGCCTGCGGAAAGGCTCGACCGGCTGGCGGAGCAGCTCGGTTACCGGATGCGCCAGCGCGTTCAGCGGCTGGCGGAGCGGCACATGAAGCTGGAGCGTACGCTCAGCAGCTTCAATCCCAAAGAGCAGGCCGTGTTCGCAAGGCGGCGCCTCGATACCTCGGGGCGGCAGATGCTCACGGCCATGCAGACCCTCCTGCGTGCGAAGAAGCAGGAGTGGCAAGCCAGCGTCCGTCATCTGGACGCCCTCAGCCCGCTGAAGGTCATGCAGCGCGGCTACAGCTTGGCGTATGACGAAGAGGACCAAGTCCTTATTCGATCCGTTAGCCAGGTGAAGGTTGGGGATCATGTGAAGATTCGCCTCAAGGACGGCAGATTGGACTGCCAAGTATCGGGGATGGAGGAGAACCAAAATGTCAACGAATGAAACGGAAGTTAGTTTTGAAGTCGCAATTGAGCAATTGGAGCGTATTGTGGCGCAATTGGAAAGCGGCGACGTGCCTTTGGAGAAAGCGATTGAGCTTTATCAAGAAGGTGTGCGGCTCTCTCACTTGTGCGGTGTGAAGCTAGAGCAAGTCGAGAAGAAAATTGAGATGCTGGTTGAAGGGGAAACAGGCACTGTAAACAGGAAGCCTTTCCAACCTGTCTTGGAAGATAAGGGGAATTAGGTTGAAGACAATGTCCACTATTCGTGAATATATTGCTTCGAATGCTGAACTGGTCGAAGCAGCACTAATACAAGCACTCCCTGCGCAATGGAATGTACCTGCCTCTCTGCGTGAGTCCATGAACTATTCACTGATGGCTGGCGGGAAACGGCTGCGGCCTATTCTCGTTCTGGCGGCAGCTGAGGCGCTTGGCGGATCTGGGGCTGCGGCATTACCTGCAGCACTTGCGATTGAAATGGTGCATACGTACTCCTTGATTCATGATGACCTCCCTGCGATGGATAATGATGATTACCGCAGAGGGAAACTGACGAATCACAAAGTATACGGGGAAGCCATGGCTATCCTGGCCGGAGACGCTCTGTTAACACATGCCTTCTACAGCATCACGCAAGCTCACAAAGTACATGGCATCCCAGCGGAGCGAGTGCTTGCCATTACAGAAGAACTTGCCGCATACGCGGGAGCAAGAGGTATGGTTGGCGGTCAAGCCGCTGATATGCTCGGAGAACAGGGCTTAACGAAGCTTGAAGAGTTGGAGTTCATCCATCTGCATAAAACGAGTGATCTTATCGTATTTTCGCTGCGGGCGGGCGCACATATTGCCGGAGCCACACCAGGGCAGCTAGCTGCGTTAAGTGAATTCGGGAATGCAATCGGACTTGCTTTTCAAATTCAAGATGATATTTTGGATATTATCGGGGATGAGCAGAAGCTCGGTAAGCCGGTGAAGAGCGATGAGAAGCAGCAAAAGGTGACTTACCCGTATTTTATTGGACTCGAAGCTTCCGAGATGAAGGTCAAAGAATTGACCGAGAAGGCTAAAAAAGCGCTTCTGCAAGGCGGGTTTACGAATCCGGAGCGGCTGTTTCAGCTTGCTGATTATTTAATGGAAAGAGATCATTAAAGGTTTATTTTACATATTTTGTTGTTACTTTGGGTGGATTTTCACGATTTGCCCAAAACTATGATATAATGTTGAAATGAATCACAGTATTTTCACATTGAAAGTGAGGAAACAAGCGTGCTGCTCGAACAAATCAATCGACCTGAGGATTTGAAACGGTTATCCATGGCGGAGCTTGAGGTATTGGCTGGTGAAATCCGTCAATTTCTGATCGAAAAGTTATCCGTTACAGGTGGACATCTGTCCTCGAACTTAGGTGTGGTTGAGCTCACCATCGCTTTACATACCTTGTTCCACAGCCCCTATGATAAATTGCTTTTTGATGTGGGTCATCAGGCGTATGTGCACAAAATTTTGACAGGCCGCAAGGATAAGTTTGATACATTGCGTAAGTACAAAGGCTTGTGTGGGTTTATCAAGCGATCTGAAAGTGAACATGACGTCTGGGAAGCCGGACACAGCAGTACCTCTTTATCCGCAGCGATGGGCATGGCCATGGCGCGTGATCTCAAAGGCGAACACAACAAAGTCGTTGCCATCATCGGTGACGGTGCCATTACTGGCGGCATGGCGTTAGAAGCCATGAATCATATTGGTCATGAGAAGAAGAATATTATGGTCATTCTGAATGACAACGAAATGTCCATTGCGCCCAACGTCGGGGCGATTCATAACTATTTAAGCAAGATTCGTTCGGATCGCCATTATTTGAAGGCGAAAGAAGAAGTTGAACATTTACTTAAGAAAATACCTGCCATTGGCGGCACGTTGGCTAAGACAGCGGAGAAGCTCAAGGACAGTCTCAAATATTTTGTATTAAACGGAGTTTGGTTTGAAGAGTTAGGCTTTACTTACATTGGTCCCGTTGACGGACATAATTTGCCTGTTTTACTGGATACTTTGAAGCAAGCAGAGAAAGTTGTCGGGCCCGTACTTGTGCATGTCGTCACTACAAAAGGGAAGGGTTACACGCCTGCTGAGCAAGACTCTCATAGCTGGCATGGACCGGGACCTTACAAAATTGAGTCAGGCCAAGTGCTGAAATCGGTTGGACCTCCCATGTATACAGAAGTGTTTGGCAACACACTTATCCAGATGGCTGAACAGGATTCCCGCATCGTGGCGGTTACACCTGCGATGCCAGGGGGATCAGGCTTACTCAAGTTTGCCAAGCAATTCCCAGACCGCATGATCGACGTTGGGATTGCGGAACAGCATGCGGCTACGTTATGCGCAGGTTTGGCCAGCGAAGGATTGAAGCCGGTGTTTGCCGTGTATTCTACCTTCCTGCAAAGAGCTTACGACCAAGTGGTTCATGATATTTGCCGTCCGAAGTTGAACGTGGCCTTTGCCATTGACCGCGCCGGTTTTGTAGGACCTGATGGCGAAACTCATCAAGGCGTATACGATATCGCCTTCCTGCGCTCGTTGCCTAATATGGTGCTGATGATGCCGAAGGATGAGAAAGAATTACAGGATATGATGCAGACAGCTCTTGAATATGACGAAGGGCCAATTGCCTATCGTTATCCTCGGAACAGCGGCGTCGGGGCGAACCTGGATGAAGCGCCGAAAGCAATCCCTATTGGGACTTGGGAGACGCTGCGTGATGGCGATTATGCCGCTGTTTTGGCTGTGGGTCCAATGGTTCAAGTTGCCTTAGAGGCTTCTGAGCAATTAGCCAAAGAAGGAATCAAACTTCGCGTTGTGAACGCTCGCTTCATTAAACCTCTGGATGAATTATATTTACACCAGTTGGCGAATGAATCGATACCGATCATCACGATGGAAGAAGGCGCCATTCAAGGCGGGTTCGGCAGTGCTGTCATGGAGTTTTTTGCAGCTAATCATTTCACAGGATTACATGTTAACGTGATGGGGATTCCCGATTACTTCGTTGAGCATGGATCGGTGAAGGAACAACGTGAAGAGGTCGGACTTACTGCACATAATTTAATTGCCGAAGTGAAGAAGCTCGTGCCTCGCAAAAGACAACGGGCCTAAACGCTGCTACGCTACGAATAGGAGTAAAGACAAACACAATGTCATCGGATAAAGAACGATTGGATTTATTGCTCTTGGAGCAAGGCTATTTTGAAAGCAGGGAAAAAGCAAAGGCCGCCATTATGGCAGGCCTTGTTTTTGCTGATGAAGAACCCGTAGATAAAGCAGGGATGAAGATCAGCCGCAAAGCTGTGCTGAAAGTGAAAGGGGCGCTTCATCCTTATGTAAGCAGAGGCGGCTTGAAACTGGAAAAGGCGTTAAAACAGTTTGAGATCAATCTAGCTGGCGCTGTCATGATCGATATAGGCGCATCCACAGGCGGTTTTACAGATTGTGCGTTGCAGAACGGCGCTTCCAAGGTTTACGCGGTTGATGTAGGTTACAATCAATTGGATTGGTCGCTGCGCAATGATGAGCGTGTTCAAGTGATGGAGAGAACGAATTTCCGTTACACCACAATGGAAGACCTGAACGGCCCGCGGCCAACTTTTGCCAGTATTGATGTCTCTTTTATTTCTTTGCGCATTATTTTACCTCCTCTGAAAGAAATTTTATTGAACGAGGGTGCCGTTGTAGCGCTCATTAAACCGCAGTTTGAAGCAGGACGAGAGAAAGTGGGTAAATCAGGTGTTGTCCGGGATCCAGACGTGCATGCTGAAGTTTTGACCACAGTACTCACTTTTGCAGAAGAGCTTGGTTTTCGATTAAAAGGATTAACATACTCACCGATTACGGGTGGGGAAGGAAATATTGAATTTTTAGCTTACTGGACAAGCGATTCGAATGATGATGCCACGCTTGCTGACGCTGCTTCGCTGAAAGACCTCATTGCCCTTACCGTAAAAGAAGCACAAAAATTGCATGGCAAATAAACTCATCTTTGAGCACCCTTTTTGCGGCCCAGAGATGGGTTTTTTCAGTAGATAAAGAAAGTATAAGTTTTTACATTTGCTTCGCCCTACCTTGACAAACGCGCTTGTCCTAAAGGACGACGAAATCGTTTATCCTTGGTTGACAAGCGCGCTAATCCTGAAAAGCACGACGAAGTCGCTTTTCCTTGCTTCATAAAAAGGATTTACGGATCATATCCGCGAATACTATGGCGAGGTGAGGGACATGGAGAAGGGCGATGTCACAGTCATTTTGCTGATCCTGATTGTAGGTATAGGTTTTCTTTTTTTTCGATTTCAAAGGTGGCTGAATGGGCCAACGAAAAAGCGAATCCGAATTCCGAAACATTCAGAAATTCCTCAGGATGAAGTTGTTGAGCTGCTGGAAGGCGCTGGCTTTGACGTGTTGGCCGGTAAAACAAAAATTCCAATCTCCATGACCGTGAATGATAAAGAGCAGCTGGAAAGCAGGCTATTTATTGACTATTTTGTCCAGAAGGATGATCGCATTTACCTGGTTAAAGTAGCCAAGGAACGGAAGCCGCTTGAAATGACAGGCAGCTCCATTCGCGATATGCTGCTGGCTTACAGTCTTATTTATCCGGAGGCTGACGGGGTGCTTTATGTCGATATGGCCATGAATAAAATCAAAAAAATCACATTCCATATAGAGGTGTAGGCATGAAAGGTCAAAGGCATGTAAAAATCAGGGAAATCATTACGAATAACGAAATCGAGACGCAAGATGAATTGGTGGAGTCCCTGCGGGCGGCTGGTTTCCACGTTACCCAAGCGACGGTTTCCCGGGATATCAAAGAGCTTCATCTCATTAAAATCCCGCTGGATGACGGGAGATACAAATATTCGATGCCGGCCGATCAACGGTTCAACCCTATGCAAAGGCTGCGTAGAGCGCTCAGCGATCATTTTGTGAGCATTGATAGCACCGACAATCTGGTTGTGATGAAATGTCTGCCGGGTACTGCAAACACCATCTGCGCACTGATCGATAATTTGGAGTGGGAAGGTGTCATGGGAACCATTTGCGGTGATGATACGATTCTTGTGATTTGCCGCGGCAAAGAGAAAAGCGTTTCTTTTGTAAACGAAGTTATGTCCTTATTATCTTAAAGCCAGGAGGAATACATGCTTACAGAATTATCGATTCGTAATTTGGCGGTTATTGAACACGTGCATATCCGTTTTAAAATGGGGTTTCATGTCCTTACAGGGGAAACAGGCGCGGGGAAATCCATCATCATCGATGCGTTAACACTCATTGTTGGCGGTAGGGGTTCTTCCGATTTGGTCCGTTATGGAGCAGACAAAGCTGAGATTGAAGCCATGTTCGAGCTTCCGCCGACTCATCCGGTTTGGGATACGCTGACTGAGCTCGGCATTCAAGCGGATCCGGGCGAGCATTTGCTGATCCGCCGGGAAATTACGGCTACTGGGAAGAGCTCCAGCCGAATTAACGGTCAGCTCGTGAATCTTACGATGCTGCGTCAAACAGGGGAATGGCTCGTTAATATCCATGGACAGCACGAGCATCAATCGCTGCTCAACGATGAAGAGCACATCCATTCTCTTGATTTGTTCGGGGATGCGGAAATAGCTGCGGCTAAAAAAATCTATCAATCTACTTATGATGAATATATGAAATTGCATAAGGATTTGCGCGAGCTTCAGGAAACGAGTAAACAAGCGCTTCAGATGCTGGATTTATATCGTTTCCAAATCGATGAGATATCGGCTGCCAAGCTGAAGGCTGGCGAAGATGAAACTTTGGCGGAAGAGAAGCGCAAACTGGCCAACGCAGAAAGGCTGTATCAAAGCACTTCCGAAGCTTACGATTTCCTTTATGCGACGAATCGTGGCTTGGATGCCGCCGGCAAAGCGGTTTCTCGCATTCAGGATATCGTTCAATTGGATCCGGCTAACCTTACGCCACTGCTTGAACAGGCGCAATCCGCCTACTATCAGCTGGAGGATGCCGCTTACCAATTACGCGATTATCGAGAAGGCATTGAGTTCAATCCGTCACGTTTGGATTTTATTGAACAAAGATTGGATACAATTACGTCTCTTCGCCGAAAATATGGAGAGAATATTAAAGAGATCCTGACTTACTTGGAGAAAATAAAAACAGAAGTCGACACGATTGAGAATAAGGACGAGCATATTCAGAAAATTGAGGCGAAGCTTGCTGCGCTCGAAAAGCAATTAAGCATCGCTGCGCTTGATCTTTCTAATTTGCGCCGCGGAATTGCTCAGCAGCTCGCCGTGCAGATTGAGCATGAGCTTCGCGATCTGCAGATGGAACGGACCCAGTTCCGCGTCCAAGTTGAGCAAGTGCTTGACGAGCGCAATGGGATCGAAGTCGAAGGGAAGAAAGTGAAATTTTCGCGCCAAGGGATCGATCAGATTGAATTTATGATGGCGCCTAATCCGGGGGAACCGCTTCGTGGGCTTAGCAAAATCGCTTCAGGCGGGGAATTGTCGCGAATCATGCTGGCCATGAAAACTATTTTTGCGCGAATCGATCAGATTCCTGTACTCGTCTTCGACGAAGTTGACACAGGGGTAAGTGGACGCGCGGCGCAAGCAATTGCTGAGAAAATGTCTAATTTGTCAGGCAGCTGTCAAGTTTTCTCGATTACACATTTACCGCAAGTCGCCAGCTTCGCTGATGTTCATTTCTATATTCGCAAAGAAGTTGATCAGGACAGAACGTTCACCCGGGTGCAAGATATGCCGGATTCCGGACGGATTGAAGAGTTGGCGCGGATGCTCGGCGGGGTCGAAGTAACGGAAACGACGCTGCATCATGCGGGGGAAATGCTTGCCATGGCAAGAAATAAGAAAGCAAGGGCATGAAAGTATAGATAGTCATCATTTTCAGTTATAAAACAGGGGGAGTGGGGTTAACTTATAGGTACGCATTTGACGACGAAGTTCGTCAGGGCCTAAGGATGTGTGAGGGAGCGTGAAGATATTGCAATCCAGCAAAAGGAAAAGATTGTTCGGACTCCTGCTCGTCTTCTTCGTTTGTATGGTAAGTTTGTCTCCGCCTTTTCAAAGTTTTGCCTCTTTCCCCCAAGAACTCCGCTTGTTTAGCGGTCAAGGAAAGCAGCTACAATTAACGATGCCCGTTAGCGCTCAAGTGACGGTCAAAGACACGGACATTGTGAAGGTAAATGGCAATGCTGAGCACTCATTTCAAGTTAATCTGAACGAACCCATTTCATTACAGTCCGATCGCTCTGGGCAAACCGAAATGAAGCTCAAGCTGTTCGGCGCAATACCGATTAAAACAGTGAAAGTGAATGTCGTACCTGATTTGAAAGTCATTCCAGGTGGGCAAACCATCGGGGTGAAGATTAAGTCTGCCGGTATTCTGGTGGTAGGTCATCACTTGGTCACTGTTGCCCCAGACCAAAAAGTTTCACCTGGTGAAGAAGCCAAAATTCAAGTCGGAGATTTGATTACCAAAATCAATGGCAAGGATTCGAAGGATGTCAGTAAGGTTGCGGACCTGGTTGCCAAATCCGGAGAGAGCAAAACGCCTCTGGATCTCAAAATCCTGCGCAACAATGAAGAGATCTCGGTTAAGCTTCAACCCGTTTATGATGTTGTAGACAAGTCTTATCGTTTGGGATTATATATCCGCGACTCAGCTGCAGGTGTTGGCACTCTGACCTTCTATGCGCCTGATCAGGGTGTATATGGAGCTCTGGGACATGTCATCACGGATATGGATACCCAGACGCCAATTATTGTAGGTGACGGGGATATCGTGTATTCTAATGTGACCTCAATTTCCAAAAGCCACAACGGCGATCCCGGCGAAAAACATGCTACGCTTTACAAAGATAGCAAAGTGATTGGCAATATCGAACGTAACACTGCTTTCGGTATCTTCGGCAAAATGTATGCAGCACCTGATCACAGCTTGGATAAAGAAGCTATTCCTGTTGCTTTCGCTGAGGAAGTGAAGGAAGGTCCGGCACAGATTTATACCGTCGTCGAAGGCCAGAAGGTTGAGAAATTCGATATTCAAGTTGTACACGTCTCTAAACAGGACACGCCAGGGACAAAAGGCATGGTCATCAAAATCACAGATCCTCGTTTATTAGATAAAACGGGCGGTATTGTGCAAGGGATGAGCGGCAGCCCCATCATTCAAAATGGGAAACTCATCGGTGCCGTCACGCATGTGTTTGTTAATGATCCTACCAGCGGCTATGGTTGCTTTATCGAGTGGATGCTGCAAGACTCAGGGATCATTCTTAGACCATCAAATGGAGCGACTTTCAAAGAATCAAAGGCGAGCTAAAGCCTTTGGTTCTTTGTTTTATTTTAACCGGATTCTACAAAGGAATATCCGTTTTACTGTGAAATTGTCGAAAAATGTAGTATGCAGAAGATAAATATATTATTATATAAGAAAGTGAAATAAAAGAAAAGAAAAATAATATTCGACAGAAGGAATTTAAGTTGGGGTGTCGAATACCTTTCTTAAGAGAGAAATAACCAAACCTGCCCAGTAGCTAAAGGAGGATTTTACGTTGCAAAAAATTCAAGTTTTACTAGCCGACGATAACCGTGAGTTTACCCATTTATTATCCGAGTTCATTGGTGAGCAAGAGGATATGGAAATTGTAGGGGTTGCGTACAACGGTAATGAAGTTCTTCGTTTTCTCGAACAACAACGCGAATTACCAGACGTACTCATTTTAGATATTATTATGCCTCATCTGGACGGTTTGGGTGTACTCGAAAAAATGAGGGAAATGAACCTCCCTACACAACCCAAGATCATCATGCTGACAGCGTTCGGTCAGGAAAATATTACGCAAAAAGCTGTACAGCTTGGAGCCTCTTATTACATACTAAAGCCTTTTGACATGGAAACGTTAACGAATCGAATCCGCCAACTGGTAGGCAATACGCAAACCAATGCGACAACCTCCTCGGCTTCAACACCTCGCGCGAATGTCGTACATATGCCTAAAGGAAAAAATTTGGACGCAAATATCACCAGCATCATACATGAAATCGGCGTTCCTGCACATATTAAAGGATATCAATATCTTCGCGAAGCGATTACGATGGTGTATAATAACATCGAAATTCTAGGCGCGATTACCAAAACGCTTTACCCAGCAATTGCTGAAAAGTACAAAACGACGCCTAGCCGCGTTGAGCGCGCAATTCGTCACGCGATTGAAGTCGCTTGGACGCGTGGCAACATCGACAGCATTTCCTTTATTTTTGGCTACACGATTAATATCTCGAAATCGAAGCCGACGAATAGCGAATTCATCGCGATGGTGGCGGATAAGCTCAGAATCGAGCATAAGGTTTCTTGAGACAGTTAGAATCTTTATAACCGTATATGGACCCAATGAACCAATTTGGTTTATTGGGTTTTATTGTTTCCTACAACGAGATGAAGCGGAGGATTTTATCCATGAAATATGAACTCGGCAGGTGTCTGCTAAGTGAGCGTTTGCAAGAAAAGGGGATGTCGATGGAGGAATTAGCACAAGATTTGCATTATAAGCCGGAGAAGCTCTCTGATTTCGCGGAAAATAAACGAATTATGCCGCTCAAGTCGGCCATTTCGATTGCCGTTACTTTGGGCTGCGAAGTAAATGATTTATATGAATTAATCACAAGCGAGTCCCCCGTGAATTAACTAAAAAGGGCAAGTTGTAGATGGAATGTCAGAAAGACTACCTATCAAACAGGTAGCCTTTCTGTAAGTTTAATTACCAAACGAATGCGCTAGTGATGATTACCAGCAAAATGAAAAGAACCAAGATTGCTGCTGAAGAATTATACCCACCAGTTCCACAACTCATCCGAATCAACCTCCAACTGAGATTTGGTTTGTGTTTCGAGATAGCTTATGACTATTTTCAAATGAATGTTTGGGCGAGAGGACTGATTGTGCTTTTGTCCCGAATTGCAAAAAAATTGGAACCAAACTTTGCAAATTTACGTTATACATCTAAGTCAAAACATACTAACCACCGTAAGGTAAAGCTTGGAGGCGCGAAGAAGTTGTTATTAACATTAGTGATTGTTATGGTGCTTATTGTTGTTATTGTGCTAGTTATGTATGGATATCCGGTTTTTGGACGACGGCCTTCCAAGGAAAAAGCGTTGAAATTAGCGCGTTCTCCCCAATTTGTTCAAGGGAAATTTCAAAATCCTGCTCCGGCCATGATGGAGATGAACTTAAAAACGACATTGGGTATTTTGCGTGATTTTACCAAAAGCGCCCCTAATCGTCGACCGTCAATCCCCTTTGTTATGGAAGCCCCGCTTCTTCAAAAGGATACCGAAACGAAAGTAACATGGTTTGGCCATTCCGCGTCACTGCTCACAATCGATGGAAAGGCCCTATTACTCGATCCTATGTTTGGCCGAGCTCCGTCCCCTTTTCCTTGGTTTGGGAAGGGAAGATATAGCGGCGGGTTGCCTTTTGAAGTTGCGGAACTGCCTGTCATTGACGCCGTCGTGTTATCTCATGATCACTATGACCACCTGGATTACGGCACTATTCTGAAAATTAAGCACAAAGTAAATAAATTTCTGGTCCCGCTAGGGGTCGGAGGCCATTTGGAACGCTGGGGTGTGCCACCTGAAAAAATCGCGGAATACGATTGGTGGGATGAGTTCACCTACGATGGGCTGACATTTGCCTGTACGCCAGCGACGCATTTTTCAGGAAGAAGCATGACTGACCGCGGGGCCACGCTCTGGTGTTCCTGGGTAATCAAAGGCGAGCAATCCAACGTATTTTTCAGCGGAGACAGCGGGTATTCCCCTCATTTCGAAGCGATTGGCCGGAAATATGGGCCTTTCGATGTTACGTTAATGGAATGCGGCCAATATGATCAACGCTGGGCTGATATTCATATGTTGCCTGAAGAGACTGTACAAGCCCATCAGGATGTGAAAGGAAAGCTGCTCATTCCCATTCACTGGGGAGCTTTCACCTTAGCGCTGCATGATTGGTTCGATCCTGTGGAGCGGGCAGTGAAAGCGGCACATGGAAATCATGTCCGAATCGCAACGCCGAAAATCGGCCAGACCGTGCGTATTCATGCAGATGAAGTACCGAACACTGCTTGGTGGAAGATGCGCGGGTAGTCGCCAGGTTGGTAAGAAACTGGATACTGGGTCTTCAGCATGGTATGATGAGTAGATCTAGACAAGTAATCAGGAGAGAAGAATAATTTATGGTTGAGCAAAAAAGTGAAAGAAAATTTCATTTCCTGGGCGTGCTGTTAGGTGTTGCGGTTGATAATGTGGGGACTTTGGTATCAACCGTTTTATTTGGCAGCCTATACTTTGGAAGCAACCCGGTGAACGAGCAGGATATTAGCACATTTTATTCAAATGTCATGCTTTTACTGTTGTTTTTAGTCATTGGCCTTTTCTGGTCGTTTCTTGGCGGATATGTCGCTGCCAGGGTAGCGAAACGTGCGGAATATTTTAATGCGGCATGTATTGGTGTCATTGGGGCGGCGATCGGGTTCGATTCGATGCTGAGCAATAACGGTATCCCATTATGGTATGAGCTGATTGGCTTCTTCGCGATCGTGCCGGTCTCGCTGTTAGGCGGCTATCTGGCATTGAAGAGGAAAAAGGCGCCATTGAAATGAATATGGTTTTCAAAGAGACTTGGGTAGGGTTCGTTTACCGAGTCTTTTCTTTTTTTGGATTTTAGATCAAGAAAAAGTTATACTAGGAAACATGAATTTATTAGTTTGAGAGGAATCCAACCATGCCTAAGTATGCAAATGCAAGTGCGGAAGCAACTGAATTTTTGCGCCAAAAAACAGGAAGCAGCCAGCTCGAATGCTACACGTATATTGACCCGGGTCGGGCGGAAGACAGTTTTTTTATCGTTAAAACGAGCAATAAAGTCACTCATGTGTCTTTCTCGGAAATAACCTATGAAGCGAGCAGCTATCAAAGTTTACTAGAGGGGCTTTATCGGGCTGTCTATGAATAAAGGCGCGACACGTAGAATGGTTATTGCGGGAACGGGCAGCGGTGTTGGCAAAACTACGCTAGCAATTGGCATCATGGCTGCTCTACAAAAACGTGGACTGGCGGTCCAAGGGTTTAAATGCGGTCCCGATTATATTGATCCGACCTATCATACAGCCGTGACAGGCAGACCTTCCCGCAATTTGGATTCATGGATGGTAGGCCGTGAAGGGGTAAAGGAATTGTTTGTTCGCGGCAGCAACGGCTCCGATATTTCGATTATCGAAGGCGTCATGGGGATGTTTGATGGAAAAGATCCTGCAACCGATCAGGGAAGTACGGCTGACATTAGCCGAATTCTCGGTGCTCCTGTCGTTCTCATTGTGAATATTGCGAGCATGGCCAGAAGCGCAGCGGCTATTGTCATGGGCTTTCAGCAATTTGGGCAAGGCGACAACATTGTTGGAGTCATTGTCAATCGTGCGGGTAGTGAAGCGCATTATAAGATGGTGAAGCAAGCGATCGAGCAGGAATGCAGCATTCCTGTTCTTGGCTACATGCCGCGTGATGCGAGCATTGAGCTGCCGGAGAGACACCTGGGGCTTGTCCCATCGATCGAGAGAGGAGAACTGCAGCCCTTTTTTGACAAGTTGGCTGATCAGGTAGCCGCTACCGTGAACTTGGACCAACTGGTTGAAGTGGCAGCGGCAAAACCGGTTGAAAGTCAGATGCGGCTGTTTCCTGGCGCAGACCCAGGTGCGCGTAAGCGTGTGAGAATTGCGGTAGCCAAGGATGCCGCATTTCACTTTTATTACCCGGAGAACCTCGAACTATTGGAGGAGGGAGGCGCGCAATGCGTGTTCTTCTCACCTCTTGCAGGCGAGGAGGTTCCGCTCAATGCGGATGGCTTATATCTCGGAGGCGGGTTTCCAGAAGAATTTGCAGACCGTCTGGGAGCCGATGAGCGGGTAAAAGCGTCTTTCCGCAATCGCATTGCGGAAGGTCTTCCAACGTTGGCGGAATGCGGCGGCTTCATGTATTTAACGGAGCAAATTGTAGATACGACAGGAAATGCCTATAACATGGTAGGAATTGTTCCTGGAAAAGTGACCATGCAAAAGAAGCTAGCGGCATTAGGCTACCGTGAAATTACGGGTACGAATGAAGCCGACTTCTTACTCTCAGCCGGGGCAAAAGCACGTGGACATGAGTTTCACTATTCCACTTTTGAACCGGCGGAGGGAGCGGTTATACCGGCTGCTTTTCAATCAAGTGGACGCATGGGGATTCAAACGGATGGATATGCGAGCGGGAGTCTTGTGGCTGGCTACACGCATGTACATTTCGCTTCGAATCCGGAGATTGTAGAAAAATGGATCCTCGCCTGCGAGCGATATAAAGGTGAGAAAAAGCAAAATGGTTGATCAGGATATCCTCCTGACCAACCATTTTCTAGATGCAGCAATTATTTTATGAGAGTTAAAGCTTGATCTGCGATGGATTCTTTGTACCGGTCTAGGCAGTTGCAAAGGTAATCTTTGCGGCAGATCGGGCAAGGTTCTTTCATCAATCTATTCAGGTCGGTCACTCTGCCGATTCCGGTTTCGGAATCTCTTTCAAAGAATAAACGGCATTTGTTCCGGTCTTTCAATGAAACGACCACTTCGAAAAGACCATTTTTTTTATTATCACTAACGATTGTTGCGTCTACTACTTGCGGATCATAAGCCATTAGTAATTCCTCCTACTAGCATGCCCTTATCTTTATTAGCTTGGGCGCGTTAGTATATTATATAAATAAAAAAGATTTTATTCAATAGGAGGCCTTACGCTGGTGATAAT
Source organism: Paenibacillus sp. FW101-FHT12H11 (assembly GCF_058790355.1). NCBI lineage: Bacteria > Bacillati > Bacillota > Bacilli > Caryophanales > Paenibacillaceae > Paenibacillus > Paenibacillus sp. FW101-FHT12H11. The sequence continues at coordinate 757,202 of NZ_JBYTCO010000002.1, read as the reverse complement.
CGATTATTGTGAGCAGGAAATCGTGGAGGGCAAGGTGCAACTTCATATCGGGCTGCAGTTCGAAGATGAGCCTGATTCTTTATATGTAGCCGAGTTGGCGGTGGATGATGAGGGCGTCGTCACGGAGTGGAAGCTGTTCTTTAATGGATTTGATTGCAAGTATACATTTCGTCCCGACGAAAAAGAAGCATGCATCCGTTATGCAGCTGAACAGGGCATTACGATTGCATGAAAAAAGGAATCGTCCCCATGATGATGGTTCAAATTCCTTGATTTGTGTTTATGCAGCTGTTTAGCTTGCAATTCTTTCAGGCTTGGGGTCTTTTTGGATACGGGATTCACGCCGTTCCAGTGTAGACGCTGAATGGCAGGATCAAGTTTACCTTCTCGTAAATGGCGCTGCCGCAGCTTCTGCGCTTGCGATTTGGACATGGGATCTTCCTCTTTTCGTTGTAGAATGTTTGTAGTACCTCTTCATTCTAAATATTCATGGGAGCAGCTGCAATGGAAAGTTTTTTTAAAATGAAAATAGATGTGAGTCGAAGAGGTGAGTGATTTGCGTATCAGCATTCAATTGGCTGTGGCCGGCGATGTGGTGAAGCAAGATGTGTTGGAAATCGCTGAACATAAGCTAGGGGAAATGACAGAGGAAGAAATTGAGAGCGCGATAGAAATCAAGATCAGGACTTGGGTCGACCGCATGATCCAGGTGGAATGGGAAGTTATCGAGGAATAAAGGTGAAAAAATAGCTCCGAGTTTGGCATGCGATCAGCCACTCGGAGCTTTACTATGTGTGTCTATGTATGTTTAGTGAACGATATTGCCCACTCCTGTTTTTTGCAAGGCGTGTTCCCAGCTTGGGTAGTAATACAGGGCGTTTTTCATCAGATCAGGATGCAGCTTTTTCACATTTTTTTTGGCTAGTGATTCCCCTGTGCTGTGAAGCTGCACAATATGGCCTAGCACTTCCTCTGCACTCATGTTTAGCTCCATGGATGTTAATCTCCTTTCCTCAAGAATATAACCTCAATGCTTGCCATTAACTGGGCATATTATACATAGAATTTCATGGCAGAGGGCAAAATAGACGTATCTATAGACGAAAGGAAAGTCGGTGTCTATTTTGAATTGGTTTTCGCTGTCATTGTTTTCTTCTAAGCCGCTGCCGCAGTGCAGAGGGAAAATTAGCGCAGGAGCGATCACGAAAGTACTGCTTCGTGATTTACCCCCTGGACGCATTGTCGTGCTCCGGCATCGTGACCTCGATGAAGTAGCCGCTCAAGAGCTTATCGATCAGAAAGTCAAGGCTGTCATAAATTGCGATCTGACAATGAGCGGAAGGTATCCGACACTCGGTCCTCTTATGCTGCTTCAAGAACAAATTCCGATTTGGGAAGCAGATAGCGCTGTATTCGAAGCTTTCAAGACTAATTCGGAAATTTCGGTTTATGAGGATCGGATCCTAATGGAGGATCAAGTGATTCCTTGCAGCGCTTTTACACGTGAAAAATGGCTTGGCATGCAGCAGCAAGCGAATGAACGGACGACACAATTGATGGAGCATTTCATTGATAATACGTTATCTTACGCCATGCGTGAAATGCATGCGGTGATGGAGCCTCTCCCTCAGATAGCTATCCAAACAAATTTGGAAGATAAGCATGTGTTGATTGTTTCCAGAGGAAAAGGGTATAAGAAGGATTTGCTTGCCGCAAAAGCTTATATTGCTGAAGTAAAGCCAGTGCTGATCGGGGTGGATGGCGGGGCGGACGCTCTTCTCGAGTGTGGCTACTTGCCTCATTTAATCGTTGGCGATATGGACAGCGTGACAGATAAGGCGCTATCCTGCGGCGCTGAAATTGTTGTGCATGCTTATGAGGATGGAACCGCGCCGGGACTTTCGCGAGTCGAAGATTTGGGGCTTTCCGCCCATGTGCTTCCATGTTTTGGTACAAGCGAGGATATGGCGCTGTTGTTTGCTTACGAGAAAAGGTGTGAAGTGTTAGTCACGGTAGGCGCGCGCACGCATATGATTGATTTTCTGGAAAAAGGGAGAGCGGGCATGGGGAGCACGCTCCTGGTCAGAATGAAAGTCGGGGCGCGATTGGTGGACATCAAGAGCATAGGTATCCTATATAAGTCTCGCGGTTGGACGAAAGAGATTAGCTCAACTTTGTTACTTTCCCTATTTTTTATCGCATTGAGTCTATTCCAATTGCATTGGATCGTGAAGCGGGTCGCCCATGTGGTATGGAAACTCGGAGGTGAAGGATGAAACCTTACATATCCATTATCATTCCTGCTTGGAATGAGGAAGGAAGTATTGAACATACGCTTCGGCACCTGCAGGATCAAGTGGATCTGATGTATAATCCGGGAATGCGAATTGAAATTATCGTGGTGGATGACGGGAGCTGCGATAAAACCTATGAAGCCGCTTGGCCGTGGGCGGACAAGCTGATTAAGCATGAACGTCGCTGCGGGAAAGGCGCAGCCATGCAGTCAGGCGTCGCCGAAGCCAGAGGCGATCTGCTGCTTTTTCTGGACGCCGATCTGCGGGCTACCGCCGGGCTGGCGCTCGTTCTCATCGAGCCGCTGCTGCGGCACGAAGCGGACATGGCGATCGCGAAGCTCCCGCCGCCCCGCACCAAAGCCGGCTTCGGCTTAGTGAAGGGCTTGGCCCGCCGCGGCATCCGCCGACTCAGCGGCTATGAGACCGAAGCTCCCTTGTCCGGCCAGCGCGCTGTGCGCGCAGATCGGCTGCGGGAGCTTGGGGAGCTTCGGCGCGGCTTCGGCGTGGAAGTCGCGCTAACCATTGATGCGGCGCGGCACGGCCTGCGCATCGTGGAGCTGGACGTGCCAATCACGCACCGCGAAACGGGGCGGGATTGGCACGGATTCATGCATCGCGGCAAGCAATTTGCCGCGGTTAGCTTGGCGCTGCTGTCTCGCTGGAAGGAGAGGAAGCAGCTATGGTACTCATCGGATCGCTCCTCGATCTGATGGTGATTGCGGCAGCCGGGCGATGGCTGCTGCCGCACGTTCTGAGGTTCCTGGAGGGCCATAGACAACTTGAAACGAACTATGCCGGACAGGAGGTCCCGCGCGGGTTGGGAGCGCTGCTGTGGCTGCTTCTATGGCTGCAGGAGCTTGTTCTGCAATTGGTTAATCGCGTTCTTGCCTATTGGCAGCTAGGCCCTTTGACGAAGATGGAATCGCTTGAAACGAACCATCAGGTGTTTGTTTTTGCAGCTAGCCTCATTTTCTTGTTGGGTTGGACGGATGATTTAATCGGCAGCAAGGCTGTGAAAGGTTTAAAAGGTCATTATCGTTATTGGAAAGAGACAAAAACGTTCTCCATGGGAGCCGTCAAGGCGCTAGGAATAGCCACAGCTGCGGGATGGCTGGCATTGTCAGCCGAAAACGAACAAACCCCTATCTGGTGGATAGGGGGGCAGATGCTTTTGCTTATGCTGATGACGAACGCTTTGAACTTGCTTGATGTGCGTCCTGGGCGTTCGCTGAAGTTTTTTTTCACAGGTGTAGTGACTGTAGGGGTTGTATCCTTATGGATGGCGGGCGGTAGCATTCCTCTAGTATTTCCTATTTGGCCAGTATGCCTAGGAGCTTATTTGGTATATGGCATGGATGTGCGAGGCAAGGGCATGCTGGGGGACGCCGGAGCGAATCTGCTTGGATTTACGCTCGGATATACTGTCATCATGACCCTTCCTTGGGAGATGCAATGTCTGATTGTAATCGTGCTCATCTTGCTGCATAAACAGGCTGAAGTAAGTTCCATTACCGCCCTGATCGAGCGGAACCGATTCTTAAATTGGCTAGACCGTCTAGGCCGGACTTGAGTAATTGAGGGTCCGGTCTATTTGCGCCGTTTGGCTTTAAACCTGGGTGCCAGATAATTACGTTTGCGGTCGCGGAAGAAAGTCCAACCACCAATAAAAGCGACTCCCAAAAGAAATAGAATAAGGCCTAGAAAAAATTTCCCCCACAGCATGTGGCCGTCCATGTCGAACTGTGCGAAAAAAGCGTCTTTCATGGAGAGAAATCCATAAGTTGCTGTCAAACCGGGAATAACGAGTAGAAGAATGGCGATAAATCGGTAAAATGGTGCTTTCATAGCTGCTCCTTACATCTAGGGATCATGGTATTTCTATCATCATACTCTGAAACGGTTTGCCTGTCTAATTCACAAATAAGACTATGATTTCCGATCCAAAAAAGGGTAATATAGTAGAGACTATGATGGCACAGAGGGCAATAGGAGGAATTATATAATGAGTGAACATAGATATGATGTTGTTGTACTAGGCGGCGGAATCGGCGGTTACACGGCTGCTATCCGGGCTGCTCAGCTGGGGAAAACGGTGGCGGTTGTTGAAAGAGAGAAACTGGGAGGCACTTGTTTGCACCAAGGCTGTATTCCAAGCAAAGCCTTGCTTCGAAGCGCCGAAGTCTATGCAACTATGAAAAAAAGCGAGGAATACGGGATCACTGCAGGCTCTCTTGAACTCAAGTTTGAGAATGTGATTGCGCGCAAGCAGCGTATCGTTGATCAACTGCACCAAGGGCTGCAATTCCTGATGAAGAAAAATAAAATTACCGTTCATTACGGAAATGGACGTATCATCGGTCCTTCGATTTTCTCGCCACGCAGTGGAGCTGTGTCAGTTGAGAAGGAAGACGGCGATATCGAAACACTGCTTTCGAGCAATTTGGTGATCGCGACCGGATCCAAACCTCGCAGCTTGCCAGGGCTTGAGATTGACGGCACACATATTATGACAAGCGAAGATGCGCTGCGGATGAACGAGCTTCCGAAGTCAATCATCATCATTGGAGGCGGCGTGATTGGCGTCGAGTGGGCTTCGATGCTGCGTGATTTCGGTGTTGAGGTAACAATCGTGGAGTATGAGAAACGGTTGGTAAGTCTGGAAGACGGCGATATCTCCAAGGAGCTTGAGCGCTTGTTCAAAAAGCGCGGCATTAACTTGGTGACTGGCGCAAAAGTGCTGCCTGACTCTGTGAAGATCGCGGAAGGTTTGGTCTCTTTGCAAGCGGACAAGCAAGGCGAGTTGATCGAGCTGCAAGCTGATAAAGTGCTTGTTTCTGTTGGCCGAGCAGCCAATATTGAGGGCATCGGACTTGAAAACACGGATATCAAAGTAGATAAAGGCGTCGTTCGTGTAAATCGTTTTATGCAAACAACAGAATCCCACATTTATGCGGTCGGCGATGTGATTGGCGGGTTAATGCTGGCGCATATGGCAGGGCATGAAGGGATTCTTGCTTCAGAACATATCGCAGGTCAAACACCTCACGAGCTTCAGGCGCATCTGGTCCCAAAATGTACGTACACGAGACCTGAAATTGCCAGCGTAGGGTACACGGAACAGCAAGCAATCGATCTTGGCCATCAAATAAAAGTAGGCAAATTCAGCTTTAAAGGGATCGGGAAAGCGCTTGTTTACGGCGATAGCGACGGCTTCGTGAAAGTGATTGCCGACAGTGTGACCAATGACATTCTCGGTGTGCATATGATCGGACCTCATGTGACGAATTCCATTACCGAAGCGGCTTTGGCTCAGGTGCTGAACGCGACGCCTTGGGAAGTCGGACAAACGATTCATCCGCATCCTACTTTGTCCGAAGCTTTAGGCGAGGCTATGCTTGCTGTGGATGGAATTGCCATTAGCGGATAAAAAATTGTAATCATAAGCGTTTGCGTTTATAATAAGCTTATAGAGTCAAGTCTTAGGACCAGGTAATAAGAATAGCATCTAAATTATTTTAAGGAGGCAACCTCCATGTCCATTGGTCAGCTTTATAAGCATAGAACATTAGGGTTATCTGACGAAGTCGTTATTCGTATGTATAGAGTCATGAGTCTTGCGGCTAAATATGATGAACGTGCTTTTATGCTTCAGCGTGCGGGCAAAATTCCTTTCCACGTTTCCGGGATGGGGCAATATGCAGGTCAAGTAGGGATGGCTTTCGCCATGGAAGCCAAGAAAGATTATTTCCTGCCTTATTATCGTGATTATGCGTTTGTTCTTGCGGTTGGTATGACCGTGAAGGATCTTATGCTTGCCGTATTCTGTAAAGCAGAAGATGTTAACAGCGGCGGCAGACAGATGGCGGGGCATTTCGGTGACCGGAAAAATCATATCGTCACAGGATCTTCTCCTGTAACGACGCAAGTCCCTCATGCTGCTGGCATCGCGCTTGCCGCCAAAATGAAAAAGCAAGATTTGGTTACTTACGTCTCTTTTGGAGAAGGCTCGAGCAACCAGGGGGATTTCCACGAAGGGTGCAACTTTGCCGGGGTACATAAACTGCCTGTCATTTTTGTTTGTGAAAATAATCAATACGCCATTTCGGTCCCCCTACATAAACAAGTAGCAGGGAAAATTTCAGATCGCGCACTTGGGTATGGTTTCCCGGGCGTTCAAGTTGACGGCAGCGATGTGTTGGAAATGTATCGTGTTACCAAAGAAGCCAGAGACCGCGCAGCTCGCGGAGAAGGTCCTACCCTGATCGAAATGATGTCCTACCGTCTGATGCCGCACTCCACTTCCGATGATGATATGCTGTATCGCACGAAAGAGGAAGTTGAGGAAAATCGTCAAAAAGACGGAATTGTCAAGTTCAAAGAATATTTGATGGAGTGCGGTCTATGGAGCGATGAGCAGGATCGTGAGCTTCAGGAAGAACTCAAGCAAGAGATTAACGAAGCTACGAAATACGCGGATCAAGCTCCATATCCGAAGCCGGAAGATACGCTTCGCCACGTTTACGCAGAAGGAGATGACCACTAATTTATGGCAGTCATTACTTATTTGGAAGCTATCCGATCTGCGATGCAGGAGGAAATGCAAGGGGACGACAATGTTTTCGTCCTCGGTGAAGACGTTGGCAAAGGCGGTGTCTTGAACACCACCAAAGGGCTTCGCGATCAGTTTGGAGAAGATCGCGTGTTGGATACACCGCTGGCGGAATCCGCTATCGTCGGTGTAGCGATCGGTGCGGCTATGTACGGCATGAAGCCGATTGCCGAAATTCAATTCGCCGATTTCATCTTCCCGGCGACAAACCAAATTCTAAGCGAAGCGGCGAAAATCCGCTATCGTTCCAATAACGACTGGTCTTGCCCGATTGTGATTCGTGCGCCTTACGGGGCGACCGGCGCAGGCGCCTTGTACCATTCCCAGTGTCCGGAATCGGTTTTCTTCGGCACGCCGGGTCTGAAAATCGTCGCGCCTTCCAATCCGTATGACGCGAAGGGATTGCTCAAGGCAGCGATCCGTGATGCGGATCCCGTGTTGTTCTTCGAGCACAAGAAGGCGTATCTTGCGCTGTCCGCTGATGTACCGGAAGAGGACTACATCGTGCCAATCGGCAAAGCTGACGTGAAGCGTCAAGGTACGGACATTACGGTCATCGCCTATGGGATGGTCGTGAATTTTGCGCTGCAAGCCGCTGAGGAGCTTGCGAAGGAAGGTATTTCTTGCCACGTGCTGGACTTGCGAACTTTGCAGCCTTTGGACAAAGAGGCAATCCTGGAAGCGGTGAGAAAGACGGGCAAAGTGCTCATCACGCATGAAGATAACAAAACAGGCGGCGTTGGGGCTGAAGTGTCCGCCATCATCGCCGAAGAACTGCTGTTTGAACTTGATGCACCGATCGCGCGACTTTGCGGACCGGACGCACCGGCTGTGGGCAGCAACCCTCCTATGGAGAAGTTCTTCTTGCTCAATAGCGATAAGCTGAAGGAAGCTATGCGCCAGCTTGCCATGTTTTAATCGCTTTACAATTCCTTTGGTCTAATTTTATGCCATTGATCATTTCCTGAACTTAGGAGGTACACCCATGAACCAAACGAACGGTCGACTCACCGAGGTAACGGTTCCGCATTTAGCGGAAAGCCTCGTATCGGCTACAATCGGCAAATGGCTGAAAAAGCCAGGCGATTATATCGAACAATATGACGTACTTTGTGAGCTTTTCACAGAGAAAGTAAATACAGAAATGCCTTCACCGATTGAAGGCACCTTAGTGAAAATTATTGTCGGCGACGGTGAAACAGCGGCTGTCGGCGAGGCCATTTGTTTGATCGAGGAGTCGGCAGGAGCAGCAGTTGGTTCGCCAGCTGCTGCTGCGGAACAGGCTGGCGGTACGAGTGTGTTCGTGCCGGAAGAGGGCAGCGACCAAAGCATGCGCGGCCGCTATTCACCGGCTGTTCAGCGCCTGGCCCAAGAGAACAACGTAGATTTATCACGTGTGCCTGGGACAGGGCTTGGCGGAAGAATTACGCGCAAGGATGTCGAGCAATTCGTCGCAGGCGGCGGCTCCAAATCGGCTCCTGCCGCTGCGGCTGTTCATGCGAACCAGCAAGCAGCACCGGTAGCAAACAGTGCGCCGGCTCCGCAAGTTGAGACGCAGCCTGCCAATCTGCCAGTGCGCAGCTCGGGCATCCATCTGTCTGCGAACCCGCAGACGCCGCTCATTGAAGCGGAAGGTCATTCGCTGGACTCGCGCAATGAGCACTTCATCGATGTAACGCCAATTCGTAATGCCATTGCTACTCGCATGCGCCAAAGTGTAACGGAAATTCCGCATGCATGGACGATGATCGAAGTGGATGTGACGAATCTCGTCGTTCTGCGGAACAAAGTGAAGGACGACTTTATGCGCCGCGAGGGCATTAATTTAACCTATCTCGCTTTCATGATGAAAGCGGTCGTGAATGCGATTAAAGATTACCCGATTATCAACTCGGTATGGGCCGTAGATAAAATTATCGTGAAACGCGATATTAACATCTCTCTATCCGTAGGGACGGAAGATTCGGTTATGACGCCAGTGATTAAGAAGGCGGATCAAAAGAATATCGCCGGATTGGCCAGAGAAATTGATGAATTGACGAAGAAGACGCGTGCCGGCAAGTTGTCCTTGAATGATATGGTTGGCGGAACGTTCACGGTTAACAACACAGGCTCCTTCGGTTCGATTCTGTCTTATCCGATCATTAACTACCCGCAAGCAGCCATTGTGACCTTCGAATCGATTGTGAAGAAGCCTGTCGTTATTCAAGATATGATCGCAGTCCGCTCTATGGTTAACCTGTGTCTGTCGCTTGATCACCGCATTCTGGATGGTGTGATCTGCGGCAGGTTCCTGCAGAGAGTCAAAGAAAATTTGGAAAGTTACAATGCCGATACAAAAATTTATTAAACTAGGAATCAAAAAATAATCCGGCAGTAAACAATATGCTGGATAGCAGCATGGTGATGAGCATTACGTAAATCACGACTTTAAACCAACGTCTATTCTGCAACATGAAGAGTCACTCCTTTATCGTAAAAGCTTGTACCGTATTATTGTAACCCATAGTGAGTATCGGAGGAAAGTACATGATTCAGCAAAACCGTTTAGTGGAAGAATTCATATCGCTCGTGCAAGTAGACAGCGAAACACGCTTTGAGCAAGAAATTTGTGTGGTGCTGAAAGAGAAGTTCAGTCAATTAGGCTTAAAGGTCGTTGAAGATGATTCGATGGCGAAAAGCGGTCACGGATCAGGCAATTTGATCTGTACATTGGAAGCGACGGACAGCAATGCCGCAATCCCGACGATTTTCTTTACATCGCACATGGATACCGTTGCTCCAGGCAAAGGCATCAAGCCGCAAATTGGCGAAGATGGATACATCCGCAGCGACGGAACTACGATCCTGGGCAGTGACGACAAAGCGGGCATCGCAGCTATGCTCGAAGGTATTCAAGTGCTTAAGGAGCAAAACATTCCTCATGGCCGTATTCAATTCGTAATTACGGCAGGGGAAGAAAGCGGCCTGAAAGGCGCTCGTGCCATGGATCGCAGCATGATGGAAGCCGAATTCGGCTTCGCGCTGGATTCCAATGGCAGCATCGGTGATATTGCAACTGCCGCGCCTGGCCGTGCGGAAATCGAGATCATTTTCCATGGCAAATCAGCACACGCAGGCGTTAATCCGGAAGATGGCATCAGTGCCATCCAAGTAGCCTCCAAAGCTGTTTCGCGCATGTCGCTTGGTCGCATTGATAACGAAACAACGGCGAATATCGGCAGTTTCTCCGGCGTAGGTCCACTTAACGTCGTATGCGATAAAGTGAAGATGGAAGCGGAAGCTCGCAGCATTGTGCAGCATAAGCTGGAAGCGCAAATCGCTGCGATGAAAGAAGCTTGTGAATCCGCAGCGGCAGATGCAGGAACGACTTGCGAGTTTAACGCAGACATCGTTTATGCTTCTTACATGCATGATGACTCTGCTCCAATCGTTCAGCTTACTTCCAGAGCGTTGTCTACGCTTGGATTAACAGCTCGCACGTTCCACTCCGGCGGCGGCAGCGATGCGAACATCTTTAACGGCATGGGGATTCCAACGGTGAATCTTGCCGTCGGTTACCACGAAATTCATACGACCAAAGAGCATATCGCCATTAGCGATCTGGTCAAAACGGCTGAATTGGTCGTTGCTCTTGTGAAAGAAGCTGCAAAGGTTTAAAGCGATAGATACCGATTAGTTGATGCCAAATGTTGGCGCGCTAGTCGGTTTTTTTGATAGTAAGCCTAACTCTGCGCTAAGTCACATATGCTGCAAGAAGGAACGAGTTGCAAGGGGGAGATAGGCATGCTGAGGCGGGCGGAAGGCAAGGTAAGCACGATCATTTCGGTTAGGGAAGGGCTGCAGGTCGTCCGTGTGATCATGCGGCATAACGGCAAGGAGGAGCGCGCTGTCCATTATACCGATAGTTCACCGCCGCTTCGTCCCGGTGATGTGGTTATTCTGAATGTGACGGCTGAGGAACTTGGATTAGGCTCAGGAGGTTATCACATCGTCCTCCCTGCTCAAGCGATGGACATCGATATCCCTGATGCTGAACGTCTACCCGACGGACATATTATGAAACTCAAATACACCCCGTTGCAGCGGAGTGTGCTTGCTGTGGAGGAAGAGAACAGCAGGTTTCATCCTCTTTTTCAAAAGGAGAAAACGCTGGAGGGGATGCCAGTCTTGCTTGGGGAATTACATAGTATGCTGCCTGTGGCGCTGTGTTGGCTTCGATACCGTGAGCAGCAGCGTAAGCAGCCGATTCAGCCGATAGAAATGGCGAGGAACGTTGCCTATATCATGACGGACGGCGGCGCACTCCCGTTAGCTTGGAGTCAGCATATCGCACAACTGGAGGCCATGGGGTGGCTTCAGAGCACAATAACGTATGGGCAAGCTTACGGTGGAAAGCTGGAGGCAGTGAACAAATTTAGCGCGTTGATTGCTGCTAAGCATGCTGCCAAAGCGGACATATGTCTCGTAACGATGGGACCTGGGATTGTTGGTACAGGTACACGATACGGCTATTCCGGGATTGAAGTCGGTGAGCTCGTTAATGCCGTATACGCCTTAGGCGGGACTCCGATTGTGATTCCGCGCCTTTCCCTTGCCGATGAGCGGCCACGGCATCGAGGGATTAGCCACCATACCCTAACGGCATTGGAGCTTGCTGCGAGATGTCAGGCTATCTTGCCTTTCCCGCAAAATATTGCAGAGGAATATGCGATCATTCAGGAGCAACTGAACCGTTTGGAGACGCATCAAATCAGGATGATGCCATCTGTACCGGCGGAGCAAATCGCTGAGTGCTTACGCCCATATCCACTGCCGATTACCTCGATGGGAAGGGGATTATGGCAGGACCCTATTTATTTCCAAGGTGTTTGCGCTGCGGTGGATTGTGCAATCCAGATGCATAGTCCATCAATGTGATGTTCGGCCCGCCTTGCTTCAGCATGAGCTGGAGCTGACGCTTGACTTCCCAGGCTTTTCCCACCAGACGAATTTGTTTTTCCGCGATATAGCTCTTCATATCGATCTTCCTCTTTTCCGGTTGAAATTTGATATAATGATCGATATGCAAAAGTAGGACAAGTTATACCATTTTAGAAAATGATGAGGTGTTCAAATGACCGTACATAAAAAATTCGAAGAAGTTACTGTACAAACGGAGTCCATTTATAAAGGCAGAATCATATCCCTTCAGCTAGACACTGTTACACTGCCAAACGGGGAAACGGCAACGAGAGAAATCGTGAAGCATCCAGGTGCCGTAGCGGTCATACCATTAATTGGGGATAAAATGATCGTCGTGGAGCAGTATCGAAAACCACTGGAGAAAAGCCAGGTTGAAATCCCGGCGGGCAAGCTGGACGCAGGGGAAGAACCGCTAAAAGCGGCATTACGCGAGTTGGAGGAAGAAACGGGATACCGGTCTGACAACGTGAGGTTGGTGAGCTCCTTTTACACGTCTCCGGGATTTGCTGATGAAATTATTCATCTCTATATCGCGGAAGATTTGGTCAAAGGAGACGCCAATCCGGATGAAGATGAATTTCTGGAATGTGAAGCCATTACCCTGGCGCAAGCTCAGCAGTATATGCGGGAAGGGCGTATCAGCGACGCCAAAACCATTATGGCTGTGTACGCTTGGCAGCTATACAAGTTAACGGGCCAGATCTAAGATGAAGTCTTATTACGTAGACCTTCATATTCATATTGGACGAACGGAGAGCGGCCAAGCTGTGAAGATTAGCGCCGCGAATAACCTTACCTTTTTCAATATTGCCCATGAAGCAGCCGTCCGCAAAGGGATGGAGATCATCGGCATCATCGACTGCCATTCGCCTTCCGTGCAAAACGACATCCTGACCTATTTGGATCGTGGCGAGATGGTGGAATTGGAGGGCGGAGGTATCGGGTACCGGGATACAACCGTCTTGCTGGGAAGTGAGATTGAAGTCAGGGAACCTGGCATGGGGCCGGCACATTTGTTAGCGTATATGCCCAATCTCGAGGTCATGCAAGGATTTACAAACTGGATGAAGGGGTATATGAAAAATGTAGAGCTTAGTTCACAGCGAATCTATGTGCCTGCGCGAGTCTTGCAGGAAGAGGTGCTTGGCAGAGGGGGAATCCTGATTCCCGCTCACATTTTCACACCCCACAAAAGCGTCTACGGCAGCGCAACGAGCAGGATGGAAAATCTGCTTGATTTGGAAGGTATCTCTGCCGTGGAGCTTGGACTAAGCGCCGATTCGGAGATGGCTGGACTGATTTCTGAGCTGGATCCTTTTACATTCATAACCAATTCAGATGCGCATTCGCTGGGTAAAATCGGGCGTGAGTATAACGAGATACAGCTGGCTGCGCCTACTTATGATGAGCTCGTTAAGGCGCTTCATCGCCAAGAAGGGCGTGGCGTGGTCGCAAACTACGGGCTGAATCCCCGGTTGGGCAAGTATCACAGAACCTACTGCTCCTTGTGTGAAGCCGTTCTGGATGAGCAAGAGGGCACAGTAGAGCGCTGCGCAGATTGCGGCAGCAATAAGATCGTTCGAGGCGTTATGGATCGCATACTGGATTTGGCGGATCGCCAAGAGCCGTTTCTGCCACCTTACAGGCCGGCGTATCATTTTCAAGTCCCACTGGAGTTTATCCCTGGGCTTGGTCCTAAGAAATTGAATCAATTGCTTCAACGTTTTGGAACGGAGATGAATGTGCTGCACCGCACAACGCAGGAAGAACTGGTAAGTGAAGTGGGTGAAGAAATAGCCGCATACCTGGTCGGTGCGCGTGAAGGTACGCTTTCGCTTGAGGTTGGCGGAGGCGGTAGATATGGCAAAGTGAAAAATCGTTCATAGTTTCCAGCTCTCGCTCATAAGCTTGTCTTTGTAGAGGTTGTACACACGGGAGGAGCTGCGAGAGTGAATAGGAACCTAACGATGAAACAATATATGAAGGACAATTTGCCGCTGTTTATATTCGTCTCCGTACTCTTTCTCATTGGTGTTGTGTTCGGTGCCGTGATGGTTAATGCGCTTTCCTTGGAGCAAAAGCAGGAAATGACGCGTCATTTGGGGAGTTTTTTCCATGAGATTAATGATGGCGGCGAATTTGACAGCAGGCAGTCGTTCGTTCAATCTTTTGGCATGCACATGAAGTGGATTTTACTGATCTGGTTGTTTGGGCTGTCCGTGATTGGCCTTCCGCTCATCCTTGTGCTGGATTTCCTCAAGGGTGTGCTGATCGGCTTTACAGTCGGCTATCTGGTCGGTCAAATGTCCTGGAAAGGCATGTTGTTCGCGCTGGTTTCTGTAGCTCCGCAAAATTTGATCGTCATTCCGGCGATTCTCTTCTGTAGTGTTGCAGCGATGTCTTTTTCCATTTATATGATCAAAAATCGGTTTATGAGCCGCAATGGCAACATGTACCAACCCTTCATGCGTTTCACAACATTGACGCTGCTAATGGGTGTTTTCCTTCTTGGGGCAGCACTTTGGGAGGGATATGTGTCGCAATTGATGATGAAATGGGTCACTCCGATGCTGGTTCCGCTCTATGGATGACAGAAAACAACACGTTTCTGTTTGACTTTGTCAGTAAGCTCCCCCTATAATGAAAAGAGTGGCTAAAATTGGGCTTGGATGCCCACCTTTCTGAGGGGGAGGCATATGGAAGCAAGGATTGAGAAAATTAAGCAGCAGTTGCAATCCCAAGGGTACAAGCTTACCCCTCAACGGGAAGCGACTGTGCGTGTACTATTAGAAAATGAACAAGATCATCTAAGTGCCGAAGACGTGTTTATGCTTGTGAAGGATAAAGCTCCGGAAATCGGTCTGGCAACCGTGTACCGAACATTAGAGCTGCTGAGTGAGCTGCATGTCTTGGAGAAAATGAATTTTGGCGATGGCGTAGCTCGTTATGATTTGCGGGATGACAGCACGCGTCACCATCACCATCATTTAATCTGCGTTCAATGCGGGACCGTGGACGAAATTATGGAAGACTGGCTCGGGCCTTTGGAAGAAAGGCTGGATAAGGATTTTCATTTTCAAGTACTGGATCATCGACTTGATTTTCAAGGTATATGCTATCGCTGTAACGAACGAGGGAAACCGGACTCATTGGACAAATCCAAAAATAACAGCGCGGAATAAAGCTGTTTATACAAAGAAAATGCCTGTAAGCACATGTGGTGCGTACAGGCATTTTTGCTTATTTCTCATATACTGGATATTAGAAAATAGAATCTCCTTCCACATAATTGGACTGGAAGCATGGGTACATTATGACTAACGTTCATGAGAAAGAAGGTAGACGCGAATGACGGAGCAATTATTTGTGATCGGCGTCCCGAAGGAAATAAAAAATAATGAAAACCGCGTCGCTTTGACTCCCGGCGGAGCAACGACGCTTATTATGGCAGGACATAAAGTGCTCGTTGAAGCCGGTGCCGGAGCGGGCAGCGGGTTCAGCGACGAGGATTATGCCAAGGAAGGCGCCGTTCTTATAGCGGATGCCGCTGAAGTATGGGCGCGCAGCGATATGATTATGAAAGTGAAAGAACCGCTCCCCGCCGAATATGGCTATTTTCGCGAGGGACAGGTGCTTTTCACTTACTTGCATTTGGCTGCAGCGGGAGATTTGGCAGACCACCTGTTGAACAAGAAGGTGACAGGTGTTGCCTATGAAACCATTCAGCTTGCCAATGGATCGCTTCCTCTGCTAACGCCAATGAGCGAAGTCGCCGGTCGTATGTCCGTCCAGATCGGCGCTCATTTTCTGGAGAAGTTTTATGGCGGGCGCGGCATTCTATTGGGCGGCGTGCCAGGCGTGCCGCCAGCGAATGTTGTCATCCTTGGCGGAGGCATTGTTGGAACCAATGCAGCCAAGATGGCGCTTGGTTTAGGAGCGAATGTCGCCATTATCGAACGGAGCGCGGATCGGATGCGTTCCTTGGACGATATTTTCGGTGGTCGGCTGAATACCTTGATGTCGAATCCGTTTAATATAGCAAGCGCCGTTGCCAAAGCGGATCTCTTGATCGGGGCCGTGCTTATTCCGGGAGCGCGAGCGCCAAGACTGGTGACAGAGGCGATGGTCAAAACGATGAAGCCAGGCGCTGTCATCGTGGATGTCGCCGTTGATCAAGGCGGTTCCATCGAAACGATTGACCGGGTGACCACGCACAGCAGCCCTACCTATGAGATGCACGGCGTGGTGCATTATGCGGTAGCGAATATGCCCGGCGCAGTCCCGCGCACTTCGACGCTTGCCTTGACGAACGTAACATTGCCCTACGCTTTGGAGCTTGCCAATAGAGGATTAACAGAGGCAATCACAGCTAATTATGCTCTGCAATTGGGGGTTAACACATACAAAGGCAGCGTAACCCATCCAGCTGTTGCTGAAGCGCTGGGGATGCCGTATGTGAAGTTGTCCGATCTGTCATAAACAGGGCCTGAGCCTCATATCCTGTCCTAAAGAAAAGGACAGAAATGGGGACCTGGCCTATGATTTTTTCCTATCGAAAATTACTTGTTCGCTTGCGCTTTATATTGCTTTTCATGACATTGACGGTTGTTTTGTATCAAGTGATGGTAGTACTCACCAGCTGGATAGAGCCTGTGAATCGCTACCGCGCGCCAGCGGGCAATTCCGTCAAGGTATTTGGACAGCATGAGCATGCCTCGTTTCCGGAGTCAGATAAAATGAGTGACAGGCTGCGCTTATTTTATTGGTATGGTGAATAAAAGAGGAGTTCGGAGGTCCATCGTTGAATGCTATCTGTTAGAAATATGGCAGGTTAACGAAGGAGCTACATAACATGATGATGGTTGATTTGCAATCCTTCATCCGATTTTTGTCTGTAGAACGCGGACTATCCAAGAATACACTGGAATCTTACGAAAGAGACCTGCAGCAGTTTGTTGACTATTTAGAGCGGCAGGGGATTACAGCTTGGAAAGAAACAAGCAAAGCCAATATTGCGGGTTTCTTGTCCCAATTAAAATTGTTAGGCAGAGCTACAGCTACCTTGTCTCGGAATCTCGTTTCGATCCGTGCTTTCTATCAGTATCTGGTGAGAGAACGATTGGTGGATGCAGATCCATCCCTTTTCATTGAAGCGCCTAAGCCCGAAAAGAAACTGCCCAAGGTGCTTTCTGTCGAAGAGGTTGGCAAGTTGCTGGATGCGCCTCATCTTGAGCTTGTGAGCGGCGTGCGCGATAAAGCGATGCTTGAACTGCTGTATGCAACGGGAATTCGCGTCTCTGAACTGATCTCGATGAACGTTGATGACGTTCAATTGCAACTTGGCTTCATTCGCTGTATGGGAAAAGGAAACAAAGAGCGTAATATCCCGCTTAGTTCAATCGCTATTCGCTGCTTATCCGCCTACATACATAAGGATCGCAAGAAATTGTTGAAGAAGTCGGCGGACGAAGAAGCTTTATTTATCGGACACTTAGGGACCCGGATGACGAGACAGGGCTTTTGGAAAATTTTGAAAAGATACGCAAATGAGATGAAGATTGAAAGTGAAATCACACCTCATGCCTTGCGGCATTCTTTCGCTGCCCACTTGATCGAAAATGGCGCAGATTTAAGATCCGTCCAAGAGATGCTCGGACATTCCGATATTTCGTCCACACAGCTGTATGTACAAGTTACCAAGCTCAAAATGAAAGATGTTTACAACCGCGCTCACCCGAGAGCGAATATGTAAAGATGACAGCGGCGATTTCCTGAAGGAAAAGGGAAAGCTGCTGTTTTGCATTCATAGAGTGGAAATGCGATAATCAAGGGTGGATAACATTGTGAACAATTTGGAGGGACAAGTGTGCGCTTTGAACGAATAGGTTTAATCGTATTGGATAGCGTAGGCATCGGCGAATTACCGGATGCCAAAGCGTTTGGCGACACAGGCAGCCACACGCTTGGACATATCGCGGAGAGAGTGAACGGATTCTCTCTTCCTAATTTGCAGCGTATGGGTCTAGGCAGTATCGCTGAGATAAAAGGCATCCCGGCCGCTGACGCGCCAGAAGCATATTATGGCAAAATGGCCGAGGTGTCGGTTGGAAAAGACACGATGACGGGGCATTGGGAATTGATGGGGCTACGAATTTCTACACCGTTTAACGTATATCCGGATGGATTCCCGGAAGCATTGATTTCGCAGTTTGAGCAGGAGACAGGGCGCAAGGTCATTGGAAATAAACCAGCCTCTGGGACAGAAATTCTAGACGAGCTTGGCGAAGAGCAGATGAAAACTGGGGCTTGGATCGTCTACACGTCGGCGGATAGCGTATTCCAGTTGGCGGCTCACGAAGATGTGATTCCACTTGAAGAGCTGTACCGCGCTTGTGAAATTGCCAGACGTCTAACCCAAGGTGAATTTGCAGTTGGCCGCGTCATTGCGAGACCTTATGTCGGCCAGCCGGGCGCTTTCAAGCGTACGCCGAATCGGCATGACTATGCGGTGAAGCCGCCGGAGCCGACCGTGATGAATCACTTGAAGGACGCGGGATATGATGTCATTGCTATCGGAAAAATCAATGATATTTTTGACGGCGAGGGCGTCACGAAAGCGACATCCACAAAAAGCAATTTAGACGGCATACAGAAGACGATTGAAGTGCTTGGCGAGCCGTTCAAGGGGTTGGCTTTTACCAACCTTGTTGATTTTGACTCGTTATATGGTCATCGCCGCGATCCTGAAGGTTATGGCCGAGCCTTGGAGGAGTTCGACAGCTTCGTACCGCAGCTCAAAGCGCAGCTAGGTCCGAAGGACCTGCTGATTCTTACAGCAGACCACGGCAACGATCCCGTGCATGCGGGAACCGATCATACACGCGAGTATGTGCCTATTTTGCTATTCAGCCCGAGCTTTGAGGCTCCTGTTTCTCTGGGAATTCGTGGAACATTCGCTGATCTTGGGGCTACCATTGCCGATAATTTCGGCGTAAAACCTACAGAGCAAGGCGAGAGTTTCCTGCATCTTCTCAAATAAAGCGACTGCCCAACTGAAAAAGCCAAGGAGGAATATAACATGTCAGAAACATCCATGATTCAAAAGATTCAAGAGGCTGCCGCCTTTATTTCGAAAGAAACAAAGATTAAACCGCAAATCGGACTTATTTTAGGTTCAGGACTCGGCGTGCTTGCTGACTTAATCGAACAGCCGATCGTCGTTGACTATTCGCGCATTCCGCACTTTCCGGTATCAACCGTTGAAGGCCATGCGGGGGAGTTGGTTGTTGGTACGATTAAAGGCAAGCAAGTATTGGTCATGAAAGGCCGTTTCCATGCCTATGAAGGGTATGGGGCTGAAACCGTATCATTCCCTGTTCGCGTTATGAAAGAGCTGGGTGTGGAAACGTTGATCGTCACGAACGCAGCTGGAGGCATTAACGAGTCTTACCAAGTCGGCGATTTGATGGTTATTAGCGATCACTTGAATTTGACGTACCGCAATCCATTAATTGGACCCAATGATTCCGCACTAGGCGTTCGTTTCCCGGATATGTCGGAAGCGTACAGCAAACGTCTGCGTAAATTGGCGCATGATGTGGCGGCATCGCAAGATTTTAAACTGCAAGAAGGCGTTTATGTCGGACTGCTCGGACCTAACTATGAAACTCCGGCAGAGATCCGTATGTTCCGTACACTGGGTGGTGACTCCGTAGGTATGTCTACTGTACCTGAAGTGATCGTAGCCCGTCATGCAGGCATTGAGGTGCTTGGTTTCTCCTGTATTTCCAATATGGCTTCCGGAATTTTGGATCAGCCTCTTTCCCACGCAGAAGTGATGGAAACTACGGAGAAAGTTAAACCTAAGTTTTTGAAATTGGTACTGGGCATTATTGAGGCTATTTAATTACAAATTAAGGCTATTTATCAGATAAGGAGATTCAACATGGCATTGACGTACATAGAGAAAATTAATGAAGCAGCAGCGTTTATTAAAGGGAAATTAGGGGATGTCGCACCTGCTATCGGGCTGGTTTTGGGCTCAGGGCTTGGCGATATGGCGAATCAGGTGGAAAATCCGATTGCGATTGATTACAGCGAAGTGCCGCACTTCCCGGTTTCAACGGTTGAAGGGCATGAAGGCCGTTTTGTCGCAGGAACACTTGAAGGCAAGCAAGTCATCGTGATGCAGGGGCGTTTTCATTATTACGAAGGTTATGATATGAAAAAGGTTGTCTTTCCTGTGTATGTCATGAAAGCAATCGGCGTTCATTCCGTTGTTATGACGAATGCGGCGGGCGGCATGAATCGCGGCTTCAAAGCCGGTGATCTCATGGTGATTAGCGATCATCTCAACATGACGGGTGACAATCCGTTAATCGGACCTAACCACAGCGAGTTGGGTGTTCGCTTCCCGGATATGTCCGAAGCGTACAGCCGCGAGTATCGCGAGCTTGCGCATAAGCTGGCCCAAACGGTAGTGGGAGAGGACGGCGTGCCTCTGAAGCTTCAGGAAGGCGTTTATGCAGGGATTACGGGACCTACTTACTGCACACCGGCTGAACTGACGATGCTGGCTCGCATTGGCGGCGATGCGATCGGGATGTCCACCGTAGGTGAAGTCATCGCGGCCCGTCATGCGGGACTTAAGGTGTTAGGGATTTCGTGTATTACTGATATGGCGGTGGGCGAGGAGCTTGAGCCTCTAACACATGAACAGGTTGTCGCGGTGGCCAATCGGACGAAACCGAAGTTCATTGCTTTGGTCAAAGCCTTTGTGCGTGACGTGCAACTGGGATAAAGGGTTCCGCGGCTTCCAAATTCGGGAGAGGCTGAACGGTGTGTAATTTGCATCCGTGTGGGAAATAGTAAGGTTAATATCCCCCGATAAGGGGGATGTTTTTACGAGGATTCATTCACAATTCCGTCACAAAATATTCAAAGATTTGCCACTAAACCTGTATGGGATTGTCTCGCGATGTTAGGTAGAATAGATGAAGTGAACACATTATGAGGGGGATATGCATGCAAAAGTGGATTTTCTTTGTGTTATTTATCGTTGCGGGCGCACTGGGGCTGGGAGTCCTCTTTCAAGATATCTCTGAACGCCAAGAGGCGAAAGCAGCAGAGGAAGCCGGCAGCAAAATTCAACAGCTTAAGATTGCAGCCTCTAACTGGCAATTTGACTCGACCGATTACACGATCAAAAGTGGCGAGCCTACGAAAGTTTCCTTGTCTTTGAAAGAAGGCGTACACGCAATCGAAATTAAAGGGTTGGATGTCAAGCTGGATAAAGAAAACCCTTCAAAAGAAATTACGTTTGACAAACCGGGAACTTATGAGATTGATTGCGTACTGCCATGTGGCGAAGGCCATGCTAAAATGAAAGCTAAATTAGTTGTACAATAAAAGAGAATACTAGTACAAAGGGGGGCTCAAGCAGCTCCCTTTTTTCGATTTATTATTGAAGGAGGAACTCACATGAGAATGGTTGATTTAATACATAAGAAAAGGTCCGGTGAGGTTTTAACCGAGCAAGAGATCACGTTTATCGTACAGGGTTACACAAAAGGGGATATTCCGGATTACCAAATGTCAGCGCTGTTGATGGCGATTTTCTTCAATGGCATGATCAGTGAGGAAATATCCGCGTTGACGATGGCCATGGCTGGATCAGGGGAAATGATTGATCTGTCGGAGATTGCCGGGATTAAAGTAGATAAACACTCGACTGGCGGAGTAGGGGATAAAATCAGTCTGATTGTCGGCCCGATCGTCGCTTCTCTCGGCGTACCGGTCGCCAAAATGTCAGGCAGGGGCCTTGGCCATACTGGCGGTACCGTTGATAAGCTGGAATCGATTCCGGGCTTCCGGATTGAATTATCGAAAGAGGATTTTATTACAGCAGTCAATACGAATAAAATTGCGATTGTTGGCCAGAGTGGCAACTTGGCTCCTGCGGATAAGAAGATGTACGCTCTAAGAGATGTAACAGCGACAGTAGATTCCATTCCGTTGATTGCCAGTTCCATCATGAGCAAGAAAATTGCCTCGGGCGCAGACGCGATTGTCCTTGATGTGAAAATCGGCTCCGGCGCTTTCATGAAAACCGTCGATGATGCAAGAGTGCTTGCCCGCACAATGGTTGATATCGGCGTGAAATTGAATCGCAATACGATTGCGATGATCACGGATATGGAGCAGCCGCTTGGCCGCGAAATCGGCAATGCTAACGAGATCCGCGAATCCATCGAAGTGCTGCGCGGCACTGGCGACAAGGAGCTAACTGAAGTCGCGATTTCCGTAGCGGCATATATGTCGCTGCTAGGCAAAGTGTTTGAGAGCTTTGAAGCGGCGCAGGAAGCTGTTCGCGACATTGTCATGAACGGGAAGGCGCTAGAGACGTTCAAACGGTTTGTAGCGAGCCAAGGAGGCGATCCGAGGGTGGTTGATCAACCGGAGCTGCTGCCGACAGCGAGCTATCGTTTTGAAGTGCCAGCCGAGCGGGATGGCTATGTGAATCAAATCGATGCCGAGCATATCGGAATCGCGGCCATGCTGCTTGGCGCAGGACGCGCCAAGAAAGAGGATCAGATCGACTACGCAGTAGGTCTGACTTTGAATAAGAAGATTGGCGACGCTGTCCAGGCTGGAGAATCGATTTGCACCATTCATGCCAATCGAGAAGATGTACAGGAAGTCATGGCAATGATTCAAGGGGCTTATCGGATTGCTCCTGGTCAGCCGGCTCCCGTGCAATTGATCTATGATGTGATCGTGTAGATCAGGGTCACACTCGTACTTATGCAAGAGGCTATCTCTCAGGTTTTTAGACCTTTGGGATAGCTTTTTTATTTTCCCTCCTTTGGAATATTTTGATGGAAAATCGTCAAGACTGATTAGCAGTCATTCCAGCTGCAAGCGTCTGGTTTTCACTTCATAATCTCACAGGAGGGGTACAAAGGCTATGCGAAAAAAAGGGCTAATAAGTTTAATCTGTTTACAGTTATGTGTGATGCTGATCTTACCGGTTGCTTATGCGGAAGAGAAAAAAGCGCCTACGGTCGATTTAACGCCGAATGCGCAATCCGCGGTACTGATGGATGCAGACACGGGCACAGTCATTGCGGAGAAAAACAAAGACACCAAACTTCCGCCAGCTAGTATTACGAAAATCATGACGATGCTTCTCATCATGGAAGCCATTGACAAAGGCAATATTAAAATGGATGAGAAAGTCCGGGTCAGCGAATACGCAGCTTCTATGGGAGGTTCACAAATCTTCTTGGAGCCGGGCGAAGAAATGACGGTCCAGGAAATGCTGAAGGGCATTGCGATGGCTTCTGGCAACGACGCCTCGGTGGCGATGGCCGAGAAAATCGCAGGATCCGAAGAAAATTTTGTGCAAATGATGAACGAACGCGCGCAGCAGCTTGGCATGAAAAATACGCATTTTTCGAACTGCAACGGGCTGCCGGTCGCCAATCACTATACAACAGCCAATGATATTGCTGTCATGTCCAGAGAACTGCTTAAGCATGAAGGGATAACGAAATTTACCGGTGCTTATCAGGATTACCTGCGCAAAGAATCACCAAATCCTTTCTGGTTGGTAAATACGAATAAGCTTGTACGCTTCTATAGCGGCGCAGACGGCCTCAAAACCGGCTACACCAGCGAAGCGAAATTCTGTTTATCGGCAACGGCTAAACGGGATAATTTGCGTGTCGTGGCTGTCGTGCTCGGAGAACCGAACACCAAAACACGAAATGCGGAGGTCACGAAGCTATTTGATTACGCTTTTGCCCAATATACCAACTATCCTTTATTCAAATCAGGCGATAGCCTGGGGAATTTTACCGTAAACAAAGGGCAGGTTTCGACAGTGCCGTTAGTTGCGAAGCAAAATTACAGCATTTTAATGAAAAAGGGCACGGCAACAGATAACATTCGACATGAGCTGCAGTTGGAGCCAAACTTGCGAGCACCGATCACGCTGGGTCAACCGATTGGTAAAATTGTCGTATTCAGCGGGGATAATGTGCTGACGGAGTACCCTCTTGAGTCGCCAGTAGCTGTGGATAAAGCATCTTGGTGGAAGCTGTTCAAGCGGACGACCTCGCACATGTTCCATACAGATAATTGATGAGATTTCGCGAATAATCAGGCTTTTCTTCTAGTTTTAGCGCTTTTCTTCTAGTTTTGTCGGGGTGGCAGGAGTTCCCAACTCAGTTGTAGAAACTTAAGTTTCAAGACTTATTTAAGGGATCTTTGAGTGTAGCTCAAAGTCTCTCAGCTGAGGGGAGTGAACAGGTTGAGCCTGCAAATTGAATTCGAGCAAGGCCGAAGAGCGCTGATTGTTAGATTGAAAGGCGAGCTGGACCACCATACTGCCGATGTCGTCAAAGCCAGGATGGAGGAAGCGATTGCCAAAGAGCATACGCATCACTTGATCCTGAGTTTGAAAGATCTTGCGTTCATGGACAGTTCAGGTCTGGGCGTCATTCTCGGTCGCTATAAGCAAATCACGAGTAAAGGCGGCAAGATGGTCGTATGTGATGTTTCGCCTGCTGTCTATCGCTTGTTCGAGCTCTCCGGAATGTTCAAGATCGTATCAATTCAGGATAACGAACGTAATGCAATGTCCAGTTTGGAGGTTGCACTATGAGTGAGCACAATTTCATGACGCTGCAGTTTGCCAGCCGTTCCGAGAATGAGGCCTTTGCACGTGTCGCTGTTGCTGCTTTCGTTTCACAGTTGGATCCAACCTTGAATGAACTAACCGATATCAAAACGGTCGTTTCAGAAGCTGTGACGAATTCGATTATTCATGGGTATAACAATAAACCGGATGGTGTAATTACCATTACAACGAAAATTGAGGATGACGTAGTCCGAATTACGATTGAGGACCAGGGCTCAGGCATAGATGATTTGGAACAAGCGAAACAGCCACTCTACACATCCAAGCCAGAACTCGAACGTTCCGGAATGGGATTCACGATTATGGAAAATTTCATGGACGAAGTGGAAGTTGTGACGGCCGTCGGAATCGGAACCAAAATAAACATGTTGAAGCGAATTGAATCTAAAAAAGCTTTATACAATTAGGGGTTTGATCTATGGATGTCGATCTGAAGCATGCTTCTCACAGTTATTTAGACGATTCGGAAGTCAAACGGTTAATCGCCCTCAGCCAATCCGGAGATGGACTCGCCAGAGAAACACTCGTCAGCTGCAATATCCGCTTGGTCTGGTCTGTGGTTCAACGTTTTTTGAACCGGGGATACGAAGCCGAAGATTTGTTCCAGATCGGTTGCATCGGACTGCTCAAGTCCGTTGACAAATTCGATCTGTCCTATGATGTGAAGTTTTCAACCTATGCGGTGCCGATGATTATCGGCGAAATTCAGCGCTTCCTTCGGGATGACGGAACACTCAAGGTTAGCCGTTCGCTCAAAGAACTGGCTAACAAGATTCGCAAGACGAAGGACGAGTTATCGAAAAGGCTTGGCAGGCTTCCTACGATTAAAGAGGTGGCAGAAGAGCTTATGATCACGGCGGAGGAAGTTGTTTTCGCGCAAGAAGCGAATAAGCCGCTTTCTTCGATTCATGAGACCGTTTTTGAAAACGACGGGGATCCCATTACGTTAATGGATCAAATCTCCGACGAAAGCGGAGAGAAGTGGTTCGAGAAGCTTGCGCTCAACGAAGCCATCGGGACGCTCTCGGAGCGGGAACGGCTCATTGTCTACCTCCGCTATTTCAGGGATCAAACACAGTCGGAGGTCGCTAGCAGACTGGGTATTTCCCAAGTGCAGGTATCGCGATTGGAAAAGAAAATTTTGCAATCGATCAAAGATCAGATTGCGCAATAACGAAAATAACCGTTCTCCATTAGGAGGACGGTTATTTTTTGTGCGTAGAGACATTGGCGAGATTTATGTATAATAAGTACTGCCAATAACGGTGTGGATTTTTCTGAAAGCGAAAAATCAAAATCAAATCTTTTATCAGTCGAGGAGTGAATCTAGTTGTACGGGAAATGGAAGGATTCGTGGTTTTTTAACGTACGAAAGGATGTTTTGTCCGGAATAACGGTGGCTTTGGCTTTAATTCCCGAGGCGATTGCGTTTTCCATTTTAGCCGGGGTAGACCCGATGGTTGGCTTGTATGCTTCATTCATCATTGCGTTAGTGATCTCATTCACCGGTGGCCGGATGGGGATGATTTCGGCAGCAACAGGCGCGATGGCCTCTCTGATGGGGCCTTTGGTAGCGAAGTATGGCATTGAATATCTATTCGCCGCCAGCATTTTAACCGGTATCATTCAATATCTCATGGGTGTGTTCAAATTCGGCAAATTTATCACTTTCATTCCGCATTCTGTTGTTATTGGTTTTGTAAATGCCCTGGCCATTATTATTTTCATGGCTCAGCTCCCTAGCTTTGCAGGTGCGGGTTGGCAGATGTACGCGATGGTAGCAGGCACCTTGGTCATTGTGTATGGACTGCCGCGGATAACCAAAGCCGTCCCTTCTGCGTTGGTCGCGATTATTGTGATGACGATCATTTCGATCAATTTGCATTTAGATGTGCGTACGGTAGGAGATATGGGGGAAATCACGCAGACATTGCCGTTTTTCCATATCCCTGACTTCCATCTCTCTTTGCAAGCCATAGGAGTGATTCTTCCGATTTCCTTGGCTTTGGCCGTGGTCGGTATTACGGAATCCTTGATGACGGCTACGATCGTGGATGAAATGACAGAAACAAAAAGCGATAAAAACAAAGAAGTTCGCGGGCAAGGCATTGCCAATGTGTTTTCCGGTTTTTTTGGCGGGATGGCAGGTTGCGCGATGATCGGCCAAACGGTGATTAATGTGAAATCAGGAGGAAGGTCGCGCCTATCCACCTTTGTGTCCGGCGTGTTTTTGCTATTTTTGATCATGGTGCTTGGTAATGTCGTTAAGCAAATTCCGATGGGGGCATTGGTCGGGGTCATGTTCATGGTCTCTATAGGCACTTTCGATTGGAAATCCCTGAGAACGATAGCCAAAATTCCAAGAAGCGACGCGTTAGTCATGGTGATCACTGTCGCTATCGTTGTTGCAACGTCCAACTTAGCGATTGGGGTCTTGTCCGGTGTTACGTTAAGTGCGCTCATTTTTGGTTGGAGATCGGCCAAGATTAAAGCTTTTACCTCGATAGACGCTAACGGAGCAAAAACATATCGGGTTTCCGGTCAGTTGTTTTTTGGCACAATGACTTATTTTATTGATTTATTCGATTATCGAAACGACCCCGAGACAATTACGATTGATTTTGGCAGTTCGCACGTCTGGGATCACTCCGCTGTTACGGCTATCGCTAAAACCATTGCGAAGTATGAGCAGCTGGGCAAAACGGTGATTTGCATTGGATTGAATGAGGAAAGTAAGCTTTTGGTAAAGCAAGCAAGTTAAATACTGTCTTACTAATTTATAGAAATGAAAAAGAGCCGCTATTTACCCTCAATCTACTGGGTATGGCGGCTTTTTTTATACACCTATACGTCTATCGTGCAGAATATCTGTTGTCGGAATAGAATCTTACGCAGTAAATTCCGCATAAGCCGACGATGGTATAGATGATGCGACTTAAAACCGAAGATTCCCGATGTGAATCCCCACCCAATATAGCTGAAACTAAATCCCATTCGAAGAGCCCAACTAAAAGCCAATTCAGCGCACCGATAATCACAAGAGTTAACGCTACTTTTGCCATGTTATCACCTTCTTTGTATGGAATAAGTTATCGTTATTCATTTCTTACTATGTCAATTTGAGGAGAGCTTTATTCCTGGAGAATTTACCATTGCAGCGGGTGATTATGGGTAGGAAACATTTTGCATACTACTCCTATACATGGATGATACCCGTAAGTAGTGAAGGGAGTGAGACCATGGCTAATAGTGGAGCTCCATACCTGTATATCCGGCTCAGGCGTAAAGCGAGTGTTCGCAAAGGAAGTGTCGTTCAGCTGCGGCATATCGCGCAAATTATTGTGGAACCTGACTATGAAACAGCCTTGAACGAGCTGATTATTCATAAGCCGCAGCAGGAGGATGGCAACCGCGTCCTGATTGATATGATGCTGATTGTTCGAAAAGTGAAAGAGCGGTACCCGGAGCTGCAAATTGAGCATTTTGGGGAACCTCATGTGCTCCTTGAAATTTTTTCTGATAATAAAAAAGCAAGTCCAGTACTCATCGGATTGGTATGGTTGCTGCTTTTCATCGGTTCAGGTCTGGCCATCATGAATTTCCATGCCGATGTCTCTATGCTGGAGGTTCACCAGAGGATCTACGAGCTGATGACGGGTAAAAAGGTAGAACATCCGCTCATTCTGCAAATACCGTATTCCCTCGGCATAGGTGTCGGGATGGTGATCTTCTTCAACCATTTGTTTAAAAAGAAATTCAATGAGGAACCAAGTCCGCTCGAAGTGGAAATGTTCATGTACCAGGAGAATATTAACCATTATGTGATCACCGAAGAGTATATGAAAATTCATGAGGAAGGGGAGTCGAAGGGATGACTCTCCTTGGAGAAGTCCTTCTGATTGCTTTTATCGGTTTAGCGGGAGGAATTGCCGTCGGCAGCGGGATGGTGGCCTTTCTTGTGGTTCTGGACATTATTCCGAGGCTGGCGCAGATCACACGAACATTCTCAAAAATACGTGCGTATGAAGCTGCGGTTGTGTTAGGTTCCCTTTTGTTTACTTGGGTGGATTTTAGCGATATGAAGGTGCATCTATTTCCGATAAGTGCTGCGCTCATTGGACTATTTGCCGGCTGTTTTGTTGGGATGTTAGCAGCTGCGCTTACTGAAATTATTAATGTGCTGCCGATCCTTGCCAAGAGGGTGGGTATGGGTTCCTATATGATTTTGCTGCTGATGGCGATGATTTTCGGCAAAGTGTTTGGATCCTTGTTTGAGTGGTTGTTTTATTAAGGGTTGAAGGAGGCGCACGGACATGAAAGTAATCGTCAAGACTGGGAATGACCATGAACATGAACACGATCATGTGAACGAATCCAAAGAAAATTTAGATAAACTGGCCATTGATGAGGAAGGGAATTTATCGGAATATAATCCGATCACGAATCTGACGCCTGAGGAAAAGGAGTTGAAAACTCAGGAAGATATTCCCGATAATTTAGAGGATGTCAAACGAGTTCTGGAGGAGCGCGTTGGCCTTAATCGCAGCTTCGATCTTGTGATGAGGGAGATGGTGTTCGGATCAAAAAGAGTAGGGATCTTCTACTGTAACGGGTTCGTCAAAGATACGGTTTTATCCGATATTCTGACACGCCTTTCCTATGCTAGTGAAAAAAGTGTGAACCACCACACGGTCGAATCTTTCATGGATTATCTAATCCCTCATAATCAAGTCAAGTCCTACAAAAAAATGTCCGAAATCGTAGGGCAGGTGCTCATGGGTGGGACCGCACTCTTCATTGAAGGAGAAACGGCGGCCATCGCCATCGACGTCAAGAGCTATCCCGTTCGATCCATCGGCGAGCCAGATTTGGAGCGGGTTGTCAGAGGTTCACGGGACGGTTTCGTCGAAACCTTATTATTGAACGTAACACTCGTGAGACGAAGAGTGCGGGATGAGCGGTTGAAGCTGGAGATTATGCAAATTGGCAAACGAACCAAAACAGATGTCTGCATCGGTTATATCAACGATATTGCTAATGCGGATTTGGTCGATGCGATTAAAGAGAAAATTAGCGAAGTGAAAATAGATGGTCTCCCCCTTGGCGAAAAGCAGCTGGAGGAAATTATCGTGAATAAAGGCTGGAATCCATATCCGATGGTACGTTTCTCTGAACGTCCCGATGTAGTGTCCGCACATTTGATGGAAGGGCATGTGTGCTTGTTTGTAGATACATCCCCAAGCGTTATGATATTGCCGACGACCTTCTTTCATCATGTGCAGCATGCGGAAGAATATAGACAAACGCCGTTTATCGGCACCTATTTAAGGTGGGTGCGGTTCGCCGGAATTATGTCCTCCATCTTCCTGCTTCCGCTTTGGTTTATGATGGTGATGGATCCTTCTTTAAAGCCTCCCGGTTTAGAATTTCTCGGGCCGCAGAAAGAGGGAACACTTCCACTTCTAGTTCAATTCCTAATCGCCGATATCGGGATCGATCTGATGCGGATGGCCGCGGTGCATACCCCGTCTCCGCTCGCCACGGCAATGGGCTTGGTAGCAGCCATTCTGGTGGGGGATATAGCTGTTAAAACAGGATTATTCATCAATGAAGTGATTCTGTATCTGGCTCTTGCCTCCATTGGGATGTTTGCCACTCCAAGTTATGAATTGGGGCTGGCTAACCGGATTGTCCGGCTGGGGCTGCTCATTGCTGTGGCTATCTTCCATGTCCCGGGTTTTGTAGTCGGATCAACATTGTGGCTGCTCTGGCTGGCTACAAGAAAGTCCTACAATGCCCCTTACATGTGGCCGCTCATTCCTTTCAACGCGAAAAGCTTCTTTGCGATTATTCTACGCCGTCCCGTATTGGCAGCCAAAACGCGTCTAAGCATTACAAAACCGATTGACGGCACACGTCAACCTAAATCTTAATAAACTAAAAGGACAAGAGCATTCATCTTGTCCTTTTTACGATTTCGGGCCGCAAGGATATTGTCAAATGCGCTTTTCCTATGTTAATTTAAATAGTAATGCGCATTCGGCCGTTTGAGCGGAATATGAGCAGCAGCAGGTTCAGGGTGAGGGGGAAATGAAGCTATGTATTTGCATGGTACAAGTAAAATTAACGGTCAAGGTCACCTTGAAATCGGTGGTGTCGACGCAACGAAGCTGGTTGCGGAATACGGGACACCTTTATATGTGTTTGACGAAGCTCTTGTACGTGAACGTTGCCGCGAGTTTGTAGATGCTTTCAAAGCGTCCGGTCTCAAATTCCAAGTGGCTTATGCGAGCAAAGCTTTTTGCGTGATGGCGATGTGCCGCATTGTCGAAGAAGAAGGAATGTCTCTTGATGTTGTATCGGACGGTGAGTTGTATACAGCTCTTCAAGCTGGATTCCCGGCAGAGCGGATTCATTTCCATGGCAACAACAAAACAATTGACGAGATTGAGATGGCGATTGATGCGAAAATCGGCTGTTTCGTTGTAGATAATTTTATCGAGCTTCAAATGCTGAACGCCATTGCCGGTGAGAAACGTCAGAAAGTGAAAATTTTACTGCGTATTACGCCAGGTGTCGAAGCACATACGCATGAATATATTTCCACAGGCCAAACGGATTCCAAGTTCGGTTTCGATCTAGGCAATGGTTCCGCATTCCGCGCGGTGGAAGAGGCTTCCAAGCTAAGCCATTTGGAACTGCTCGGTATTCATTCCCATATTGGCTCGCAAATTTTTGAAGTGGAAGGTTTCCGCATGGCTGCCGAGAAAATGGCCAGCTTTGCCGTTCAAGTTCGCCAAGAAATTGGCGTGACGTTCAAAGTCATTAACCTTGGCGGAGGCTTTGGCATCCGTTATGTGAACGAAGATACTCCGCTTCCGGTATCCGTCTATGTGAAGGCGATCACGGATGCGATTAAAGACAATTTCGGACGCAACGAATATCCGCTTCCCGAAATCTGGGTGGAGCCGGGCCGCAGCATCGTTGGCGACGCAGGAACGACCTTGTACACCGTTGGAACGGCGAAAGATATTCCTGGTGTACGTAAATATGTATCTGTCGATGGCGGTATGACAGATAACCCGCGCCCTGCTTTGTATGAGGCAGTGTATGAGGCAATGCTGGCGAACCGCGCAACCGAAGAGCCTACCGAGGTCGTATCGATTGCCGGCAAATGCTGTGAGAGCGGCGATATGCTGATTTGGGACGTGAACCTCCCGAAAGTGAACTCGGGCGACGTGCTTGCCGTGTCTTGCACAGGCGCATATAACTATGCGATGGCAAGCAACTACAATCGCATTCGCCGTCCAGGCGTAGTTTTCGTGAGCGAGGGGCAAAGCGATCTCGTCGTGAAGCGTGAAACGTTCGACAACATTGTCGGGAACGATCTGATTCCTGCTAGAATGAAACAAGTGAGCAAAACGGTTTAACATAGAAAACAGCTGGATTTCCAAGCTGAGAACGGGCTATCCCTCAGGTCTTCAGGACTTGAGGGATAGCTTTTTGTGTGCTCACGGAACTAGAGTTCTCTATTTAGCTGAAAGGCAGATTTGTGAAATGCATCTTTTCATAGTAGAATAAGATATTATTGTCTAAAGGAGTGGACCACAATGGCCAAACAAGCAAAAATTAAACTAGCAGGCGGTGGCGAAGTTCTAATCGATCTTTTCGAAAATGACGCGCCAAATACCGTTGCCAACTTTGAAAAATTAGCAAACTCCGGTTTCTACAACGGACTTGTTTTTCATCGCGTAATCCCAGGATTCGTTGCACAAGGCGGTTGTCCATCCGGCACAGGAACTGGTGGCCCAGGCTACCAAATCAACTGTGAAATCAACCCTAACAAACATGAGCGCGGCTCCCTGGCTATGGCTCATGCAGGCAGAAACACTGGTGGAAGCCAATTCTACATCGCTTACCAACCACAACCTCACCTTGATGGACAACATACTGTCTTCGGTAAAGTGTCCAAAGGTATGGAACTCGTTGATGCTTTCAAAGGCAGAGACTTGATGGAAAAAGTAGAAGTTGTAGAAGTTTAATATCGGAAAATGGGAAGAGCCTGCTGACAGTTGTCAGCAGGCTCTTTTATTTGAGGGAGCTGCGCAGGGTGCTCCACGGAGACTTTTATCGTTGGAGTGGTGGAGATACAGAATGTCAGCTAACGGACAGAGATGACCCTATTTCGCAGAAATAAGGCTCTGTGAAATTTTAACGGACACGAGAGCCGCTATTCATGATAATTGCTTGCAAAATGACCGTGTATTGATCGGATAATGACTCTGGAGTCTGTTAGAGCTGAGAAATGCGCGATTTAACGGGAATAGCGGCTGTGTGGTTCGTTAGGATGAGGGTGGATGAGGGTAGAGCCTGCGCACGTCAGTATATTCCATTTGGAAGGGGGAATATATCCGGTTTTATGCAAATAGTGCTTCCAGAAACATAATCGCAATCGAGTTGAAGCAATGCAAAATGAGTCGTTTTTTGTAGGGTGAGGTAAAAAAGACCTTGCTTTTTCGATGTGTGAGTGATAAATTTTTCATAAGTTACTTTTCATATGTGTGCAAACCTTCGGGGCGTGGTGAAATTCCACACCGGCGGTGATTTGATGGCAGGCTGATCTGGCTGCTTTCAATTAGTCCGTGACCCGTTTTGAAGCTAGCGGTACCTGATATACAGCTTCGCTACGGCTGACCCGGTGAGAATCCGGGACCGACAGTATAGTCTGGATGGGAGAAGGAATACGCGAACATTAGATTCGCTATGCATACTTGTACATTTTTTCACGAGAACAAAAATTCGGCAGGTCTATGCTTTGGCATGGGTACGCCGTGCTTGTTTGATTTGATCAAAAATGCAGCAAGTATGGATGGATGAAGCTTCTTCGTGTTACCTAAACAATCTCTGGCCCCTATCCGATATGCGGAGGGGTCTTTTTGCATTCTATTACAAAATAGCTTGGAAAGGCAGTGGACACACATGCATGTCTTGAATGATGAAGCTTATATGAGGCTCGCTCTGCAAATGGCTGAGAGTGCTCTCGGCCAAACAGGGATTAATCCCGTTGTTGGATGCGTCCTGGTAAAAGACGGGCGTATCGTGGGGATGGGGGCGCATCTGAAGCGCGGACATGGCCATGCTGAGGTTCTTGCTTTGCAGATGGCTGGCGAAGAAGCGAAGGGCAGTACGGCGTATGTCACACTCGAGCCGTGCAGTCACTACGGCAAGACGCCGCCTTGCAGCGACCGTCTCATTGAGGCCGGTGTTGCCCGCGTTGTCGTTGCGGGCACCGATCCGAACCCGCAGGTTGCGGGCACGGGTATTGCCAAACTGCGCGCTCACGGCATAGACGTGTCCGTTGGGCTGCTGGGCGAGGAAGCCTCGCTGATGAATGAGGCTTTTAATAAGTACATCGTCACGCGTATGCCTTTCGTGACCCTGAAAACAGCCAGCACGCTCGACGGCCGCATTGCCTCGAAAACAGGCGACAGCAAATGGATTACGTCGCCTGCGTCGCGCGCATTCGTGCATACCCTGCGGCATCGGCATCAGGGCATTATGGTCGGCGTCGATACCGTCATCGCCGACGACCCGCGCTTAAGCGCGCGCGGCGACGTACCGGCTGTGCAGCCGGTACGGATTATCGCGGACTCGCGCTTGCGGGTCCCGCTGGGCGCCCAGGTGCTCACCGAGCAGGATCGTCAGCCGACGATCCTGCTCGCCACCGCACAGGCGCCCGCAGAGCGGCGTGCCGCGCTGGAGGCGCGCGGCATCACGGTCCTCACCTGCGGCGACGGCCCGCAGGTGGATCTGACGCTCGCCATGCGGCAGCTCGGCGAGCGAGAGATCGGCTCCATCCTCCTAGAGGGTGGAGGCAAGCTGAGCGGCGCCATGCTGAAGCGGCGCCTGCTGGATAAGCTGGTGCTGATGTTTGCGCCGAAAATTATCGGCGGCGGGCAAGCAGCACCCATGAACATCACCTTCGAAGGCTTCGCGAAGATGGATGACGCAATTACGCTCGACCGCTTAAAGGTCGAGCAGTTCGGACCGGATGTATGCCTAACCGGGTATCCGGTTTTTAAGAGCTAACGAATGGAGGGCTGTCATGTTTACCGGCATTATTGAAGAAATCGGCCACATGCGCCGCATTCATAGCGTAGGTCAGGCTATGGTATTAACGATTAGCGCAAGAAAGATCCTTGAAGATGTTCATCTGGGAGACAGCATTTCGGTGAATGGTGTTTGTCTCACAGTCATTTCGTTTGACAACGAATCTTTCTCCGTCGACGTGATGCCGGAAACTTACCGCAAGACGAACTTGCGCAAACTGCAAGCCGGTACACGCGTGAATTTGGAGCGAGCGATGGCGGCAAACGGTCGCTTCGGCGGACACATCGTGCAGGGACATGTAGATTCAACAGCAACGATTATTTCGCGTATTCCAGAAGAAAATGCGGTTGTTTATCGGTTCGAACCGGAGGATAAACATATTTTCCGATATATTATAGCTGGCGGCTCGATCACCATTGACGGGATCTCCCTTACGGTTGTCGATGTCACAGAACACGATCTGGCGGTTTCGATTATTCCGCATACACTGGCTCAAACCGTTCTGTATGATAAAAAAGCAGGAGATACTATTAACATGGAATGCGATGTTCTGGGCAAATATATGGAACGACTGCTAAAGTTCGGTCCTGCTGATGCCTCAGCGGGTAACGGTAAAAAGCAAAGCACGCTATCTGCAAGCTTTTTGGCGGATCATGGCTTTATGTAAGGTAACTAGCTTACAAAGATAGTTCGGTTAGGAGAGGTGAATATGACAGAAATAAAATTCAGCACGATCGAAGAAGCTCTGAAAGATCTCAGCTTAGGGAAAGTAATTATCGCTGTGGATGACGAAGATCGCGAGAACGAAGGGGATTTTATCGCACTGGCGGATAAAACGACCCCGGAAGTGATTAATTTCATGATCAAAGAAGGCCGCGGGCTGGTTTGCACACCAATTACGGAAGAACGGGCGAAAGAGCTTGACTTGCCGCCAATGGTCGCTAGAAATACCGATTATCATGGTACTGCCTTTACCGTTTCTGTAGACCATGTTGAGACGAGTACGGGGATTTCCGCGCATGAGCGTTCAAGAACGGTTATGGGCTTGATCGATCCGGATACGAAACCGCAGGATTTCCGCAGACCGGGTCATATTTTCCCGCTAATCGCCAAAAAAGGCGGCGTACTCCGCAGAGCCGGACATACGGAAGCGGCGGTTGATTTGGCTGTTTTATGCGGGTCCTATCCTGCCGCGGTCATTTGTGAAGTGATCAAGGAAGACGGAACGATGGCTCGAGTTCCGGACCTTATGGAAATCGCGAAGAAACATGATTTGTGTATCATTACGATTCAAGATTTGATTCACTACCGCAATCAACAGGAGAAATTGGTTGAGCGTGAAGTTGAAATTAAGCTGCCTACGGATTTCGGCACTTTTAAAGCAATCGCCTATACGAATCAACTGGATAACAAAGAGCATGTTGCCCTTGTCAAAGGAACAATTGACCCTTCCAAACCAACGCTCGTTCGTGTGCATTCCGAATGTTTAACTGGTGATGTTTTCCATTCACACCGCTGCGATTGCGGTCCTCAACTCGATGCTGCATTAAAACAGATTGATGAAGAGGGCAATGGTGTATTATTATATATGCGACAGGAAGGTCGCGGTATCGGTCTGATCAACAAATTAAAAGCTTATGCGTTGCAAGAGCAGGGATTAGACACTGTAGAAGCGAATATTAAGCTTGGATTTGCCCCAGATCTTCGTGATTATGGCATTGGCGCGCAAATTCTGAGAGATCTTGGCATTACGCAGCTGCGTTTGTTAACGAACAACCCTCGCAAAATTAAAGGGTTAGAAGGCTACGGTCTCGAAGTTGTTGAACGCGTTCCGATTCAAATGCCAAGCAAAGAGGACAACGTCAATTATTTGCGGACAAAAAAACAAAAGCTTGGCCACATGCTGAGCTTCCATGATTCCGGCAGCGGGATCTGATCTTTACACTACAAATAACGGTTTTTATATAGAAAAGGAGAATTTAATCATGGCTACAATTTATGAAGGACATTTAGTATCGCAGAATTTGAAATATGGTATCGTCGTAGGACGTTTCAATGAATTTATTACTTCCAAATTGCTTGGCGGCGCGCAGGATGCTTTGAAACGACATGGCGTACAAGATAGTGAAGTGGATATTGCTTGGGTACCGGGCGCGTTCGAACTTCCGCTTATTGCTCAAAAAATGGCGGAGAGCGGGAAATATGATGCGGTTATTACCCTTGGCGCCGTCATTCGTGGTTCAACTCCTCACTTTGATTATGTGTGCAGTGAAGTTGCAAAAGGTGTATCTGCCATTAACCTGAAAACAGGCGTTCCAACAATCTTTGGTGTTTTAACGACGGATTCCATCGAGCAAGCGGTTGAACGCGCGGGAACGAAAGCTGGCAACAAAGGTTGGGAAGCGGCAGTAACGGCCATTGAGATGGCGAACTTGACGAAACAATTCACTTCCTAATGCTTTCTTATTATCATCTGGAATCACTGCTTCCCAGGCTGCTCGCCTTCCTGATTGCGATGACGCTCCATGATGCTGCACATGCAGGAGTTGCTTGGCTGCTCGGAGACCGGACAGCCCGGGATAGCAAACGCTTATCGCTTAACCCCTTGGTACACTTGGATGCCTTGGGGTTGGCGATGATTGTTTTTGGTCCATATGGCTGGTCGAAGAAAATGCCGGTAGAGGCGATGCAGTTTAAAAAGCCAAAACTTTATCATACAATTGTGTATGCAGCAGGTCCTTTGACCAATTTGCTGCTCGCTTTGTTTTTCTGGTGGCTCTATTTCTTTCTTCCTGATTTTTTCGGAGGAGCATCCGAGTCGATCACCGTGGAACAATGGCGAGTCTATTTGCAGTACGGCGTCATTGTCAATCTCATGATTTGCCTTATACATATGTTACCGCTTTATCCGCTAGATGGTTGGTATATCCTTAAAGGCCTTATTCCTTCGAAAAATCAAAGATGGATGGATCGCAATCAGCGATATGCACTTTTTCTTGTCATCGTTTTGATGATTACACCTACCGGCCAATGGGCCTTGGAACGTATTTATCCGTTTGCCGCGCAGTTTGTTATGAATATATTTTCACTATGACAAGGGGGAGATGACATGAAAGTTACCTATAAGTTAGAAGCTTTTGAAGGCCCCCTTGATCTTTTGCTTCATCTTATCGATAAAAATGAACTCGACATTTATAATATTCCTGTCAAAGAAATTACAGATCAGTATTTGGCATATGTACAAGCCATGCAAGAGTTGGAGTTGGAGATTACAAGCGAGTTTCTAGTCATGGCCGCTACACTTCTCTCTATCAAAAGCAAAATGCTGCTGCCTAAGCCGCCTGTTATTGAATTTGACGAATATTTTGATGATATGGAAGACGAGCTTGATCCTCGCGCAGAGTTGGTCGCTAAACTTATTGAGTACAGAAAGTACAAGTCTATTGCCGATATGCTTAGAGATAAAGAAGTAGAGCGGAGTCTGGTGTATACGCGTGAGCCAGAAGACCTGACGCCATTCCTGCCGCATGTGCAGGAGAACCCTGTTGAAGGGCTGGACGTTGCTGATTTGCTATTCGCTTTTCAGCGGACGCTTCGCAAGCTTGTGAACCGCAATATTGTTACTAGAATTCGAAGAGACGAAATATCTGTCAAAGAACGGATTAGAGAGGTTATAGATTTGCTAAAAGTGAAAGGCGGCAAGCTGCTTTTCTCGAAATTGTTTGATTATGAAATGACTCGGGAAGAGATCGTCGTCACATTTTTAGCCATTCTTGAATTGATGAAAATGAAAAAAGTCGTATGTTATCAATATCAATTATTTGAAGATATCGTGATTCAAGCCAAAGAGGAGGGTTCAGACATTGACACTCAGTTTTCCACAGATGAAATCGATTATTGAGGGACTCCTCTTTGCCTCTGGTGACGAGGGATTGGATGCCAAACAAATAGCTGAGGTCATGGAGCTTGATTTGTACATCGTTCGCGATTTGCTTAAGGATATGCGCACGGAATTTAAACGCAAGGGAAGAGGAGTCCAGATCGTTGAGGTAGCCGGTGCTTACCAGTTAACGACTTTGGCTGAGCATGCGCCATATTTTGAGCGGCTGGCTTACACACCTTCACGTTCATCCTTATCGCAAGCAGCACTGGAAACCTTATCCATCGTCGCTTATAAACAACCCATTACCAGAGTAGAGATCGAAGAGATACGCGGCGTGAAATGTGATCGTGCTTTGGCTACTCTGGTAGGAAAAGATCTTATATTGGAAGTTGGACGTGCAGATGCAGTAGGAAAACCGATCTTGTATGGCACATCCAAACAATTTCTTGAGTATTTCGGGCTCAGCTCCATCCAGGAACTGCCGGATTCAGGCAGCTTCCAAGGAGAG
Organism: Paenibacillus sp. FW101-FHT12H11; assembly: GCF_058790355.1. Taxonomy (NCBI): domain Bacteria; kingdom Bacillati; phylum Bacillota; class Bacilli; order Caryophanales; family Paenibacillaceae; genus Paenibacillus; species Paenibacillus sp. FW101-FHT12H11. The sequence continues at coordinate 718,130 of NZ_JBYTCO010000002.1, read as the reverse complement.
TTTGATCTGGAGGAAGAAACTCGCATGTTGTTTGATCGGATGAGCGGAGATCAGAAACAGATTACACTCGAGGATGTTTCGGAGGAAACCGAGTAACGGTAAATGCATTTCATTTCCTAAATTAGCTCATACTAACTCTACTTGCCAGAAGATCTCTTCTGGCTGTGGAGTTTTTTTGTTAAGGGGGAGAATGGGGTTGTTGTGGGTAGGATTCGTGCTTCTAATCGTCATCCTTGCCATTATCATTGCGCTGCTCAGTTTCATTCGGGGAGAGTTTTATTTCTCCAGAGTGAAAGATAATGACACACTTACTGTGGAGATGCGTGCTTTATTTGGATTAATCCGTTATCGCTATGTCATCCCCATCATACAGTTCAAGGGATTCACGAAAGGGATCCTGATCAAATCGGAAATTGTGAATAAAACATACGCAAAGCTGAAAGATGAGAGCAAGGATCACATTACGAAGGACAAAGTGATTCAATTTTATAAGGAAACCAAAGACTTGCTTGTTCATACGCTCAATTTGTATGATTGGACGCGGCAAACTTTAGCCAGAGTGGAATGTACCGAGTTAAAATGGGTAACGCGCGTCGGTGTGGGAGATGCTCCGGAAACGGCTATTACGACGGGAGCCATCTGGGGGATTAAATCGTCGCTCTTAGGCTTTACAATGCGCTATGTTCAGGTGAGGGCAACGCCGCGGGTAGACGTGATTCCGCAATTTAATGAGAAACACTTCTCAACGGAAGTACGGGTTGCTGCCCGAATCCGCGTCTGGCATATGGTTTTTGCAGGCGTCAGGCTAATGGTCAGGGCTGCTAAAGTAAAAGGCGGCATACGCACCTGGATTCAAATGGCTCTGAAAGCAAGGTCAAGATTTAAAACAGCTTCGTGATGTACATAACGATATTCCTCTAAGGGTACTCTAAAAAAGAACCAATATTGGTCTTAGACACTTAAGCTTCCGATGCCAGTTTTTAATGGCGAAAAACGCTAAGGAGGAATATTATCATGTCAGAACACCCGATTCAAGGACTCATGAAAGTCGCCATGGAAAATATCAAGGAAATGGTCGACGTTAACACGATTGTCGGAGACCCTGTTGAAACTCCGGATGGCAGTGTCATTATGCCAATATCCAAAGTCGGTTTCGGATTTGCAGCGGGCGGCAGCGAGTTCGTGACCGATTCCGAAATTGAGATTGAAGGCGGCACGATGGGCAAAAACGATGCGCTGAACGCCAAGGTTGCCCTTCCTTTCGGAGGAGGCAGCGGCGGCGGGGTCTCCATTACACCGATTGCCTTCCTCGTTGTTGGCAAAAATGGCGTTAAAGTTGTTCCTCTCGACAACCAAACGCATATCCTGGAACGCCTCATCGATTCTGCGCCGCAGGTTGTAGACCGCATTCAAAGCATGGTTAAAGGTTTTAACACGAAATCGGGCACAGTCGGAACAAACGGCGCCAACAACGTAACGAATATCGAGAATCAAAACTTCATCGTATAAGAGTCGGTTATCGCCTGGGCTGTCCTCTGTGACAGCTTTTTTTTATGCGTGATCACAGCAAGTAACGAAGATAAATGTAGACATGCGCGAGCAGCAATGAAACCAGCGTAATAGGAACGCCTACTTTTAAAAACTCCAAATAACTAAAACCTTTCCCCTCTTTGGCAGCAAGGCCAGCCACGATGACATTCGCTGACGCACCGATGATAGTGCCGTTTCCTCCTAAACATGCGCCTAATGCAAGCGACCACCACAATGTGTTGATTGGCGCTGAATCTACCGCAAGGCCAAGCCCATCCGCCATATCCTTGATGAGAGGAATCATGGTCGCGACAAATGGAATATTGTCGATGGTTGCCGAAGCCAATCCAGAACCCCAAAGGATGAGCAAGGAGGCGCTTTGAATGTTGCCTTCTGTTACATCCAGGGCAAGCATGGCCAGCTTTTTAATCAGTCCAACCTCTTGCAATCCCCCCACCAGGCTGAATAATCCCGCGAAGAAGAAAATCGTCACCCACTCGATCGAAGCGAAAGCTTTCTCGATATCGTGTTCTTTTAATCCGAAAAGCATTAGTAAAATCGCACCTGTTATCGCAACGACGGCCGCGTCGACATGAATGACCGCATGAAGCATAAAACCGATGAGGGTTAGCGCTAAAACAATCAAGGATTTGACCATGAGCCGCTGATCTTGGATGGTTTCCCGTTCATTCATTTCCATCAGTTTGGCTTGCAATACGGGATTGGGATGCATCTGTTTGCGGAACATGAGGTAAAGCATGACAAGCGATACAATCATAATAATGAGTGCAATTGGGCCTAGATGAATAAGAAAAGCATTGAACGTTAAATGCGGGTTCGCGGACCCAATCATGATATTAGGCGGATCGCCTATTAATGTAGCTGTTCCTCCGATATTGGAAGCAATGATTTCAGCCATCAGAAAGGGGACAGGGTTTATTTCCAATATGCGCGTAATCGCGATGGTAACTGGGACAATAAGCAGAACCGTCGTTACATTGTCCAAAAGGGCAGAACCAAAAGCGGTTAACGTGGATAGAACAAGCAAGATCTTCATCGGATCGCCTTTGACGGCTTTGGCCGCGCGTATGGCAACAAACTGAAAGACGCCTGTTTGGTTCGTAATACCCACGAGGATCATCATTCCGATTAAGAGCGTGATGGTTTCCCATTCCATATATTGCACGAATATTTTATGAACATCCAGAATACCCGCGAAAACCATGATCACAGCACCCAATAAGGCGATCGCGGCGCGGTTGACTTTTTCCGAAATAATGAGTGCATAAGTGACTAAAAAAATAATAAGAGCTATCCAAGTAAGCATAATTAACCTCCATCTTCTTCCGTTTTAGTTATTGCACAAGCACACAGATACTAACCATTTTCCCCGTAATATCCGAAAAATGGCAAAAAGGAGCCTGCAATGACAGGCTCCTCCGGTGATCTCGTTATTCAATTCCAACCCATTATACCGATGGATTCTCCTTTTGTAAATAACAGGACTTGGACATATCCCCATTTCCAAAGCATATACTTGTACAAAGTTTTTGTCTTGTCTATTTGGTAAGTAGGGGGATAACGATGAAGAAAAGTGTCGGGTTCATCATCTTGTGCAGCGCATTGATCAGTCTATTGCTCGCACCTTGGGCGCAAGTGGAAGCAGCGCCGCCAGGCATTCGTACCAATGCGGTTGGTGCCTCGCTCATTGACGTGGAGTCTGGACGCATCCTTTATAGTGAAAAAGGGGACACGCCTATGCGGATCGCCTCCTTGACCAAAATCATGACCGCCATTATCGCGATTGAACAAGGGAAGTTGAACGATAAAGTGAAGGTTAGCAAAACGGCCTTCGGCAAAGAAGGCTCATCCATCTACCTGAAGCTTGGCGAAGAGATGAGACTGCATGATATGCTGTATGGCTTGATGCTGCGCTCGGGGAATGACGCAGCTACGGCCATTGCCGAACATGTGGGCGGAAGCGTGGAAGGCTTCGTCTATCTGATGAATGAGAAAGCGCGTTCGCTTGGCATGGATCATTCGCATTTTACGAATCCATCCGGGCTCGATGAAGGCGAAGGCCATCGTTCGAGTCCTAACGATTTGGCCAAGCTTACGGCTTATGCGCTTAAGAATCCGGTGTTCAAGGAGATTGTCTCGACGAAGCTGAAAAAAGTGCCGAACCCGAATGAAGCTTGGGATTATTCGTGGTTGAACAAAAACAAGATGCTCTCTCTTTTTGAAGGAGCGGACGGTGTGAAAACAGGGTATACAAAGCTTGCGAAGCGCTGCCTTGTTTCTTCAGCGACCAGGAACGGCCAACAGCTCGCCGTCGTCACACTGAATGATGGCGATGATTGGGCCGATCATGCAAGGCTGCTGCAATACGGTTTCACCTATTATCCGCTGCAGACGATCGTCAACAAAGGTGATGCCGTCGAGGGAACGCCATGGGTAGCGGGTAGAACGTTCTCTTATCCACTGGCGGAAGGCGAAGCGGCTCAGTTGACGCATCAAGTGAAACTGGTCGATCCTTCTTCCACCGCATACCGGTTGGCTGAGCGGGGGAGCATACAGTTTTCATTGCAGCAGCAACTGATTCAAACGGTGCCGCTATACGATAAAGCGAGTCCGTTATTACAAGCGCAGAGCCAGTCCACGTTCTCTTTTCAAGAGAGCAAACCTTATCAAGAAACGCTGCTCACCCATTATAGTTTAATTTGCCGGATGTTAATTCAGGAGTTGTTTTCAATCTCTAGATCAGAGTGGGCGGACTAGAGGGCTCACAAGGAGGCCATCGATATGGTGAATTGGATTTGGTTGTTTTTTATCGTCATCGGCTTCGTTGTTGCTGCTTTGAATGGGAATGTTGAAGCCGTGACGCAAGCTGCTTTCGATGGCGCAAAAAGCGGTGTGACGGTTTGCTTCGGACTCATTAGCGTGCTCGTTTTTTGGATGGGAATGATGCGAATTGCCGAAGATGCCGGCCTGCTGAGCAAGCTTGCCAGATTGCTGCAGCCTGCGGTGCGATTTTTGTTCCCGAGCGTCCCCAAAAACCATCCGGCTATCGGTTATATCATGTCAAACATGAGCGCCAACATTCTGGGTTTGGGCAATGCGGCAACGCCGATGGGGATTAAAGCCATGCAAGAGCTGCAAAAGTTGAATGCGGATAAAGACACGGCAAGTACAGCGATGTGTACGCTGCTTGCGTTGAATACGTCAAGCATCACGTTAATTCCTACAACGTTAATTGCCATACGCATGAATTACAATTCCGTCAATCCTGCGGAAATCGTGGGTACGACGCTGATTGCTACGATCATCTCGACGGCCGTTGCTATTTTTGTGGACCGATGGTACCGAAGGTCTCGCTCTCCCATCCCTCCGCTGAAAGGATGATTCCGCATGTATGCCTTCGTTTCGCTCATATCTGCATGGGCTATTCCCATCATGATCGTGTTCATCCCTTTATATGCGGCTTATCGCAAGGTGCCTGTCTATGAATCGTTCGTTGATGGCGCCAAAGAGGGCTTTGATACGGCGATCAAAATCATTCCGCATCTGGTCGGCATGATGGTCGCCATTTCCGTCTTCCGCGCTTCGGGTGCGATGGATTTGTTAATCGGCTGGATGCGGCCTTTCTTTGAAAGCATCGGTGTTCCTACCGAAGTGCTGCCGCTGGCGATTCTACGGCCGATCACCGGAGCGGGTTCGCTCGCTTTTACGACCGATTTGATTGAACAATTTGGTCCGGACTCGATGATTGGCCGAATCGCCTCTACCGTTCAAGGCAGCACGGATACAACTTTGTATGTAATTACGGTGTATTTTGGAGCGATTGGCATTCGTAAGGCAGGGTATGCCTTGAAGGTAGGGCTCATTTCAGACATTGTCGGCTTCGTTGCATCGATTGTCATCTGCTATTTAGTGTTTAGCTGAGCCGGCGCTCTTGTGATTTGCAGTCAACTCCGTTATCATTAGCTTGAGGTGAAAGCGGATAATGGAAAGACTGCAAAAGGTATTAGCCGAAGCGGGGGTCGCCTCCCGCCGGAAATGTGAAGAAATCATCACTGCGGGGCGTGTGCAAGTGAACGGTGAAGTTGTCACGACGCTTGGCGTGAAGGTGAACCCGGCTGAGGATGAAATCAGAGTCGATGGACGAGCTATCGGCCAACAAAAGAAGATTTATGTGATTTTACATAAACCGAAGGGTGTCATTACAAGCGCGACGGACCCTGAAGGACGTAAAGTAGTTACAGACTTCTTGCCAGGAATCAAAGAACGCGTGTATCCGGTCGGACGGTTGGATTATGATACGGAAGGCTTGCTCATTTTAACCAATGACGGGGAATTTGCTCATCTGCTCACGCATCCTAAGCATCATGTGCCGAAGACGTATCAAGCAACTGTCAAAGGAGTGCCGCACGGGACGTTATTAGACAAGCTAAAAACGGGCATACAGTTAGAAGACGGGATGACAGCACCGGCTGAGGTTGAGTATGCGGATGTGAATTTAGAGAAGAATGAGTCCGTCATTCAGATCACGATCTACGAAGGCAGGAATCGGCAAGTCAGACGGATGTTCGAAGCGATTTCCTTCCCGGTGATTCGATTGAAACGGATTAAATTCGGTCCAATCTTTCTTACAGGGCTGCCAAGAGCGAAGTTTCGCCACTTGACGCCCAAAGAGGTTGAAGAGCTTAGGAACGAGGCTCTCAAGACACATAACGTTCAAAAAGGCCAATAAGAATTGGCCTTCTTTTCGTTATAATAAAGGTATTACCCTATGTGAAAAATCTAACATAGCTAAAGAAAAAGTGAAGGTGATTAATCGTGGGTGCAAGAAAGAAATGGGTACAGATCGGGATCTTTGCGATCGTGCTTATTATTGGCGTGTTTACCATTATTACGAATTTGTCGGCTTCTGACAGTAAAAAATACCCCCAAGTTGGCGACAAAGCGACGAATTTCTCATTAGTCGGCTTAGATGGCAAGACACATGAGTTATCGGAATACAAGGGAAAGCCGGTTTTAATTAATTTCTGGGGCACTTTTTGTCCGCCGTGTAAGGAAGAAATGCCTGCGCTGCAGAAGCAGTATGACAAATGGAGCAAAGAAGGCGTTATTTTCCTGGAAGTAAATGTCGACAAAAACAAAGTGACCGTTCAAGGCTTCATGGATCAGTATAACTTGAACATGCCTGTACTGTTGGATGCGAAAGAAGTTGTGCGCAAGCAATATGGCGTAATGGACTATCCGACGACCTTCTTTATCGGCGCAGACGGCAAAGTAGCCGTCAAAAAAATTGGGCAAATGACCGAAGCTTTTGTTGATGAAACGCTTTCGAAGCTTGCCGTTAAATCTTAATTGAAGTGAATGCTTAGAGTTTTCAGGAGGTCATCATGTTCTACAACACCAAATGCGATTGTGGGCATCAGAACCCCACAGGAACTACGCTCTGTGAATCCTGCGGGAATCCGCTGATCGATACGGATGGCAGAGATATACTTGAAATGCGTTATGACGGTATGGCCCGCCGCTCGCAGAAATCGAACCCCTCAATTTTAGATAAAGTCTGGAATTTCTTCTCCTCGGTTAAAATAGCGGTATGGATTATTTTCATCACCTTGCTGGCTTCTGCCGTTGGCACGATATATCCGCAGGAAAACACGTTTTTGGATATGGACCCTGCGCAATATTATTCGGAAACGTACGGGAAACTGGGAACAATTTATCATTTTCTTGGCCTCTCGCACACATTCAGCTCATGGTGGTTCATCACCTTGCTATTTATGATCGGGACGTCGCTTGTCATCTGCAGTTTGGATCGTGTTTTGCCGCTCTACCGCGCATTATCCAAGCAGCAAATCCGCAAGCATCTCAATTTCTTGACCCGGCAAAAGGTGACCCTTGTGACCGACTTGCCGTCAGGTACAGATGAGGAAGCATGGACCGATAAGCTCGGCGTGATTTTACGCAAAAAAAATTACCGCATACATAAAGATGGAACGGCACTGCTTGCCGAGAAATACCGTTTCAGCCGTTGGGGCCCATACATTAACCATATTGGTCTTATTATTTTTCTGATCGGTGTTTTGATGAGAAGCATCCCGGGCTGGCATATGGATGAGTATATGGGTATTTTGGAAGGTGAAACCAAAGCCATCCCCCATACTTCTTATTTTATAAAAAATGAAAAATTTACGTTAGAGCTTTATGACGAAAAAGATTTGCCTGAAAGCATAAAGTCCAAGGGACAAATCGTTCCCAAAACGTATGAAACACAGGCTGTCTTGTATCACTGCTCGGCGAATTGTGACGATTCAACGAAAGAGCCTGTTTTAGAAGAAGTGCATAAAGCGAATATTCTCGTGAATCATCCTTTGGATTATAAAGGCTTGCAAGCGTATCAATTTGACTACAAAGCCACACCGCTCCTGATTTCAGTCAAGCCAACACTTAGCAATCCAGCAACAGGCGAAACGTATGGAAGTTTCGATCTTCCGATGAATAATCCGAAGGATGTTTATCAAGTTGGCCCTTATAAGCTGACTTTAAAAGGGTTCTTCCCTGAGTTTGGCCTAGAGAAAGGACAACCTATCTCCAAGTCGAATGAGCCGAAAGCCCCGGCATTTATTTTTAGCATCACAGGTCCGGGATTGGCGGCCAATGGTGAACCGTATTTGTATTTCCCAAGACAAATTGACAAAGAAACGTTCTCCCAAGATACGATTAACGGCGCGATTAGCCAGAAGCTAAAGATTGCCGTTGGGACTATGGAAGGCGTTCAGTTTGCCAACTATACGACTTACCTTAACATTCGTGTTGACAAAGCCATGCCTTATATCTGGGTAGGATCTGCGATCTTCATGATTGGGGTCATTATGGGCTTCTACTGGCAGCATCGCCGTATCTGGATTCGCATCGACCAAGGTAAACTTACACTCGGCGGACATACGAACAAAAACTGGTTCGGCTTACGCAATGAGGTTGCAGCAGCCTTAAAGAAAAATAATTTGGACATACTGCCGAAATCATTAGACAATGGAGGGAACCAGGGGTGAATGTCAATTCAGTCAGCAGCACCTTTTTACTTATCGCATTTTTCGTTTACCTGGCAGCATTTTTGCTTTTCGTCCTCTCGATTACCGGGAAAAAGTGGAGCAATCGTGATCCGGAACAGCATCAGAAACAGTGGGGCTTCGTAGCCTTCCTTACCTCTGTTGTCGGATTTGCTTGCCAAGTGACATTCTTTTTTACAAGATGGGCGGAAGGGAATCACATTCCGACTTCAAATATGTACGAATTCATGACCTTCCTCGGGATGATGATCATGTTCGCTTTCTTGATCGTGTATCTCATTTATCGAACGCCTGTACTTGGTGTTTTCGCATTGCCGATTGGTTTTATTATTATTGCGTATGCCTCTGTCTTCCCAAGCGAGGTTCAGCCTCTGATTCCGGCACTGCAAAGTTACTGGCTGAAGATCCATGTAACGACAGCGGCAACCGGTGAAGCCTTCTTCGGCGTCGGTTTTGCTGGCGGACTTATGTATCTTCTGCGTGCCGTGGACTTTAAAGGCACCACCCAAACAGATAAACGTGAACAAAGAGGCGTGGAGCTAACGCTCTTTTTTATCCTAATGCTAATCGCTTTTATTGCTTCTATTTTTACATTTAACGGTTCGGGCTATAAAGCTGTATTCTCCAAAGAAGTGACGGTTATGGATGCGCAAGGGCAGCAGCAAACGAGCATTCAAGAAGAGACTTTCGTACTGCCTCCGATCGTGAAGCCTTACAATACGAAGGTAGTTGAAATGAAGCCGTTCTTGGGCATGACGGAACCGCTGTTTACAGCACCGTCCTGGATGGAAGGCGCAAGTGCGGGGCGTAAGTTGAACACGGTGATTTGGTCCGTTCTTGGAGGTCTAGTTCTTTACTGGCTGGCTCGACTGATAGCCCGCAAACCGTTAGGGGCAGCTATTGGTCCTATCGTGAAAGGGATGGATCCTGAGGATCTCGATGAAATCAGTTATCGCGCTATTGCCATCGGTTATCCGATTTTCACATTGGGCGCATTGATTTTTGCGATGATTTGGGCTCAGGAAGCGTGGGGACGATTCTGGGGCTGGGATCCCAAAGAAGTATGGGCACTGATTACTTGGTTATTTTACGCCGTATTTTTACATCTTCGGTTGTCCAAAGGCTGGCAAGGCAAGAAATCAGCTTGGTTAACCGTTATCGGCTTTATCGTGGTTATGTTTACGTTAGTTGGGGTAAACCTTGTTATCGCTGGGCTGCACTCCTATGCAGGTGTATAAATCAAATCGAACTTAATTTAGATAAGGATGTGAAGCTCCATGGAAATGAAAGCTAGCATACTCGTTGTTGATGATGAAGAACGAATTCGGAGACTGCTCCGCATGTATTTAGAAAAAGAGGGCTATATCATTGAAGAAGCAGAGGACGGAGAGAACGCTCTGCGCATGGCGACTGAAACGGACTATGACCTTGTGCTTCTCGATGTCATGCTCCCTGGAATAGATGGAATTGAAGTGTGTGCGCGCCTTCGCCAGGTGAAATCTACGCCAGTCATCATGCTGACCGCCAAAGGGGAGGAAACGAACCGTGTCAGCGGATTTGAAGTGGGTGCGGACGACTATGTCGTGAAGCCGTTCTCTCCACGCGAAGTGATTTACCGGGTTAAAGCCATTTTGCGCCGTTCCTCAGCGACAGCTTATCTGTCTAAGGATGCAAGCTCAAGCAACAATATCGTGTTTCCAAACCTAATCATTGAACATGATGCCCATCGTGTAACGGCAGGTGGCCAGGAAGTGGCGTTGACGCCAAAAGAATACGAACTGCTGCATTATTTGGCTGTGTCACCGGATAAAGTGTTCTCACGTGAGGAGCTTTTGAAGGATGTTTGGAACTATGAATTTTTTGGAGATTTGCGGACGGTCGATACCCATGTGAAAAGACTCCGCGAAAAATTAAACAAAGTTTCCCCGGATGCAGCTGCGATGATTACGACCGTGTGGGGAGTAGGCTATAAGCTAGAGGTGCCTAAATAACGTGTTTATATTCAGAAGCGTCGTAGGTAAGCTTTGGTTGACCATCATTGGCCTAGTTGGGGTAGTACTGCTCATACTAGGTCTTTTTCTTGTCAATTATATGGAAAACTATTTCTCCCAAGCCAAGGATCAAACCGCCAATATCGAGAAGCTTGCTCGGAATTTCTCTGAAGAAGCCTCTCATCATATGTATAATGAACAGTTTTATCAGTTAAGCAATGAACTGCTAGGGTTTCAAGATGCGAAAATGCTGGTGATTTCCAAGGATATGAAGGAAATGACGTTGCCATCCACTCTAGGAAATACGTTAGGCGGTTTCCACGCCAGGGATCTGTACACGGATATTGAACTGCAGCGTGTATTTGCCGGTGAAACCATCGATAAATCAATTAACAAATCCAAAATTGGCCGTTTAAAAGCCGGTGAAGAGTATCTGGTTGTAGCTGTTCCGCTGAAAAATTTGCAGGGCAGCATCGCCGGAGCGACGATTATTTATCAATCCTTGCAATCTCTTGAAGCGACACAGTCCTACATGCTCAGATTGTTTATTTATGTGTCTATTGTTGGTTTTCTGATGACGACCTTTTTTGCTTTCTTCCTGTTTGCTAAAATTACAAGACCGCTTCAGCAGTTGAAAAAAGCGGCGGATTTCATCACCAGAGGAGAATACGGGACCAGAGTACCTATTATTTCCAAAGATGAAATCGGTGAATTGGCAAAGACGTTTAACCATATGGGAGAGAAAATGCAGGAAAGCATCCGTGAGCTTTCCCAAGAGAAAGAGCACTTGTCCAGCATTTTGCACAGTATGACCGATGCGGTCATCACCTTGGATGCGAATGGGTCTGTTATGCTGACGAATCCGCAAGGGGAGAAAATCGTGCAGGAGTGGAGCACCATCGAATGGTCGGAGGATGATGAGGAGACCAAACGCTACCGTAAGCCGGATACAGCGCTCGGTGATTGGGGATTGACCAGCTACAGCAATCCGTTCCTGGTTCCGATTCCCGTCCCGCTGATCCCGCTGTTTGAGGCGGTTGTGGATGAATCATCGGAAGCTGCAACAAAGCTCCATGTCCAGAACGGCGTATGGTCTGTAGCCATGACGCCCTTATACATGAGCGAGCAAAGCGAAGAGGTACGCGGCGCGGTAGCGGTTCTCCGTAATGTGACGGAGGAAGAGCTCCTCGACAAGCTGCGCAAAGATTTTGTGGCGAACGTCTCGCATGAGCTGCGTACGCCGATCTCGATGCTGCAGGGCTATAGTGAAGCCCTGCTGGATGATATCCCCACCACGCCGGAAGAGCGCATGGAGCTTGTGCAGGTCATCCACGACGAGTCGCTCCGCATGGGGCGCCTCGTCCGTGACCTGCTCGATCTGGCGAGGATGGAGGCCGGCCATCTCGAGCTGGTATTCAGGGAGGTCGAAGTCGACTCCCTGATCCGGCGCATGCACCGCAAATTTTCGGTGCTGGCCAAAGAGCGTGGCATCGCGCTAAGCATGGCGCTGCCGGATGAGCCCCTCATCCTCGAACGAGGGGATGAGGACAGGCTCGAGCAGGTGTTGACGAACCTGCTCGATAATGCTTTCCGGCATACGGCCTCAGGTGCCAATATTGCCGTGAAAGCGGAGCGGGCTAAGTATAAGAATAAGCCCGCAATTCGCATTGAGGTCTCCGACGAGGGGCAGGGGATACCTGCCAATGACCTGCCGTTCATCTTCGAACGGTTCTACAAAGCCGATAAAGCCCGTACGCGCGGTTCATCGGGAGGAACAGGCTTGGGTCTTGCCATCGTTAGAAATATTATAGAATCGCACTTCGGAATCGTTACAGCCCAAAGTGTGCTGGGGCAAGGAACAACGTTCACGATTTTACTGCCTTGTGAACCCAATTAATGTCACAAATTCGACACAAAAGAGGCGTTTGCTGTGAAAACTCACAGCAAACGCCTTTCATTTTGTAGAATATTCAGACAAAATCTTGTTGTTCGTGAAACACTTTGTACCTTTAAGCGAGTGGTTTATACTTTAAGCGCACGAACATTCACGATTTCGGCTTGGGTCGACAGTTCTGCCAACACTTCAGCAGGAGCCGATTTGTCGATTGTCAGAACCATGATAGCGGAACCGCCGATCACTTTACGGCCTACTTGCATCGTTGCAATGTTCACGTTGTTGCTTCCCAGAAGTGTTCCTACGCGACCGATGATCCCTGGTTTATCATTGTGGGAAATAAGCAGCAGGTTTCCTTCAGCAGAGAAGTCAACTGGATATTGATCAATACGCACGATACGTTCTCCGTAACCGGAAAGCAAAGTTCCAGCAAGCGTTTTTTCTTCTTGTTTCGTTTTTACGGTAACTGTTACAAGGTTTGTGAAAGAGCTGGATGTATTTGAAGTTTGAACAACGATGTTCACATCACGTGATTTAGCCAAGTGCATCGCGTTGACGATGTTGATGCCTTCCAATTGGTTCTCGAAAACACCTTTAACAATGTAACGAGTTAATTGGCTTGTATCCACATCAACGAGATCGCCTGCATAATTGACGACAATTTCATATACAGCGCCTTGTGCGATTTGACCCAGAATGGAACCGATCTTTTCGCCAAGTCCGAAGTAAGGTTGAAGTTTGTTCAAAACATTTGCCGGTACTGGCGGCAAGTTAACCGCATTTTTGAACGGCTCGTTGCGCAGGATATGAAGAACTTCTTCAGAAACGTCGATCGCCACGTTTTCTTGTGCTTCAATCGTAGAAGCACCAAGGTGAGGAGTGACGATTACTTTTGGATTGTTCAAGAACGGGTGATCCTTTTGCGGAGGTTCTACTTCGAATACATCAAAAGCAGCACCAGCTACGATCCCTTGATCGATAGCTTCAACCATCGCCATTTCATCAATAATTCCGCCGCGAGCACAGTTGATCAGGCGCATGCCCGGTTTCATGATCTCGAATTGAGGCTTGGAAATCAAGTGACGTGTTTCAGGTGTAAGTGGTGTATGAACCGTGATGAAGTCAGCTTTCGCTACGATTTCATTCACAGTGCCAAGCTTAACGCCCAGTTTCTCAGCGCGCTCTTCCGTCAAGAACGGATCATACCCGATAACTTCCATGCCGAATACTTTCGCGCGTTTTGCTACTTCGCTTCCGATACGCCCCATTCCGAGGATACCGAGTGTTTTATTGCGAAGCTCAACACCGATAAATTTGCGGTCCCATTCGCCGCCAACTGTTTTCTTATAGGCTTGTGGAATCATACGAGCTGTAGACATCATCATGGCAAAAGTAAGCTCGCAAGTTGCAATTGTATTGCCGTCTGGCGCATTGATAACAATAATACCGCGTTTTGTTGCAGCTTCGAGATCAATGTTGTCGACGCCTACACCAGCGCGGCCGATTACTTTTAATTTTGACCCCGCACTCATTATTTTCTCTGTTACTTTCGTTTGGCTGCGAACCAGGAGAGCATCATATTCGCCAATGATGGCAACGAGCTCATCTTCGGATAGACCCGTTTGTTTTACCACTTCAACGTCAGCTGCATCATAAAGCATTTGAATTCCCATGTCACTAATTGGATCGGATACTAGAACTTTGTACATCATTCGAACCTCCTTAGAATATGAACATAAAAAAAACTCCCAACCCTCCGGAACAGACACGGATGTCTATATCCAAAGGGACGAGAGATTGCTTTCGTGGTACCACCCTAGTTCGCTGCCCATTCGCATGAGAAGCCTCAATCGGTCTTTCGACCTGGAACTGTAACGTGTTCCTGTTCCGATTGCATCTACTTTCGTTCAATGCAATAACTCTGGAGTGCTCCGCAAAATGTTCGCTACCGATTCGCACCAACCATCGGCTCTCTGAAAACTACTTTACTTGCTTGGCTCCGTCAACGCTTTACTGTGATAGAATTTTCATTAGATTACCATGCTGTTGAAATCGTGTCAATACATGTCGAATCATTTTCATCAAATTCACATGAAAGCCATATTTGACAGCGATGCGAAAGCATTTTTGTTTATTTTAAAGCAAGGATCCTCAGAAAGCAATGGTATTTTTGCTTGAATTTTACTACGATTTTCGCTATTGTACTGGATAAATAGGTATTGCATTGCAGCAGGTAAGAAAGGAAGTGCTATAGTGGAGATTGCCAGTATTCACCCACAGAAGTTTGTTGAAGCATTGGTTCAACAGACATTGAAGGATAGCATCATTATCGATGTGAGGGAACCCCATGAATGGGATTATTATCATCTGGATGAAGCCAAGCTGATCCCAATGGGACAAATCCCCCATCGTTTAGGAGAACTGCCGGAAGATCAGGACATTTATCTCGTATGTGCACATGGCGTGCGCAGTTATCGGGTTGCTGAGTATTTGCAAGAGAACGGCATAGAGCGCGTTATTAATGTTGACGGTGGAATGGCAGCAGTTGGGATGCTTCGAGGATTTCAATACGACTGAGCCACATTATTGGCACCAAAAGGAGTTAAGCACCTTGAGGGCGCTTAACTCCTTTTTGCTCATGTTATGTATTCGTTTAAGTGACATCCGAGAAGAAAGGGAGTTGTGGCAGCGGTTCGTTCGCATACCATTTGGTTTTGCCTTTCACAAAATCGCCGGAGCGAACGGCATTCGTACTAAGCAGAAGGTCCATCGTTTGATTGACATCATTCACGTTCAGTTTCTTGGCTTCTCCGGAGGCGATAAATTCATCAATGCGAATCGTCAAATCCTGTGGGTAAAAAGGAGCAAACGATTTGTTTTTCAGCAATTTTGCTGTGATGTACAGATTTTTGACATTTAAGTTCATTGCACGCCATTGATCCAAGTTCGCATTATTGTTAGGGTCGAAGTTTTCAATATCAGGATCGATTGTGCCATTCCAAGCAACAATAGAATCAAAGTAATTTTTCTGAGACGTTAGCGCTTGTGTTTTGGCTTCTACGAAATAAGCATCTTTTTGAATAGCATCAAGCAGCTGAGGTCCGCTTAGCCCATTGGCTTTGCTTTGATACCCTTTCAACGTATCCGCAAAGAGCTTCAAGCTTTTGAGATATCCTTGATGGGATTGGACGAGCAGCGGCGAGGTAGCCGGCATATTTTTGCTTTGGAGGGCGGTATATTTCTCGTCAGCCAGCTTGCTCAATTCTTTGAGAACGGCCGAGGCATCGACGGTTGAATTGCCGGCTTCGATTTGACTCATTAATTCAAACCATTTATTCTGAAATTCCCTAAAGGGCAAAAAGATGGTATGGTAATAAGAAACGAGAACTTGTTGGTCGTAGGCTCCATATTCCTGAGCAACCGCTTTGTCAGCGTGCAATATTTTCTCGTATTTCTGATCCGATTTTTCCTGCCCGATTTTCAATCCGTAGAAGAAGGCGCCAAGGATACAAACAAGCATAAAGATAAACATGAGGGCAAATAAATAATCAGTGCGGGTAAGACGCTTATCCATAATCAAGCTCCTTATTCTCTCTTTTTCTTTTAACTTAGTATAGGTGAAATAGGTATAAAAGGGAATATGTGAGGAAAGAGGCTGCATCTATGAAAAAATTCGATTTTAAGAATATCCGCTTCGGAAAAGTCGATGTGAATGATCTCAATGACCGAACTTTACTGCTCAATCTGTACATAACCCAAGTGCTTACGCTTATTATCGGAATTATTATCATTTTATTTCAGAGCAATCATAACTTTATTTCCATGTTCACGATTCAGGGCGGTTGGAAAATTCCGATTTGGGGGACTTTATTTGCAATAGCCGTTCTTGGGATTGATATGTTAATCTCAAGGTGGGTGCCCAAAGAAGTGTCTGATGACGGCGGAATCAATGAGATGATTTTCGGACGGCGTCCGATCTGGCATATCGCGCTCATTTCATTTATTGTTGCGATTTGCGAAGAAGTGCTTTTTCGCGGAGCCATTCAGCATGCCTGGGGACCTTATTGGACCAGTATATTGTTCGCGGCGATCCATATCCGTTATTTGCAGCATTGGCTCATGACAGGGATGGTGTTTAGTATAAGCTACGGCCTCGGCTGGATTTACTTACAAACCGGGAGCCTCTGGACGCCAATCATTGCCCACTTTATCATTGACTTTGTCATGGGATGCATACTTCGTTTTGGTAAGGAGGAGGAAGAACAGAGCACATGAATGCAGAGGGAAAAATGCCTTCTCGTTCTCAACGAAGGACGATTGAAATGGAGGAAGATGACACCTATTTACCGCCGCGGAAAGCAGTGCATCCCTCTGAACGGGGAAAATGGACCCAAATTTTTTATGTTACATTGCTGTGGTTATTTGTAATTCTTGTCATCAGTTTAACGATTTGGGGGATTAGGAACTATTCGTAAAATCTGCCAGTTGAGTTAAGTTTGTGTTAAGCAAATAGAGAAGCTATGATAGATTCATAGCTTCTTTTTTTATGGGCTCATTTTGTCATGGGAGGATTTAGTTGCAATGAATGCGATTCAAGCGAGAAGAAAATGGACTGCTTCTGTCAAAATAATAGCTGCGCTTTTTGTTTTATTATCCAGTTTCATTTGGCCCTCAAAGCCGTCTTACGCGTTTTCCTATGGGTATTTGGCTTATCCGCAGGGAAATGTAGGCTTATTGAGACCGGATATCGGGGTTGATTTAGAGTTAAGTGAAGGGAAAACACCAGACAGCTATCATTTTTATCTCAATGATCAGGAAGTGCAAGCTACTTACAATCCTGTTTCTGTTAAATATGTATATCAACCAAAGGAAGATTTGGCACCTGGCACGTATTCAGCCCGTTTGTCTTTTAAATTTGACGGTTATGAGCCTGTTCAAATGAATTGGAGTTTTACCGTGGTACAAGGAGCTGCCACGCTATCTTCGGAGACAAGCCAGGAGCAGCAAGATGGCTTGCAAGCGATTAATGATTATCGGATCAAAATGGGCTTGCCCCAAGTAAAATTCAGTGATGCCCTGAATCTAGCGGCTCAGAAGCATGCGCAATATTTGTCGCAAAACAAAATCGATCCGATCAAAACGGCAGTTTCCCTGCATGATGAGGATCCGGCGCTGCCAGGCTATATCGGAAAGTCCTTAAGAGAACGCTCGCAATTTATCGGATACGCACGCGCGAGCAGCGAAGATGTTGCTTACAATCAGGTTTCGCTCGTTGAAGCTATTGATAGTTTGTTTGATGCGCCTTATCACCGAACGCCATTCATGGTGCCTGGTCTCACCGAAATTGGTGTTTATCGAGTAGGGGCCTATCATGTAATTGAATTTGGATTTTCAGATGGAGCAGCACCTGAACTCGTTGTTTCGCCAGGAAGCAACGACGTTTATGTGCCAACCGTCTTTGATGGACATGAAACGCCAGATCCGATTCGTATTCATGCTGAAGAGACCTATCCGGTCGGCTATCCGATCATGGCCTCAATCAATGGGCCGGACGTGAAGAGTGTGAGTTTGGACGAGGCGGAACTAAAGGATGAAAACGGCCGTGCTGTCAGCCTCTTGAAGAACGAACCAGGCACAGACGATCATTTGAGTACAGAGGTTATCTTGATGCCTTCTAAGCTGCTAACGTTGGATACGACCTATGAAGCGAAAGTTAAACTGACAGCAACAATGAAGGATGGCAGCACAAAGTCTTACGACAAGGAATGGACATTCCGCACAGAGCCGCGCGAAGGATTAGGTGTGCTAAAACTGCATAGTGATCCGGCTTCTTATGTCCTGCAAATGGGCAATTTCGGGCTTAATCGAAATCATACCGTTTCCTTCGCCTTGTCCGGCGATAAATATGTTCTGGACCTCATTCCATATACGATGAAACAGAAGCCTTATATTCAAGAGGGTACTTCGTTTCTATATATTCGAGATCTTGCCGCGGCACTTGGTGCAACGGTCGAGTGGGATGATAAGCTTAAGGCTGCGGTTTATAAGAAAAAAGACAAAACGATCATGTTCTATACGAACCGTGATGTGTATAGCTTGAACGGGGTGGAGCATCAAACCGGGGCCGCGGCCAAGTTGGTGAATGAAACAACGATGATCCCGGTTCGGCTATTGTCTGAAGCGCTTGGAGCGAAAGTCACCTATGTGGAAAGCTCGAAAACGGTCAATATCAGCTATTAACAGAAAAAGCTTTGCAAGCCCTTTGTGTTAGGAAAGAGGGCTGCAAAGCTTCTTTTTTTATCGCATTTCGAGCTCAATGGCATTGGGATCGACGAACGTATACCCTTTCTCCTCTAACTGCGTCAGGAGAGTGTCCAGGGCTTTGACCGTCCAAGGCAATTCATGCATCAGAATGTTGCTGCCGCCATGCAGCTGCTTCATGACATTCTCAATGACCTTGTTCGGATCGTTTTTTTGATTGGTCATTTCCCAATCCAATGAACCGTTTGACCAAGTCATATAGAGCATATGATTGGCTTTGATTTTGGCTTTCAAATAGTCATTGCCCGAACCGAATGGCGGACGGAAAAATTGCGGAGCTTGCCCCGTCAAGTCTGTAATCGCTTTTTGAACATCGTCCACTTGCTGATCAATTTTGGCATTCGGCATGTCTTTCATATTGTCATGGTCCCAGGCATGGTTGCCGATGACATTGCCGCTCTCATGGACGAGCTTAACGAGTTCGGGTTTTTGCTTAATCCGGTAGCCGTTAAAAAAGAAAATCGCCTTCGCGTTATGTTTTTTGAGAATATTGATTAACGATTGATTCATCTCTTGTTCTTTGGGTCCATCATCAAAAGTCAGGAGAATAATTTTCTTGTTTCCGTTAGGGTCATTGGGGACGATATCATAATTTTTGTTCATATGATAGTCCTTCTTCACTTCTTGCGGGACTGCTTTCGTTGGCTCCGGCGTAGGTGTGGGAGCCGGTGTTTGGGTAGGTGCCGCCGTGGGAGTAGGGCTAGCAGCAGTCGTGGCTGCCATTGTTGGTGTCGCACTGGCTGTGGAAACCGGGCTCTTGGCCGGTTGGCTTTCACTGCAGGCCGTTAGGAATATCATCATGCTGATCAACAGGACACTGGTTTTGTTAGTCATTTCTCGTTCTCCTCAGGCAAATTAACTTCTTATATCTCTCCTTATAGTACCACATTTCTTCCAGAACATATCTCCTTTGTTTTCCTCTTGTTTGGACGTATGCCCAATCTTCAACTCGCGCAACCTATGAAGGATTCATACTAAATTAACATGGAGGGAGACCCAATGAAAATAGGTACTTTCTTGTTAGGTGGCATTGCCGGAGCAGCGGCGGTCGTATATCTGAATCGCAAAAGTAAATCCATGTTGTTCTCCGCGTTCAGCTCATCCAGTGAATCGATGGGCAAGGTAGTGGATAAGGCGAAAGATACCTTTGCGAGCAAATCATTTGGCGATTCACCGGTCCGGAATTTCTCAAGTACAAGCACCAATTCGAGTGCTAACTCAAGCGCAAACTCAAGCGGAGGGCTCAGCCAGGTGGAAAAAATCGTGAAAGAAGATCCGCATTTGAGTGTAACGGTTAACGAAATTTTGCAAGCCAACAAAGAAAATACGTCGACAATTCAATAAATTCTCGCAGCAGGCACAGTCAGGCTAACCCACGGGGCCGGCTGTGCTTTTTCTTTTATACATAACTTGCGCGTGCAATTGGAATCAAATAGTGTTAACATGGTAGGTGAAAACGATAAAAGAATACTTGTCCAAATCTTACTCCAAGGTTCACATTTTTATTTTTTTATCATATTCTGTTTTAATAAGATGACCATGCTTTCGATGCAAGCTTTCCAATCGGAAGGCTCAAAGGAGGATCCTATCATGAAAATAGAACGCTTAAGTCAGGATAAGATACGGATTTTCCTAACATTCGATGACTTAACTGAACGCGGAATTCAAAAGGACGACATGTGGAGAGAAATCCCCAAAGTACACGAACTATTCAGTGAAATGATGGATCAAGCCTATTCAGAGCTCGGATTTGACCCGTCCGGACCTCTAGCTGTTGAGGTGTTTGCACTGCCAGCCCAGGGAATGGTTGTCATTGTAACAAGAGGCAAGCTTGATTTGTATGCGAATTCAGATTCGTATGATGATCATGAAGCTGAAGAAGTGTATGAGATGGAAGTAACGCTTGAACAAAGCGATTTAGTCTCCTATGCGTTCCGTGATTTTGAAGATCTGCTGCGTGTCTCCAAAGTAATCAATCCGCTTCTTATTGAAGGCGGTACCCTTTATTCCTACAAAGGGAAATATATTTTACAACTAGAACCTGTTGACCTTGAAGATACGAAGTACCAAGCGTTAATCGCGGTCCTGTCCGAATTCGGGGAAGCTGCTTCCGTAACACAAGCGGTGCTTGAAGAGTATGGGAAGACGATTATTGCCGATGACGCCGTGAAGGTGCTCTGTCAGCACTTTAAATAAAGGCCTTCCTCTTTTTCTTTTGTTGTTGAATGAAACAAGCATCTTCAAAAACAACCGTTTTTGTTGATGCTTTTTTTAATTGGATAGAAAGTGGTTTTGCATCCTTGTAAAGAGACGATGGGGGAGAAAATCATGACGAACTTAGAGCATAAACGCCTGGCGCCAACATTGGCAGCGGTTGATTTGGACAGTTTACTAAGCTATTACCAGAAACAGATGAGAGAAGAAGCCTATTTGTACTTGCAAAAAAGAGGCATCACCGAGGAGACCGCTCAATTATTCCGGATCGGTTTTGAAATCGGAAAAATTGGGTTCTACGTCGATCAGAATCAGCTAGGCGATTATTTTGAGCATCGAGTGATCCTGCCAATCCGTAATTACGACGGTGAGATTGTCGACTTAATCGGACGCTCGATTGACAATAAGGAACCGAAATACAAGGCTCTGTACGGAGTTGATCAATACCTTTTTAATTACTCCGCCTTGGAAGATTCCGATGAAGTTATTTTGTGCAGCGGCATTTTCGATGTGCTTTCTCTTACGCAGGCCAAAGTCCCGGCTGTTTGTGTGCCGGATTATGGGATATTCAAAGAACATCATCTCTCCCTTTTTACGGGAAAACGCGTCTATATTTGCATGGGGAACGATGAGTACGGACGGAGAGAGTCTACAAGGATTGAATCTGTTCTGAGAGAGCAGGGAAACGAAACTTACATTATCTCCTTACCTGAGACTATTCGCGACATCAATGATCTTTTCGTCAGAGCGCAGAACCCGGTTGAAGCTCTCCTGGGGCTCGTGAATCAATCTGTTGAGGAGGCTATGTTGGCTCCTGTAGCGCCGGATATTAAGAATAGTACGGTTTATTTGGAAGAATATATGAAAAGATTCCGCGGGCAAGTCGCCTCGATTCGAACGGGCTTTGATAAGCTGGACACGCTCCTATTCGGCGGATTTGGCAACGGTTTGTACCTTCTTGCAGGGTCAGGATCAATAGGCAAAAGCATGCTGCTGAAACAAATGGCTGATCATATCGCACTTGAAGAAACGCCGGTCATATTTGTTTCCTGGGACATGACGAATTTCGAATTGTGGTCCCGCAGCATTGCGCGGATTATCGGTGTAGCGCCGCAGAAAGTGCTTGGGGGAAAAATTGATCCCGAACAAGTGGCTGAGGCGAATAAGCAGTACGGCAAGATTAGTAAAATGCTTTGGATGCTTGAGTGTACGATGAGTACAACGCTGGATCAAGTAGCTGCAAATATTGAGCGAATCGCCGTGATCGTGGGCAAAGAACCCGTCATTTTCATTGATCATTTGCAACGAATTCCGATGGGCGAAGCCGCGGCGGCATTAACTTGGCAGCAGCAACAAGCGGCTATCGCGTTTACGCTTAAGCAATGGTCCCGCGAATGGGATTGCCCGATTATCGCAGCTACCGCACTGGAGTTAGGTCAAGATAACGTTCCAGACCGGGTGCAGGCTTCCGCCGATGTCGTGATGATCATGCAGCCTGTAGCATCGGATGTGGAGGGCCAACAGGCGATATCGCTGGCATTAACGAAGAACCGAAATGGCACAATAGGGAATATCCCTCTTGTTTTCCATAATGATTGCGCACTCTTTACGGAATAAATCATAGAAAAGTCATTTCAAAATGACTATAATGGAATATAAAATGACTGTACTGAGGGTACTTCATAACTTCTAGCATAAGGGGGAAGCCGCATTTGCAAATACTACCGATTGTTCTTGCAGCCGTAGCCCCAGGCCTCTCACTGCTTGCCTATTTTTATCTAAAAGATAAATACGAAACGGAACCTATTCATTTAGTTATCCGCATGTTCCTATTTGGTGTGCTGCTTGTATACCCGACTATGGTGCTTCAAAATGCTTTGGTTCAAGAATTTGGCGAGGGAACATTTATTTCATCGTTTCTCCTTTCCGGGGGCATTGAAGAGTTCATGAAATGGTTCGTTCTGTATCATCTGATCTTCAGACATGAAGCATTCGATGAACCCTATGACGGTATCGTATACGCGGTTGCGGTAAGCTTGGGTTACGCGACATTAGAAAATATCATTTACGCATTTTTAAATGCAGCATCCTTCTCCGCGCTAATGATCCGCGCATTGCTGCCGGTTTCGGCGCATGCGCTGTTCGGGGTTATGATGGGTTATTATTTGGGTAAAGCCAAATTCGTTCCTAACAAGGCCCAAAAGTACCTGTGGTTCTCACTTCTTCTGCCCATCTTCTGGCATGGATTGTTTGATTACATTTTGCTCTTTTTCAAATCCAACTGGATTTGGGTCATGATTCCGGTTATGACATTTCTATGGATTCGGACGATTTGGCGGGTTGACCGGGCGAATGCGCATTCCCCACTACGCGTCGCATCAGCAGATGAGAAGATTAAAATGAGTTAATTTGGGCAATACTGGACTGTATAGAACGCGATTCCTGGCTCATAGGCTCGGAAGCACCGGGAGGGTGTACATGTCCATAACACGAGTGAAAGTAAAGATCCGTTGTAGACAATGCGGGGAAAAGTTCGTGCTGAAAGGTAAAAGAGAAAAAGGTAAAATCGAAACGGGATTCAGGCAATGTATTTGCAGCAATGAGCATGACTTTGAAATAGAGACGGATGAATAACGGGAGGCCATTCTTTACGAATAGGCCTCTTTTTGTTGTCAATCTTGTATAAACCTGTCTATCCGCGCAAAAACTAAGCGCAAGTTTAGGGGATGAAAGGGGTATTCACGTGTATAAAAGATTGAGCATTGTCATGTTTCCATTTCTATTAGTTGCCTTAATCGGTGCATCGGTTTGGGGCTACTTGGAGCATCAGGAGAAAAATACGATTTTGATTAAAGCAGAGAACCAATATCAGCGTGCGTTCCATGATCTCTCCTTCCATATGGATAAGCTGCATACGGAGCTAGGGAACACACTTGCTGTTAATTCGACGGCGGAGCCATCATACCGCAAAGGACTTGTGAATGTATGGCGGTTGACCAGCCAGGCTCAAAGTGACATTACACAGCTTCCGCTAACCTTGCTGCCTTTCAACAAAACCGAGGACTTCTTAGCGAATATGGCAAATTATTCCTACCGGATGTCCGTCCGCGACATGACCAAGCAGCCGTTAACGGAAACGGAAATAAAAACGCTAAGTTCGCTTTACGATCATTCCGCTGAGATTACGAAGGAAATACGCGGGGTTCAGGACAAAGTAATGACGAACAATTTGCGTTGGATGGACGTGGAAATGGCCTTGGCTTCCGAAAATGAAGTGCATGATAATGCGATCATTGACGGTTTTTCCATCGTTGATAAAAAAGTTGGCGCCTACGAGGAGCTGAATTGGGGCCCTGGCAGTATGGGCATGCTTTCCCAGAAAAAAATAAGCATGCTGTCCGGCAATGATATGACGGCAGATCAAATTAAGCAAAAGGCAGCTCAATTCCTGGGGCAAGCCGACACGGCCAATATGCAAGTCGTAGAAAACGGCGGGAATACGCCTGAAAATCAGAGCTTTAGCGTTGTGGTTCCGAGCGGAACGAACGGCGCCGACAGTGCGCAAATGGATTATACGAAAAAAGGCGGACATTTGATTTATTTCATGAAGCCACGTGATGTCAAAGAGTCGAAGTTTGATCTTAGACAAGCCCGCGATATTGCGAATGAGTTCTTGGATCAGCATGAATATAAAGATATGAGTGCAGTCAGCTATGATCAATATCAAAACATTGCGAATATTATTTTCGCTAAACGTGAGAAGGATGTTACCATTTATCCGCAGCAAATCAGCGTTAAGGTTGCGCTGGACACGCTCGAAGTGATCGGACTCCAAGCGACGGATTATATTTATGGCCAAGTCCAGAGGAATATTGGACAACCCAAAATTACAGCGGCCGAAGCGCGGAAACAGCTTAGCCCTAATATGAAAGTGACGGGGGAATCTCTCGCTATCATCAAAAATGATCTGGATGAAGAGGTTCTCTGCCATGAATTTATCGGGAAAATGAACAATAATCTATATCGTGTTTTTATCAATGCTGATTTGGGAATGGAGGAAAAAATCGAGACGATTCGCCCGGATCAAGCACAAGCTGCGGCAAATAAAACAACATAAAGCCGAAAAAGAGAAGTGGGTTCGAGCAGATTCGAGCCCATCTTCTTTTTTTTGCTATTCAAATAAGAGCGTCGTGGTTATAATTGTGTCATCCTATGTTTCGGAGGTGCAGGGATTGCTGCCCAAGGTTAACCAAATTTTACATATACAAGTCAACAGTATTGATGATGAAGAATCCAGGATTGAATACAAAGCCAGAATCGCCGATGTAACGGATAACTCAATCTTGATAGAAATTCCTATGAATGAGCAGACAGGCCGTCTCAAGAAGCTGTATTATGGCGATGAGTTGAACACCTTCTATATTGCACAAGGCGGTGTGAAACATTACTTCACAACATCGGTTACCGGGTTTCGGGAAGACGTGTTACGGTTAGTCGAACTTCATAAGCCCGAACCGGAAGCTATTACGCAAGTCCAACGCCGAAGTTTTCTAAGGGTGCCGGCTGAACTGGAAATTGCGGTCAAAGTGTCTGACCAGATTCAATTTATCGGTGTGACGGACGATGTTGGCGGTGGCGGCATCTCGATGGAATATGACGGCCAAATTCCGCTTGGCATCAACACGATTATTTCTTGCTGGCTGCTCGTTCCTTACAAGAATGGCAACATCGAGCATATTCCATTTAACGGCGAAGTTGTGCGCGTCAAGCAATTGGAAACCGGCAAGCAGCTTGCCATGGTCCGATTTGTTGAAATTTTGGACAGGGAGCGCCAGAAACTGATTCGTTTTTGTTTTGAGCGCCAAATGGATTTCCGCAAAAGATAATAGTGGGATCTTTTGTGAAGTCAAAACTCTCTCAACTTGCAAGCATGAGAGTAGGCTCGTATGGGTATACTACCAGACAATATGCCTATTCGAGCAGGTGAGAAGCTCTTGTCCAACGATCGGGAAGCAAAGTCCTATGAGCAGTTGTTTATTCTCTTTTCTGCGAAAGTAGAAAAGGTCATTATTCGAACGACTCTCGTATGTTTTATCGTGCTTATTTGCGTGCAGTTATTGCTCCAAATTCCTTATGTACGCAAGCATTTTACACGGGTTGAACCTCTGGAAGGCAAGCCTTATATGCTGCCTCAAAATGCTAAGGGAGAGCGCTCTTAAGCAGGCTGGGTTGCAATCTATTATGCGTCCAAGTTTTGCATATACCTAGGTAGTGTGATATAATTTGAATCAATTAGCAGGCAGTGCCTGCTTTTTTGTTCGTAAGGTATTGTGGAGTATCGTTGGGAGGAACAGCAGCTTGGATAAGTTCAATATTGCCATTGATGGACCTGCTGGTGCCGGTAAAAGTACCATTGCTCGGCTTGTTGCCGGAGCACTTGGATTCGTTTACGTGGATACAGGGGCCATGTATCGGGCAGTAACATGGAAAGTACAGCAAGAAGGGCTGCTACCTGATCAAGAGGCAGAAGTGGCTGCTTTGGCCAATCGTATGAAGATTGAGCTCATTCCTGGAGAAGAGGGTCAACAAGTTTTTGTCGATGGCGTCGATGTGACGAAAGCAATCCGTACGACTGCCATTACAGATCATGTTTCCCAAATTGCCAGTTATGGCGCGGTACGCGAGCTGTTGGTCAATTTGCAGAAACAAATGACGATTTCTAAAGGCGTTGTTATGGATGGCCGGGATATCGGTACCCATGTGATGCCGGATGCAGAAATCAAGGTGTTTCTGACAGCCAGCGTGAAGGAACGCGCAGAGCGACGCTTCAAAGAAATGCAGAGCAGCGGTACTTGTACACTGACGCTCTCCGAACTTGAACAGGACATCGCTCGTAGGGACCAATTGGACCAAGATCGAGAGATTTCTCCGCTCAGACGTGCTCATGACGCTGTGTTGATGGACAGTACCTCAATGACAATCGAAGAAGTTGTGGACGAGATACTTGGGCTTTGTAAAGACAAAGTCGGAGGTGGCAAATAAGATGCTATATCGCATCGGCAGGGCCTTGTTTCGCTGCTTTTTCACCTTGTTTTTCCGGTTGCGTGCCATCGGCATGGAAAATGTCCCTAAACATGGTGCAGTAGTACTTTGCGGCAATCATACAAGTTTATTGGATCCTCCATTATTAGGAACACCGCTCAAACGTATGGTCCATTTTATGGCAAAAGCCGAACTCTTCGACATTCCTGTTCTGGGCGCGGTTATTTCAAAAGTAGGCGCTTTTCCAGTTAAACGCGGTGGTGTAAGCAGAGATTCGATCCGCCTCGCGGTGCAATTGCTCCGTGATGGCAATATGTTAGGCGTTTTCCCGGAAGGCTCGCGTAATAACGCTGGGGGAATGGGCAAGAAGGGCGCTGCTTCTCTTGCATTGAAATCCGGAGCTGCTGTCGTTCCTGTGGCAATTGTTGGTACTTATTCTTTATTCCGCCGCATGACCATTGTGTACGGCAAACCGCTTGATTTGAGTGCTTACGCGGGAGCCAGCTCAGAAGATTTGGAGCTCGCGACGGAAGCCATTATGAAAGAAATTCGCCGCTTACACAGTACATATAGCAAGGCATAGGCCACATGTATGGAAATGAAAGCTTGGAATTATACTATCTTCAAAAGCGAATGATGATTGTTTTGTTTGAAACAGAGTAGAAGCTTACATACTGCTTTGTGACTTATAAATTATTTTTTGTTGGTTGTAATTAGAGGAGGCTAATCTCATGTCAGATGAAGTAAAAGTTCAAGATCAAACGCAAGAAGCTCAAGAAACAGCCGTATCTCAAGCAGAAGCGGAGCATGCCATGAACAATGTTGCTGTGCTGAAGAAAGGCGCTACCGTGAAAGGCAAAATCGTTAAGGTAGACGCAGATCAAGCCTTCGTGGATATCGGTTACAAATACGATGGTGTTATTCCGGTTCGCGAACTGTCTTCCGTTAGCTTGGAAGATGCTGGTCAAGCGGTACAGCTTGGACAAGAAGTTGAGTTGAAAGTTGTTTCCATCAACGATGCGAAAGAAACATTGGTTCTTTCCAAACGTGTTGTAGACAGCGAAAAAGCTTGGGAAACGCTACAAGGCCAATTGGAAAGCAAAGAAATTATCGAAGCTTCCGTTGCTGAAGTTGTAAAAGGCGGTTTGGTTGTGGATATCGGCGTGCGCGGTTTCGTACCTGCTTCCATGGTTGAGCGTCAATTCGTTGAAGATTTCTCCTCCTACAAAGGCCGCACATTGCGCCTTCGCGTGAAAGAAATCGACCGCGAGAAAAACAAAGTCATCCTTTCCCAAAAAGATGTATTGGATGAAGAATTCGAAGCAAACAAAAAGAAAATCATCGAAGGATTGCAAGTAGGACAAGTTCTTGATGGAACGGTTCAACGCTTGACACAATTCGGTGCATTTATCGATATCGGTGGCATCGACGGTTTGGTACACATTTCCGAGCTTGCTTGGCACCATGTAGATCAAGCTTCTGACGTTGTAAAAGAAGGCGACAAAGTTAAAGTGCAAATCCTTAAACTTGACCCGTCCAACGACAAAATCAGCCTAAGCATCAAAGCTACACAAGCAGGCCCTTGGTCCAATGTGGAGAATGATTTCAAAGCTGGCGATATCGTAACAGGTACAGTGAAACGTCTTGCTGCATTTGGCGCATTCGTTGAAGTGGCTCCTGGTGTTGAAGGTCTTGTGCATATTTCTCAAATCGCACACCGCCACATCGGAACACCACATGAAGTGTTGAAAGAAGGCCAAGAAGTTCAAGTGAAAATCTTGGAAATCAACGCTTCCGAGAAACGCGTTAGCCTAAGCATCAAAGAAACAGAAGAAGCTCCTGAAGCTCCTGCTGGCGCAGCTGCTCCGTCCGCTGCGAAACCGGAAAGAGAAAGACAACCAAGAGGCGACCGTGACCGCGGTAACAGCGCTAGCCATCAAAAAGAAATCGCTGGCAACGAGAACGTTTCTCTTAGCAACCAAGGTTTGTCCATGACACTTGGCGAGCGTTTCGGCGACAAACTGGCTAAATTTAAAAAATAAGTGATACTTGAATTTTAGGGGGACCAAAGGAATGCGCATCTCACGCAAAATGGAGCATGTCCATTACGCGCTGGAGCTTGGTCAATCCAGACAGCAAGGGCTGTCGGATATCAAGCTTGTGCATAACTGTTTACCTGAGACTTCAACGGATCACATTGCACTAACGACTGAAATCGGCGATCTCATTATGAGTTCGCCGATTTTAATTAATGCGATGACCGGAGGAGCTCATGAAACAGAGAGCATCAACCGCGAGCTAGCGACTATGGCAAGGGAGAAAGGCATGGCGATGGCCGTCGGCTCCCAAATGTCAGCGCTAAAAAACAGCGAGGTAGCGTCCAGCTACCAAGTCGTACGGCGCGAAAACCCGAAGGGTGTCGTGTTTGCGAATTTGGGCAGCGAAGCCACCGTTGACCAAGCTGTTAGAGCCATTGACATGATTGAAGCCAATGCGCTGCAAATTCATTTGAACGTTATGCAAGAGTTGA
Source organism: Paenibacillus sp. FW101-FHT12H11 (assembly GCF_058790355.1). Lineage (NCBI taxonomy): Bacteria > Bacillati > Bacillota > Bacilli > Caryophanales > Paenibacillaceae > Paenibacillus > Paenibacillus sp. FW101-FHT12H11. The sequence continues at coordinate 688,523 of NZ_JBYTCO010000002.1, read as the reverse complement.
TCATGCCCGAAGGAGATCGCAGCTTCGTAGGCATGCTGAAGCGGATTGAGGCCATTGTTCGGCACGTTCAGGTGCCGGTCATTGTCAAGGAAGTCGGCTTCGGCATCTTGAAGGATAACGCCAAGCAATTACAAGACATCGGTGTCCGCGTCTTGGATGTTGGCGGTTCCGGCGGCACGAATTTCGCCGCCATCGAGAATGCCAGACGTCCAGCGGCGATAGAGTGGCTGAACGACTGGGGAACCCCGACAAGCATCTCGCTTTTGGAGGCTCTGTCTGTTTTTCCAAGAGGCGCAGTCATCGCCTCAGGGGGTATTACGAACGCTTTGGAAGCGGCCAAAGCGCTTGCTCTTGGCGCCTCAGCAGTCGGTATGGCGGGCGTATTTCTGAAGGTGCTGCGCGAGCAAGGCACCCACAGTCTTCATCGTTTTGCAGACGAGCTTCACCAAGGACTTATCTTAATTATGACGGCGCTAGGCGCCCCTACAATTAAGGATTTGGGGCATTGCCCCGTCGTCATTATGGGAGAAACGGCGGAATGGTGCCGCACCCGTGGAATTGATTTAACTTCATACGCAGATAAAACCAATCGGAGTAAATAATCGAAAGATTGCCATACTAAGGATCAAGATGTGCTTCCCTCTACTAAGAAGAGTGGAAGCCGTAGATCCGCAGGCAAGCGGTGATAGCTATCATCGGTTCGCCAATGCCTTGTAGGGTGGTCAGATTATGAACTCCGGTTATTTGTCTCTCATTCTCCTTTGCATCACGTTGATTTTGTTTGCCAGCGGATGGAAGGAACTGTACGTCAGAAGTATATCGCATAAGGGCATGCTTCTTTTTTTTGCCCTGTGGATTGCAAGTTCGTGCCTATCCGTGACGATTAAGCATGTGCATATCCAACTCGTCTATATCTTGGTTTTTGCCATTAGCATTGCTATTCTTTTCGTGATTCAAGGCTTCATACATAAGCTTCATTTGCTGTCTATCGGGCTTCTGCTGGGTTCGCTTCATTTCTTATTGCAGCAGCTGCTGGAGATGGATCCGATCCTTATTGTGCGCAATTCAGATTGGGACATTGCCTTATTGCTCGCTTTCATAGCGGTTGTTTTACAACGCAATCCTTTGGAGCAAATCGCCGCTCTCTCGATGGGTTATTTGCTTGGTGATATGTATCAGGCGAGTATCCATCCCGTAGAGGGTTACCACCATGTCGGCCATTCGACATTTCAAGATCAATGGTGGTTATCTGTCTTTGCTGCGCGAACAATGACGATTATTCTGCAAGCGGTCTACACGGGCTGCCGAAGTATGGTGAGAAGCTGGATAGAGCGAAGAGGAGGCTGGAGAAAGTAATGGACTGGTTTTATTCACACCGGTATACGATTGGTATTGTGGTAGGTGTTATCTTTGGAATTTTAGCCAGGCTCAATATGCTTCGAACAGATTACAGACAATACCCGACATATCCGCATGGAAAAATCATACATATTTCCCTTGGCGTCATCGCGGCAGGTTTAGGTGCTGTTGCAGTGCCTGCTTTGCTCGACAAAAACTATACAGCGGTTACGTTTCTTTCCTTAGCTGCGCAGCAGTTCCGTGATGTGCGTAATATGGAGAGACAGAGCTTAACGAAAGTGGATGAACTGGAGTTAGTTCCCAGAGGTGCTGCATATATCGAGGGCATTGCCATGGTTTTCGAGGGAAGAAATTATCTGGTCATTTTCTCGGCATTTCTGGCGTCCCTCTTCAGCATTTTGTTTGCCTGGTACTGGGGAGTTCTTGCCGGCATTTTCTCGATCTGGATTGCGCACTTTTTTAAATCGGGTAAAAAGCTAGGGGATATTGCGGATATTGAAGCTGTTCCGATTCGGATGGATGGACCTGATTTGTTTGTTGGATCCGTGTATATCATGAATGTGGGGCTGCAGGATAGCCGAAGTAAGATTCAAGAGCATGGGGTAGGTTTTCTGATCAAACCTAAAAATCGTAATTCTCGCGTAACTCTGGCGAATCTGGGTCAAAGACAGGCGATATTACACGATATTTCTACGCTATTTGGCGTTTATCGAGATGAGGGGGAGCCCTCTTTGCGGCCTATGGCCAAGTTGGATATGAATACAGGCATTCTTGGAGTGCTGCTGCTGCCGCAAGAGCAGGATGTTGACAAAACATTTGTTGCTTTGCATCGGGTTCCCGTGCTGGAGAGCGCCGTGCGTATGCCGTCTGAGGCCGGCGTAAACAAAAATAAGGGGGCTTGACTCGCCATGTCGCAAATTCTTGCTGTTGTGACATTAACGAAGGATCGGGTTGGCGGAGGTGCGCCAATATTCGTGGTAGAGCAGGAGGATGACCTGCAGAAAGTTTCTTTCTCGCTGGAAAAAATATTGGATGCGAACGCGCATGATTTGAAAAATGGCACGATGATTTTGGTCAAACATACCTGAAAGGTTGCTTTGTTATGATCAATTTGGCGATAAGTCTCAAAAGAGATTAGCCAATCCGTGTCTTTTTTGTTATGATGTAAGTTGCGTATTTTTCCATGGCTGATCATGGAATCAGGAGGAGTGAATGAGAATTGGCTAGACCAGTACTTGCAATTGTCGGCCGACCGAATGTCGGAAAATCCACCATTTTCAATCGGATCGTAGGCGATCGCCTTGCGATTGTAGAAGATAAACCGGGTGTAACACGTGATCGACTCTATGGTGTGGGCGAATGGCTGAATACGTCATTCAGCGTGATTGATACAGGCGGTATTGAAATTGATGGCGAGGATGCAATCCTCAAATCTGTTCGTGTGCAGGCTGAGCTTGCGATTGAAGAAGCGGATGTTATTGTGTTCATGGTAGATGCTAAAGCGGGTGTAACCCCATCGGATGAAGAAGTAGCTCAGCTGCTGTTCCGTTCCAAGAAACCGGTTGTCCTTGCCGTGAACAAAGTGGATAACCTGGCGCGCCAAGATGATATCTATGAATTCTACGCTCTGGGATTCGGCGATCCGGTTGGGATCTCGGGTTCGCACGGGATTGGGATCGGCGACCTGCTCGAAGTTGTCTGTGGGCTTTTCCCTGACAAAAAGGATGACGAATATGGGGAAGAAGTCATTAAATTTGCGCTGATCGGCCGTCCGAACGTCGGCAAGTCGTCCATGACGAATGCCATTCTCGGCGAAGAACGTGTTATTGTCAGTGATGTTGCCGGCACGACACGCGATGCCATCGATACGCCATTTGAGCGGGATGACCAGAAATTTGTTATTATTGATACCGCTGGTATGCGCAAAAGAGGCAAGGTTTACGAGAACACGGAGAAATATAGCGTCATGCGCGCAATGAAAGCAATCGAACGCGCAGATGTTGTGCTCGTTGTTATTGATGGCCAGGAAGGCATCATTGATCAGGACAAGCACATCGCTGGATATGCGCATGAAGCAGGAAAAGCGATTGTCATCGTCGTAAATAAATGGGATATCGTTGAGAAAGACGATAAAACCATGCAGCATTTTACACAAACCATTCGCGATCATTTCTTGTTCTTGAGTTATGCTCCGATTGTCTTTGTATCAGCCAAAACAACACAACGCTTACATAAGCTGTTGCCGGTTGTTGTTCAAGTGGCGGAAAATCATGCCCTGCGTGTTCAAACGCATTTGTTGAATGATGTGGTCTCCGATGCCGTAGCCTATAATCCGCCTCCAACGGATAAAGGCAAGCGACTGCGGATTAACTATGTGACTCAAGTTGCCGTTAAGCCTCCTGTCTTTGTGTTATTCGTGAATGAGCCTGAGCTCATGCACTTTTCATATGAACGGTATTTGGACAACAAAATTCGTGCAGCCTTTGGTTTTGAAGGAACGCCGATTCGTATCCTAAGCCGTAGAAAGACTTCGGACAAAGAATAAGGAGATGTTGCAGCTTGCTTTTAATTTCCATAATAACAATCGTAGCAGGTTATTTATTAGGGGCTATCAGTTTTAGTTATTTATTTGGAAAATGGTTTAAAGGCATCGATATCCGCAAGCATGGAAGCGGCAATGCAGGCGCAACCAACACACTTCGCGTATTGGGCAAGGGTCCGGCGATCATGGTATTGCTCTTGGACGGTTTGAAGGGGGTTGCTGCCGTTTGCCTTGGCATTTGGGCAGCTCCCGGACCGGACGATATGTGGGTACGCGTATTGTGCGGACTTGCTGCCATCATTGGGCATAACTGGCCGGTGTATTACGGGTTCCGCGGCGGCAAAGGGATTGCCACGACAATCGGCGTTATGGCCACGCTTTGCTTCATTCCTACGTTAATTGCAGGTTTAACGGCTATCGTCATTATTGCTATAACCCGTTTCGTCTCGTTAGGCTCCTTGATTCTAACTGCACTCTTACCTTTTCTTATTTGGGGAATGGATCGACCGTTACCGGTTTTGTGGATTAGTATACTGCTATGCGCGTTTGCCTTTATGCGCCATCGTACCAATATTGTGAAGCTCGTTCAGGGCAAAGAGAATAAACTGGGCCAGAAAAGAGCATAGTCTGATCTTACATCACCCGGTAATTCCAATGCATAACGTTTAGGAGGGGTAACCATGTCAAACAAAGTATCGGTTCTAGTAGCAGGCAGCTGGGGAACGGCTCTTGCTACGGTACTGGCGGATAACGGACATCAAGTGCTGTTATGGTCTCGTAATGAGGAGCAAGTGCAAGAGATCAACGAACAACACAGGAATAGCCGTTTTCTCCAAGATGTGGAGTTATCACCGCTAATCGTAGCGACGAATTCGCTGCAGGAGGCGGTAGAAGGAGCAGATGCGATTATTATGGTCGTTCCTTCGTCCGGAATGCGTGAGGTGGCATCCAACTTGCGTCCCTTTTTGAAAAAGGATGCTTTGCTGATTCATGCGACCAAAGGCTTTGAAACGGGATCCCTCAAGCGGATGACCGAGGTATTGGCGGATGAACTGCCTGACATCAATCCGAATCGGCTTGTGGTGCTTTCCGGTCCCAGTCACGCAGAAGAGGTCATACGGAAATGCCCGACCACCGTCGTTGTCGCGGCCCAAGATCTGGAAGCTGCTGAAGCCGCGCAGGATTTATTGATTAACTCGTATTTCCGCGTTTATACGAATCCCGATGTTGCAGGCGTTGAAGTCGGCGGAGCACTCAAAAACATCATCGCCCTGGGTGCAGGGCTGACAGATGGCTTGGGCTTTGGCGATAATGCCAAAGCTGCGCTGATGACCAGAGGACTGGCCGAGATCGCTCGCTTAGGTACAACGATGGGGGCTAACCCTTTGACTTTTGCCGGATTAGCTGGAATCGGTGATTTGATTGTGACTTGTACGAGTCAACACAGCCGGAATTGGCGTGCTGGAAATAAATTGGCTAAAGGCATGCCTCTGGATGCGGTTCTGCAAGAGATGGGAATGGTCGTGGAAGGCGTGAAGACAACGAAAGCTGCTTATGAGTTGTCTCGCAGATATGATGTGACAATGCCGATCACTGATGAGCTGTACAAGGTGCTTTTCGATGGAAAGTCGCCGCAGTTAGCCGCGCAGGATCTTATGGGCCGTGTCAGAACGCATGAGATCGAAGAAGTGGCTACGGATGCCATTACAAATGTATTGAAGTAGCCTACACCACATGCTTCCCGCACTCATACTATACCGTATAAGTATTTAGTTCTTATCAGGTATAAGGAGGCGGCACATTTGGCAAATAAAGATATGTCTAAAGACGTATTGAACGTGGTGAAGAAGAAAACAGGGAAATCCGTTTCGCCTAAAGATATCGAGAGAATTGCTAGCGGTGTGAAACCTTCAACACTTCAAAGCGAGACTCAGCTGCGTCAGCTGATCAAACAAGTCTCTGGCCTTGTCAATGTTAAAGTATCCGAAGAAACGATCAACGATATCATTCAGGCTGTGAAAAGCTCTAAGCTCGACAGCAACAACATGCAGCAGCTTATGAATATGATGATGGGCAAAAAATAAAAAGCATGAAGGGGAGCTTGCTGCCCTTTATGCTTTTTTTCTCATCCTATGCTATACTTACTGTTGATAATTTGAAAGATTATACATAAGGGGTTAAAAATATGTCAAGTTTGGACAAAATGTGGGCGTCTTTTGTAGCCATTGGACTCATGGTTGTCGCATCATTATTGATTTCGTACGCAAGAACGCGTACCCAAGGATGGGTTCGTGTCGTTCTATCGACTGTTGCCTTTATTTTATTCATTCCCATTTTACTCTATATGCTGCTATCATTGTTCTAACTTGGAGGCGATACATACATGCTGGAATTAAAAACGCGCAAAGCGCAAAAAACGGTGGAGCCGGAAATTGGGCTAAGTATCTTGGATCATGCGCTCAAAAACGACGTGGAATGGGGCTTCTCATGTACACGAGGCACATGTGCCAGATGCCGCTGTTACGTAGCTGCTGGACGTGAGCTGCTTTCCCTACCTTCCGATGCGGAAGAGAATCGCCTGGAGCCCGAAGAAATCGAACAGGGCTATCGACTTGCTTGCCAATGCACGATTAAGCAAACAGGTGTCATTTCCGTTACACACAAGCCCTATTTTTAAAATATCTGCCTGAAAGGTGTGGGCATCTTGGTCCTGCTGGAACCGTTAGTACCAACGATTACGACCATTCATACACAATTATTGCAAGCACCTAGCGTACGATGGCTCATCGGTGGCAGCTGCGGACTGCTTATGCAAAACGTAGATATTGGAAGAAGTCCGAGAGATCTGGATATTTATGTGGATAAGAAAGATGTATCCGCTATTCATGCTTCTCTTCAGGATTATTCCGTCGATACACCTGTGTATAGTCAAACAAACATATATGCTTCGATCCTCAGCCATTATCAAATTCATGGAGATGCGGTTGAAGTAGTAGGGGATTTCAAGGTTCAAGCACTGGATTCCTCCTATCAAGTGGAGGCTTCGTACCTATGGGAGGACCATAGCCATACAGCTATGATCGGCAGCTTGGAAGTGAAGGTAATGCCGTTAGCTCATGAACTACTATTTAATTTATTGAGAAAGCGGCCTGATCGTTACGAAGCTATCTATAAAACGATGAAGGCTGCTCCAGAGCTGCACATACCGGCATTACATGCTTTATTGCAAAGAAATAGTTGGGGACTAGCGTTGGAGCACAAGCTTGAGGAATTACTAGATTCACACTGAGAGTAGGAAGTTGACAGATAAGTAGGTGGACCTGATGAGTGGATTTGAAGTGCATTTCTGGCCAGACGACAAGAAAATAAGTGTTCGGGCAGGCACGACTTTATTGGATGCCGGACGGAAGGCCAAGGTCCATATACGCACACGATGCGGAGCCAAAGCCGCTTGTCTGATGTGCAAAGTGAAGGTGAATGACGCCAGCAGCAAGGGGCTTGCCCCCATGAATGTGAATGAACGGCTGAAGCTTGGCTCACAAGCGGAGGAAGGCTACCGCCTCGCCTGCCAGGCTCGTGTGGTTGGCCCTGTACAGGTGACGATTCCGGAGGACCCTCTGAAGGCTGCTATACGTGCTCAGCTTGCCAGACAAGCCGAAGAAGATGATTTATTTTAGAGAACAAAGATAGGATGATGGATGCGTGAAAATAGCTCGAGGCGTTGGATATGGCAGATGGATAGGCATTATTCTTAGTATGGTTCTGCTGTTAAGCGGTTGCGCATATCCGAAAGAACTGCGTAAGGAGAATCAAATTAACCCTGCTGAGTTTATTACTGTTGTTCAGCAAGCCGTTGATCTTTTCCATGAGAAAACCGGCGTTCTGCCTATAAAAAATAGTGATATGACTACGCCGCTTTATGAGAAATATGTCATTGATTTTGCAAAGTTGAAAAAGTCAAACTATTTAAGTACCGTACCGGCGAACGCTTTTGAAAGCGGTGGTATTTTCATCTACGTGCTCGTTGACGCGGAAACGAAACCGACGGTGAAGCTGATGGATTTATCGGCTTATCAAAGCGTGGAAGATGTCCAAAAGAAAATAAATGATTATAAAGCAAGCCATGATGGAAAATTGCCTGTTGGAATTGCTATCAATGAAGCGTTCGAGTATGTGGATTTCAATAATCTGGGGATGAAGCCACCTGAAATCAAGTCGGTTTATAACCGCCAGAACCTCGTAACCTATTTGGTGAATAAGCAAACGGGCGATGTTGCTATCGATTATGCAATGGATATCATGAAGTTCATTCAAGACCAGGGTTTAGCCAGTTCCCTGAAACAGGATCAGGATTTACGAGAGATTCTCGTGAACAAATCTTACTTCGTGCCGATTCGCAGTTTTCCTTATCATTGGCAGAATAATCAGCCACTTCCCCAAGTGGCGCCATAAATATCGATTCCTCTTACAGTATTCTGTAAGAGGTTTTTTTCATTTTTCAGAATATCGCCGTCGATGCAATCATATATTTTTTCAATGTGGTGAGGAAAGCCCTATATGTGCTTCATAAAATATGAGCGGTAAAAAAAGATATACAACATCTATCATATTTCTATCGAAAGTACATATATTTCTTACTAGTCCAAATGAATGTACGAGTAGTCAATTGTTAACGTCTCAAAGTCAGTTGACGACCAAACTGTAGGAGGGATTCTCTTGGAGAAAGTGGATATCTTTAAGGACATTGCAGAACGAACGGGAGGGGACATTTACCTGGGGGTTGTTGGAGCAGTCCGTACAGGCAAATCAACCTTTATTAAGCGTTTTGTGGAATCTGTAGTGCTTCCGAACATTCAAAGCGAAGCGGATAGGATCCGGGCTACCGATGAACTCCCGCAGAGCGCTGCTGGCCGCACGATTATGACAACGGAGCCAAAGTTCGTGCCGAATACGGCGGTCCAAATTTCTGTGGCCGAAGGGCTGAATGTGAATGTGCGCCTTGTTGATTGTGTAGGTTATGCGGTTGATGGCGCCAAAGGCTATGAAGACGAAAACGGTCCGCGCATGATCAATACGCCGTGGTTCGATGAACCGATTCCATTCCAGGAAGCGGCTGAAATCGGAACTCGCAAAGTGATTCAGGAGCATTCAACACTAGGCGTTGTGGTGACTACCGATGGTACGATCTCGGATATCCCACGGTCATCCTATGTGCTGGCGGAAGAAAGAGTGATTAATGAGCTGAAGGAAGTGGGCAAACCTTTCATCGTCATTATCAACTCTCAGAAGCCAAACAGCGAACCAGCTCTTGAGCTGCGCAGCGAGCTGCAAAGCCGCTATGATGTGCCGGTAGTGACAATGAGCGTGGCAAGCGCAGGCGAAGAAGAAATGGTTTCTGTCCTGCGTGAAGTGCTCTACGAGTTCCCTGTTCATGAAGTGAATGTGAATTTGCCAAGCTGGGTCATGGTTCTAGACGAGAATCATTGGCTGCGTACTCAATTCGAAAACTCCGTACGTGATACGGTTCAAGATATTAGACGCTTGCGCGACGTGGATCGTGTCGTCAGCCAGTTTGCTGAATACGAGTTTATTGACAAAGCGGCACTTGCTGGGCTTAATATGGGTCAGGGTGTGGCCGAGATTGATCTCTTTGCGCCGGATGAACTCTATGATCGCATCTTGGTGGAAGTGGTCGGCGTTGAAATTCGCGGCAAAGATCACCTTCTGCAGTTGATGCAGGACTTCACGCACGCCAAACGAGAGTATGATCAATTCGCTGAGGCGCTGGAAATGGTCAAAACAACCGGTTACGGTATCGCACCTCCAACGCTCGCAGAGATGGCGCTGGATGAGCCGGAATTGATCCGTCAAGGCTCTAGATTTGGTGTCCGTTTACGGGCAACAGCTCCGTCGATTCATATGATTCGGGTGGATGTCGAGTCTGAATTCTCTCCAATTATTGGAACCGAGAAGCAAAGTGAAGAACTTGTCCGCTATTTGATGCAGGATTTTGAAGATAATCCGCTCAAAATTTGGGAATCCGATATTTTCGGAAGATCCTTGCATTCCATTGTGCGTGAAGGCATTCAAGGTAAACTTGCGCAAATGCCGGACAATGCGCGCTACAAACTGCAAGAAACACTTGGCCGTATTATCAACGAGGGATCTGGCGGTTTAATTGCCATAATTTTGTAAGAAAGTAGACAAAAAAACACTCGCGAGAGTGTTTTTTGTCGTTTTATAGCAAAAATACCCACATAAAATGGAAAACGATACTTGTAATTGATGTCGTAGTATATTACTATGAGTTTATTCGTCTGCTTTCGATGTTCATTTTTACTAAGAAAATCAACGTTTTTTCATGGATTCATGTATATTTTCTGACGAAACGGTGAAAACAGGAAGTAACGGAAGTAAGAAATCTTGGGGGGAGGTGAATGGCATGAATAAATCTGAATTGATTAACAAGGTTGCTGAAACCTCTGAGCTTTCCAAGAAAGATGCAACGAAAGCAGTTGATGCTGTTTTTGAAGCAATTTCCGAAGCGCTGCAAGGCGGGGATAAAGTACAATTAGTTGGGTTTGGTAACTTTGAAGTTCGTGAACGTTCCGCTCGTAAAGGACGTAATCCACAGACTGGTGATGAAATCGAAATCCCAGCAAGCAAAATTCCAGCTTTCAAACCTGGTAAAGCACTTAAAGATGGCATTCAATAATTGCGTATTACATACTATTGAACGTTATATAACAACAAAGCCGTGGCCGCATTTTGCTGTCACGGTTTTATTCATTTATAGGCAGAAAATGCCTTTACAATTCGAAAATCTCCCACTATAATTACAAAGTGAATAAGTAGCTTGGGGATACAGACGGGGTATGGCGCAGCCTGGTAGCGCGCACCCTTGGGGTGGGTGAGGTCGCACGTTCGAATCGTGTTACTCCGATTATGAAAAAGACATCGAAAGTCCGATGTCTTTTTCTCTTGCAGAGGCTTGTTCCGATTAATAAGCACTTCTTAGATGATTTAGGGGGAACAGTCTTGAATAAGGTGAAACTGAACGAGCTAGTAAAGTCCCAAGATTGGACAATGTTCGGTATTATTGCATCGATTTACTTGGTTTGGCGAATTGGCGTGGTAGGCAACTGGAGTAAAGAATGTTGGATCTTGTTGTTGATCTGCTTGCTAGGTGTTCGCAAAGATCAAATTGATGTGGATTGGAAGCGGTTTTTTCTTTTCGGTATACCGCTGCTCGGCGTATTTTATTATTTCTACGGGTCTGGCAACGGATTTTGGTGGAAAATCGCTAACTGGATGTTTGAAAATAACCGCCATCCCTGGCACTGGGATGAATATATGAATGCGATTCCTCTGAACACGGGCGGATGGGCGAGATTGATTGCTACTCCTTCCCTGGATAAAGCCATGGTTTGGATTTATAATTATGGCTTCGTATTATCCCTATGGATCTGCATTGTGAGAAGCTTTTGGACACGCAGTATCAAGAAAATGCTATCCTACGCATTATCCGGTCATATGCTGCAGTTTCCGTTAATTTTGCCATTCTACAACCTTATTTTGCTGCACGAAGTGTGGTATGTGAATAAGCAGCCGGATTTATTAAATCGTGTATTTGCGGATCAGAACTCATTGCTTGTAGCCGTGATGAACTGTTTTCCGAGTATGCACACTTCGATCTCCTTTGCTATGCTTCTTCTGGCCTTACGAGAGAAAGATCGCATTTTCAAAACGATGATGGTGACTTACTGTGCTGCGATCATCTTCTCAACGCTGTATCTGCAAATCCATTGGTTAATCGATGTATTTGCCGGCATGCTATTCGCTTATGGGACGGTCAAACTATCGGATTTCCTTATTCGATTGGGTTCTACGCGCGTGCTGCCAGCCAGATTCAAAAAATATTACGGCAATGGCCTGCAAACGACTTCAAATGAAGTTTCAATGTAGGTTAGTTGACTTCGGGATGCTTTTTTTGGCATCATTAGGTAAGGATATATGAAGTGAAGGCAAGAACGGAGGATGAGAATGGACGATACGAACAAAATGAACCAATCGAATACGAACGGCAATGAATATTTCGTTATCAAAGCCAAAGATAATGGCGTTCATGTTATTGGACTAACACGCGGTCAGGACACACGCTTTCATCATACGGAGAAATTGGACAAGGGCGAGGTTATGATTGCCCAGTTTACAGAGCACACCTCCGCAGTTAAGGTCAGAGGTAAAGCGCTTATCATTACGAAATACGGCACTGTTGATACCGAAGAATAATTTATTATTGATAAAGCAGGCATAGCCTGCTTTTTTTCTTTGTACAATGGTGTATAGAGCTTGTAACAGAAGCAATGGTTATATTCCGATTTGCTCTTGCTGAATAGCCAGGAGGTGCAATATGATATGAGATGGTCGATGCGTATCGTGATGACATTAGCGGTATCTATTGTCATTGTCGTTTGTTTATCTTTACTGCCCAAAATGGATAGTTCAATGGGATTAAGCTCACCTTACCGCTGGCCAACCAATCGAATCGGGCAAGTGACGGATAATAATTTACCGGATCTACTTGTTCAAGTGCCTCTGCAAATGCGGATTCGCAAAGTCGAGTTGACCAACGCCCGCATGTCGCTTGATTTGAGTTTGCCTAAAAATGCAGACTCGGCAGCCGTCTACCGGGATTTATACACAATCGCTCAGACTATGCTGATGAAAACAAAAAATGTGAACCAAGTCTGGGTTCGGGTGATCGATTATTCCAATGCCTCGGATAGCGCATCAACACAGCTTGTTCTTGCTATGGTTGCCGAGCGTGAATCTGGGAAGGATATGGAGAAGGGCGCAAATGAGCTCAGCCTTATTCAACTTGAACAGGAGCTGCAGAATCGGTTTCGGATTACGTATACCTCGAAATGGCAGCAAAGATATCCTTTATAATTAATTGTGCGTCTCTTTACGTGTTATGATATAATGATTTGAATTGAAACTTGACCAACCCTAATGAGATTTGGCACACGGTTACGGAGGCTTTTGCATGAATTCTTATCGGATCCCAGAGATCGCTAAGCAGTACACGGAGTATGATATGATCCAAATTCACACAGACTTGCCCGATTTCCCGGAGCTGCGCACCCGTCTGTTGTTTGCATTCTTGAACGGAAATAGTAAATTGAGCACCTCCAGTGAGTTGTACACGTTAGCGACATCGCTTGTGCAGCTTGCGCTCGACACCCATGAATTGGTTACGGCTTCAAATGACATTAAAGAGAAAAAAGCGGCAAGATCCAGACAGCTTAAAGTGCTTGCTGGAGATTATTTCAGTTCTCGCTTCTATCATCTCCTTGCCGGTGCCGGCCAAATTGACATGATTAAGCAATTGTCGAATGCCATTTGTGATGTCAACAGGTTAAAGATGAATACGTACATGAAAATGAAGCAACTGAAATTATCGGCAGAAGATTACATTCACCAAACGGTGGAGATTAAATCTCAGCTTTTTTTGTCATTCTCGGAGTTCATGTCTGAGGTGTATGACCAAGCTTGGCCGGAGATTTTGAGAAGTTATACGAAATGTGAAGTGCTCTTCGAAGAAATATTCCGACTGGAGTCTGCTTCGGATTTCAAGGGCAGTTGGGGATTCTGGCACATTTTGCAGCACGGTACTAAGGATGAGCGGAAGCAGCTCCAAACCGAGGAGTCGGATCAAGCGAAAGTCCGTACACTGGTGCACAAATATCATATCCCTTCGCAACTGTATCAAATGCTGGATTCTCAGACGAAGCTGCTGCAAGCTAAAGTGAAGCAGCTTGAATCGGACAAACTAATAAGTGAACTGTTTCACATAGGCGAGCCGTTCCTGCGTTTTTTAGCCAAGCAGCCCAAAGTGCTGGAAGAAATTTGAGGTGAATTGACAGATGAATATGACAAAATCAAAAACACCCGTTAAAAACTCGAAAACGAAAGAAGAGTTCGTTCACTCGGTCTTCGAGAGCATTGCGCCAAAGTATGATTTAATGAACAATATTTTAAGCTTCAACAGGCACAAAGCATGGCGTAAATTTACGATGAAGAAGATGAATGTTCAGCCCGGCGAGACAGCGATTGATTTATGCTGCGGCACTTGCGATTGGACCATCTCATTAGCCAAAGCAAGCGGCACCGGCAAAATGGTGGGGCTTGATTTCAGCCAAAATATGCTGGATTATGGTGCAGAAAAAATTAAGCAGCTTCACTTGGACAAGCAGATTAAGTTAATTCAAGGCAATGCGATGAGTCTTCCCTTTGACGATAACACGTTTGACTATGCAACGATCGGATTTGCACTCCGTAATGTACCTGATTTGGAGCAAGTCATTCGTGAAATGCAGCGTGTCGTTAAGCCAGGAGGACTAGTTGTGTCTCTGGAATTATCCAAACCGACATGGCAACCGTTTAAGTCCATCTATTATTTTTATTTCCAACGCGTCCTGCCTTTCTTAGGTAAGATGATTGCCCAGAAATACGAACAGTACAAATGGCTGCCGGAATCATTAATTCATTTTCCCGACCACAAGCAATTAGCGGCTATATTTACAAACCTAGGATTAAAGAGTGTACAGGCTTACCCGTTAACAGGCGGGGTTGCGGCCTTGCATATTGGCACCAAGGGGAATACGAAATCAGGAGAGTAATGCGCATATGTTTACTAAACTAAAAATCTTTCTGGAAATGATTAAATTCGAACACAGTGTCTTTGCACTGCCTTTTGCATTCATGGGAGCGATTCTGGGTTCCGTAGTATTAAATGGACATTTGCCGAGTTGGGCTCAAATTGGCTGGATCACACTAGCCATGGTGGGAGCTAGAACCGCTGCGATGGCCTTAAACCGTGTAATTGATAAAGCGATTGATAAGAAAAACCCGCGCACCGAGAATCGCGCAATACCCGCCGGGTTAATCTCCATTCCGCAAGTCATTATTTATATTATTATTTCTTTTGTTTTGCTCTTCTGGGCAACTTCCAATCTAAGTTCGTTATCCATGAAACTGCTGCCTATCGCAGTGTTTTTTCTTGTCTTTTACTCATATACCAAAAGATTTACCTGGACCTGCCACTTTGTGCTCGGTTTGACTTTAGGCTTGGCACCGCTTGGCGGCTGGATTGCCGTAACAGGCCAATTCACATGGGCATCCATCGTATTTTATTTGACGGTCGTTTGCTGGAGCGCTGGATTTGATCTCATCTATGCGTGTCAGGATGCAGAATTTGACCGTAATGAAGGTCTTCATTCTTTGCCTAGCCGTTTTGGCATCAAGGCAGCATTGAACACAGCGCGTATCCTGCATGTACTGACAGCGGTTGGTCTGGTTACCTTATTCTTTATTACTCATTTGAGCTGGTTTTATCTAGTAGGACTCGTAATCGCTTATTTTATTTTGTACAAAGAACACAGACTTGTTTCGCCACAGGATTTATCTAAATTGAATACAGCCTTTTTTACAATGAACGGTGTGCTTAGTCTTGTGATGTTTGCATTTACACTGCTTGATGTGCTTGTGAGAGAGTACCTATGAGCGGCGGCAATTGGGTGGTAGGGATTACTGGGGCAAGCGGAGCTGTTTATGGCGTTCGGTTGTGCCAGGTCATGCTGGATCAAGGCTTGGATGTGCATTTGATTGTCACAGAGGCCGGTTGGCGAGTGCTGCATGATGAGATGGGCTGGCAGGCAAGTAAACGCAAAGAAATGCTGCAAGAGCATTTTGGCGGCCGTGCAGGCTCATTCGAGCACCATCCGATTGCTGATATTGGAGCAACCGTTGCCAGCGGATCCTTTCGGACAAAGGGGATGGTTGTCATCCCTTGCTCGATGGGCACGTTATCTGGCATCGCGCATGGCTCATCCGATAATTTGCTGGAGCGGACAGCCGATGTGATGCTGAAAGAAGGAAGAAAATTAATTCTGGTTCCAAGGGAAACGCCATTGCATGCCATACATTTGGAAAACATGCTGACCTTGTCTAGAATGGGCGTACGTATGATTCCGGCTATGCCAGCCTTTTATCATCGTCCAAACTCTATTGAGGAGATGGTCGATTTCTTGGTAGGCAAGGTGCTGGACAGTATGGACATTGAGCATTCCTTGTACCGAAGATGGGGTGATAACGATGAATAGCTCTGACCCGAAAATTCGAATTGGCCGTATCAATTATACCAACGTTTGGCCGATCTATTATTATTTTCCTGAACTGATGAACACGTCCGAGGTCGATATTATTGAGCAAGTTCCGACTTCGTTGAATAAAGCGATGGCTGCCGGTGACATTGATATGGGGCCAATCTCCTCATTTGCTTATGGAGAGTCCTTTGAGAATTATTTGTTATATCCGGATCTTTCCGTAAGTGCATATGGAGAAGTAAATTCCATCTTGTTGTTTCATGAGAAGCCGCTCCGCGAGATTGCGAACGGGCATATTTTGCTGCCCACAACTTCAGCTACATCGGTAAATTTGCTCAAGATCATCCTTGAGAAATTTTACGAGGGGAAACCCAGCTATGAATATGCAACACCCGATGTCGAGCAGATGATGGCGCATGGGGACGGTGCACTGCTCATCGGAGATGATGCAATTAAAGAGAGTTGGCGCAATAAAACGTATATGATTACGGATCTTGGGCAAGAATGGGCGAAATGGACAGGACAATGGATTTCGTTTGCCGTATGGGCGATACGCAGGGAGACGGCAGACCAGTATCCGGAGCTTGTGGCAAATGTGTTTAATGCATTCATGGCAAGTAAAGCGAAAGCACATAGTAATCCGGAAGAAATGATTGAGGAGGCGCAAGCTTCCGTTGGCGGTACGGCTTCCTATTGGCATCATTACTTTCATACGTTATGTTATGATTTTGGTCAGGAACAATGGGAAGGTCTTGCCTCCTATTACAAGTATTGTTATGAGCTTGGGTTCCTGCCGAAGCCGGTAAGCATCGCTTTATGGTCAGAGAATAAAGTGGCACGGGTGACAGAATGAAAAATTTAATCGATATTTATTCAAGAAAGAAAAAAGATATAGCGGCTATTGAAAAAACGCTGGAGGAAAGCGTATACTCCGATCACGCTATGTTGAGAGAAACGTCAAATCATCTATTGAAAGCTGGCGGCAAACGAATTCGTCCTGTTTTTGTACTGCTTTCGGGCGAGTTCGGCAACTATCAGTTGGAAACGATGAAGCGCGTGGCCGTGCCGTTGGAGCTCATTCATATGGCATCGCTCGTTCACGATGATGTTATTGATGATGCGAACACAAGACGCGGGCAATTAACAGTCCGATCCAAATGGGATAATCGGATTGCGATGTATACAGGGGATTACATATTCGCAAAGGCATTAGGCGTCATCACTCAAATTCACAAGCCAGCAGTACATCAGATCATGTCTAAAGCGATTGTAGAGATGTCCATCGGTGAGATGGAACAAATTCGCTTCTTTTTTCACTCCGAGCAAACAATTCGTGATTACTTATTGAGGATCAGGCGCAAAACAGCGCTGCTTATCGCTATTTCCTGCCAATTGGGTGCAATGGCTGCAGATGCGCCGGATTGGATTAGCAATAAACTTTATGGTTTTGGCTACAACGTGGGGATGGCTTTCCAAATCAGAGACGATATTCTGGATCTTATCGGGACCGAGAAGCAGATCGGGAAACCGCCAGGTTCCGATGTGAAGCAAGGTAACATTACGATTCCTGTCTTGTTTGCTATGCAGGACCCCGCCCTTAAACCGCTTATTTTGGCTGAATTAGACCGTATACATAAATTAGATGGACAAACTGATGTTAGCACTTTTTTGGATATCATCCGTCACAGTGAAGGTATTGCTATGGCAGATACGCTGTCGCAGAAATACATTGACAAGGCAATTGCTTCTTTGGATAAGCTGCCGAACGGGCAAGCCAAAAGAGATTTAATCGAAGTTGCACATTTCATCGGCAATCGCTCGTACTAAAGTGATTTGAGAAAAGCTGCCAGAAAGTGTAAACTAAGAGGGAATACATAAGATTTAACCCTTTTGGGCGTACAGGCCTACGATGGAAGTCAGTTTTCTAACGAAAACTCAGTAGTTGCTTATGAAGCAAGTTTTCTAAAGAAAACGCTAAGGAGGATATCGTTACATGGAAAAAACATTCTTGATGGTAAAACCGGATGGCGTACAACGCGGCCTGATCGGTGAAATTGTAAAGCGCTTTGAACAGAAAGGCTTTCAATTAATTGGCAGCAAATTGACGATGGTCTCGAGAGAACAAGCCGCATTTCATTATGCTGAACATGAAGGCAAAGATTTCTACGAAAGACTCGTTAATTTCATTACCTCCGGTCCTGTCTTCGCAATGGTCTGGCAGGGAGATCAAGTTATTCCTTTATCCCGCACGTTAATCGGCAAAACGAATTCATTGGAAGCGGCACCTGGCACGATTCGTGGCGATTATGCGGTACATACGAACTTCAATCTCATTCATGGCTCGGATTCACCGGAAAGCGCTGAACGCGAGATCGGTAATTTCTTTAAAACGGACGAGCTCCACGACTATACCAAAGTCATTCAACAGTGGATTTAGCCATTCGAAACCTGAAGAACCTGACATCTTTCCAGATGCAGGTTCTTTTTTTGTCGTGCTTTGAAGGAATTTGGCAACGAATGAAAGAATGTATGTTATTTAGACAAAGACCAAGGTAGGTGGGCAGCATGGAAGAAGATCAGGATTTTTTGTTATTTATAAAAAAAGTAAAAGAACATACGTCCATAGATCTTGCTCTTTATAAAGAGGCACAAATGAAAAGACGTCTGACAACACTTCGAATGAAACGTGGTTATCAAACGTTTGTTTCCTTTTTTGATGCCATGATGAAAAATAAAGAACTCTTTTATGAATTTCTGGATCGGATGACGATCAACGTTTCCGAGTTTTGGCGGAACCCGAATCGCTGGGAGCTGGTGGAATCAAGATTCATTCCCGAAATGCTCAAAAAGAATCGAAGACTGAAGGTTTGGAGCGCTGCTTGTTCTACAGGTGAGGAGCCTTATACGTTAGCCATGATTCTGGCGGAGCAAGGGGCCTTGAACGATGTCCATTTGCTAGCGACGGATATCGATGAGGGCGCTCTGGATAAGGCGCGTAAAGCGGCCTACCTCGATCGCTCCTTGCGAGATGTTCCCGAGAAATATGTGAAGAAATATTTTCGGCAGGATCAGCTTATGTATCATGTTTCAGATGAATTGAAAAAAACGGTAAAATTTCAAAAGCAGAATCTGCTTGTCGATACGTTTGATACCGGGTTCGATTTGATTGTATGCCGAAATGTGATTATTTATTTTACTGAAGAAGCGAAGCATGTGTTATATCAGAAATTTGCAAAAGCATTAAAGCCAGGAGGATTACTATTCGTTGGGTCGACTGAGCAAATTTTTTCGCCAGGGCAATATGACTTAGAACCGGCTGATACTTTCTTTTATCGGAAAAAGGGTGTATAAGATCTTCCATATCTTCCAATACTAAGATGTAGCAAAACTCAGTGAACGTTAATGAGTACAATACATAAAAATGATGCAACTCTTAGGGGGCTCTTATGGACAAACGCAAAGTGATAACCGCTTATCGCAGGGGAATGATCTCCATTCAGGAATGTGCACAAATTTTGGGAGTAGATTCGTCGCAAATCATGGGTTTGATGAATGACCCACAAATGGCAGAACTTCCAAGAGTTGTCCAAAAGCAGCCCATGCACGGGTAACCATTGCTCCTGAGCCGATGTTAACACGCTTGCGCCTAAGGGAATACCCCTTATATGCAAAGCGTGTTTTTGCGTTTGTGCTGTTGCCAAACCAGAGTACCTATACTATAATGACTAAAAGATAATCGCGCGTCAAAGCGCTAAAGCGTTTGGAAACAATTTCAAGTTGAAACGGCAGTAACTTCATCTTGGCAGCACTTATAAGCAAATGCTTCACCAAATTATAGGGGGTAACGGATTGTGAGATATTTAACGGCTGGAGAAACACATGGACCGCAGCTCACTGCGATTATTGAAGGGTTTCCAAGTAATGTAACTCTTAACTTTGAGGATTTGAATTTTCAATTACATAGACGTCAGAAAGGGTATGGCCGTGGTCGTCGGATGCAAATCGAGAAAGATACGGCTACGATTGCCGGCGGTGTGCGCCATGGCAAAACAACAGGTGCTCCAATAGCGTTGGTTGTTGTCAACAATGACTGGAAGCATTGGACAACCGTTATGGGCATTGAGCCGGTCGAAGAGGATAACGAAGGCAAACGCCGCGTGAACCGTCCTCGTCCAGGGCATGCCGATTTGAATGGCGGTCTGAAATACAATCAAAAAGATCTGCGCAACATTTTGGAGCGCTCAAGTGCCCGCGAAACGACCATGCGCGTAGCGACTGGGGCTGTAGCACGCCAATTGCTGGCAGAGTTCGGAATCAAGGTAGCTGGACAAGTCATCCGCATCGGGGATGTAGAGGCACAGCGTCAAGAGCTTCCGATCGATGAACTGATTGCAATTACCGAAGAATCACCGGTACGTGTCGTTGACAAAGAAGCGGAAGCCAAAATGATCGCGGCGATCGACGCTGCCAAAGAGGACGGCGACACACTTGGCGGTATCGTTGAAGTCATCATTGAAGGCGTGCCGGTTGGATTGGGCAGCCACGTACAATGGGATCGCAAATTGGATGGGAAAATTGCGCAAGCGGTTCTATCTATTCAAGCATTCAAAGGCGTGGAATTCGGAATTGGATTTGAAGCTGCGGAGCGCAGAGGATCGAATGTCCATGATGAAATTTTATATACAGAAGAAAGCGGCTTTAGACGCAGAACGAATCGTGCAGGCGGATTCGAAGGCGGGATGACGACTGGCGAGCAAATTATCGTTCGCGGTGTGATGAAGCCGATCTCAACTCTCTACAAACCGCTGCAAAGCGTTGATATCGATACGAAAGAAGTATTCACAGCGCAGGTTGAGCGTTCCGATACTTGCGCAGTCCCGGCTGCGGGCGTCATTATGGAGAATGTTATTGCCTGGGAAGTGGCGAATGCCTTCTTGGATAAGTTCGGCGGGGACTCCATTGAGGAAATTCGTGCGAATCTCAACAACTTCTTGAAACAAGTGGAGAACTACTAATATGAGAGAGCTTACGGTAGAGCTTGGCGAACGTTCTTATCCGATCTACATTGGTCAAGGCGTCCTGAACGATATCACGGCTTTGTTCGACCGCGCGAAGCTCAGCCGCAAATCGCCGCTGCTCGTTGTCACCGACAGCGAGGTGGCTCCGCTGCACCTGGAGCGCGTCATGGCGCTGCTCCGCGAAGGCGGCTTCGCCGCAACGTCCTGCGTCGTTCCCGCAGGCGAAACCTCCAAATCCCTCGCACAGCTCGAGGGAATTGTGACCACAGCCCTCCAGGCGGGCCTTGATCGCAGTTCTGCGATCGTCGCCCTTGGAGGAGGCGTGGTTGGCGATCTCGCCGGCTTCGCAGCGGCGAGCTTCATGCGCGGGATCCGCTTCGTGCAGATCCCGACGACAATCCTTGCCCACGACAGCTCTGTCGGCGGCAAGGTTGCCGTAAACCACCCGATGGCGAAGAACATCATCGGGGCGTTCCATCAGCCCGAGCTCGTTCTCTTCGACATCGACTTGCTTCTGACTTTGCCGCCGCGCCAAGTGAAGGCGGGCCTCTCCGAAGTGATCAAGCATGGCTTGATCTGGGATGCTGCGTTCACGCAGTGGTGTGACGACAATGCGGAGCGGTTGTTATCTCTTGATCCAGAAGCGCTTAGTTATGCGCTTTATATAGGCTGCAAAGTGAAAGCGATCGTCGTCTCTCAAGATGAACGGGAGAACGATTTGCGCGCCATCTTAAATTTAGGACATACGATTGGCCATGCTTTGGAAGCAGTGGCTGGTTATGGCGAGCTGCTGCATGGGGAAGCGATCTCAATCGGTATGGTTGGGGCTGCCAAGCTGGCCCAGGAATTTGGGTACTCTGAAGAAATCCATGAAGTAACCAAGTGCCTGTTCCTGAAATACGGACTGCCTGTCAGCATTCCGCGTCATTTGGACACGGACAGCATTATGAGCGCGATGATGCACGATAAGAAATTCAAAGAGGGAACAATGGTCTACATTATTCCTATGGAAATTGGTAAAGTCGAAATTCGTAAGGATGTTACAGTAGAACAAGTTAGACAAATTGTCGAGCTTCTGAAAGGGGAGAGTGTAGCCGATGTTTTGTAGGGGAATTCGTGGCGCAACGACAGTTGAACACAATGAAGCGGAAGAAATTTTGACTGCTACGGGAGAGCTGCTTCGCGCCATCGTAGAGGCGAATGATTTTCGCCCAGAGGATATTTGTTCCGTTTTTATTACAGTGACGGAAGACATTACAGCAACATTCCCTGCACGGGCCATTCGTACGATGGTTGGCTGGGAACTCGTGCCGTTAATGTGTTCATTGGAAGTTCCGGTTGAAAATTCATTGCCAAAATGTATCCGTCTCATGGTTCAAGTGAACACAACGAAGAGCCAATCGGAAATCAACCATATTTATTTAAAAGAAGCCAAAGCGCTTCGCCCTGATATTGTTAAATTGACAAATGAAGCTGCACGGTAGTATAGTGTAGTTAGATGAGATTAGGTAAGTAGAGCAGAGCAAGTTTAGTTGAGTAGAGCAGAGCCCAGTTGAGATGAGAATGATAGCAGAGAACTGTATGAAGATGAACACGACTCATTCGGAGACGTTTGTTTTGTCATACATTCAACGTTTATTTTTCATATTCTTCTTAATCTACTACATAAAACTAAAAGCCAGCCTCTACTTCGGTAGAGGCTTTTTTGTTATTCAATTAGAGTTTGGAGCACCTCGGAGAACGACGGAAGGCTCACAAGCTGAGAGGGGATGTAACCATGTATACACCTGAAATTCAAGAAGTGATTCGATTATCCAAAGACTATAACCTCATTCCTGTGGTACGCCATCTATTAGCCGATACAGAAACCCCGATTCGTGTTTTTCAACACTTGTACCAAGAGAAGCGTGCGTTCCTGTTGGAAAGCGTAGAGGGCGGCGTGAAATGGGCTCGATATTCCTTCATTGGAAGCGATCCTTTCCTGATGATTAAGGCGAAACATGGGAAAACGGTCGTTGAGACACAAACCGAAAACAAGGTGACGGATGAGAAACCCATCGATGTGTTGAAGGCGTACCTAAGATCCTACTCCAGTCCTCAGCTTGCGGATCTGCCGAGGTTCACGGGCGGCGCTGTCGGATTCTTTGGATACGATCTTCTGCAATACTATGAGAAGCTGCCGGCTCATCAAATTGATGATTTGCAAATGAACGACATTCAATTCATGTTCTGTGATCAAGTTATCGTTTTCGATCATTTTAAACAGCAAATCAAAGTGATTGCTAACGTACACGTGAAGCCTTTTGCAACGGATGCAGAGATCGCTCAAGCTTATCATGCGACTTGTGAGAAAATCGATGCGACGATCGAGAAGATTAAAAGGCCGCTTGGCACGGAAACGATGACGCACAATCCGATTGTAGTGGAGCCGGATCTAGGCGACATTCGTTCGAATATCACAAAGGAAAAGTACATTGCCAATGTGAATAAAGCGAAGGAATATATTCGTGCCGGTGATATTTTCCAGGTTGTGCTGTCACAGCGTTTTGAGATGGAAACTACGGTCTCACCGCTGCAGGTATATCGGGTCCTGCGTACGATGAATCCATCTCCCTACATGTATGTGCTCAAAATGGATGATGAAGTCGTCGTTGGCACATCACCCGAGCTGCTTGTTAGGGTTGAAGAGGAAAAAGTGGAAACTCGCCCAATTGCCGGAACAAGACCGCGCGGTAAGACGCCGGAACAAGATTTAGCTTTGGAAAAAGAGCTGCTAGCGGATGAGAAAGAACGCGCTGAACACTTGATGCTAGTAGATTTGGGACGTAATGACATTGGCCGCGTATCGGAATTTGGCACGGTTAAGTGCGATACATTCATGGATATCGAGCGCTACTCACATGTCATGCATATCGTTTCCAACGTATCTGGAAAAATTGCGAAGGATAAAGATTTCTTCGATGCTTTTCTTTCCTGCATGCCAGCAGGGACGGTGTCTGGAGCGCCGAAACTGCGAGCTATGGAGATTATTGCTGAGCTGGAGCCAGAAGCACGCGGTACTTATGCAGGGGCTATTGGTTATCTAGGATTCTCAGGAAACTTGGACACATGCATCACGATTCGTACGATTGTTTTCAAACACGGCAAAGCCTATGTGCAAGCAGGCGCGGGAATTGTGTGGGACTCCGTACCGGAGAGCGAATACCAGGAAACGGTGAATAAAGCAACAGCTTTGCTCAAATCGATTCGAATGGCAGAAGCCATGTTTAGTCCAGAACCTAGGCCTGTAAGCGATATTAACAAAGATTACTTTGTTAACTCTTAAGGGAAGAAGTAGAGGAGGAATAACGTCATGAGTGAACTTATTCAGATACAGCAAGCGCTTGGTAAAGTAATTAGCGGCAGCCATCTTTCCAGGGAGGAAGCGCGCGGCGTCATGTCGGAAATTATGGAAGGCGCGGCGTCACCTGCTCAGATCGGCAGTTTGCTGACAGCTCTTCGCATTAAAGGCGAAACGCTGGAAGAGATTACAGGTTTTGCTGAAACAATGCGGAACAAAGCGATCCAGGTGAATGTGCGGCAGCATGATCTGTTGGATACATGCGGCACAGGCGGCGACGGAGCAGAGACGTTCAATATTTCAACGACAGCGGCGATTGTTGCTGCAGCGGGGGGCATTCGTGTAGCCAAACATGGCAATCGAGCGATGTCGTCCAAAAGCGGCAGCGCAGATGTGCTGGAAGCTCTTGGCGTGAAGATTACACTAAGCAGCGAGCAAGCGGCGAAATGCTTGGATAAAACGGGCATTTGTTTCATGTTCGCGCAAGCTTATCATCAATCCATGAAGCATGTCGCGGCACCACGCCGAGAGCTTGGTTTCCGTACGGTATTCAACTTGCTGGGCCCGCTTACGAATCCTGCGGGAGCGGATCGTCAAGTGCTGGGCGTGTTCGATCGTACGAAGACGGAATTAGTCGCACAAGCGCTGCAAGCTTTAGGACTGAAGCGGGCTTTGGTTGTAGCGAGCGAAGATGGATTGGATGAATTCAGCATTTCGGCGCCGACTAAAGTTACGGAGCTGAAAGCAGATCGGATTAGCACGTATTCCATTACACCTGATGATCTTGGCTTAAGAGCTCACAGTATTAAGGATGTAGGCGGTGGAGATGCGATACTGAATGCAGAAATCATCCGTCATATTTTTGCCGGCGAGCGAGGGCCTCATCGCGATATCGTGCTTGCGAATGCAGCCGCATGCTTCTACGTGACTGGCCATGTTGGAAGCTTACAGCAAGGGGTTAAATTTGCGGCTGACGTCATCGATTCGGGCCGTGCGGAACAAAAGTTGAACGACTTAATTCATTTCACAGGAGAACTATGCCATGTTTCTTGATAAAATTGTTGCCACCAAACGAGCTGAAGTTGAAGCCATGAGCAATTTTTCCATTGCGCAAGCGGAGAAGACCATTTCTGAGATGCCGTCTTGCTTAGGTTTTGAAAAAGCTTTGACGACACGTAAAAATCGGGCGATGGGTTTGATCGCTGAAGTTAAAAAGGCGTCTCCGTCCAAGGGTTTGATCCGTGAGGATTTTGATCCGGTATTGCTGGCCAGCTCCTATCAACGTGCGGGAGCTGACTGCATCTCGGTGCTTACGGATGTGGATTATTTCCAAGGAAGCAATGATTACTTGAAGGCTGTACGCCAAGCGGTGAATGTGCCTTTGCTGCGGAAAGATTTCACGATCGATCCGAAACAAATCTACGAAGCGCGCTTGATTGGGGCAGATGCGATCTTACTGATTGCGGCAATCTTGACGACTGACCAGATGAAGCAATATCTGAGGCTAGCAAGTGATCTTGGTTTGGATGCGTTGGTTGAAGTGCATGACCGTGAAGAATTGGAGCGTGCGCTCGAACTGGACACCCAATTAATTGGGATCAATAACCGGAATTTGAAGTCGTTCGTTACCGATTTGAAAACAACGGAAGAGTTGATTCAATACATTCCGGCCGGCAAAACCATCGTTAGTGAGAGTGGAATCTCATCCGTCCAAGACATGGCTTATCTGCAGCAAATCGGCTCGCAAGCCGTGTTGATCGGCGAACATTTCATGCGCCAGCCTGTTGTCGAGCAAGCGGTTCACGATCTGATGGGGCCAATTGTCAATACAACGAATCAGACGGTTTAGAAAGAGGCGAATAGGATGCCAACAGACACGATGCCAACGGTTAAAATCTGTGGACTTCAAAGCGTTGAAGTGTTAAAATCAGTCATACATTTGCCAATTGATCATATCGGATTGGTTTTTGCTCCAAGCAAACGTCAAGTCAAGCCAGATAAGGCTGCGGAGCTTGTTTCCTACTTGAGAAGTGAAGCGGATCAAGGTGTTTCCGTTCCACTAACCGTAGGTGTGTTCGTGAATCCGAGCCAAGAGCAGCTTACGGAAATCATGGCGATTGCTCCTCTTGACATCGTTCAATTGCATAGTCAGGAAACTCCTGAGTTCTGTAAATGGGTACGTGAACAGTTGGATGTCCAGGTGTTCAAGTCCGTGTCCATTTCCAAATCAGAGAATAAAATTCCGTCCAGCGCAGAGGTAGCTGCTCAGTTGGATCCGTACATCGGATCGGTTGATGCCGTATTGCTTGATACTTTTGACCCCGTATATGGCGGAGGATCCGGGAAAACTTTTGCCTGGGACTGTATTCCTGTTTATCAGGAGTGGGCTCGTACAGCAGGTGTCAAATTGCTAGTAGCAGGCGGATTGCAGCCTGACAATGTGGATCAACTAGTGGAAGCCTATCGTCCTGACGGCGTGGATGTGTCCAGCGGTGTAGAGACAGATGGTGTGAAAGATATTGCGAAAATTACCGCATTTGTGGAAAGGGTGACCGGAAAGTGACGCAAGTACCTGATAAACACGGCAGATTCGGCAAATTCGGCGGCCGTTACGTACCAGAAACATTGATGAATGCTTTGACGGAGCTGGAAGAGGCTTACAACCAATATAAAGACGATCCAGCATTTATTGCTGAAGTTCGCTATTTGCAAAAGCAATATTCCGGCAGACCAACTCCCCTTTATTACGCAGAGAGACTCTCTGAGCAGCTGGGCGGAGCCAAAATTTATTTAAAACGAGAAGACCTGAATCATACGGGCGCTCATAAAATTAATAACACCATCGGACAAGCTGTGCTCGCGAAAAAGATGGGGAAAAAGAAAATCATCGCTGAGACGGGGGCAGGCCAGCACGGTGTTGCCTCGGCAACGGTCGCCGCATTGATGGGCTTTGAATGCAAGGTCTTCATGGGCGAAGAAGATACGAAGCGACAGCAATTGAACGTTTTTCGGATGAAATTGCTCGGCTCTGAAGTCATTCCCGTTACTTCAGGCACTCGTACATTGAAAGATGCGTGCAACGAAACGTTGCGTTATTGGGTCAGCAATGTACAGGATACTTATTATATCCTGGGTTCCGTTACAGGTCCTCATCCTTACCCGATGATGGTCCGTGATTTTCAGCGCATTATCGGTGACGAATCGCGCGAACAAATTCTGGAAACCGAAGGCAGGCTGCCGGATGCCGTTGTTGCTTGCGTAGGCGGCGGAAGTAACGCCATGGGGATTTTTTATCCGTTCGTTCAGGATGAAACGGTTAAACTCATCGGCGTTGAAGCTGCTGGACGCGGTATCCATACGGAAGAGCACGCCGCCACGATGACCAAAGGCTCGCCTGGCGTATTTCAGGGCTCGCTGAGCTACCTTTTGCAGGATGAATACGGGCAAGTGCTGCCGGCTCATTCCATCTCGGCGGGGTTGGACTACCCTGGTATCGGACCGGAGCATTCTTACCTGAAAGATATTGAGCGCGCTACGTATTATCCAATTACAGACCAAGAAGCGCTTGATGCACTTCAATTGTTAAGCCGTACGGAAGGTATTATTCCAGCTTTAGAGAGCGCTCATGCGATTGCTCATACGGTAAAATTAGCTCCAACGATGTCCAAGGATCAAATTATTGTCGTAAGCCTGTCTGGACGTGGCGATAAAGATGTAGAATCCATTATGAGCTATCTTGACGCAGGGGAGGAATAAGCCATGAACCTAATTGATAAGCGTTTTGCTGAGCTTAAAGAGCGTGGGGAAACAGCTATGATCCCTTTCCTGACCATTGGTGATCCAACGATTGAAGCTTCATTAGAGCTTATTCTTGAAATGGAGCGGGCTGGCGCTGATTTAATCGAGTTGGGTGTTCCATATTCGGATCCCCTAGCCGATGGCCCTGTCATCCAACGTTCATCTGAACGTGCGCTGCTTCGTAAGATTACGATTTTTGATGTTATAGATGTTGCTCGCCGGGCGCGGAGCAGAGGTTCCAAGCTGCCATTCATTCTATTTACTTACTATAACCCTGTTCTGCAAATCGGGTTGGAACGCATTTTCAAAACGATGCAGGAAAATGAAATCAGTGGCATTATCATTCCAGATCTACCGTTGGAAGAGGATAGCGAGACGAGAGCGATTGCAGAATCTTATGGTGTCCATTTGATTCCATTGGTTGCGCCGACTTCGAATGAACGTGTGAAACGTATTGCAGCTGGAGCTCGTGGATTCGTTTACTGTGTTTCCTCACTTGGTGTAACCGGTGAACGGGCTGAATTTTTCGGGGGGATTGAAGATTTTCTATCTACAGTGCGAGAAGCGGCAAACGTGCCGATCGTTGTCGGATTCGGTATTTCCAACCGGGAGCAGGTTGAGCGGTTCGAGAAGCTCTGCGACGGTGTTGTGGTGGGGAGTGCGATTGTACGCACGATTGAAAGCGCGCTGCACCATTTCCAAGAAGATGCTGCTCATCCAGAAGGGTTGCAGCAGATTGGTGGCTTTGTAGGCCAGCTAAAAGGCAGATAATGAAATCCCTCTAGACACTGGTCTAGGGGGATTTTCTAAAATTACCTATTTACTGTTAAGCGTTAAAGCAGTACACTATTATGTGTTGATCATTGAGACTTTTGTCTGCAATGAGTGGCTAAAGCAATATTCCTTCTACATAAAAAGGAACCACATTTTACAACGGTACTAGTTTTGTGGGACAATTACAAAATTCGGACAACTAATTGATGAGGTGGCTACCAATGAAACCGAAACAAACGATTGTACATTTGCCGGTCTATCAACCGGGTAAACCTATTGAAGAAGTAAAAAGAGAGCTTGGATTAACGGAAGTGATTAAACTCGCGTCCAACGAAAATCCATTTGGCTCGTCTCCAAAAGCAAAAGCGGCGATTGAAGCGGAAATCGCTAACATCAGCTTGTACCCTGACGGTGGGGCTGTACAGCTGACAGAAGCAGTGGCTGAGTATCTTGGCGTCGCGACGAATCAACTCATTTTCGGTGCAGGTTCTGACGAGGTTATCCTCATGCTGGCACGCGCTTTCCTCGTACAAGGCGATGAAACGGTGATGGCTTCTCATACCTTCCCGCAATATAAGCACAATTGTGAGATTGAGGGTGCTGTGTCCATCGAAGTCCCATTGAAAGATGGCACTCATGACCTGGACGGCATGCTGGCTGCAATTACAGAACGTACGAAGATCGTCTGGATCTGTAATCCGAACAATCCGACAGGTACGATGAATACGGATGCTGAAATCAAAGCCTTTTTAGCCAAAGTTCCTGAGCATGTATTGGTCGTTCTGGATGAAGCTTACTGCGAGTACAATACGACGGGAGAATTCCCGGATAGCATTGAGCTGATTGGTCAGTACCGCAATGTCATCGCACTGCGTACTTTTTCGAAAATATACGGTTTAGCTTCATTACGAATCGGTTATGGCATTGGGCACCCCGATGTGATCCGATCCATTAACCAAGTTCGTGAGCCTTTCAACACGACCAGATTTGCTCAAGCTGCTGCTTTAGCTGCGATTAAAGATCAAGACTTCATCGCAAGCTGCCGCGAAGCGAATACAGCAGGTTTGAATTATTTAACGGAGCAGTTTAACGAAATGGGGTTAAAGGCTTTCCCTGCACACGGTAACTTCGTTATGGTGAATGTCGGACGCCCAGCGGCAGAAGTATTTAATGGTTTGCTGCGCAGAGGCATTATTGTCCGTGGCGGACATATGCTTGGCTTCCCGACATCCATCCGCGTTACCATCGGCTCACGTGAACAAAATGAGAAATTCATTGCAGCTTTGCAGCAAGTGCTGGCTGAGGTTGCCGTTCAAGCCTAATACAAATTAAAGGTTGATCTCTTATGACGAAAATTGCGATATTTGGTGTAGGGCTTATCGGCGGTTCACTGGCCTTATGTTACAAAGGAAAACCGGGTTTTACCGTTGTCGGCCATTCTCCGAATCCGAAATCCGTTGAGAAACTGCTCAAACGAAACGTGGTTGATGCTGCAACAACGAATATGGCTGAGGCGGTAGACGGGGCTGACTACATTTTTCTATGCGTGCCAGTTGGGATGTTAGAAGAGTATGTTCAGCAGTTGATGAATCTTCCGCTCAAGAAAGGCTGTATCATCACGGATGTGGGGAGCACGAAAGCAACCATTACGGAAAGCGCAGAAACCATGGTAAAAGATGGCGTTTTCTTTATCGGTGGTCATCCAATGGCAGGCTCCGAACGTCACGGCGTTGAGGCAGCGTCTTCGCATCTTTTTGAAAATGCCTTCTATGTGCTGACCCCGGCAGAGGGGACACCGCAGGCAGAGGTTGACCGCTTAACCGAGCTGCTCAAGACGACGAAAGCACAAATCGTGCAGGTCGGAGCACGTGAGCATGATGATATCGTGGGCGCGATCAGCCACCTGCCGCACATTATTGCGGTTGCGCTGGTTAACCAAGTCAGAGGATATAACGAATCCAACCCGTTATATCAGAATCTGGCTGCGGGGGGCTTCAGAGACATCACACGCATTGCCTCAAGCGAGCCGATGATCTGGCGGGATATATTAGTGAACAATCGGCAGGTGCTGCTCAAATTGCTTGCGGATTGGAATCTAGAAATTTCTCGTTTTATTGAGCTCATTGAGAATAGTGATGGCGAGGGAATTGTTGAACAATTCCGCATTGCCGGTGAATTCAGAAGCCAACTGCCGGAGCGCAGAAAAGGCATGATTACATCATTGTTTGATATTTATGTCGATATTCCGGATCATCCCGGCATTATTGGTCAAATTACAACATTATTAGGTAATGCTAGAATTAATTTGAGCAATATCCAAATTATTGAGAGCCGCGAAGATGTGCCTGGGATTTTGCGTCTGTCCTTCCGCAATCAGGAAGATGCAGATCGCGCCTCGGAGCTGTTAAGCGGGCCTTACGCGGTTCATGTATAACTGAAATTGTACACACAAATAAGCTGATTTCTCCTCTTGAAGAACGTCCCAAAAGAGAAGAAATCAGCTTATCTTTTATTCTATTGAAATCGATTCTCAAATAAAAAACTTCGTGCTATAATGACAACGTTCATATTAATATTACAAACTTCTAAGTGTGGGGCGAACGAGATGAAGCTGTGGATGATGGTAAAAAGCACGTTAATTGTTATTGTTATTTTTGTTAATTTTTTCCCCTCATTTGTAAGTGCGAACAATGTCATCTACTCGAAGGAAGTTGCAGTTCTTGTGTATCATCACATCGATGATCAGGTCGAGGGCTCTGTGACCATTTCAACCAAATTATTTGAGCGGCAGCTGGGTGCATTACAGCGTCAAGGGTACAATTTTATCACGATGGATCAGTTTAAGAGTTTTATGAAAGATGGGGCGAAAATACCGGACAACGCTGTTCTCATCACTTTTGATGACGGGTATGAAAGTTTTTATACGAATGCGTATCCGATTCTCAAAAAAATGCGAATACCAGCGGTGAATTTTGTGATTACCAAAGACTTGGATAACCCGACAGCAACGTTGCTGCCATCCTTGTCCAGGGATCAAATTCGGAAAATGAGAAAAGAATTCTCAAATATTGATTTTCAGCTTCATTCGGATCAATTGCACGCAATGAAAGACGGAAAGCCGATGCTGAATAACAGAATGACAACGAATGGCGTTACCGAGACGCAGGAAGACCTCAGACAGAGGGTTATGTCGGATACGAATACATGTATGGCAAAGCTTCGGGAGTTGGATGCCGCTAAATCTATCGATTCCTATGCTTACCCGTTTGGCAGCTATGATGATTTTACCATTTCCTATCTGAATGAAGTCGGAGTTAAATATGCGTTCACGACCAAAGCGGGATTAACTTCCATACAAACGGATCCGATGCAGATTCCGCGAATTAATGCAGGCAGCCCATATATTCGGCCTCATTCCATTAATAATTTAATTAATCAATCCATAAGGCATCAACTGAAATAGAGCATTTCTTCATGCAAAAAAAGACCAGGTAAACGTTTTCAAAAAAGTGTTGACAGAATGAAACCGTATACATATAATAAAAGTACAGTATGGTTTCTCTCCACTCCTATCCGATAATCGCACCATAAGTGCAGCCGCCAATTTGGCGGTTTTTTTTTTGTTCATAAATACCATATTTTTCTGATATTCATATATAATGGATAGGGTGGGTTGTTGCTTTCAACAGACAAGCTTAGAATGTGAATTTTTTTCAACAAATTGTCGAATGGAGCAGGAATTTCGCAATTCATCGAGAAGAATTTAATAGGTCATAATTTACATATTGATCCTTTCACATTTATTTTACAAATGAACGCAACTTTTCACTCTAATTGCCGTACAACATGTATGAGCAGTTGGAGTGGTACCCGGGAACCGTTAGGAGGGTCGCCACGTAATGACCGATTCCCAGTTGATCAGAGAAATCAAGGATGGAAATGTTCAGCTTTATAACGAGCTTATGCGTCGTTACGAGCGTAAAATCCTTGCATTCATCTTTCATATGCTCAAAAGTACACAAATGGAAGCTATTGCTGAAGATTTGTGTAACGAAACGTTTTATAAAGCGTACCGCAGTTTGCACTCTTTTCGAGAAGTTGAAGCCTCCTTTTCTACCTGGTTGTATACAATTGCCCGGAATACAGTTTTGAGTGAGCTGCGCAAAAATAAAAGTGTGCAAGTCTCGTTAGAGCAAAGCGGATTGACGCCCCATGCTTCGTTTGATGCCATGCCGGAGCAAGCCATGCTGCGAAACGAGAAAGTGTCGATGGTTCGAGATGCGATTAACAGTTTGCCAGAGAAACAACGATCTGCTCTGATCTTAAGAGAGTATGATCAGATGGATTATCAGGAGATCGCCAACATTTTAGGTCAAACCGTAAGCTCGGTGAAGTCTCTTTTATTTAGAGCCAGAGCATCCGTCAAGCTACAGTTGGACCCTTACTTCAGTGAACCGATATTCGAAGAATCGAAGGGATGAAACAGCGATGAAGTGTAGTGAGATCCAGGAATTATTTGGGGTTTATTGGGACTTGCCGAATGATGACCTGCGACGTACCGCGGTGGATGAGCATATTGCAACATGCGCCGAATGTGCGGAAGAATTTCAGATTTGGGAAGAAAGTACGATCCTCATACGTACTGCTGCAATCGAGAGCGAGCTTCCTGATTATGAACCGATGGTCTCAGGCAAGGTCATGAGTCGAATTTATGAGGATGAATCATGGCGTATTCCGGTTTCCGAGCGCATGTATACAATCTCTTACAAGCTTCGCCGCAATCTTACCGCTGTCATTGCTTTTTGTTTAGCGTTATTCGTATTCAGCTTTTTATTCGCTGTTGTCTATGACGGTACGCCCAAGTCGTCGATAGCTGCGGCCGACAATACGCTATTTGATTTGCAAGCGCCGCAAGCAATGAAGTCGACGGGCTCAGAAACGATGAATGGCCATAAGATGGTAGATGCCGTAGCAAGCCTTAACCCCAGTTTTATGGAGCCGTTGCGATTCCATGTAGGGCCAATTCATTCATATCCGCATTATTTGCTTGTTGTATCCATTTTGGGTCTAATTGCAACAATCATCATCATGAACTGGTTATCGCGAACAAAAGCCTAGTGCTCCGGAAGGGGCATTTTTCATTTTATTGACTAATGGAGGAATAGGGAATGACAACGATTGGATTTATCCGGCATGGAAGCACGGAATGGAATCGATTAGGGAAGCTGCAAGGGCAGTTGGACACGGATTTGACCGATGAAGGAAGAGAGCAGGCCAGGCTGCTTGGAATCCGATTAGCCAACGAATCCTGGGACGGGATCATCTCGAGTGATCTAAAACGAGCTAAGGAAACGGCCCAAATCGTGTCTCAGCTATCGGAAATTCCGATTATCGGGACGGATAGCCGGCTTCGTGAACGGAGATATGGCCAGGTCGAAGGAACGACAGTAGCCGAAAGAGAAGAACGTTGGGGGCCAGAATGGAAGCTTCAGGATTTAGGCCAGGAGTCGGATGATGAACTGTGGAAACGATGGTCCGAATTAGAAAGTGAGCTGCTAGAAGCTTATCCGAATAAGAGAATATTACTGGTTTCACACGGGGGATTCATTGTGCAGGTGCTCAGAGTATTGCGTATGGATAGCGAGCAATTCCTGCAAAATACGTCCCTAACCATCCTGCTGCGTCAGGAAAAAGGGTGGGAGCTTCAGCTGTACAATTGTTTATCTCATCTGGAAATTGTACACGAATAATTGCGAGATAAGAAGTATGACTCTGTTATAGAGTCATGCTTTTTTTGCGTGCCTTGGAATATTTTCGGGAAAAATTCCCATAATGATTACTAGAAACCACGGAGCTGAAAGCTTCGCCAAATGGGGGATGTAGATGGAAATGAACCTAGCGGACATGCTCAGCTACGCCGATATCCACGAGCTAGGCCGAATCGCAAACACCTATGAGTGTGAGTGCAATGGCCATTCAAAAAACGAGTTGATTCAGTCGATTTTGAGTACAGCCCTGCGCAGAGAGATTTTCGAGAAGCATATTCAAAGCTTGAACTTGGAGGACATCCGATTTTTGAATTCTCTCCTCTTCGATCCTCGCAACGCCTTCAGTATTGAAGAACTGATCGCTAGAGTTCAACAGTCACGGTTTCAGAAAGATGAATCCGTTGAATGGAATCCCCGCGACATGGTCATTAAATTTAAGAAACTCGGCTGGTTGTTTAATGGGTATTCCCAACAAACCAAATTTTTGTTTCATGTGCCAAATGATTTGAAACGGAAATTTAGCGATGTGCTTACAGGACAGTTCAAACAGAGCTTGAAACAAACTCCAGAGCCTAACGTTTATCGAGACGAGCAGTTACTCATTATTGAGGATATCTTTCATTTTTTGACGTTCCTTTCTCAGGTGCAGGAATTGCCTTTGACAGTTGAAGGATCCATGTACAAGAGGCAGCTTCAGCAAATACTGGATCGCATGTCTGTGCAGGAGGAAATGGTGTCCAAAGGAGCTTGGCGCTTCGGATACGGACGCATGTTCAAAGACTATCCGAACCGATTTTCATTCATCTATGATTACTGCTATTATCGGCAGCTAATCAGTGAGCAAGGCCAAATGCTCAGTTTGACGGAGGAAGGAAAATCACGTTTGCTGGAAGGGAAAAAAGAGAATCTGGCGGATGTGTATAAGTTCTGGCTCAGGCTCTATAAGAACCCTATTCCCAATGTACAAAGCCTCGCAGGTTGGGTTGACCGCCTAAGCGGCCAGTGGGTCACTTTAGCCTCTTTAAGCGAAGTGTTATGTAAATTGGTCAAGCCATTTTATTATGACAGTTCGGAATCCATCGTAGAACAGCGTATTTTACAAATGATGATGCATCTTGGGCTTATACGTATTGGAGAAGATCTGGAGAACGGCATGGTCGTGCAAGCGACTAAGGTGGGCTCTAAAGTGATTCAAGGTACTTTTGTTGCGGAAGAAGATAAGGTGGTCCTTTTTCTGGACCAAGAGAGCGCAAGGTTCAAAGGGGATAATAAGTAGTAGGTAAAGACACATTCCTAATCAATCGGGCTTTTGAACGAAGCGCGAATGTACGGATTGAATATGATAAAAGTAGGAGCACACAGGGGTTGGCAGACACCTAGGAACGGACTTTCATGTTTTTGCGAAAAAGAAGCTCCTGACAAACCGCGTACACATTTGGAGGTAGGTCTCATGGGAAAAATGAATGTATCTAACAACGCGCTGCTGGCACTTTTCGCGGAAATGGTTTGGGATGATGCCATTCGCAAATATAAAGAACAAAATCTCTACAAAGAGATTGATCTTGCGTTAGCAAAAGGGGATCAACCGACCTTCCTTGCTCTTACATCTGAGCTTAAAATGCTGAAAACTTCAGGATAATGATCGTGGTGGCAGCCACAATAGGGACAAAAGACATGTGAAACCAGTTCACATGTCTTTTTTTGCAGGAAAGGTGATAAAAAAGAACTATTTTGTTACTCCATACGTCGATTAATTAGACTATAATGCGACGCAAAAGGAGAATACAAATGAGAAAGCTCTTGAAAACCATGCGGAAACGGAAAGTCTTATCATCGTTTCTTCTATTTACTTTACTCGTTGTCGGGGCAGCATCCGGCTACGCCGCTTTTCTGATGAATAAATGGAACCATGCCTTGGATCAAATAGCCGCTCCTATCGCTCCTGCTTCAAACGAAATCGACACAAGCGGTTATCCTGTATCGCAGACGTCCCAAACATCCGATGCGACAGAGAACGAAGAGAAATCGCTTACCCTGCTATTAACGGCAATTGACGAGCGATCAGGTAGCGAAGGCTCGTTAAATACGGATGTCATGATGCTTTTTCGAATTGATCCGGTAACGCATCAGGGTACAGTAGTATCGATTCCTAGAGACCTTGAAGTATCAGCAGAAAAATCCGGTTTAGAAACCTCGCATAAAGCTAATTATTTCTATGCTTATAATTATAATAAGAACAAAGAAACGGCGCTTGATGAGACAAAACAGTTGTTCAGCAAGATTTATCAAGTTCCGATTGATCATATGGCTGTTATTAATTTTGATGGATTTCGCAAGCTTATCGATCAGTTAGGCGGTATGACGGTTGATGTCGATATGGATATGAAATATCAAGATGAGAGTGACGGAACAAATATTAATTTGAAAAAAGGCACGCAGCGCTTAAATGGCAAACAAGTGCTTGATTATATTCGCTACCGCAAATCGAATATGGGTACAGCGGAATCGTCCGATTTGGAACGGAATCAGCGAGAACAATTTGTGCTTAATGAATTACTTGATAAATTAACTTCACTTAATGGTGTAACCGCGTGGGGGAAAGTGCTTGATATTATGGGAAGTTCCATTAAAACAGACATCCCGGCGAACGAACTTCGCACATTAACCAAATCGTACCGTGAGTATAAGCCGGCTAATGTCCAGTACATTCATCTGGATGGGACATGGGAGAGTCCTTACCTGGTCGTGAAACAGCAGGATTTGGAGGAAGCGCTGGAAGCATTGCGCGGACAAACGGACAGCTTGAGTAACCGTACATTCGACAGCTCGATCGACAGTTCAATTGACAGCCATTTGCAGACAGATTAAAGTGTACAAGAAGCGATGGCTATTGCTACATAGCAAACGCATTTTTGGTAAAAGATAGAGGGGGAAGCACGGTTGAAGTTTAATGAGATTTCTGCGCAAGAATGGTACGATTTAAAACCATACTTGGACACATGTTTGCTGCCAGTAACGGGGTTGACCGGATTCGAAGACCCCGCACAAGTAACTTTGGCGTTGGAACAGCTCCGAGATGCACTGGAAACCATCGAAATTCCATACAAAGGTAGGGTAGTAACGTACCCGGCGCTTCATTATATGACGGCGGTGAGCATGAGGGACCAGCTTGAAGCCCTTTCTCTTCATTTAAAAAGAATGGGATTCCGCTACGTCATCGTACTGACTATACATACGGAAGCTGCAAGCTGGAAGGCAGAACAAACCGATTTGTTGATTGCTGTCGACATGGAGCAGTGGGAGAGCAAAGCCGAACAGATCAAAGCAAGTATTTCTAAGCAAGTTCAGCACTTATGGCAGCATAGTGATTAACTTTAGCTGGTAAGCGTATTATTGGAAAAAAAATTGCACAGGATAAGGGAAGTAATGGCGTACATTGGCTGCCAAAAAGTTGTGACAATTTCGTTAAAATTTGTCCAAACGCCAAGTTTTCAATGGCTCAAAAGGAGTTCTGGATTCTTGACGACCTAGTAGTCGTAGGATATTATTAGTAATGTCCTAGTTATGTAGTGTAATGTCGAACGACACGTGATAGAGGTAACTGACGTCCGAGAGGGTTGGACATCGGCCAATGTAGGAGGGTAGACCTGAGAATGAGTGATCATAACAATCACAATGAAGAACAGCATGGGAAGAAACCCGGGACTAAACGCGAAATGTCTCGTCGACAATTTCTATCCTACACCCTAGGTGGCGCTGGAGGATTCATGGGGGCCGGCATCATTATTCCGATGATTCGGTTTGCGGTAGATCCTGTGCTTCAGAAGAAGTCAGAATCAGATTGGGTTAAAGTTGTCGAAGAAAGTAAAATTACAAATGTACCACAATCGTTTACGTTCCAAGTTCATCAAGTGGATGGTTGGTACGAAAGTGACGCTGAATTGGTTGCGTGGATTTCCAAAGACAGCAGCGGCAAGCTCTTTGCATTGAATCCTACTTGTAAGCATCTTGGATGTACGGTTAACTGGAACGATAACCCGGCTTACAAAGATCAGTATTTCTGCCCTTGTCATGGTGCTCACTATACGCAAGATGGTAAAAACCTTGCTGTCGCACCAAAACCATTGGATGAATACACAACCAAAGTTGAGAATGGGTTCGTTTATGTGGGACAACTGCATGCTAACACAAGAGTATAAGGAGGCGTCACAGTCAGATGTTTAAAAACGTATACAACTGGATTGACGAACGTCTTGATATTACGCCTATGTGGAGGGATGTAGCAGATCATGAGGTTCCAGAACACGTAAACCCTGCTCATCATTTTTCCGCTTTCGTGTATTGCTTCGGCGGATTGACGTTTTTCATTACAGTCATTCAAATCTTATCAGGTATGTTCTTAACGATGTATTACACACCTGATATCATCAATGCTTATGCAAGCGTTGACTACTTACAACATAAAGTAGCTTTCGGTGTTATCGTCAGAGGTATGCACCACTGGGGAGCTAGTTTAGTTATCGTAATGATGTTCTTACATACCCTGCGCGTGTTCTTCACAGGTTCTTACAAAGCACCACGTGAAATGAACTGGGTAGTAGGCATGCTCATTTTCTTCGTTATGTTAGGTCTAGGTTTTACGGGATACCTGCTTCCATGGGATAACAAAGCATACTTTGCTACACAAGTAGGTATGAAAATTGCAGCGTCCGTACCTTTAGCGGGTCCGTACATTGAAACGTTGCTGCAAGGCGGAAGCATCGTTGGTGCGCAAACACTAACTCGTTTCTTTGCCATTCACGTGTTCTTCCTGCCTGGCGTTCTGCTCGCTTTGCTTGCTGGACACTTCTTCATGATTCGCAAACAAGGTATTTCCGGACCGCTATAAATTAGGGAGGGGCGAATAGCGTGGCGCATGGTCATAAGTCAGACGAGAAAATCGTTTACGTTGGGGATTCCCGCGTAATTAAGAAAACACAAGAACAAAGATTAATCCCTCGCGATTACTCTGCGTATCCGGGAAAATCGGAAGCCTTCATACCAAACTTCTTGTTAAAAGAGTGGATGGTAGGGGTCGTTGTACTAGTCGGAATGTTAGTGTTAGTCATGTCCGATCCGGCTCCGCTAGGTTATCCTGCGGATCCTAAGAATACAGCGTTTATTCCGATGCCTGACTGGTACTTCTTGTTCATGTATCAATTGTTGAAATACCCGTATACATCCGGAGATTACGTAGTACTTGGAGCGGTTGTTGTACCTGGTTTGCTGTTCGGCGGCTTGATGCTGGCTCCTTTCTTGGATACAGGCAAAGAGCGTCGTTTCTACAGAAGACCAATCGCTTCAAGCTTGATGATTTTATCTCTAATCGCTTGTACATACCTGACGTACACATCTTGGGATCACTACCAATTTGAGTTGAAAGAGAAAAACATCATTCCTGAGCACATTAAGCGTGAAGAAGAATTGCACGCTAACAAAGGCGCAGCTGCTGGCGGCGGCGCGGCGAAGGATACGAAGAAGGCTCCTGCTATCGTAGCAGCAGATGATCCGGGCGCTGAAATTTACAAAAAAGCAACTTGCTTGTCCTGCCATGGTGCTGGACTTAAAGGGATGCCGGCTTCAGGCGTACCAGCATTGCTTGGCGTAGGTGACAAGCATTCGCAAGATGAGATTTTGAACATTGTTAAGAACGGTAAAGGGAACATGGGTAAACAATATCAAGCCAACATTGATAAAGGCTTAACAGATGCCGATATCACAAAGCTGACTGAATGGTTATCCAAACAAAAGGCCCAATAAAATAGGGAAACCTGATCGCGAAAGCGGTCAGGTTTTTTTAAATCACCGGAGGAGGAGCTTACTTGCATCAAGGCGTGTCCATTTCATATTTTTGGAGTAAGGATTTTTTGTTAAGCAAAACGATGCTCTGGCTGTTTTTCATTATGAATCTGCTTGGCACTGTGTATGGTTATGAGTGGTATTGGCTTCAAATGGTGGACACCATAGCCGAAAAACCGCTTTGGTACGTCTATTTTGTACCAGATAGCCCGACAGCCAGTTTATTCTTCACTTTGTCGGTCGGTTACTTACTAATAGATCGCTCACGGGGCAGCCGGGCGGGTAAAGTGTATCAAGCCATTAGAGGCTTTGTGGAAGCCTTTGCTCTTATTACTTCATTTAAATATGGCATATGGGCCGTTACCATGATTTGGGCAGGCGCTTGGCTAGATGTTCCTGTTGGCTGGGATGGCTGGATGCTTACGTGCTCCCATTTGGCAATGGCAGTGGAAGCGTTATTGTTTGTTAGATGGTATACTTACCGGATCCCGGCTATCCTGCTTGTTGCCTGCTGGACGCTGTGGAACGACTTCATGGATTATGAACGAGGGGTATTCCCTAGATTGCCTGAAGTGCTTGTAAACAACTACTACAGAACAATAGAAGGCTTTACAATCAGCTTAAGCGTTATAGGTATTTTGATAGCTTTCATCTGTTTGGGTTTGCGTCAGAAGAAACAACGATAATCACATAACCGATGGTCTAAATTGGGACGAACCTCCATATGATGATGGTGAAGGAGGGGATGTCCCATGTTTATGTTTACCGGGGGAATTAAACGACTGACGGTCACTCTTTTGCTGGCAGCAGTCGTAAGTATAAGCTCTGCATGCGCAGCCAGCACCAGCACGATAGGACAAGCTGCTAAACCCGTAGATCCGGAACAGTTGAAGCGGGTTGAGTTCTTGAATCAAATTGCTGATGAAATGTACAAGCAAACGATGGATGGGCAAGTGCTTGAGGCACGGAATAAGCTGATGCAAATGTCAGATCAAATTCCAAAGATCCAATTTGAAGGAATAACCTCCGTAGAGGGGCTTAATGCACTTA
Organism: Paenibacillus sp. FW101-FHT12H11; assembly: GCF_058790355.1. NCBI lineage: Bacteria > Bacillati > Bacillota > Bacilli > Caryophanales > Paenibacillaceae > Paenibacillus > Paenibacillus sp. FW101-FHT12H11. The sequence continues at coordinate 646,866 of NZ_JBYTCO010000002.1, read as the reverse complement.
CCGAAACAATTACGCAGGCCAAGAGAGTCTATAGCGCCGCGAGCTACTCACCGGAAGAAGCTCAGATGGCTGTAGCCAAAATTCGACTTGCAACGGATGCCCTAACCCATAAAAATCAGCCCATGTGGCTGCAATATTATAAAGTGCTGCAAAATGACACAGCTGCATTGACACAAGCTGTCAAAGCTGGCAAACAGCAAGAGAGCATTGCGGACTTCGGTAAGCTTTCTCAGCATATCGCCATTATTCATCCATCATTACTAATTAGCAGGGATGCTTCCTCTGTCGAGAAACTTGACTCCATCATTGTGTTTTTAAGGAAAAATATTAATAGCCAACCAATGATTGGCCGTCAAGTAGAAACAGGGCTGGACCATTTGGGCCAAGTGCTGGACGAATTATTTTTGAAAAACAAAGATGCCATTGCTTTTGTCCCTATCACTGATCCTAAGCATCCGATCATCTGGTCTGCTGGGATTGGACTGATCATCGTCAGCGTTTTATCTTTCGTGGGGTGGCGAATGTACCAATCCGGTCGGCACATCGTTCCAATCAAGCATTCGAGAGAGCGGGAACAGGAATTTGGCGATTAACATAAAAAGGTTGAGCAGATAGTCAAATCTGCTCAACCTTTTTATTGTGCTTTAAAGCCCTCGCCTATCACGTCATGGACTTCCCCAATGATGATAAAAGCGCGAGCATCAATGGATTGGATGAGCTCGCGAAGACGTCTTGTCTCATGGCGATACACGACGCAATACAATACTTCTTTGTTGTTACCCGAATATGCGCCCCTGGCAGGGAACAAAGTCACTCCTCTGTCTAATTCCTTTGTGATTGCTTCAGATAAAGGCACGGCTTGATCGCTTATGATCGTAAAAGCCTTAGCAGCATGAGCGCCTTCGGAAATGTAATCAATAAGGCGAGAAGTCACAAAGACGGCTACGAGTGAGTAGAGGACTTTTTCCTTCGGCAAATAGAGAAAGGAAGATCCAATGACGATAACGTCAATAATTAAGATGACTTGTCCGACGCTCCAGCCCCTCTTCTTATTGCCGATACGAGCGAGGATGTCTGAGCCGCCTGTTGTGCCGCCGAATCGAAAGACTAAGCCAAGTCCGGTACCTAATGTAAGCCCGGCATATAATGTAGCCAGAAAGTAATCCTGGGTGGTATGAAATGGGATTATCCAATTGTTATGTATGAGCTGTTCCATCACCCAGAGGAAAAACGACAAGGAAACTACGCCATAAATCGTGTACAGCATCGGGCCTTTTCCGAAAACACGCCACCCGAGATAAAATAAGGGGATATTACATACCAAGGTTGATATCGATGGAGGAACATTAAACACATATTTCAGCAGCAAAGCTACGCCCGTAACGCCGCCTTCCATGAGCTCATTTGAAATAACAAAGTAATGTAAACCAAATGCATAAATTGCGGTGCCAATTGTAATAGCAAGTACATTTGTAAACTGATCGGATAATCTTTCCTTGAACATCATTTCGGTTCCTCCAAACCTCATACTTCGGTTCTGTCAAAAAAATTTGTCAACTTTTCTTGTTTAGTTTAACATAGTAATGATATCTTGGTGAAGAAGAAGGAAAGAAGGGTGAACATGTCGGAACGCACGCTGAAAGATATACAGAAAGAAGTCGATACTTATATTTCCCAGTTCAAGGAAGGATATTTCAGTCCTCTAGCTATGCTCGCAAGAATGTCCGAAGAAGTGGGAGAGTTAGCCCGCGAAGTGAACCATACCTACGGTGAGAAACCGAAAAAAAGCACGGAAGCGGACAACTCCATTGAGTTGGAACTCGGCGATATTATGTTTATTACGATCTGTTTCGCAAACTCACTGGGGATTGATTTGACGGAAGCGCATGATAAAATCATGCATAAGTTCAATACGAGAGATGCGGGTAGATGGACTAAAATTAACACCGAAATTACATAAGCTTCATAAACTATACCATCCCCTCTGAAGGGAGACTCTCTTTCGATAAGGAGGATGGGCAGATGAATGGAGAAGATCAAATACAGAAAGCGTACGAATCTATACTTTCACAAGACTTCGAAAAAGCCATCGAATGGTTTGAAAAAGCGATAATCGCAGAACCCGACAATGCTGCCTATCACTACAAACTATCGATAACTTATGGAAGAAGCAATAAGTTGAGCAATGCCATTGAACACGCGTCAATAGCTACTCAGTTGGAACAAGACAATCAAGTGTACCGTTATCATTTGCAAGTGCTGCACGCCAGAGAATTAGTTGATAAAGCTCGCAGGCAGTTAAGCACAGAATCCGAACATGCGGAACGAGCGATTTTCTTGCTGAAGGAAGCGATTGTGCTCGATCCTTTGACGATTGAAGCTTATCTCATACTTGGGGAAGCCTTCGCTTTCCGAAATGATTACGGGAGAGCCTATCAAACGGTCATGGAAGCCGTTCGACTGGAGCCAAATCACGAACTAGCTAAGCAGCAGGCTGCTCGCTACCAGCAAAAGATGAAAAATAGAGTCTGAAACATACACAAAGGAGAAACATCGTCATGGATCGTAAAATTCGAGTAGCCGTCATTGGGGCAAGTGGAAGAATGGGGAGAGAGGTCGTTAAGACCGTGCTCACGGAGTCCGATATGGAATTAGTGGCGGGGGTAGACCGCTCCTCAGGCCCAATTGATCTTGGAAGAATGGTAGGATTTGAAGAATGCGGCGTTAAAATGAGCAACGATTTGGAGCTTGCGCTAACCGAATCCAAACCGGATGTATTAGTAGATTTTACAGGTCCGCACACGGCCTTTTCGCATACCAGTTTAGCGATTCGGTTGGGCATTCGTCCCGTAATGGGGACTACGGGTTTTACTCCGCAGGATATTGCTGAGTTGGACAAGCAGTGTCAGGAAAAAGGAATCGGTGGAATTATTGCTCCTAACTTTTCCATTGGAGCTATTCTGATGATGAAATTTGCTGCGCAAGCGTCCAAATACTTTCCTCACTTGGAAATTATCGAATATCACGGTGACCAGAAGCTTGACGCGCCTTCAGGAACTTCCGTGAAAACCGCAGAACTGATCTCTGAAGTAAGAGAAGAGATCCGACAAGGGAATCCGAAAGAGGAAGAAACGATTGAAGGTTCGCGCGGCGGGTATTACAATGGGTTTAGAATACATAGCGTACGTCTGCCGGGTATTTTTGCTCAACAGGAAGTCATTATGGCTGAACAAGGGCAGGCACTTAAGATTAGACATGACTCTTATGACCGTGCTGCCTACATGCCGGGCGTAGCGATTGCTGTTCGCAAAGTAATGACATATAGCGGTATGATTTATGGATTCGAGCATTTTATAGATTAAGAAAGACCTAGGGGAGTGGAAGTCAGAATGTTAAATATCGCGCTAATCGCTCACGACCGTAAAAAAGATGAGATGGTCAATTTCGTTACGGCGTATGAACATGTCTTTGCAGGTCATAACTTATATGGAACAGGCACGACAGGACAGAGAATCATGGATAATACGAAACTCGATGTCCATCGCTTTATGTCGGGGCCACTTGGCGGTGACCAGCAAATCGGTGCTTTGGTTGCTCAAAATGAAATGGATTTGATCATCTTTTTGCGCGATCCGTTAATGGCGCAGCCGCATGAGCCGGATATCATCGCTTTATTGCGCTTATGCGATGTTCAAGGAATCCCTTGTGCCACCAATATTGCCACGGCGGAAATCCTCGTTAAAGCGCTCGATCGCGGGGATTTTGCTTGGAGAGAACTCGTACATAAATATAAACCGGGTCTTGAATAAGATGAGCGAACAATTAGATATTCTTATTTTTGGCGCGCATGCAGATGATGCTGAGATTGGAATGGCCGGGACGATTGCGAAGCATACCGCATTGGGTTACCGGGTTGGCATTTGTGATTTGACCTATGCAGAGATGTCCTCTAATGGGACGGTCGAGACAAGGAAAGAAGAAGCGGAGCTAGCGGCACAACAGTTAGGATTGACGGTGCGAACCAATCTGGGGTTGCCGGATCGTGGCTTGTTCGTGACACCCGACCATATTGAACGAATTACGGCGGAAATTAGGAAATACAAACCTAGAATCGTCTTCGCTCCTTATTGGCAGGATCGCCATCCCGATCATATTGCCTGCTCGGCGCTTGTTCAAGAAGCTGTCTTTAATGCCAAACTGCGCAAATATTTGCCGGAGTCTGATCCAGTCCATGTGGAGAACATGTATTTTTATTTTATAAATGATGTGTATGAAGCTGACTTTATTGTCAATGTAACCGATTATTATGAGACCAAAAAGGCTGCGCTAAGCGCTTATCGTTCGCAGTTTACAACGGGGCAAGGTACCGTAGCGACACCGTTGAATCAAGGCTATGTAGAACGTGTAGTGGCCCGTGACCATTTATTGGGACAAAAGCGGATGCTTCAGTACGCAGAAGGTTTTGTTTCTAAACTGCCTATGGTGGTTGATCGATTCGATTGATCTGGAAAAGAGGTGCAAAATGAGCGACAAACTTAAAAGCGATAAACTTAAAATTGGAATTACGTGTTATCCGACGTTAGGCGGTTCAGGCGTTGTAGCAACAGAACTCGGCAAGCTGCTTGCCGAAAAAGGGCATGAGGTTCATTTTATTACGCACAGCATGCCGTTTCGCTTGGGGAAATTCCATAAAAATATATTTTATCATGAAGTGGAAGTCAGTCAGTACTATGTTTTCCGTTACCCTCCTTATGATCTCTCCCTTGCAAGCAAACTTGCCCAAGTGGCTAAGATGGAAGAGCTTGATCTGCTTCATGTTCACTACGCTATTCCACATGCCGTGTGTGCACTGCTTGCCAAACAAATGGTTGGCAGCAAGCTGAAGGTCGTCACTACGCTTCACGGAACGGATATCACCGTGCTGGGCCAAGATCAATCCATTTCAGATTTAATTCAATATGCGATTAATGAGAGCGATGCGGTTACGGCAGTATCGAAGGATTTAATCAAGGAAACTAGGGAATTACTGGATATTGAACGTGATATCGATTTGACCTATAACTTTGTTGATAAACGAGTGTATTACCCGAGAGACGTTACGAAACTTCGTGGAGAGTTTGCCAGACCGGAAGAGAAGATCCTCATTCATATCTCCAATTTCAGACCGGTAAAGCGCGTCCAGGATGTCGTGGATATCTTTGCGAATGTTAGCAAGAGAATTCCTTCAAGGCTTCTGTTTGTCGGAGAAGGTCCTGATCTGTCTAAAATGATTGCCAAGGTAAAGGAACTGGGCCTTACCGATAAGGTCACGTTCTGCGGCAAGCAGGATGACGTCTCCCAGGTAATTTCCCTGGCGGATGTTATGCTTCTGCCATCGGAGAAAGAAAGCTTCGGATTGGTTGCCTTGGAAGCTATGGCTTGCGGTGTGCCTACCATCGGTTCAAATGCTGGAGGAATTCCAGAACTGATTACGCATGGGGAAACCGGTTATCTAGCCGAGGTCGGCGATACGGAAGCAATGGCGGATCATGTCGTGAACCTGCTCAGCAACCAAGTACTGTATGAGCAAGTGGTGCAGAATTGTTTGGACCGTGCCAGATACACGTTTTGTAATGATATCACCACACAACAGTATGAAGAAATTTATTATCGCGTATTGGGAAGAGAACTTCCGGAATCTCACCGGATTACAGCCTCGTCCTGTCAATAAGAGGATGCAAGCTGGTTAGGAGTAACATGTTGGATGCTGGGAAAATTTTGGAGGAAGATCGTGGGGCCTCCTATGTGTTGGCTAAACTTACGGAGGCAGGTTATGAAGCTTACCTCGTAGGCGGCTGCGTACGGGATGCCGTGCTTGATCGACCGATTAAAGATATCGATATCGCTACGTCTGCCTTGCCGGAGCAAGTGATTGCCACCTTCCCGCGGACGGCGCCGACAGGGCTTCAACACGGAACGGTCACCGTCATCCTGCAGCAGGGGACATATGAAGTGACGACGTTCCGCCAGGAGGCGGAGTACGAGGGCTTTCGCCGCCCGGCTTCCGTCGCCTATATCTCCGACTTGACGGAGGATCTGAAGCGGCGCGATTTCACCATGAACGCGATGGCGATGGACCGCGGAGGCGAAGTGATCGATCCGTTTGCAGGGCAAAAGGATCTCGCTTTAGGTGTGCTCCGCTGCGTAGGCAAAGCGGAGGAACGCTTCGGCGAAGATGCGCTGCGCATGCTTCGCTGCATTCGTTTTGCCTCGACCTATGATCTGCAGGTCGAGGAGAGCACGTGGCAGGCGCTGCTTGCGCAAGCTCCGCTGCTGCGCCACATTGCCATGGAGCGCGTGCGCAGCGAGCTCCAGCGCATGATTGACGGCCCAGCCCCTGCACGGGCTGTCCGGCTGCTTCTGGCGAGCCGCCTGACGGCGCACCTCAAAAAGCAGCTTCCGCTGCCTTTTGAGCGCTGGCTCGCCTGGGATGACGCGCTGGACGCCGTCAGCGCGCTGGAAGAGCAGCATGACCGCTGGTCCATGCTGCTGATGCTCCTGGAGGTGCCGGCGGACGTGGTCCGCACGGCGCTCCAGGAGCTGACCTTCTCCCGCGCCGACGGCGACGCGGTAGAGGCTGTGCTGGCCCTGCGCGAAGCAGTGGCCGCCTCACCTGCAGACCCTGCTCCGCTGGAGCGGGTCTGGAAGCTTGGCGCGGTGCGCCGCGGCGTAGCCGCCGCCCGCGCGCTGTTGCGGCTGCTGCGTGCGCTGCAGCCCATAGCCGGCCAGCGCGGCGAGCTCACGCTGTTTCTTGAAACCACCGCGCCGGAGCTGGTGCGCCGCGGGGAGGAGTGGCTGAGCGAGGTACCTTGCTTCAGCCTCAAGGAACTCGCCATATCCGGCAAGGATTTGGCGTCAGAGCTGGGCATGCAGCCGGGCCCGTGGATGGGCAAGCTGCTGCAGGACCTGCTGGAACGAACCGCGCTCGGCGAATTGCCGAACGAGCGAGAATTGCTTTTACAAGCCGCGCGTGCTGCAAAGTAGCAGTGCGCGTGGTTTTTTTACTTTTGTTTTTCCAACTAGTCTTTAATTGGAGTGAAAAAGATGAATGAGCGGATTTTAGAACTGTTTCAAGAGTCTCCGGAAGCTTATGTGTCTGGAGAGGAGATCAGCCGAAGATTAAATGTGAGCCGTACGGCGATTTGGAAGCATATCGAAGAGCTGCGGGCCGCTGGTTATGAATTTGAGGCAGCACCTCGAAAAGGATATCGGTTGGTGAGCAAACCGGATAAATGGCAGGTAACCGAGCTGCTGCAAGGATTGAAGACGAAAGTGCTCGGGCAAAAAGTGCATGTGTACGGAGAAGTAGACTCCACTCAGACGATTGCACACGCCCTGGTAGCGTCAGGAGCTTCTGAAGGCACGCTTGTGCTTGCCGAGGCACAAACAGCCGGGCGCGGCCGAATGGGTCGTGCATGGCATTCTCCGGCAGGCAAAGGAATCTGGATGAGTCTGGTGCTGACGCCAAAGGTGCCAGTTTATTTCATGCCTCAACTAACCTTGCTGAGCGCGGTCGCCCTCTGTCGGGCGATTCAGAAAGTATGCCGCGTGGACATTGGGATCAAATGGCCGAATGATTTGTTGATCAAAGGAAAGAAAGTCAGCGGTATTCTGCTGGAAAGCAGCGGCGAGGATGAGCGGCTGAAATATGTCATTGCCGGGATTGGGATCTCCGTGAATTTGAAAGTCGAAGACTATCCGGAGGAATTGCGTTCAGTTGCAACTTCCTTGGCGATTGAATCTGGAACGGATATCAAAAGAGAAACGTTGGTACAAGCCTTTCTTTTAGAATTTGAAGAACTGTATGCTTTGTATTTGCAAGAAGGTTTCTCCCCGATCCGATTGCTTTGGGAAGCTTTGAGTGTCACGCTCAAGCGTCCTATCCGCACGCACACACCTATGGGTGTAATTGAGGGTATTGCAGACTCTTTGGATGACACTGGCGCGTTAACGGTGATTAAAGGGGACGGAGAAAGAATCAAAGTTTATTCCGGCGATATTGAACTACGGTAGAAAAGAAAAGTTGAGGTATCAATTGGAAGCTACATTTGGTATAATTGAATAACGAGGCGGTATCCTTAAAGGAACTGCACTTGCTGCAATACAAGCGTAGTAACATGTTCAACTCAGCCAAATAATGAGTAAACAAGAGGTTGGATTCTGCTCTGAGCCTACGGGACCGAGACAGAAGAATCATTGGATTCTTTCTGCATGCGATCCTTTTAGCTCTTAGCTAAAAGGTTTTTTATTTTATATGAGGAAGCTGGGATACAAATGGAAAAGCGAAAGCCGCTAACAACAGCCAGAATGAGAAAAATGAAGCAAGACGGTATACCGATTACGATGGTAACCGCTTATGATTATCCGTCAGCTCGCTTGTCGGAAGAAGCCGGCGTTGACGTGATCCTGGTTGGAGATTCACTGGGAAATGTTGTATTGGGGTATGATTCGACCCTGCCTGTGACGCTCGATGACATGGTTTATCATACTCGTGCTGCCGTACGCGGGGCTTCGAACACGTTTATCGTAGCGGATATGCCATTCTTTACGTACCATGGTAGCTTGGATACTACCCTCAAAGGTGTCGCCCGCTTAATGCAAGAAGGTGGCGCGAAAGCGGTGAAGCTGGAAGGCGGAGCTGAGATCGCGGCAACGGTCAAAGCGATTACAGAGGCTGGGGTGCCTGTTGTCGGCCATCTTGGCTTAACCCCGCAGTCCGTTCATCAACTCGGCGGTTTCCGCGTACAAGGCCGCAGCTCCGAGCAAGCAGAGAAGCTGCTTAGCGATGCGAAGGCCATTGAGGAAGCGGGAGCTTTCGCGATTGTGCTGGAGCTGGTTACCGATGAGCTGGCCGAATGGATCTCCAAACAGTTATCGATCCCGACAATCGGCATTGGGTCAGGGGTTCACTGCGACGGGCAAGTTCTGGTCTACCATGATCTGTTGCAGTATGGTTCTGACAGTGCGCCCAGAAAGTTTGTAAAAGCTTATGCGAATATCGGGGAAACTATCCGTGAGGGCATTCGTGAATATGTAAAAGAAGTGAAAGAGCGGACGTTCCCTACACAGGAAAATACGTTCCACATGGATAATGATGTAGTTCAATATTTATACGGCGATAAGGAGTAGTGAGCGGCCATGAAAGCGATCCAGACGATGGAAGTGATTCATTCGATTGCCGATTTACGTTCCCGTATTCGGGAATACCGACGTAAGAATGATGGATCCGTAGGTTTTGTGCCTACAATGGGTTATTTACACGAAGGCCACGCCAGCTTGCTGCGCAAAGCGCGGTCACAGAGCGGGCTTGTCGTGTTAAGCATTTTTGTCAATCCGCTGCAATTTGGTCCTGGGGAGGATTTTGAGCGATATCCGCGTAATACGGAGCGGGACCTCGAGGTGGCTGAGGCAGCCGGCGCTGATCTTGTTTTCATGCCCTCTGTGAGTGAAATGTATCCGACCCCGACACGTACGACGGTTGCCGTGTCAGGGCTTACCTCGAGGCTCTGCGGGGCTTCGAGGCCGGGACACTTCGACGGCGTTGCGACAGTGGTTAGCAAGCTGTTTCACATCGTACAGCCGGATCAAGCCTTTTTTGGGCTAAAGGATGCCCAGCAAGTTGCCGTCATTGAACAAATGGTGCAGGATCTGAATTTGCCGGTCGAAATCGTTCCTTGCCCAACCCTGCGCGAACAAGATGGTCTCGCCATGAGTTCACGCAATGTGTACCTTTCAGACGAAGAGCGGAAGCAAGCGTTAGTCTTGTCCCAAGCTTTGGATAAAGCAAAGGAATTCGTACAGTCTCACCCTAACTTCCATGCCGCCGAGCTTGAAAGCCTGGTTAAGAGCCATATCGCGACAGCGCCGTTAGCTATTATTGATTATGCGGAAGTACTTGCATTTCCGACGTTAGCCCCTTTTGAGAACAGCACTCATATTGATTCAATCATTCTTGCCCTTGCCGTTAAATTCGGCAAAACACGTCTAATCGATAATGTCATTATACAATTGAGGAAGTGAAGTTTATGTTTCGCACAATGATGAAAGCTAAGATCCACCGCGCTACCGTAACAGAAGCAAATTTGAACTATATTGGAAGCATCACGATTGATGAGGATTTGCTTGATCTCGTTGACATGCTGCCCAATGAGAAAGTGCAAATCGTGAATAACAATAACGGTGCCCGCCTTGAAACATATATCATTGCAGGCCCACGCGGGACTGGAGTCGTCTGTTTGAACGGTGCCGCGGCACGTTTAGTGCAAGAAGGAGATACGGTCATTATTATGACGTATGCCATGATGACGGACGAAGAAGCCAAGAAGCATCAACCAACGGTTGCGATCATGGGAGCAAATAATAAAGTTGCCCAATTGTTAAAAGAAGAGGAGCATTCCACCATCCTTTAAGATGGTCCTTTCCATGCATGAAATCGGCTCTGTTTACAAAGAATGAGGGTAAGCTTTCGAAGCAAAGGTGGGATGCCAAATGTTTAAGCATTTATTTTCCACAATGAACGAGGTTTTGGAAGAAATCCAAAAAGAATATCCGAATAGTGATGTGGAGAAAAGAGCGGAGCTTGACGAACAATTGCAAGTGTTGAAAACAATGAGTGATGAGTTCATTGAGGCGTGGCTGCTTTTTGAGGAGAAACTGGGAAAGTTCTATGGGGCCGTCCCGATCAGTACCCAAACCCTTCATAAAGAACTGATGGATCTGGATCTGTCCGGGAAACAAACGGATGAATTTGTCCGGGGGCAAGGGTACTACAAGCTTTATATGTATGATCAAGCGATCAAGGAGTTTGAGGTCTTGATTCGCAGGCAGCCTGATTTTTTGTTGGCGAGGGTCTATTTGGCGATGGGGCATCTGCGTAAAGGGGAGTTTGGAGAGGCGTACAGGCACTTCAAATTCCTCCTGCCTCTAACGGATAATTCCAAGATGAAAGCTATTTCCTATAACGCCATGGGAGTCATACAGGTGCAGAATCAGAATATAGAAAAAGCTTTCGAGTATTTTCAAAAAGCGTACCATACCGACCCCTCATGTATGGAGCCTCTCATCAATCTGGACGAGTCCTGAAACCAATATGGCGATCAGGTATTCCCTTTTCCTAATAAGATTTGGTATGCTAGGAGAAGTGCAGGACGAAGGGATTGAAGATACACGTCATGAAATTTGCTGTTTTGGATTTTGAAACGACAGGAAGTCAGCCTACGGATGAGATCATCCAAGTTGGACTGGTCATTATAGATCAATTTCAAATTATCGACAGGTATACTTCTCTGGTTCATCCAGGGATGGGTATACCTTCTTCCATTACGACACTTACTGGCATTACGGATGAGATGGTTGCAGACGCACCCACGCTTGATCAAGTGATGTCGGATATGTTCCCACTTTTGTTTGATTGCGTGCTTGTGGCCCACCATGCGGCGTTTGACGTTTCTTTTTTGCAAAGGGGACTGACCAAAACCGGGTACCCGCCATTCTCAGGCCGAGTACTGGATACGATGGATATGCTTCGCATTTTATTCCCATCGATTTCCAGTCTTCAGTTGAGCATGGTAGCCGGTTTGTTTGGCATTGACCATGAGCGGCCTCATCAGGCTGATAGCGACGCAGAGGTTACTGCTGAAATCTGGATCAGATGTCTGGAAAGGCTGATTGGACTGCCTCTCCTTACGGTTCAGCGGTTGCAGCATATTTTTGAGAATAGCTCCAGCGATTTGGGTTGGTTTTTGGACGAAATATGTTTATATAAAGAATCGATTACGAGCATTGATACGGATACGAATCGTTATTTCCGTCAATTCACGCTGAATGTCACCGATTGGGGCGAAGAGGATGACATCCGCGGCCCTTCGGATGAAGATGGGTTAGGGGCTTCTTTCAAACAATTTCATCAAGGCTTGAAGCTGGCGCTTCAGCAGAAGTTTGAGATTTTCGAAGAGCGGGAATCGCAAGAGCAAATGATCTACGAAGTAGAGAAATCGCTGGAGAACGATCAACATTTGATGATTGAGGCAGGAACGGGCACAGGGAAATCACTTGGCTATTTGATTCCAGCCCTTTATTATGGCATCAAATATGAGAAGAAAGTGGTTGTCTCCACGCACACCATTAACCTGCAAGAGCAGCTCAGAGAGCGGGATATTCCGCTGCTGAAAGAGATATTTCCGGTTCCTTTTAGGGCGGCTGTGCTTAAAGGAAGAAGTCACTATTTGTGCTTGCGCAAATTTGAGACGAAACTGACAACGCGTGATTACGAGAATGGCAAAGAGGATCCAATTACAGCGGCACAAATGGTCGTTTGGCTGAGTGAAACGGAACACGGGGATGAAGAGGAAATCCATTTTGGGAATAAAGGCGCTCAATTCTGGTATTCGGTAGCCAGCGATACAGACTCGTGTCTAAACCGGATGTGCCCATGGTACAAAAAGTGCTTCTATCATCGCGCACGTAATGACGCCAATACGGCTGATGTGATCATCACGAACCATTCCCTTCTGTTTACCGATATGAAGGCGGAGAACCGCCTCCTGCCGGCTTACAAGCACCTTGTGATTGATGAGGCACATCATTTCGAAGAAGTGGCGAGTAAACATCTCGGTATCGAGCTGCACTCCTCAGCGATGTATCATTCCTTGACCTGGCTATACAAAGATAATCGGAGCGGCCAGCTGCCGATGCTGCGGTTTAGATTGCAGAAATCGGATGAGCAGCAAGAACGGGCAGCGGCATGGAGTCATACGATTGACGGCCTTTTCCCAAAAATCGTGCAGATTAAAGAGGATTGGGATCGGCTGAGCGAATCACTCTATGAGCTGCTGTCGTCCAAAAGCGATCCGTCGCAAACGGAGAATTCCACGTATGTCCTGCGTATGAAGCCGGAGACATTGCCTGCTAATTGGCACGAGATGCTGGCCATGGAGGACAATATTTATCTGAATGCCAATGATTTGCTTCGCACGCTGGATAAATTGTTAAGCGATGTGAAGGAGCATCAGGACGTGTTCGGGGTCCAAGGCTTAGTAACGGATCTTAACGGCACCGTGAAAGAGCTCTATGAGCATCGAGATGCCCTTCATTTCTTTATGAAAATGGCGGATGATGGTTATGTCTACTGGATGGAAGCAGGGACGTACGCCAGGGCGAAGTCGCTTCAGCTGATCTCAGTACCGACGGACGTCAGCGGCTTGCTTCAACAGCATTTCTTTGAGACAAAAGAAAGCATCATCATGACCTCGGCGACTTTGTCCGTGAACAAATCCTTTCAATACTCCGCTGATCAATTGGGCCTAGTGATTCCGCAGGATGAAGAGAACGGTAAGCTCAAAACGGTTCAATTGCCTTCTCCTTTTAACTATCGTGAGCAAGCTTTGGTTGTTATTCCAAGAGATTTTCCTACGATTAAGGGGGCAGGGGATCCCGTTTTCATTGCATCCCTCATTGAATCCTTAAGTGAAGTCGCTATCGTGACCAAAGGTCGAATGCTGATCTTGTTCACATCCAATCGGATGCTCAAACAGATTTATGCCGGGATGAAAGACTACTTGAAAGCCTATGGGATTACTGTGCTTGGCCAAGGGGTAGACAGCGGCAATCGCAGTAAATTAACCCGTATGTTCCAGGATAACAAGATGTGCGTGCTGCTTGGCACCAGCTCATTCTGGGAAGGTGTAGACATTCCTGGAGATGCGCTAAGCTGTTTGGCCATTATTCGGCTGCCGTTCCAACCTCCGAATCATCCGCTCGTTGAGGCTAAATGCGAAAATATTAAGAAACGGAACGAGAACCCGTTTATGAAATTTTCTGTGCCGCAGGCGGTCATTCGATTTAAACAAGGCTTCGGCCGGTTAGTTAGACGCGCATCAGACAAAGGGATTGTGATCATCTACGATACGCGTGTCATCGAAACCTTCTATGGCAAGCACTTCCTCTACTCCCTGCCAGGACCCAAAATCGAGCATATGACAACGGAACAAATGTTACCAAGGATTGAGCAGTGGATGGGGGAGGCGTAGAAATGAAATCACAAAAAATATCGGAAGCTGTTGTTCGCAGACTGCCCATCTATCTACGGTTCCTGAACGAGCTTGCCATGAAAAATGTCGCAACGGTATCTTCGCAGGATTTGGGTCAAAAACTTGATCTGAATCCGGCCCAGATTCGTAAAGATTTGGCCTATTTCGGTGAGTTCGGTAAAAAAGGCATCGGATACGATATTGCTTATTTGATCGAAAAAATAAGACAGATCCTCAAACTGGACCGGCATATCCAGGTGGCTCTAGTTGGAGCGGGGAATCTTGGCCGCGCATTATGCAATTATAATACTTATCTGCGGAATGATATGAAAATTGTCGCTGTTTTTGATGCGATGCCCTCCAAAGCCGGAGAGACGATTAATAATTTGACGGTTCAACCGATGGGGGAAATGAAGGCTGTTTTATCGGAGTTAGGCGTGCGAATCGGGATTATAACTGTGCCAGCGAGTGAAGCTCAAAATGTGGCCAATCAGTTTGTTGCTTGCGGCATTGAAGCTATTCTGAATTTTGCGCCGGTCATTATTAAGGTTCCTCCGGAAGTTCGCGTGCATTATGCGGATTTTACAACGGAGCTGCAAAGTTTGGCGTACTATTTAGACTAAGAAATAAAAAGAAACCGTCAGGACTTCCTGACGGTTTTTCTGTATTTAGAAGATCAATCTGAAAATAAGGAAGTATATGGAGTATGCTAGCGCAATGCTGATCGGTATGGTAATGACCCAAGTAATCAACATGCGGCTGACGGTTCCCCACTGAACTTCATGGAAACGCATGACACTGCCTGTCCCGATAATCGCGGAGGAAATAACATGTGTTGTTGATAACGGTTTTCCGATATGGGTGGAGAATTGAATGACGAGTGACGATGTGAGATCGGATGCAAATCCGTTAATCGGTTCGATTTTGACAATTTTTCCGGATACGGTCTTGATGATTTTCCATCCTCCGATCGAAGTTCCCAGACCCATTGCTAGTGCCGCTGAAATTTTAACCCATAGCGGAACGTCCAGCGTCGTTTGAACATCGGCTGCGACTAGACCGAAGACGATAATACCCATCGCTTTTTGTGCATCGTTACCGCCATGCGAGTAGGAGAGCAACCCGGCAGAAATAATCTGCAAAGTCCTGAAAACACGATTAAGCTTGGATCTGGACGTATTACCGGACCATATGACGATGTACTTGATCAAAAGCATGATGACGTAACCAAGGGCGAACGCAATGATCGGTGAAAGAATCAAGATGATAATGATTTGCGTAAAACCACTCCAATTTACCGCGTGCACACCGGCACCGGCGATCACCGCACCGGCAAGAGCTCCGAGCAGGGTGTGGGAAGAAGAGGAGGGAATCGCAAGATACCATGTCAGAAGGTTCCATATGATCGCCGCGAGCAGGGCTGCGATGACGATTTCAACGCCATTGGCAATTTGGGCTGGGTTTGCGATACTGCCTCCAACCGTTTTGGCCACTTTGGAGGACACCATCGCACCAACAAAGTTAAGTGTCGCTGCCATGGCAATAGCTACCCGAGGACTGAGCGCGCGCGTAGATATGGATGTGGCAATCGCATTGGCTGTATCGTGAAATCCATTGATGAAATCAAAAAGTAAAGCTAGTACAACAATTACGATCAAATAAGTTAACATGATTTCCTCCTAAGAGCCTTCCATTCGGAAAACTATCTTCGTACACATAGACCGGTTAAGTCTTATGAATAACGAAGTACTACGCTATCTAGGATATTGGCTACGTCTTCGCAAGCGTCCGTTGTTTCTTCCAAGCGCTCATAAATTTCTTTTAGCTTAAAGTCTTCGTATACATCTTTGCGCGTGATGAAAATTTGACGGATTCCTTCACGCATCAAGCGATCGCCGTCATTCTCAAGCGAGTTAATGGCAACTGTATGTTCAGGAATTTGCATATATTTTTTCTTCGCAAGCAATTTGAATGCATCAAGCATATGTTGGCAGGAATCCACGATGACAGCCGAGAAGTCTTTCATATATGTATCCGTATGCGAGACGTTCAAATAGTCAAAACGAGCGATTGTAGCTTCAATACCATCCGTGACATCATCCACTTTGGAGGCAAGAACCATGATGTCCTCACGATCGATCGGTGTAATGAACACTTTATTGAGTCCTTTGAAAATTTCGTGAGTGATGGAGTCTCCGGCATGTTCAAGATCGTGAATGGATTGAACGTAGTCTATGGGGGATTTGTCACCCATCATGGCTGTGCGGAACAGCTGTGCAGTTTGCAGTGCGTTTTCTGCAGCGCGGATGAGCAATTGCAAGAAATCGACTTCGTTCTTTTTTGTGAATAACGTGGTCATAAATGCCTCCTAGTATTTACTATATGTACAAGATTTTGATCGAATTTATAAGATAAACAGACCAACTTGTTGAAAAAACTCACAAAATTAAAAATATCATAACAATTGGACGGAAAGCAACGAAAATTCCGTGACATTTTACAATTTCTTAACATTGTACACTTCCTTGATTTTACAAGCCTTAAGATGTAAAGTTTATAAAGCAGTGTTTAACTTAGAATGAGCATAGAGAGGGTTTTTTAGTATGAAAAAAACATTAATTATGAACGGTCATTTCATTTCTACTATTGAAGGTAAATCATCAATCAAAGGCTGCATGGTCATAGAAGGCGATCTGATTACATATATCGGTGAACAAATTCCTGAACTTAAGGAAAACTACGATGAAATCATCGACGGTACGAATAAGTTGTACATGCCCGGCTTAGTCAATACGCATGGTCATGCCGCGATGTCGCTGCTGAGAGGTTACGGCGACGATTTAGCCCTGCAAATTTGGTTGGAAGAGAAAATGTGGCCGATGGAAGCGAAATTTACCGCCCAAGATGTGAAATGGGGGACGAGTCTGTCCATTTTGGAAATGATGAAGGGCGGGACTACGACTTTTGTCGATATGTACGACCATATGAATGAAGTGGCGAAGGCCGTTGAGGCATCAGGAATGCGCGGGGTTCTTGCCCGCGGTGTGATCGGACTGTGCCCGGTTGATGTACAGACGGCTAAGCTGCAAGAAGCCACTGAGTTTGCAAAAACATGGCATGGTGCTGCAAATGGACGTATCACGACAATGATGTCTCCTCATGCGCCTTACACATGTCCGCCGGATTATATTGAACGAATCGTTCAGGCTGCCCACGATTTGAATTTACCGATCCATACGCACATGTCGGAAACAAGCCGTGAGGTGCAAGGAAATGTAGATCAATACGGACTGCGTCCTGTTGCTCATCTGGAGAAGATCGGCGTGTTCAGCCGACCAACGCTTGTAGCGCATGGAGTCCATTTAACGGACGAAGAAATCAATGTTCTCAAACAATATGATGTTCGCGTTTCTCACAATCCGGGAAGCAACCTGAAACTTGCTTCCGGCGTAGCGCGTGTGCCTGAATTGCTTCGTGCAGGGGTGAAGGTTTCACTTGGTACGGACGGCGCAGCTTCAAATAATAATTTGGATATGTTTGAAGAAATGAGACTCGCCGCGCTGATTCACAAAGGCGTTTCTGGTGACCCGCTGGCAGTACCCGCTGCTGAAGCATTGATGCTAGGTACGAAGATGGGAGCGGAATCGATTTGGTTGGATAACGTAGGTTTACTGCAACCGGGCATGAAAGCGGACTTTATCGCGTTGGATATCGACCAGCCTCATTTCCTGCCAAAAACAGATTTTGTTTCGCATGTTGTGTATTCCGCATGTGCCAAAGATGTCGTCGACGTCTGCGTAGACGGCAATTGGCTTGTTCGCAAAGGGGAATGCTTAACGATGGATGAGGAAAAAATCAAACGCGAATTTGAATTGTGTTTTGATAGATTAATTGGTTAAAAAGGTGCCGGCAATTCGGTTGGGGAGGTGAGCGGCGCTGATGGGTGCAAAGCGAACGAGAATCATTACTTTTGGCGTATTTATTGTATTGACGCTTGGCGTCGTACTCAGCCGCTTCTACTTAAATGTGCAGAAGGATCATTGGGATAACAAACGCATGGCGGTAGAGACTGCTTATGAGAAAAGCATCATGACGAAAGCGGCAAAAGTGGATTTCTTTTATGGAGATGAGCCTTTTCGGATCGTCTATGGGGAAGATAAGCTCGGCCAAGGTGTCATTGTATGGGTCTCTGATAAGGATGTTCATACGGAAATGGCTACTGAAGGCTTCACGGAGGCACAAATTCGAGATGCCGTAATGAAGAAAAATCCGGGTGTGGAGATTGAACGCGTCATGCCGGGGAAGCTTGGCCAGGATTACGTTTGGGAAGTTTTTTATAAAAAGACAGACGATAGCGGTACAAGATATTTTTATGATTATTATAAATTCAAAGATGGACTTTATTTGGATACGTACAGACTCAGCCTTCAATAGGCTGAGTTTTTTTTGTTTCCACTCATTTCATAAGGTCGCAGTATATATCTCATGATATACTAATCGTATGGAGTTGGACGCAACATAATATATCGAGAAAGGGGGACGTTGACTGATGAAGCTACGTCTCTTACCTGTTGTACTGAGTGTAATTATTTCTGCCGGCGTATTATTCGGAGGCTGGTTCGCGTATACAAGTTTCGCTATGGAAAACCCATTATCAGATATCATTAGTAAAGTTCCCGGTGTGACAAGTTCAACGATGAAATTGGACAAAGATCGCGTTGATATAGATGTTAGTTTACAAGCGGATGCAAATTTAAGAACGGTTGTTGAGCGGATTAACAAAGATGGCGCATCGATTATTGGCAAACGTACAGTAAATATTCAAATTAAAGATAATCCGTCCGAAAAGCTTGATCAATGGTGGTCCAAAGCTTTATTTGAAGTCGCTCAAGCCATGGAAACCAAGCATTATGCAGACATCCCAACGACTCTACAAAAATATGCTTCTGATATGCCTAGTATGAAAGTTGAAAGTGAAATGGACCAAACTTATGTTTATATTCGATTGACAGATGGCGATGCCACTAAATTCATAATGCTTCCTAGATCCACGCAGATGGGAGTGTGGCCGAATGAGTAAAATTTATAAAGAGATTGGCATAGGCGCTATTCCGGTACTGCTAGTTTTCTTAATTTTCTTAGGGGTCAACATTATCCCTATTTTATTTGTCGGCGTATTGGGCATTTCATTGTTTTATATGATTAGAGGCCGCGGCGGCATTGGTATTTCCGGTGGCGGTGGTGGCGGCGATCGTAAAAGCAAAACTCGGACACCGGCGTTTCTCACGTTTGACGAGATTGGCGGGCAAGACCGGGCGAAGAAAGAATTAACCGAGGCTCTTGATTTTTTGATTAAACACGAAGAAATTAAGAAGTTGGGCATTCGTCCTCTCAAAGGGATTCTGCTGACAGGTCCTCCGGGGACCGGTAAAACATTGATGGCGAAAGCAGCAGCTCATTATACGAATTCCGTTTATTTAGCAGCTTCAGGCAGTGAGTTTGTGGAGATGTACGTCGGTGTAGGTGCAAGCCGTGTGCGTGATCTCTTTAAAGAAGCTAGAAGTCGCGCCGTAAAGGAAGGCAAGGATAACGCGATTATTTTTATCGATGAGATTGATGTTATCGGGGGTAAGCGTGACGGGGGGCAACAGCGCGAGTATGACCAAACGCTGAACCAACTGTTAACCGAAATGGATGGTATTCATACGAATGATGCTCCGCGTATTTTGATTATGGCGGCAACGAACCGGAAAGAAATGCTCGACAGCGCGCTGCTTCGTCCAGGGCGTTTTGACCGTCATATTGAGGTTGATTTACCGGATAAAAAAGGGCGTCTTTCTATTTTGAATATTCATGTGAAAAATAAGCCGTTAGCCGTTGGCGTTTCTTTAGATACAGTTGCCGAACAAACCTTCGGGTTCTCAGGTGCTCAGCTGGAAGGCGTCTTGAACGAAGGGGCCATTTATGCGATGCGTGAGGAAAAAAAGGAAATTGAGCAGCATCATTTGGCATCTGCGATTGATAAAGTCATGATGGGTGAGCGGACCGATAAGGAAACCGCGCAGGATGAGAAAGAACGCGTAGCTTACCATGAGCTGGGCCACGCTATTATCGCTGAGCTTGTGCGCCCTGGCTCGGTTTCGCAAGTAACCGTCAGCCCGCGCGGGAAAGCGCTCGGTTATGTGCGTCATAATCCTCCGAAGGACCATTATTTATACACAAAGGATTATATCGAGCAGCAAATCATGATCGCTTTAGGCGGGGCCGCGGCGGAAGAAATCTTCTATGGCGGACGCAGCACGGGCTCACGGAATGACTTTGAGCAAGCTCTTTCTATGGTGCGCAATATGATGGATTCCGGCCTGACGTCGCTAGGTATCATTGACCGTGAAATGGTTACCAAGGATCAACTGATGAAAGAGAACACAGCCATTCTTGATGCGTTAATGATCCGTACCAAGTCGCTGCTGGAGCAGCAGAGAAATGTATTTGATCATTCCTTCGCTATTTTAATGGGGGAAGAAGTCATCTCAGGCGACACGTTCCGTAAATTATTTGATGCTTCAGTTATACAAAGTGCATAAAGATTAAGACTTGAGGTTGTCCACGAAAGTAGCGAGAAATAAGCTGCTTGCGGGACAGCCTTTTTTTCTATGGGGAATTGTGTCAAAGCTCGTAAAGGTTCCGCAAGGTTTTGTGACGGGTAATGAAATCTGGAAGTAAAAATTGTATGATATGAGTGGGCTCCTTAGGTTGTATTGCCCTTCAGTTGTGAATGATAAGAATGAGCCTTAAAGAAGGAGAAATCTGGCATGGTGTTTAAAACGATTGGTGTAGTTGGCGGTGGCACAATGGGGCAAGGCATTTCTGAAATGCTTGCAGCCAGCGGCCTGGAAGTAATGCTTGTTGAGAAAACAGTAGAGAAGCTGGATCGCGCGCTCGAGCAAATCCAGGTTAGTTTAGATAAACAAATCGAACGTTGGGCTTTGACGGAAGCAGAGAAGAAGCTCATTTTGACTAAAATAAAGAAAGCGGATTCCCTGCAGGATATGGCGACATGCGATATGGTCATAGAAACCATTACGGAGGATTTGAATGCCAAGAAGCATGTTTTCTTCCAATTGAATCAAATCTGCGATCCTTCTATTATTTTAGCAACGAATACATCCACACTTAGCGTAACTGAAATTGCTGCCATCACAACCCATCCGCAAAGGGTCATTGGCCTGCATTTCTTGCATCCGGTGGCGAAAGTCAATCTCGTCGAGATCATCCGGGCGATGAAAACATCCGACGGAATCTTTGAACAAACGAGACGTTTTGTAGATGAGTTCATTCATAAAAAAGGGATTAAAGTCAATGAATCACCCGGCTTTATAACGTCGAGATTGATTTGTACGCTCATCAATGAGGCACTGCACACACTATCCGAAGGAGTAGCAACGGCTGAAGATATCGATACCGCGATGCGGATCGGATATGATTTCAAATACGGCCCATTAGAAATGTGCGATCGATTCGGCTTGGATGCTGTGCATGATGCGCTTGAAGGGATGTTCCGCGATTATGGGGACATCAAATATCGGCCATCGTTTCTACTCAAGAAAATGGTTCGTGCCGGCCATTTAGGCGTCAAAACGGGAGAAGGATTTTTCCTTTATGACAAGGATGGTGACAGGCTATGAATATTCTTGTTATTAACGCGGGTAGCTCTTCGCTCAAATATCAGCTATTTCATATGGAAGATGATACGGTTCTGGCCAAAGGCCGCGTAGAGCGGATTGGGATGGAAACCGCCATCCTGCTGCATGAACCAAAGGATAAACCGGAAGTTCACGAGGTCAGTGAAATTTTGGAGCACACCACAGCGATTCGCAAGGTGCTTGCGCTGCTCGTTCATCCTGAGCACGGCGTAATCGCGTCAGCCGCAGAGATTCATGCCGTCGGCCATCGCGTCGTTCACGGCGGTGAAAGCTTCAAGAGCTCCGTCCTCGTCGACCACGAGGTGAAACAGGAGATCAAGCGGCTCTTTGATTTGGCGCCGCTGCACAATCCGGCGCATATGCTCGGCATATCCGCCGTAGAGGCGAACATGCCGGATGTTCCTCAGGCCGTCGTGTTCGACACGGCCTTCCATCAGACCATGCCGGCGCAGGCCTACCTGTATCCGGTACCGATGGCGCTGTACCGGAAGCACAAAGTGCGCCGCTACGGGTTCCACGGCACTTCGCACAACTACGTCAGCGAACGCGCCGCAGCCTTTCTGGGCCGCCCGCTGGAGCAGTTGAAGCTCATTACCTGTCACATCGGTAACGGGGCTTCCTGCGCCGCCATAGAGGGCGGCAAGTCAGTGGATACGAGCATGGGAATGACCCCGCTCGAAGGATTGATGATGGGCACGCGCAGCGGCGATCTGGATCCTGCGATCGTGCCCTATGCGATGGGCAAGGAGGATCTGACGCTTGGCGAGATTTCGTCCATGCTGAACAAGCACAGCGGACTGCAGGCGATCTCGGGGTTATCCAGCGATATGCGGGAGATCACGGAAGCGATGGAGGCTGGAGATAAAAACGCCAAGTTGGCTTTTGACATGTACGAGTATCGCCTACGCAAGTACATCGGGGCTTACGCCGCGGCCATGAATGGTGTGGATGCCATCGTATTTACGGCAGGTGTGGGCGAAAATTCAGAGGTGCTACGCAAACGAGTTTGCGAGCATCTGACTTATCTCGGCGTCGAATTCGATGACGCCGCTAACCGCACAGGAAGAGGGTTGGAACGTCGTATTTCAACCGTAAATGCCAAAGTGCAGGTGCTGGTCATACCAACGAATGAAGAATGGGTTATCGCCAGAGACACCTATCATTTGGTTCAATCAACGACCCACTGAATCTTTGCTTGAAATAGTGTACAATAGAAAAGCGCCGAAATTAGCGACAGGGGCAACCCGGCAGGAGTAGGTTTGCACGAAAACTCAAGGAGGTACTAAATCAGTATGAAATGTACGATTGGTGAAGTTAAACATCATGTCGGCGAGTCAGTTACAATTGGCTGTTGGCTAAACAAGAAACGGTCTAGCGGTAAAATTCAATTTTTACAACTTAGAGACGGTTCAGGATATATACAAGGTGTTGTAGTGAAAAGTGAAGTCGGAGAAGACGTATGGGAAGCGGCGTCCAAGCTGACACAAGAAAGCTCGCTGTACATAACAGGCAAAGTGAAAGAGGATACGCGCAGCAAAGGCGGCTTTGAGCTTGATGTTACTGGCGTTGAGATCATTCAAGTAACAGAAGAATATCCAATCACGCCGAAGGAGCATGGCGTCGATTTCTTGATGGATAACCGCCATCTGTGGATTCGCAGCCCGCGTCAACGTGCGGTTCTCGTCATTCGCGCGCAGATTATTCAAGCCGTTCAGCAATTTTTCAATGATCGCGGCTTCCATCTGGTAGATCCGCCGATTCTGACGCCTTCCTCCTGTGAAGGTACGACGAATTTGTTCCACACCAAATACTTTGATGAAGATGCCTTCCTGACGCAAAGCGGACAGCTGTATATGGAAGCGGCTGCGATGGCGCTTGGTCGCGTGTATTCATTTGGCCCTACGTTCCGTGCAGAAAAGTCGAAAACAAGAAGACATCTGATTGAGTTCTGGATGATTGAGCCGGAAATGGCTTTCGTAGACCATGCAGAAAACCTTGAAGTCCAAGAGCAGTTCGTATCTCACATCGTACAAACGGTACTCAAAAACTGTGCGCAAGAGCTGGAAACCTTAGAGCGCGACACGTCCAAATTGGAGAAAATCAAAGGCTCCTTCCCGCGTATTACGTACGATCAAGCCGTTGAATTCCTGCAAAAGAACGGCCATGAATTCGAGTGGGGCGAAGATTTCGGAGCGCCGCATGAGACAGCTATTGCCGCAGAGTATGAAACACCTGTGTTCATTACGCATTGGCCAACGGAAATTAAAGCTTTTTACATGAAACCAGATCCTAGCCGTCCGGAAGTCGTATTATGTGCGGATATGATTGCTCCTGAAGGGTATGGGGAAATCATCGGAGGCAGCCAGCGGATTGATGATCCGGAATTAATGGAACAACGCTTCCAAGAGCATGATCTGCCGAAAGAAGCCTACCAATGGTATCTCGATCTGCGGAAGTACGGAACTGTGCCGCATTCCGGTTTCGGCCTAGGTCTTGAACGTACCGTTGCTTGGATTTGCGGTCTGGATCACGTTCGCGAAACGATTCCATTCCCACGTTTGTTATACCGTCTATATCCGTAATCCGTTATCAACCAAAGGTAGAAAGGAGACCGGATGAGTAAATCGTTCCATACACAGCAGCAGATCGAGGCCGTCCTATTGGCCAGCTTCCAGGAGGGCAGCGTCGCGGTACCGCTTCTTCTGCTGAAGAACTATCGTGCCCTCCAGTTAAGCGAAGTTGAGGTCATGACGCTAATCCATCTCATTTCCTTTTTGGATAAGGAAAAGTACGATTTTCCAACCCCGGATGAGATTCAATCCCGCATGTCGGCTTCTCCTGATCTGGTCATTGCCAGCTTGCAGAAGTTGATCCATGAGCAATTCATTACTATTGATGAAGACATGGAAGTATCGACGGGGATTAGGAGTGAGAGATACAATCTTACTCCGCTTTACCGTAAGTTAGCCAAACAGGTAGCTGAGCAAGAACTGGCTAAGTTATCGGCGGTGCGCACATCATTGCCGACCGATGAGGGAGCCAGGAACATTTTCACTACGTTCGAAAAAGAGTTTGCACGTCCATTAACACCGATGGAGCTGGAAACGATCAGCGGATGGTTAGACAAGGATCAATACAAGGAAGAGCTCATTATGACGGCATTGAAGGAAGCAGTTTTTGCCGGCAAGGTCCATTTCCGATACATTGACCGCATTCTGCTGGAATGGAGCCGCAATCGCGTGGGCACCGTGGATCAAGCGAAGGAATATTCACAACGTTTCAGGCAATCAAGATAAAAAGAAGAGGCTGTCTCTTTGGTCATTTCAGACCTTGGAGACAGCCTCTTTAGTTTATTAAGCTTATTATTTATTCAACAAATGAGAGCGATATACGTACTCAAACAGGAATTCGAAAGCTTCCAAGTGACGTTTAGCCTCGAACGCATTCGCGCCCCATGCATAAATACCATGCTTGCGCAGAACGATTCCAGGAATCCGTGGGACGATGGCATCTTCAACGAGCGCGGCAATGCGTGGAATTTCTGCATAGTTCGGTAAAATCGGAATCTCAATTTGAGCTTCTTCATCCCAGATGTTGAAGGCTTTGATCAGCTCAACGCCGTCGACAGGAATGCTTTTACGCTCCCAATAAAGCTCTGAAACCAAGTTGTTGAAAATGGTATGCACATGAAAAATAGCGCCAGCGCCCGTTAAGCGATAAATCTCGCTATGGATCAGCGTTTCAGCCGAAGGCTTCAGGCTTGTTGCTTCCGTAGCTCCCCCTTTTTCATTAACAAGGAGGAAATCTTCCGGCGTCTGCACGGATTTATCTTTGCCGCTTGACGTAATGGCGAAAGTGAATTGCTCAGGCTCGAAGCCGCCTACACGAACGGATAAATTGCCGCTTGTCGCCGGAAACCAGCCTCTTGCAGCCAAATTGGCTTTAATCTCACGCAGTTCAGCGAATGCTCGTTGTTTTTCTTCCAGTAAAATACTCATGCTACAGGTTCAGCCTCCAATTGCTTCATAATATCGAAGAAGTTCTCGAATGGGTAATACGAGTATCCGAGCTTCTCACACATCTCGACAAGATGGGAGCGTGCAAAAATCGTATCGACCAGCTTAGCTCCTTCGAAATCCGTAACGCTATCTCCGATGATGATTCGCTCATACCGATTGGCATCATAGGAACGAATGATACTTGTTTTACACATGCCACAGTCCGTTTGGCAATGCTCATCACATTTGTTAGGCCACAGTATTTCAATGACGCTGCCCTCGAACGTGGAGGCATTGCTATAAATGTTCTCATGTGGAATCGGAAAAGGCTTCAGCAACGGGTAAATAAAGAAATCGATGCCTCCGCTTGTAATTAATAGCTTGATATTTTGTTCTTTACAATAGTCGACGAATTCCTTGAAGCCGTCCCGAATGACGGCATTGCTGATGGCATAGTCAACAATTTCATCCTTGCGCGAAGTGGGCAGCAGGGCGAACATGTCGCCGACGCCTTGACGAATAGATATGCTTTTATTCAAAATGCGTTCTACAATTACGTCCCAACCTGGCGGGTTAAAATGTTTCATGATCGCCACAATGTTATCATTTACGGTAATGGTTCCGTCAAAATCGCAAAAAATGATGCGTTCCTTACTCATTCTCTAATCCCCCAAGTGTCAATAGCTGTTTGTAATTCTGGATGTGTTTGGGCGTAATCGCGAAGGTGTATCCCTTGCAGAGTTGCGTCTATAGCTTGGCGGAATGCTCGCCCTCCGGCGATTGTACCAAGCGGATGGCCGTGAATGCCTCCGCCTGCATTCACAATCACGTCGTGACCGAAGTCTCTTAGAATGAGAGGGACCAAGCCCGGGTGTATACCCGCAGACGGTACAGGGAAAGAAGCAGCCAGTTTCAAATGAGCGTCTGCCGGAGCGTTGTAGCTGTAATCGGTATGTAGATCATTTGTTAACAGGACTTGTTTAATGGCTAGGTTTTCTTCTCTCGGCATAACCACAGAACCGTAAGGAGAAGGGAATAACACCAGATCTGCTCCAGCTAGACGCATCAATTTACCAAGCAGCACAGAAGGGGAGATTCCGTAGTGCGGTGAAGGATACGTTGCACCAGCCATGGCCGGATGCGCCATAATTGGAATCGTAATCTCCGGGTCAGCGCTTAGCTCATGCAAAACGTCGAAGCCGTAGGCCAATACATTGAATAATAGGGCGTTAGCTCCTGCACGGATCGCTTTTTTGGCTTGCGCAGCCAGTTTCGAAGTAGGGCCCGTCAAATTCACGGCGTACAGCAACTTCTGGCCGGTTTCTTTGGATGCCTGCGCTGCCGCTTCCATGCAGATTTCAATCCGCTTCTCCAACGGAGTTAACGGATTTTCAAATAAAATCTCATCGTCCTTGATTAAATCCACGCCGCCTGCCGCTTGCAAATAAAATTGTTCGCGCAGAGCCGGCAGCTCATAGCCGACAACGGATTTAAAGATGCTCATCAGCAATGGACGGTCATGCACGCCAAGAAGGTCGCGCACGCCTTGCATCCCGAACTTCGGTCCGGAGAAGCCAGCAAGGAAGTCAGTGGAGAATTTCAAGTCAATCAGTTTAATTTTGCCGTCCATGGATAGTTTGCCGAAAACGGTGACTAACAGCGCAGGGATATCGCGGCTGAAATTGACGTCAGGATAAGCGATCGTAATGTCCGCATAGCGCGCAGAGATAGACTCTCCAGGAGCGGGCTCGTGAACCTCCACGGCAATCACTTTGCCCAAATGTTTTTCCATTTGCGCCTTCTGAGCCTCAGGCAATTCCGTCCATGAGCCGACGGTCAGGCCGACAGCGATGCCCGTTGCTTTTTTATGAAAATCGGCTTTCTCATCGAAACTCCGATATGTGGCTAAACAATATGCACTCATCGTAAATGTTCACCTGCTTTGCTAGAATAAAACCTCGTTCATTCAGGACGTTTTGCTCACTGGGCTTGGGGCTGCGATTTGCTCGCCCATTTCTTTGGCCCGTTCAGCCGAGCGGAATACGGCCTTGGTAATAGCTTCTGTAAATTGGTAATGATCCAACGCTTCAATGGAGGCCTGCGTAGCACCATTCGGGGATGTTACTTTACGGCGAAGCTCAGCCGGATCTTCTTGGGTATGCTGGACCATATGAGCGGCGCCAAGCACGGTTTGCAGGGTTAACTGGCGGGAATCTTCTTCGGTTAGGCCGCCTTCGATGCCAGCTTTGATCATGGCTTCCATGAAATAGTAGACGTAGGCAGGGCCGCTGCCGGATACGCCGGTAAGAATTTCTAGCTTCTCTTCTTCAACAATGGATACAATCCCCACCGCTTCGAACATTTGGGTTGCGAGCTGCTTGAATGTATCATTCACGTTTGCGGAGAAGCTCATTCCTGTAGCACCCAATCCAATCGTTGAGGAAGTGTTCGGCATTGTGCGAGTGATCGCCATCTTCGAATCCAGTAATACTTCCATTTTGGCGATGGATAGGCCGGCAATGACGGAAACGAGCAGCTGATTTTCATTCAAAAGCGGCTTCAGATCCTCAAATGCGGTCACAACATCTTTGGGTTTCATACAAAGCACGACGACATCTGCTTGGCGCAGGTAAGCTTCTTTGGTAGCAGGATCGGATGTGGCTTGCAGGCCATACTCAGAACGAAGAAAAGCTAATCGGTCTTGATCAGAACGGTTCATCACATAAATATGC
Source organism: Paenibacillus sp. FW101-FHT12H11 (assembly GCF_058790355.1). Classification (NCBI taxonomy): domain Bacteria; kingdom Bacillati; phylum Bacillota; class Bacilli; order Caryophanales; family Paenibacillaceae; genus Paenibacillus; species Paenibacillus sp. FW101-FHT12H11. Next base: position 618,367 of record NZ_JBYTCO010000002.1, on the reverse strand, counting down.
TGTGGATTGGCTACTTTGGTTTGAATCAGTCCTCGGATAATGGCTTCCGACATGGAGCCTGCACCGACAAAAGCAATTTTGGCTTGGGATAAAGTTGTGGACATCGTACATTCCTCCTCAAATTGGTTGAACTATTGACGTATTTGACCGTTTCCGTAGATACGGTATTTGGTTGAAGTTAAGGCAGGCAGACCCATCGGTCCGCGAGCGTGCAGTTTTTGAGTCGAGATGCCGATTTCCGCACCGAATCCGAATTCAAAGCCATCTGTGAAACGCGTCGAGGCATTGTGGTAAACCGCAGCCGCATCGACTTCCTGCAGGAATCTCTCCGCATTGGCGGCATCTTCCGTCACAATACACTCGGAATGCATCGTGCCGAATTGGCGAATGTGGTCAAGCGCTTCATCCAAATCTTTGACCACTTTGACATTAAGAATGTAGTCGCCGTATTCCGTTCCCCAATCTGCCGACGCAGCTGTCTGCATGCTGGAGACCAGATCTCTGGCATGATTGTCTCCTCTAAGCTCGACATTAGCGGCTGTGAAAGCTTCCGCGATCGCGTTCAAATGTTTGGCTGCCACAGCTTCATGTACGAGCAGAGTTTCCATCGAATTGCAAACGGAAGGACGTTGAGCTTTGGCATTAAGCCCTATAGAGATAGCCATTTCAAGCTGTGCGCTTTCGTCAATAAAAGTATGACATACACCTGCTCCTGTTTCAATGACAGGGACGGAGGCGTTATTGACAACATTTTGAATAAGTGAGTGGCCGCCTCTTGGGATGAGAACGTCGATAAGGCCGTTCAGTTTCAGCATTTCATCTACTGAACTGCGATCTGCACTTAAGATCAATTGTAGGGCGTCAGCTGGTATAGCGGAGCGTTTTAGTGCGCCATGCAGAACCTCGACGATTTTCTCATTGGAAAATAGAGCGGAAGAGCCGCCACGCAGCACAACAGCGTTGCCTGTTTTGAGGCACAATCCTGCGGCATCCACGGTAACATTGGGTCTAGCTTCATAGATGATGCCGATCACGCCAAGCGGAACACGAATTTTGCGAATGCGAAGACCATTTGGACGTTCAAAATCTTCGAGCGTATCCCCGATTGGATCGGGTAATTCAGCGATTTGACGCAATCCTTCAGCGATGGCGGCAATCCGGGACTCGTTAAGAGCAAGACGGTCAAGCAGGGAAGCGCTGGTGCCCAGCTGCTTGCCACGCTCCAAATCCTTGGCATTTGCTTCGATAATAGCTTGTTGCTCAGTAACAAGGGCATCTGCCATAAGCAGCAACGCTGCGTTTTTCTGTTCCGTTGTGAGATTGCCCATGGTTTGGGCAGCTTGTTTGGCTAATTTGGACTTTTGAACGACTTCACTCATGGGAAGATCGACCTCCTGTTTGGAAAAAAGTTTGGCAGTGCGCAATGATTTGTTCAGCCGTAAGTTCATATTGATCTCCGCTGAGGCGTTCTTTACATTCCACGATATGTTCGGCAGCTTTCTTTCCTACTGTAATGCGAAGCGGAAAGCCTAACAAGTCGGCATCGTTGAACTTCACGCCAGGACGTTCTTCACGATCATCCCAGAGGACGGAATAGCCGGCATCGGTCAATGATTTGTAAATCTCTGTGGATAACTTCATCTGAATCTCGTCCTGCACATGGACCGTGAGGAGATGAACGGCGAATGGAGCAACAGATGCCGGCCAAATGATGCCACGCTCATCATAATTTTGTTCGATAATGGCGGCCAGCACACGGGAAACGCCAATCCCGTAGCAGCCCATAATGATGGACTCGGAAGCACCGTTCTCGTCACTGAACGACGCGCCTAGCGAACGGCTGTATTTAGTTCCCAGTTTGAACACGTGACCGACCTCAATGCCTTTGGCAAAAGAGAGTTCATGTCCACAAGTTAGACAGTGCTCGCCTTCGGTAACATTTCGCAAATCATAATAGGCCAGGCGGGCAAGATCTCGCTCAACTTGGACATGCGTGAGGTGATAATCGGCTTCGTTGGCACCGATGACAGCGTCCTGCATGCCGAATACGGAGGAGTCAGCAATGATCTTAACGTTCTGAAGTCCAAGCGGTCCGATGAATCCAGCTATAGAACCTAATTGTTGAATGCCTGCTTCAGATAGCATAGTGAAATCTGTAACGTCTAAGGCATTTTTTAATTTAATTTCATTGACTTCACAATCACCGCGAAGGAGAACAATCACCGGTTCTCCATTCGCTTCAATTGCGATGGATTTAATGATTTGCTTAGGCGAGATTTGAAGGAACTCGCTAAGCTGTTTAATGCTGGTCACTTGTGGGGTATGCACTTTTTGAGGTTCGGGATGCAGGCCTGATTGATTGCTTACTGTATCAACTGGCGTCGGCAATTGACCAACTGCTTTCTCCAAATTGGCTGCATACTGACAGGAAGGGCAATGAACGATGGTATCTTCCCCAATGTCGGCTAGCGCCATGAACTCATGGGTATCCGTACCGCCAATTGCTCCGGAATCCGCTTCAACCGCCCGAAAATTTAACCCGCAACGCGTGAAGATGCGATGATAAGCCTTGTACATGCTCTCATAACTTTCATCGAGTCCGCTCTGTGACCGATCGAAGGAATAGGCATCCTTCATAAGAAACTCACGTCCGCGCAGCAGGCCGAATCTAGGTCTTCGTTCATCCCGGTATTTCGTTTGAATTTGATAAAGCGTGACAGGGAGTTTTTTATAGGACTGAATTTCGTCCTTCACAATCGTTGTAATCACTTCCTCATGGGTCGCCCCTAGAGCAAACTCACGCCCATGCCGGTCTTCCAAACGCATTAGTTCGGGTCCATAGACGTCCCAACGACCGGAAGCTTTCCATAATTCGGAGGGATGAAGCGCTGGCATGAGCATCTCTTGCGCCCCGGCGGCGTCCATCTCTTCCCGAACGATGGTTTGGATATGTTGAAGGGCTTTAAGCCCCAATGGCAGATAGGAGTAAATACCGCTGGATAACTGGCGGATCAGTCCCGCCCGCAGCATCAGTTTGTGGCTAGTAACTTCGGCATCACCCGGGACATCTCGTAAAGTCGGGATCAGCATGCGTTGTTGTCTCATTAGTGGTGTGCCTCACTTTCATTAATCAATTTAAGCAAGAGGAACCCATTCATCTCGGTGAATGACTTCAATTCTTGCCACTTCGACGCGCTTCTGGACTTCTTCGGTTGATAATCCTGCTGCTGCTTGTATTTGCCAAGCCGCGTAGTTGACAACACCGCGTCCGAGCAGCGAACCTTCGTTGCTGAGCACTTCCACCACGTCGCCGGGGTGGAAGTCCCCGGTAGCTCCAATAATACCGGCGGGGAGGAGGCTCTTGCCGCCGCTCATCAGGGCCGATCTCGCGCCAGGATCGACGAGGATTTGGCCTTGGGGCAGCGAGTGGAAGCCTACCCATTGTTTCTTCACCGGCAGATTGTTCAGCGCCGTGTCGAAGTACGTGCCCTTGCCGCTGCCGCCAACGGCCATCGGCAGATCGCTGGGCTCCAGCACGCGCCCGATAAAGACCGGCACGCCCCCGCGCATCGCGATGCGGGCGGCTTCAACCTTCGAGCGCATGCCGCCGGTGCCGACCGCGCTCCCTGAACCTCCAGCGAAGCTGAACAGCTCGTCGCTGATGGCGGCTACGCGATCGATACGCTGAGCGTTCGCGTTCTTGCGGGGATCGTCCGTGTACAGGCCGTCCATATCTGTAATGATGATCAATTTGCTGGCCTTCACCAAATTGCCCACCAAGGCTGACAAAGTATCATTGTCGCCGAATTTAAGCTCATCCACCGAGACGGTGTCATTCTCGTTGATAATCGGGACGACGCCGCGCTGCAGCAGCTCGTCGATCGTCATCAGCGCGTTCTGGACGCGCTTGCGGTTGGAGAAGTCGTACCGGGTCAGCAATATTTGCGCCACGCTGACGCCGTGGGACGCAAATGCTTCATGGTACGCCTGCATGAGCAGTGCCTGCCCTACGGCAGCCGCAGCTTGCTTCTCGTGCAGCACCTTGGGCCGCGTGCGGTACCCAAGGGAGGTGAAGCCTGCGGCTACTGCGCCGGATGTCACGAGCAGGACCTGGTTGCCGTCCTTCTGCAATTGCGCCAGTTCCGATGCGAAAAAGCGGATTTTATCGGGATTTAAACCACCCGTATCTGAAGTTAAAGAAGAACTGCCGATTTTCACGACGATGCGCTGTGTCATTACGATCCCATCCTTTGTTTGAGCAATATGTAAATAATGGATATAAAAAAAGACTCCCGTCCTCATAATATAAGGACGAAAGTCTGTAGCTTCCGCGGTACCACCTTAGATTGGCGCACGCCAAAAAGGCTGCACCCAACTCTGGATTCCCTGGATAACAGCAGGGGACTGTTCAACTCATCGTTGACGGTTCAGGGGCGGGTTCGGAATCGGTTCACGGCAAGCTCTCTCAGTCGGTGGAGCTTACTCTCTGTTTACGTGCTGATCGTTCCTACTATTCCCATCATAACATTGCGATATAGAAGTTTTGGAAGACTTCCTTTTTTGGTTCTATATAGAATAGCACGGGGTACAAGCGTTTGTAAAGAAGCAGATGCCTCTAGTTTTACTAGCCGAACAGGTTCAGCTTTCCAATACGCTGTACAGCTTCTGCTAATCTTTCTTCCGAAGATAAGAGCCCAAGACGTACATAACCCTCGCCATGTGTACCAAAGCCAATGCCTGGTGCGACGACCACTTTTGCCTCCTGAAGTAGTAGATCAGCAAGGCTTTGCGACGTGTGTCCCTTCGGAACCGGCAGCCAAGAGAAGAAGGAGCCTTGGGAAGGACGGGCATTCCAGCCAATGTTCGCGAGAGCGGTGTACAAAGCATTACGACGACTTTCATAGACATCTCTAAGCTCGCTGACGCAATCTTGGGAAGCAGTAAGGGCCGTTGCCGCAGCAGCTTGAATGCCGCCGAACAAGGAGCAATAGTAATGATCCTGCATTAAGTTGATGAGGCGGATGACTTCCTTGTTACCCAGCGCAAAACCTACGCGCCAGCCAGCCATGTTATACGTTTTGGAAAGAGTATAAAACTCGATGCCAACTTCTTTGGCGCCAGGCGTCTGTAGGAAGCTAATTGGTTTCTCACCGTCAAACCCAATGGCACCGTAAGCAAAATCACTGGCTACGACCACGCCGCTCTTCTGCGCGAATTGGACCGTTTCTTCATAGAAGGAAGCGGGTGCTGTAGCGCCAGTCGGATTGTTCGGATAGTTGATGAACATGAGTTTCGCGCGGTCCAAATCCGCTTGCTTCAATGCCGAGTAATCCGGAAGAAAGTTATTTTCTTCTCGCAAAGGCATGAAAGCCATCTCCGCTCCGGCTAATGCGACACCTGACCAATAGTCGGGATAACCCGGGTCAGGCACGAGGCAAACATCGCCAGGATTCAATAAGCACTGAGCGATCTCGATGAGTCCTGTTTTGCCGCCGAAAAGAATGGCGACCTCTGTATCCGGATCCAGATCAACCTGATGATCTTCTTTATAACGCTGTGCAATCGCTTGTTTCAGAAATGGAAAACCACTGAAAGGCGGGTATTTATGATACAAAGGATTGGCGGCTGCTTCCTGCATCGAAGCTACGATATGAGGCGGCGTTGGGCGATCCGGGTTGCCTTGTCCCAGATTGATGACATCATGTCCTAAGGCAATTTGTTCGTTCGCTTTGCCTACGAGCGTAGCAAAAAATTGGGTAGGCAAACCTTTCATACGTTCAGCAGGCTGTATGGGGAAAGCACTTGTTTGTGTAGATAGCGTAGTCACGGTTTTAATTCACACTCCGGAGGTCGGGATTTTAATTAATAACCTAAATGTAACATGATTAGTCTATTTTTCATAGTGATGAAAAAAATCGATTTTACAATGGACTAGTCTTATCATACAGTTAATTCAAAAGCTGTGGAAAGGTGATGAGAGCTATGTCAGACCAATCACAAGTTGCTCAAGTTTTTTTGCAGGAGTCGATTCGTGCTTTTGAGAGTATGAAAAAACTGGCAGATCAAGCATTTGCGCAGGCGGCGGATGAGCATTTCTATCAAACCTTGGATGAAGAGTCGAATTCTTTGGAAGTGTTGATCAAACACATGCATGGGAATATGTTATCCCGTTGGGTTGATTTTCTAACATCGGACGGGGAAAAGGAGACGCGGGAGCGCGACATGGAATTCGAGAGCAGCCGTTACTCGCGGGAGGAGCTTCTTTCTTTGTGGGAAGAAGGATGGAAAGTGCTTTTTGATGCCTTGCATTCCCTAACTCCTGAGGATGTTTTGCGCATCATTCGCATTCGCGGACAAGAGCATACGGTCATTCAAGCCATTCAGCGACAGGTTTCTCATTATGGTTACCATGTGGGACAAATTGTTTTCTTGAGCAAACACTTGGCCAGCCAACAAGGCTGGAAAACGCTTAGCATAGCAAGAGGTCAATCGAAAGCTTTCAGGCCGTCTTAAGCCAGCACTTGGGTTCAAACCGATTTTCGATTATGATGGATAACAGAAATGGCTATTTTCGCCCACTGGAAGGAGTATTTACAGTATGTCAGAATCCAAACAGCTTCACTTGGTACTCATTCAAATGGATATCACGATCGGTGAACCAGATAGGAACTTTGCCCGATTGGAGATGTTGCTCCAAGAGGCTGTGCAAAACGATCCGAAACCGGATGTCATCGTTTTTCCTGAGATGTGGAACACCGGCTATGCCTTAACGGAGATTCAGCAGCTTGCTGATGTGAACGGGGAGCGGACAAAAGCGCTATTGAGCAATTTTGCTAAAGCGAACCATGTGAATATTATTGGCGGTTCGATTGCCGATAAAAAAGAAGATCGTGTGTTGAACACGATTTATGCGTTTGATCGCGAAGGGGCGGAAATTGCGGAGTATTCCAAAATTCATTTGTTCCGTTTGATGGACGAAGAGAAATTTCTGCACAGCGGCGACCAGTTAGGCCGGTTTGAGCTCGAAGGCGTACCGGCTGGCGCCATGATTTGCTACGACATCCGTTTCCCGGAGCTGGCACGCAAATTAGCGCTGGATGGCGCTAGAATTTTATTCGTTCCTGCCGAGTGGCCTCATCCGCGACTGCATCACTGGCGCACACTGCTTATGGCTAGAGCGATTGAGAATCAAATGTACGTCGTTTCTTGCAATCGTGTCGGAACGAGCGGGACAACGAGCTTCTTCGGACATTCCATGGTCATTGACCCTTGGGGCGAAGTGCTTGTGGAAGGCGATGAGAACGAAGCGATTCTGCACGCAACGATTGATCTGGAGGAAGTAGTGCGTGTAAGGGCCAAAATTCCGGTCTTCGAGGACCGCCGTCCACATTTATATTAATTTTATTGAAATAGGCGGTAAGCATTTGATTTTTTGTCGGTTTTTCTGTAAACTAAAGCCAATTGAATGATCAATTGCGGCAGTGAAGGATGAATAGTACTTGAACAACTTCTTGTTCAGCGAGCTGGGGACGGTGGGAGCCCAGACAGAAGCTCAAGGAAAAGGCTATCCGGAGCCGATACGATAAAGGGGATACAGGCTTTTACAGGTGTATCAACTAGGGTGGAACCGCGGGTGCGTAAGGCTCTCGTCCCTAGGCATGATTTGATGCCTTTGGATGTGGAGCTTTTTTTGCGTGCTCATATCCAAACGGACGTCTAAGGGCTTAGCCCCATTTTGATAAACTGAAGGAGCGAATGAACAATGAGTGTTACTATGGATCAAGTTGTCGCATTAGCAAAGCACAGAGGTTTTGTATTCCCGGGTTCTGAAATTTATGGCGGTTTGGCCAACACATGGGATTACGGCCCGTTAGGTGTTGAGTTGAAAAATAATATCAAACGCGCTTGGTGGAAAAAATTCGTTCAGGAATCCCCGTACAACGTAGGTCTTGACGCTGCCATTTTGATGAATCCACAGGCATGGGTCGCTTCCGGTCACGTAGGAAACTTCAACGATCCGATGATTGATTGCAAAAACTGTAAAGCGCGCCACCGTGCGGATAAGCTGATTGAGAACAAACTAGCTGAAAAAGACATCGAAATCATCGTAGACGGTATGACGTTCGATGATATGATGAAGCTGATTGTTGAGCATAACATCGTTTGCCCGGATTGCGGCAGTAAAGATTTCACAGATATCCGTCAGTTCAATCTGATGTTCAAAACGTTCCAAGGCGTAACAGAAGCAAGCTCCAACGTTGTTTACCTACGTCCTGAAACAGCTCAAGGTATTTTTGTTAACTTTAAAAATGTACAGCGCACGATGCGTAAAAAGCTGCCATTCGGTATCGGCCAAATCGGTAAAAGCTTCCGTAATGAAATCACGCCAGGTAACTTTACGTTCCGTACACGTGAATTTGAACAAATGGAGCTTGAGTTCTTCTGCAAACCGGGCGAGGATATGAAGTGGTTCGAGTACTGGAGAAGCTTCTGCCACAACTGGCTGCTGTCACTGGGCGCGAAAGATGAGAACCTTCGCTTGCGTGACCATAATGAAGATGAGTTGTCTCACTACAGTAATGCTACGACTGATATTGAGTACAAATTCCCGTTTGGTTGGGGCGAGCTTTGGGGTATTGCGGATCGTACGGATTTCGATTTGAAACAGCACATGGAGCATTCCGGTGAAGATTTCAACTATATCGATCAAGAAACGAATGAGCGTTATGTTCCTTATTGCATCGAGCCGTCCCTTGGTGCGGACCGTGTAACGTTGGCGCTGTTGATTGACGCGTTCGAAGAGCAAAAGCTGGAAGGCGACGACAGCCGTACTGTGCTTCACTTCCACCCTGCCCTTGCTCCGATCAAGGCGGCTATTTTCCCGCTTTCCAAAAAGTTGAATGATGGCGCGCAAGCCGTTTTTGCTGATCTGGCGAAACATTTCATGGTGGACTACGATGATACAGGTTCAATTGGTAAAAGATATCGCCGTCACGATGAAATCGGTACGCCGTTCTGTATCACGTACGATTTCGAGTCCGAGACGGATGGTCAAGTAACGGTACGTGATCGTGACACGATGGAACAAACGCGGATGCCAATTTCAGAGTTAAAAGCATTCATCGAGAATTCCCTACAGTTTTAATATAAAAAGGCTGGCCATTAAGGTAGATAAACCTTGTGGTCAGCCTATTTTTTATTAAATGACGTAATCGAGAACTTCACTGTATGGCAAATAACGATGAACGTCAGTAAGCGGTGGACTATAGACATGAATGGATACGGCGGGCTCATGGAACGGATTGCTCAGCTGATGGATTTGATCCTTCGGAGCTGTAAAATAATCGCCTGTTCGAATCAAATCATCGCTGTGAACAACCGGGTAACCTTCCGTGTCCAGATGGAATTTGGAATTGACAATATGGCCTTGAACCAAGCAGGCAGCTCCTATCGAAGCTCCGTGATTATGAATGGCTGTTGCGGCCGAAGCGGGAATATGGATGATAATGACTTCAAGCTCTTTCGTGCTATAAATGACATTGCGGCCATAAGCGAGATTCAGGGGTTCAGTTTTATGATCAGGCACCTCGTGAAATAAGCTGTTAACGGACTGAAGTGCAGATTTTAGTTGTTCCAATGAGGGTTCTTGCAATTTACAGAATGACTGCTCAATTGCTTCTACTAACATCATGGTTTCCGCCTCCTAGGCACTTGGTATCTCTTTATCAAAATTAATTAGAGAAACGATAAGATTTAATTATATTGTATGCTTTAGGAGGTGGAAGGGTTAGGGGAATTGGCATAATTTTAAAAAGAAATGGGTCATGAAATAACAAAAGATTTAGACGCGAAACGGCGGCATTCGTCTGCCATCGATATCCGTAAAACCATATTCGGCAGCTAAGGAACCAACCTCATGAAGAAGTCCTGCTTTCAGTTGAACCTGCGGATCAGAGGCCAGCGCCACAACGGCGCGCCCAATATATTCAACGGACTCCGTCGGGTGTAACTCTTCGATTCGCATGAAGTCGGGATCGCCAGGTTCGAGGCCGTAATGTTTGTACACAGCTTCTGTTCGCATCCAACCGGGAGCTAATGCCAATGCGGTTACATCCAACTGGTTTGCTTTGAGATTTAGAGCCATAGCACGGGTCATATTTACAACTGCACGTTTCACTGTGTCATAAAATACATTCACCGGGTAATCGCCTCCGATGTCGGAGTAGACCCCCGTGTTAATAATCAAGCCGCGCTTCTGCCCAAGGAAGAAGGTGGACATGGCATATCGGCTGGACACCATTTGAGCCCGTAAGCCGGCATCAAACATGCTGTCCCAACGTTTCAAAGGCTGCTTCCAGAAAGGCGCTAAAAAATCATCTTTATCAATGTCCTCGTAACCTCCCCAAGCGTTATTGACTACAAGATCAAGTGTGCCTTGTTCCTGTTTGATTTGCTCGTACAGCTTTTGAACATCGGCTTCAACCGTATGATCACATCGAACCGCAATTCCTACGCCACCACGTTCAGTCACTTCATCCGCTGTATCCTCGATCGTACCTGTAAGATCTGGATGAGTCGATTGTGCCCTTGTACTGCGGCCAGTCACATAAACGGTGGCACCTGCTTCACCAAGCACTAAGGCAATTCCACGGCCGGCACCCCGACTAGACCCTGTCACAAGTGCTACCTGACCTTGAAGCTGTTTACTTTTCGTCATCCTTTTAAACCTCCATTTGTGATTCTCCAAGTTACTTTGCACTTATAGTTTACCTCTATACGATGACAGTTCTTGTCATGGATTGAAAAGGCGCATAAATGTTCAAGTTTGTGAATCTTCCATGATGCTGTATGCGTGAAGCATACGCTGAAGTTGTTCGCGAATCCATTGCACCATTTCGGATGGTTCTTCAACGACGGCATCTGCGCCCATGCTCAGGAAATATTTTGAGAAATGGAGCAGATTACTCTGGTGCATCTCACTGACTAATTCTCCGCTCCCGTCCGCATGAATCGTGACATCTTCATCTCTGCCATTGCTCCGCTCGTATGCTCGGACACCAGCAGGTGTAAGTTTGACGCGAAGTCTCATGTGTTCGGACAAATCGTTTTTCTGATTGACTCCACCTGATAACCAATCAAGAATGGTGTAGTTCATGAGGTTTTTGCTAGGGTGATCCGGCTCGGCAGGAGTCAAGCTTTGCAAGCGATCTGTGCGAAATAGGAGGATGCGATCTTTTTGAAAACAATAAGATGGAAAATACCAATAGCCATTCGAGGCGTAAATGCCGATGGGTTGTATGGTTCGTTCCGTTGCACCATTTTTGGAAGCATAGGTGATATGAAGGGGAAGCCCATCGATCGAAGCCTCCAGAAGTTGCTGCAAATAAGGAGAACTTTGTGTGCGGGTAGGTGTCCAAAATGACACGCGATTCTTGAGCGCATCAATTTGCTTTTTCGTATCCGTCGGAAGATAGTGATAAAACTTGCCTAGCGCTGACGTCGATTCTGCAGCAAAAGGCAGCGCTCCATAATACTGGAGCGACTGAAAGGCGAAGAACATCGCGACTGCCTCTTGTTCCGTGAACAGAATAGGAGGGAGCATCCGCTTTTTCAGCAAGCGATAGCCGCCATGCGGGCCGAACTCCGTATAAAGCGGCATTCCGAGCTCGCTTAGCTCCTGTAAATCGCGATGCATGGTGCGTTCCGAAACGCCGAATTCTTGGGCGAGCTCTTTGGTCGTGAAAGCCATGCGTTCATTAACGGCCATCATAAGCTGGATCAAACGCTGTGTTTTGTTCATGACAGTTCGTTTCCCCCTGTACGTGTAAAGCTATCCAATTGTTCGCATAACCTCTTTCATCGTGCTGACGAAAGCTTCGGCTGCTTTGGAGAGGTATCTGCCCTTGCGGTAAGCGATGACAAGTGTTCGGGTCGGTCGGCCTTCCAAAGTAAGGTGAACGGGAGATAACTCGCTGAAGCTGCGTTTTGAGATTAAATAGGGCACGAATGCGATGCCCATACCGGCCGCCACAAGCGATTGGACCGTTTCCATGTTGCTGGATTCGAACACGATATTAGGGGCAATCCCGGCGTTTTGGCAGAGATCAAGCGTAAGCTTTCGAAAACCTTGCCCTTTTTTCAAGGCGATGAAGGCTTCTTTTTCCAATTGTGAGATGCTGATCGGTTCCTGGGCCTGCGTTAACGGATGGCGCGGGGGCACGGCAAGGACAATTTCTTCTTCCAGCAGCGTTTCATATATAAGTGATTCTTCCCTCAGCGGCAAGGACAGGAGAGAAATATCGGTTTGCCCGTTCATGGTCAAAGTCTCCAAGTTCGCTGAAGTTTCTTCAACAAGTGAAATTTCTATATCCGGATAAGCGGTTTGAAAAGCAGGGACTACAAATGGAAGGATGGTCGATCCCGTAATTGGCATACTGCCGACGACGAGGCGTCCTTTTTTCATCTGTGAAATGTCTTCCATTTCTTTTTTGAGCTGCTCTACCATATCAAGAATTTTTTGTGATTTCTCGACGAATAAAGAGCCGGCATGCGTAAGTTCAACGGAGTTTGTGCTGCGCTGGAACAGGAGAACGCCAATTTCTTTCTCTAGCTTGGACAACTGCTGGCTGAGTGAGGGTTGGGCGATATGAAGTTTTTCTGCGGCTCTCGAGAAGTTCCGTTCAATGGCAATCTGGATGGCATATTGTAGTTGGCGTAATTCCAATGATTTTACAACTCCTAAAATGAATGATGAGGGTTAAACGTGTTTATTTATCATAGCTCATGATCGTATTTTAGCATAATCCATAAATAAAAAGAGACTGTCACACAAGCAGATTAAATCTACTTGCGGACAGCCTCTTCATACCTCGAATGTTACCTCTTCACCGTACTCCGGTACATCAGGAACAGTAAATATGGTGCGCCAATGACAGCAACAACGATGCCGGAAGGGATTTCTTTGGGAATGGCGATCACTTTCCCGATTATATCCGCGATGACTAGCAAAATGGCGCCGATCAAAGCGGAAAGGACAACCGATTTCTGGTGACGCTGGCCCATGAAAATCCGAACGGCATGCGGAGCGAGCAGCCCGATGAAAGATATAGTGCCAACGCAAGCTACTGCGATCGCCGCTATTATAACTCCAATGCTTGCCGCTATCAGGCGGGTTTTCTGCAGCTTGAGGCCAAGTCCGAGCGATACAAGATCTCCAAAGGCAAGCAAATCCACACGGCGGCCAAGCTGCCAAGCGATCGGCAAGAGGATAACCATGGCTACGCTCAATTGCCAGAATTCCAACCAACCTCTGGCATAGGTGCTCCCAGCCAACCAAGTTAGAGCTGGAGCGGCGCCGAGTTTGGATTTAATGATCAGGAACTGGATGACAGCTGATCCAAGCGCAGATATCGCAATCCCGACAAGAATTAATACGACGGGATTCAGCCCTTTTTTCCATGCCAGCAGATACACACTGCCGGCTGAGAGGAGAGCTCCGGCCATCGCGCCGATCGGTACCCACATGCCCGAAGCCGTTGGCCAGATGGTGAGAACAAGAAGCGCTCCCATGCCAGCACCTGTCGTAACACCGACAACGGAAGGGTCGGCAAGCGGATTGCGAACGGCGCCTTGCATCATGGAGCCGGCAATCGCAAGCGAGGCTCCGGCAAGTGCGGCTACGAGCACGCGAGGCAAGCGTAAGTTTAAGATGACGTTGCTCGACAACTCAGGTCCGCCGCCTGATAGAACGGCAAGGACATCTGCAAACGGAATCTTTAGAGCACCCGCGGATAATCCGGTCAGAATAAGCGCAAGCAGAGAGGCGGATGACAGCAGAATAAGCAAGGGATATGGAATTTTGCTGCCGATGAAGCCGACGCCCATCGAAGATCCGCTATCCGGCGAAGCATGCATCTTGGAGCCGCGAACAGCAAGCCAAATGAGCCAAGGAGCTCCAAGAACGGCGGTGACGGAGCCGGCAGGCAGTTCGCCAAGCGTGCTGCGAAACATTTTCGCAATCGTATCCGCCGAAATGAGCACGACCGCTCCCCATATTGCGCTGCCCGGAATCAGGAACCTATGACGTCTGAGGCCGATCAATCGAATCAAATGTGGGGCGATGAGCCCGACAAAGCCAATTGGACCTACGACACTTACTGTCACTCCGGCCAGCAAAATGGCAGCAGCAAGCGCCATGAAACGGATTAAATTTACATTTTCACCCAGTGAAGCAGCCGTTTCCTCATTCAGCTCCAGCATATCCAACTTTTGACTAAACAAAAGGGCAGCAACTAGCCCAATCAATACCCAAGGAAGTGCGTAGCGTACACCTAGCCAATCATTTTGCCCTAATGCGCCTGAGCCCCACATAAACAGACCGTTGGTCTCATTCTCATACATAATTTGCAGACCGCTTGTAAAGGCAGACAATACGAGGGAAACGATCATGCCTGCCAAAGCCATGCGCAGCGGAGTACTTTTGCGTCCCCCTGACATGAAGTAAGCCATGACGGCTGCGCCGCATGCGCCAATGAGTGCCAATAGCAGTGAATGATCCGAATTTAAGCCAGGGAAATAAACGGCTGCAAGCACGATGATAAAATAAGCACCTGCGTTCAAGCCCAGTGTTGAAGCGGATGCCAGCGGATTGCGGGTAACGGTTTGGAGCAGCGCTCCTGCAACCGCAAGCGAAGCTCCGGCCAGGAGGCCGATGACCGCCCGCGGCAAGCGAAGCCCCCGAACCATATGATGGTCGGGGGTATCTTGTGGGTGCAGCAAAGCGTTCACGATGGTATGAACAGTAAGGTTAGCTTCTCCTTGCGTGATGTTCAGGAACAGAACCAGAAGCAGGGCCAGAAGGCCTCCTCCAAATACGAAAAAGGCTTTCCATGCCGTTTGCCGATGTGTAAAAGGGTCTATTTTTAACTTAATCTGGCTCATTTGGTTAACGCGTTAGCTGTCAACTCGGCAAATAGTTTTGCGGACAATGGACCGCCGAACGGCCAAGTGTTGCCAGGCAGCTTGTAGGTTTTGTTCTCTTTTACAAAGGAAAGACCTTTCCAAACGGCATTATCTTTGAGTTGTTTCTCAAACACATTATCGTTGTCTTGCACAATGTAAATAAAGTTGGCGTTTTGTACAGCAGGCAGTGCTTCCACGGAAGCGGTCGAGTAGCCGTACATTTCAAATTTATTAGCCTTAAATACATTCTTCAATCCGATGCGCTGAAGAACTTGTACAGCCATAGAGTTGTCCAGGAACATGCGAAGATCTGCGTTGTTTTGATTGCTAAAAGCTTGTGTAAGTGCGACTTCAGCACCATCTTTTTTAGCAGCGGCAAGTTTTGCTTTCGTATCTGCGTATGCTTTTTGAAGGTCGGCAAGCACTTTGTCGCCTTCCGCTTTTTTACCGACAATATCAGCAATCGTTTTGAAAGTATTTTCCATCTCCGCATATTGATCGCCTTTTCCTTCAGCAGGGTAGGAGTTAAAAACGATAGTAGGTGCGATTTTTTTGAGTGCCTCATAGTTTTTGCTTGAACGCAGTGTGCTGGTAATAATGAGATCAGGCTTGAGACCTGTAATAGTTTCCAGGTTAGGTTCTTGACGAGTTCCTACATCAACAACTGAAGCATCCAAAGCAGGCGTTACGTTAACCCAGTTTGCATAACCTTTTTTATCAGCAGACCCTACAGGTTGAATACCAACGGCGAGCAGATCTTCCGCATAGGTCCACTCTAAAGTGACGATTCGTTTAGGAGTACCTTTAATTTCTGTCGTCCCCAGGTCATGAGTGATGGTTTTGACAGTGTCAGCAGCAGCCGTAGCGACAGCAGACGCAGCAGGTTTAACTGAAGCAGCAGCTGGCGAAGCTGTTGAACTGGCTGTACTAGCCGCATTACCGCAAGCAGCAGTAAGGAAAAGCATGACGATTGAAGCTGTAACCGTTAATGGTTTTACAATTTTAAGCACAAATAAACCCTCCTATAATATGTATCTATAAATGGATAAAAGTGATGGGTGTTTCAATCCCACTTAGAGAATGATAATCATTATCAATATTTATGTCAACGTTTTATTAAATTATAGGATTAATCTATCAAGCTTATAGTTATTATATCTTGGAGCAATGATAGTAATCGTGCTAAACTACGTTATGAGGGTAAGACATTAACAAATTGAGCGGATAATGACAAGAGGTGACTGGATATGAGTAAAAAGACGATGTTCGAAAAAATCTGGGATAATCACGTAATTAACCAGGAAGAAGGCAAACCAAGCGTTATCTACATCGATTTGCAGTTGGTACACGAAGTAACATCACCGCAAGCGTTCGAAGGACTTCGGTTATCGGGTCGTAAAGTTCGTAGACCTGACTTGACTTACGCAACGATGGATCACAACGTTCCAACGAAGGATCGTTTCAATATTACAGATCCTATTTCCAAGCAACAAATTGATACACTTTCACAAAACTGCCGTGACTTCGGCGTTACATTATTCGATCTTGACAGTATCGACCAAGGTGTCGTACACGTTATGGGACCTGAGCTTGGCCTAACGCACCCGGGTAAAACGATCGTTTGCGGCGATAGCCACACATCGACACACGGTGCTTTCGGAGCTCTTGCATTCGGTATTGGTACAAGTGAAGTTGAGCACGTTCTTGCTACGCAAACGCTGCAACAATCCAAAGCCAAAACACTTGAAGTTCGCATTACGGGAAGCCTGAAACCAGGCGTAACAGCGAAGGACTTGATCCTTGGCGTTATTGCGAAATACGGCACGGATTTTGCTACTGGTTACGTTATCGAGTATACAGGCGAAGCCATTCGCGGCCTTTCCATGGAAGAGCGTATGACGGTATGTAACATGTCCATCGAAGGCGGAGCTAGAGCAGGATTGATCGCTCCAGACGAAACGACTTTCAACTATCTGCGCGGTCGTGAGTACGTGCCTCAAGGCGCTGATTTCGATGCAGCTGTTGGGGAATGGTCCAAGTATGTAACCGACGAAGGCGCGACGTATGATTGGGTCGTTGAGTTTGACGCTGATTCCTTGATTCCGCAAGTAACTTGGGGAACTAGCCCGGGCATGGGTACAAGCGTAACAGCACTTGTTCCGGATCCACAAAGCTTTGAAACTGAAAATGAACGTAAAGCAGCTGAAAAAGCGCTTGAATATATGGATTTAACACCAGGCACACCAATGACAGATCTGAAAGTTGACTATGTTTTCATCGGTTCCTGTACGAACGGACGTATCGAAGATCTTCGCGCAGCTGCAAAAATCGCACAAGGATACTCCGTTGATCCTACAGTTACAGCAATCGTAGTACCTGGCTCCGGCCGCGTCAAAATTCAAGCTGAAAAAGAAGGCTTGGATAAAATTTTTACAGCCGCGGGCTTCGAATGGCGTGATGCTGGCTGCAGTATGTGTTTGGCGATGAACCCGGACGTTCTGCAACCTGGCCAACGTTGTGCATCGACTTCCAACCGTAACTTCGAAGGCCGTCAAGGCCGCGGTGGACGTACGCATCTCGTGTCCCCTGCGATGGCTGTTGCTGCAGCGATCAAAGGTCATTTCTATGATGTTCGTGATTGGGAAATTAAAGAATACCAACAAGCTTAATTTTGGCTGATTAAGGAGAATGAAAACATGGAAGCTTTCAAACAACATACAGGCCTCGTCGGCCCTGTGGATCGTGTCAATGTAGATACAGATGCAATTATTCCTAAACAGTTTCTTAAAAGAATTGAGCGTTCCGGCTTCGGCCAATTCCTGTTCTTCGAATGGAGATGGGATGAAGCGGGTAACGTGATCGAGAGCTTTCCACTGAACCAGGATCGCTACCAAGGCGCTTCCGTCTTGCTCTCCAGAGCGAACTTCGGCTGCGGATCTTCCCGTGAGCATGCGCCATGGGCGATTCAAGATTTTGGCTTCCGAGTCATCATCGCACCTTCTTATGCGGATATTTTCTATAACAACTGCTTCAAAAACAGCATTTTGCCAATCAAGCTTTCGGAAGAGCAAGTGGATGATTTGTTTAACCGCACAGCGCAACATGAAGGTTACAAGCTAAATGTTGATCTGGAAAACAACAAGCTTACAGACGACTATGGATTGGAAATTAGCTTTAACATCGACGAGCACCGTCGTCAGTTTTTGCTGCAAGGTTTGGACGATATCGGTTTAACACTCCAGCATGAAGACAAAATTACGGCTTACGAGCAAGCTCACGCAAAGCGTTTGGCTTATAAATAAGTTCGGGTCGAAGACGCATCTCTATGGGGACCCCATGGGATGTGTCTTTTTTTTGTTAATTTTTTATGCAACTTTTGGTAGTTTGATACGTCTAATAGATTACTAGATTGTCGAACGGACGGGGGTTTTGCTGTCGGGCTAAGTGACTAATTTGAGATAAAGGACAATTGCTGCTAGGTTTTGAGAGACAGAGTTCTCATTTTTGTGATTACGACTATAATTCCGACAATATATAGAGGTGAATGATGAAAATTCCTGCATTTTGTTTCATGTTGCTGATTTCTGTGCTGCTGCCTACTACGGCATTGGGGGCGGAAGCGTCTAATGCGATTAAGCTTTTTATGAATGAGAAAAGATTGGTTTCGAGTGAAGTTCAACCTCGTATTGTTAGTGGAAATACAATTGTACCCGTGCGCATTATTGTTGAAGAAATTGGCGCTAAGGTAACTTGGGATGAGGCCACGAGCAAAGTAACCATCGTCAAAGACGATGTGAACATTCAATTGACGATCAATAGCAAAACAGCGTTGATTAAAGGCAAAAAGGAAGTCATGGAGGTTGCTCCGATCATTGATAAAGGCAATACGATGCTGCCGCTCCGTTTCATTGGACAGCAAATGGGTATTGAATTTACATGGGACGCATCCACTTCTTCCGTACATATGTTCAAAAAAGACGATAGCGATTCCAAGCCAGTAACAGGTCCAGTTGATGTCGTAGATGGCAAGACACCAACAACGCCGCCAACAACAACACCTACCAATCCAACAACACCAACAAATCCAGTCAAACCAGGAGACGGTACAGAGACTGGGAGTGGTACAGGTACAGGCACTGGAACTGGAACTGGGTCCAACATACCGGATCCGAATGTCCATCTGGTGCAATCTATCGTGTTGACCGATAAGGAGCTAACGGTAACGGCCAAAGACGGCACGCTTGTACCGACATCAATGAAATTAGCCAATCCCAATCGGATTGTATTGGATTTCCCTAACACAGTGTTGGATGAGCCTCTCAAGAAACTGCTGGTCAAAAATGCGGGAGAGCTGAGTTCGAAGCATCCGCTGGTGGAGAAAGTTCGCTTTTCCAATTTTAACGATAATCCGGCTACTGTAAGAGTTATTCTGGATTTGAAAAGTACTGCTGATTATAAGGTTCAGCCTACCAAGCTGCCTAATCAGTGGAAAGCGACAATTGCCGAACATCAGTTAACTGTCGTAATTGATGCGGGTCACGGCGACAATGATCCTGGCGCATTATCCATAACTGGCAGACATGAGAAGGATTTTACACTATCTATGGCGAAGAAAGTAGAGCAGCTTCTCCTTCAGGACAAGCGTCTTAATGTTTTGATGACTCGTTCTGATGATACGTTCATACCGCTGGATGACCGGGTATCTTTTGCCAATAACATTCAGTCGGACCTTTTCTTATCTATTCACGGTAACAGTGCCAAGGCTACGGTATCCGGTACAGAAACGTATTATAACCGACCGGAAAGCGCAGCTTTTGCGAATGTCATTCACAAATATGCGATTCCGGCAACAGGGTTTCCTGATCGCAAAGTACGCGAAGCTGATTTTAGAGTCATCACGAAAACGACCATGCCGGCTGTTCTGCTGGAAGTAGGGTATTTGTCTAATAAGAACGATGAAAGTGCGATGTACAAGGATGCGTTCCAAGACAAATTAGCCTCTGCTCTCGTTGCTGCTATCAAAGAATACTTGAACCTCAAGTAGGAGGTAAGAACTCTAAATTTAGGCTACGATGCTAGTTTTGCTATGCAAAACGCGAAGGAGTGTGTGAAATGACCCAAACAAGACGCTTTATTCAAGGGGCACTTCTTGTGAGTGCCATTACATTGTCTATAACTGCCTGCGGTCAAAAGAATCAGTTGGTAAGCGGTTCTGCACCGCAGACATCAACGAACCCAATCTCAACGTCAACGGTTCAAAGTCCTGCGCCAACAGTTGCGGCGACTCCGACACCTGAACCTGAGCTGCACAAAAAGATCAAGGCTTACTATAGCGATCAAGATGAAATGAAGCTTGTAGAGAAAGAAGTTACGATCACTTACAAAAAGGATGCAGATGTGTATGGTGCAGCCTTGAACGCTCTTAAGAAGAGCGATGATCCTAAAGCCATTCCTTTATTTGACGACTTAAAGTTTACAAGTTCAGCCTTTGATAAAACCAAAGGGGAATTGAAAGTGGACCTGACGTTTGGTCCCAAAACGCAATTGGGCGCCCCTGGGGAAGAAATGTTTTTGCAAGCCCTGAAAAAAACGGTTTTTCAATTTCCGGAAGTGAAAGCTTTATACGTCCTGAAGGATGGCAAACAAGTAGACAGCTTAATGGGGCATCTGGAGCTTCCCTACCCAATCAAACGACCTAATTAAATGGAAGAGCAGAGGAGTTAATTTAGAGATGAGAAATAAGAAGTTGGCAAGCGCAATCTTAAGTTCTTTAATTGTTACAAGTTTAGCTGGAACACCGGTTCTGGCCGCTGATTCCACGAGTGGAACATCCAAAAATAGCGTAAAACTTTCGTTCCCGGATGTAAAATCAGATTATTGGGGAATTCGCCATATTTCAAAATTGGCTCTCGAAGGAATCATTGAAGGTTATGAAGATGGTGCCTACCGCGCTGAAAACTCGGTTTCCCAACAGGACGTACTGATTATGGCAGTCCGCATGATGGGGTTGCAGGATGAAGTCAATAACATGACATCTACAACTGTATTCCCTGATTTTATGCTTGTTGATAGTTACGCTAGGAATTATGTAGCTGTCGCGCTTCAAAAAGGATTAATTACGAACGAAGAAGAGAAAGAGCGAAGCTCGAGCGATAAGTCCAAAGAGAATTGGGGACAACGCAAGGCAACAAGAGAATGGGTAGCAGAAATCGTTATTCGTGCGATCGGCAAAGGCGCTTTTGCCCAAAGCTTATCCGAGACGCAAACGACATTTAACGATAACAGCTCCATTAGCGCTACATCACTTGGATATGTAAATGCT
This sequence comes from Paenibacillus sp. FW101-FHT12H11, assembly GCF_058790355.1. Classification (NCBI taxonomy): domain Bacteria; kingdom Bacillati; phylum Bacillota; class Bacilli; order Caryophanales; family Paenibacillaceae; genus Paenibacillus; species Paenibacillus sp. FW101-FHT12H11. Next base: position 597,084 of record NZ_JBYTCO010000002.1, on the reverse strand, counting down.
GCGGTAGCGTTGAAAGTTGTTGATGGTTTTGAAGACGGGACCTTCCAGCCGAAAGGCGCAGTAACCCGTGCTCAGATGGCTGCATTCCTTAGCCGCTCGCAGAAAGAATTGACATCTTTGCCTGCACATGCGAAAAAAGGATACTTGACCACCCTCACAAGCGGCACCATTGGACTAATGGACAAAGAGGGTAATACAAGTACATACAAGATCTCGCCAAATACTGTCTTCTACGGAAACAAAAACGATACGGCAATTGACCCGAAAGAACTTCAAGAAACCTATGAAGTTTCAATCGTTGAAGTAAATGGCGTTGCTTACTATGTTGAAATCATTAAAGACGAATTGCAGATGGACATTAAAGAGGGCAAATTGCTCAAATTAAACATGAGCACGATGAAAGCGACATTGGATGATTTTGAAAGCTATGATTTGGCTTCGGATGTAGCCGTAACGGATACGGAAGGTCGCGGACTCAGTCTTGGGGACATTGTAACCGGCAGCACCATTCAATTGCGTAAAAGCAAAATTGTCAACACAGACAAATACACGTCTATCATCGTTAAACAAGTGCCGGTTAACAAAACGGCAAATGGAGCAATCCAAAACCTGAACAAAGATGCGGCACAAATTACGCTGCTGGATACAGAGTCAGGTCAACCTGAATCATACAGCTTCTCTTCTGCTTTAATTATTACTTCTACGGATAACAGCTTGGCGGATCTGAATTCTCTGCATATTGGCGATGTCGTCGAATATACGATTAAGAACAGTGAAGTAGTGAAGATTTCTGTTAAGAAGCAAGCGGATGTCGGTGTAAGTATTGAGGGAACTTTTAAGGAGTTTTCTGAAGATAAATCGACTTTATTGATTAATAAAACGACGGGTAAACCTGTTGATGCGTATGAATTGTCGGAGAATGTGAAAGTCGTGATCAATGGAGTAACGAACGCAAGTATTTACGATCTTGCTGCTGGCGATCAGTTGAAACTGGAAGTTCTAAATAATAAAGTAACGTTGATTACAGTTGCAAATCGCTCTATTGAAAATTTATATTTTGCTAAAATAGTTGGCTATGATCAAAATTTGAAGCTGCTTTCGGTTATCGATAACAAAGGTGAGCCTCATGCGTATATTTTGACGGATAGCGTGTCGATTTCATATGCAGGTATGAAGCTTCCTTTATCTAACTTTAGCGGCACATTTACAGTAGGCAAATATGTAGATTTGCTGGTTGCACAGAAAAAGGTTACACAAGTTCAGATGTCCACACAGCTAAACGGACAAATTACACAATTAAACCTGCAAACGAACGATATTACGTTAAAAACAGACAGCGGTCAAAGCTTGTCGTTTAAGCTGCAGTATGCACCTGTCGTGGAACTGGCGAATAAGCCAAACAGTACGCTTTCGGATCTAAAAGTAGGAGACACAATCTCCCTACAAATTAGCTTCGATCAAAGTATCGTGACTAAAATTACAACTAGTAAAACAGCTATGTACAAAACGGTTATTACAAATATGAATTCCAACCAAATTACCGTGTCGGATGATTCGAATTCCCAGTATGTCATTTCACTTGATGGTGTACCAATTGTGAAACCGGATCAAAGCACAGGTTCGATCAATGACTTTGTATTAGATGATTATGTGAAGCTTTCATTCAATGGTTCAAAAGTTGTCAGAGCTGAGATTGCAACTCCTGTAATCGGCAAAGTAACAGCTGTGAATGCAGCAAGCTCCTCGTTGACTGTTCAAGACTTTACTGGGAAAAGTCAAGTCATCAATGCAGGTACCAATTTCGGTGTGAAGCTGAACGGCGGATCGGATTATAATTTCGCCTCCATTAAAGTTGGCGATCGCGTACAAGTCATGAAAGATGCCAGCGATAAGCTGGTGATTCAAGTGGCCACTACCGCAAAACGAGAAGTTGATAACTACAGCTCAGTTGTTAATCAAATGTATTTGAAAGCGACTTCTGCTGGAGATAAGACTTCTTACAGCCTTTACCCAAGAGCTTATTATCATAAAGGAACAGACATAGTGGGTCCATCTTCATTCGTATCCGGTGATATCATCACAATCTATGTGCTGGATAATAAAATCGTTGAGATTGAGAAGTAAGAATTGAACAAAATTATCGTCACATCCGTCTGTATCGTAGGAGCTAGTCTCCTGCTTCAGACGGTTTTTTTATGATTTTTAAAATAAATATGGCAATTTTTTAGAAAATGTTCGCATTTTGACGCTCACAAGCATTGATTCTAACGTCACAATTCGCTAAACTGAAGAATATTACGACCCTAAGGAAGCAAAGACATGACGCAGAAGTTAGTAAGGCATATTTTGGATACGATTGGCGAACTATTTCCGGATGCACATTGCGAGCTGCGTCACAGTAATCCTTTTGAATTAACGATTGCTGTTTTGCTATCCGCGCAATGCACTGATGAAACCGTAAATAAGGTGACATTGGATTTATTTCAGAAATATAAGCGCCCCGAAGATTACTTGGCCGTTTCGTTGGAGGAACTGGAGCAAGACATCAGACGGATTGGACTATTTCGAAATAAAGCGAGCAATATTCAAAAACTGTGCCGGTTATTACTGGACAAGTTTGATGGTGAGATCCCAGAGAAGCACGAACACTTAGTCGAGCTGCCTGGTGTAGGCCGAAAGACGGCAAACGTCGTTGTCTCCAATGCTTTTGGAGTACCTGCCATTGCCGTTGACACTCATGTAGAGCGCGTATCCAAGCGATTGGGATTGGCGGGCATCGATGATTCGGTGCTTGAGGTAGAAAAGAAGCTGATGAAGAAGGTTCCACGAGAAGAGTGGACACAAACCCATCATCGACTGATCTTTTTTGGCCGGTATCATTGTAAAGCGCAGAACCCGAAATGCGAGGTATGTCCTCTTTTGGATAACTGTCGCGAGGGTAAGAAACGTATGAAACCAAGCTCAACTAGGAAAACTATTACAAACAAATGATATGCAGACAAAGGATGGGATTTAAATGAAATGCATCGCCGTATATACCAATAGCTTTGAACAATTCTCTGATATTTTCGAACAAGTGATTAATACTCCATTAGCCGATAATGAGGAAAAAGTCATTGAAGGCATTACAGTCAGTGAATCAGGTGAAGTTCCTCAGAATTACATAGACAAGATGAAAACAAAAACTGAGGTTGTTGTGATGAAAGTTAAAGAATCGGATATTACGATCTTGCAGCATCGCGATGTTTTTGAAATTTTCTTGCCTGAAAAAGAAAAAGTGGTTATGTCCTAAAAAATTAAATCTCCCTCTGGGAGATTTTTTTCTGTATCCTCATAGATATAGGATTGGATAGAAGACCGGTAAATAAGGAGCGGAACGGACGAATGACGCAAGCAATCGATACAAACATCTCGGTCATGCCGGATGCAATCAAGAAGATGCAGGTAAATCTGCAAACAACAGGGGATCTGGATAATGCTGGTAAGCTGGGGCAACTGCTAGCAAAGATTGATTCAGGCAGAATGAACATCGCTTTCTGCGGCCATTTTTCAGCGGGGAAATCAACCTTAATTAACCAGCTATGCGGGCATCCGCTGCTGCCGTCCTCCCCGATACCAACGAGCGCTAATATCGTGAGTATCCGCAATGGGGCACCTGGCGCTCATGTTACACATCGACATGCAAGTCTCCAAGGGAAGACGAATACGATCCCTCTCGATGAGCTTGAAGCTTATTGTGTGAACGGCACAGATATTGAAACGGTGGAAATATCGTATCCCATTGCTTTTCTGGGTGAACATACAGCGCTGTTAGACACGCCAGGGATTGATTCGACGGACGATGCCCACCATAAATCTACGGAGTCTGCGCTGCACTTGGCGGATGTCGTGTTTTATGTGATGGATTACAATCATGTACAGTCCGAAGTGAATCTTGCGTTTACGAAGAAAATGAAGGAGTGGGGCAAACCGCTCTATCTCATTGTCAATATGATCGATAAGCACAAAGAATGGGAACTGCCATTTTCGCAGTATCAAGAGGGGACGAAACAAGCCTTCTTGAACTGGGGGATCGTGCCGGATGATCTGCTTTTTGTCACCATGAAAGAGCCGAATCATCCTCATAATGAGTATGGAAAGCTGCAATGGTTATTAAGCCGCTTGATTGAACGTGGCGACGAGCTGCGCAGCTTCAGCATTGACGCCTCTGCACGCTATCTTGCCGACGAACATGGCAAATGGCTGGCTGAGCAGCATGAGCCGCAGAAGGCTGAACTTATGGAGCAAATCAGCCAGGAAGGCGATGTGCAGGAGGTTGAGGCGCTGGCGACTGCCAAGCAGCAGGAGCTGACGATCTTGAAGGGACTGCCGGAAGCATTGACGGCACAGCTGCGTAAGGAAGTTGGCACAATCATTGAAAATGCCAACATTACACCGGCTTTGACCCGTGATCAGGCTCATGCGTATTTAGAGAGCCGCAAGCCCGGGTTCAAGGTAGGATTCTTCTCCAGAGCGGCACAGACGGCTCTGGAAACGGAGAAACGGCTGAGCGCGTTTCAAGCGGATTTATCGGAGCAGGTGGAAGCACAGCTGGATTGGCATCTGCGGGACGCTTTGAAGAAAGCTGCGCAAAATCAAGGGCAGCATGATGCGGGTCTCTTGGCTCAGATTGAAGCATTGCGCGTGGAAGTCACGCCAGAGTGGCTTGCAGCGCAAGTGAATGCTGGCGCCACATTCGGGGGCGAATACACGCTCAACTTCATGAAGCAAGTTGCGTCGGATATTAAACAGCAGTACCGCAAACAGGCGTTTGCGGTGATCGACCTGATCGCGGCTGCTGTCAGCGAGCACGGTGCCGTAGCCGCCGCTGCGCTTGCGGCCGAGCTGGAAGCGCTGGGCAGCCGCCTCGGCGCTGCCCGCGAACTGCGCCGCCTCGAGGAAGCCGAGGCGGCCGCAACGGCCCAGCTGCTGCGCATGGCGAGCTGGGCAAGACCAGCTGCGCCGGCGCTGCCGGACGCGCAGCAGTACACCCCCATGGAGGAGCAAGCAGCCACCCCGCTGAGCGGGGGGCTGCATGTCACCTCCATGGATAAGATCCTGCAGGCCGCTGCGACAGCATCGGCGGCCGCAGGGCCTTCAGCCGCTGCCCCTGTGGAGGCAGCGGCATCCGCGCCGACCGCGTTCACCTCAGGTGAACACGGCAGGCGCATGGAGCGCAAAGCCGCGGACTTGCTGGCGGCTTCGGACATCATCGACGGACTGCCGTCGATGCGGTCGATCGCGCGCGCCATGCGCGAGAAATCGGAACGTCTGCGTCAGCGGACGTTCACAATTGCGCTGTTCGGCGCATTCAGCGCCGGCAAGTCGTCTTTCGCCAATGCTCTGATTGGTGAAAGAGTGCTGCCGGTCTCGCCGAACCCGACGACGGCGGCCATTAATAAAATTATGCCGCCGCAAGAGGGCTGGCCGCATGGTACGGCCAAGGTGAAGATGAAGAAAGCGGACGCGATTCTTCAGGACGTCCTGTATTCACTTGAAATTTTAGGCGTGCAAGCTAGTGATATGGCGTCCTCATTGAAACGTATAGGCGCTCTTTCGCCAGCTGACGTAACCGCCAAAGGAAAACCGCATTATTCCTTCCTTAAAGCCGTCGAGAAAGGCTGGCAGCTGGCGCAGAATCATTTGGGCACGGAGCTGAAAATTACCAAAGAGGAGTTTCCAAGTTACGTCGCCGACGAGTCAAAGTCTTGTTTTGTTGAATTTATAGAATTATACTATTCGAATCCCTTGACGGAACAAGGCATTATTTTCGTTGATACACCTGGTGCAGATTCCATTAATGCCCGCCATACCGGCGTTGCTTTTAATTATATTAAAAATGCCGATGCCATTCTTTTCGTGACTTATTATAATCACGCGTTCTCGCAGGCGGATCGCGAGTTCCTTTTACAGCTTGGACGTGTCAAAGACAGCTTTGAAATGGATAAAATGTTCTTCATCGTAAATGCCGCCGATCTTGCAGCAAGCCCGGAAGAATTGCAAGGTGTGATGACCCATGTGGAAACAAATCTTCTGCAGCACGGTATCCGCAATCCGCGGATTTATCCGATATCCAGTTATTTAGCGGCAGAAGGGAAAATTAACGGGAACGAAGCGCTTGTCGCGCAGTCGGGCATTCGTCCGTTTGAAGGTGAGTTTGTGCAGTTTACTTTCAATGAACTGAGCGATGTTGCGATACACTCAGCGAATCTGGAGCTGCACCGCGCGATTGCCACAATGCAGCAATGGCTCGAGAGTGCGCAAACAGGGGAAGAACAGCGGAAGCAGCAGCTTAGGAAGCTGGAGCAGTCTGAGCGGGAGTGTGCTGAGCTGCTTGAGCGTACGCTTTTCGAAACGGAGCTCAAAGAATTGAAGAAAGAGATTCAGGAACTTCTGTATTATGTGAAGCAGCGTACGATGTACCGGTTTGGTGAATTGTACAATTACGCCTTTAATCCTTCCACGTTCCGTGAGGAAGCCAGAGATCCGAAGCAAGCGCTCCAGTCGGCCTGGGGTGAGCTGCTGCGCATGATTGGTTATGATCTTTCGCAAGAAGTGCTTGCTACGACGCTGCGTGTTGAGAACCGGATGAATCTGATATCCGGAAATCGTGTTAAACGTTGGGAAGAGCAGCTTCGCCAAGTTATGGATGGCTTCGAGAGCGGTTCATACGAATCCAACACATTTGTTACGCCTGAAATCAGCTCCAAAATGGAAGCGCCTGAGATCTCACTTAAATTGCTGCAAAGTCATTTCAAGAATCCGAAGCAATTTTTTGAAGGGGATGGCAAAAGCAAGCTGAGAGCAGATTTGGAAAATCGGATGACGGCGCCGGTTGCTCAGTTTGTTGAGCTTCAAACTGCAGAGCTTGAAGAGGCATATGCCAATCAGCTCGAAAATTGGTTGCTGAAACAGAAAAATCAGCTGCTTGGGCAGCTGAATGAGCACGCTGAAGGGATGCGCGATGCCCTTGAAATGAAGATTGATTTGAACGAACTAATATCCAAACAGCATCAATTAAAGTCGTTTGTTTAACATTTAAACAATAGGGTTGGTCATGTTCAATTGAACGTGATCAGCCCTTTTTCACGTACCGCTATGTAAAGGCTTACATTGATGGTTATTGGGATGATTTTAAAGAATAGGGTGGATTCCTGCACGTTTTTGTGAAGTTATGGGCTTTTAAGCGAATATATCACGCATTCTTCTGATTGCCCGCATATAGGGATGGTGTTAAGATTCATTAAGTATTAAAACGCTTACCTAGCTTTTCCAAATTCACCTTCTTGAGGAGGGGTCACCAAAGTGGATGTATTCAGGCAACTGAAGCCCTATTTTTGGCCAGAGAAAAAACTGTTTTTTGGAGCCATTCTATGTTTAGCCCTAGCAACTGCATTAGGTCTCGTTTATCCGAATTTACTCCGGTATCTCATCGATAACGTGATCGCAAAAAAGCAATTTGAACTCGTTCCGAAATTAGCCATTATTGTTGTGATTGTCGTTTCTATGAAAGGGATGTTTCAATTCCTGCATGGCTTGCTAGGGGGCCGATTGGGCAACCGGGTTGCGTATCATTTGCGGAATGCGCTTTATAACAAGCTGCAGTACTTATCCTTTCAGTACTACGATCAAGCAAGAACAGGGGACTTAATGTCCAGATTGACGGCTGATTTGGAAGCAATTCGGCAATTCATCGGATTTGGTTTCGCTCAACTATTAAACGTTCTACTAATGTTGATTTTCGGTATGAGCATGATGTTCTCCATTAATTGGAAGTTAGCTTTACTGACCATGATTTCGATGCCATTTCTGGCGTTTACAGCCATTCGTTTTGAAGGCAAAATTCATCCCGCATTCCGGATGGTGCGCCAATCACTTAGTTCGATGACAACCGCGGTACAAGAGAACATCACAGGGGTTCGGACTGTCAAATCGTTCGCGCGTGAAGCTCATGAGGTGACTAAGTTTTCAGCCCGTAACGAGGACTACAAGGCGATGAATATTGAAAGTTCCGGGATTTGGGCGAAGTACTTTCCGATCATGGAAATTCTGGCGAATCTGAGCGTCGTTATGCTGCTTGGCGTTGGGGGTTACATGGTCATCCAGGATACGATTTCCCTAGGTGAGCTGGTTGCTTGCTTCAGCTTAATCTGGTACATCATCGGACCGATGTGGGGACTTGGTTTCCATATCAACAACTTCACGAATACGAAAGCTTCTGGCGAGAAAATTCTCGATATTTTGCATCAATATTTACATGTGAAAGATCAAGCGGATGCAGCCGTTGTAACAAGCAGCCAAGTGAAAGGGCATGTGCGTTTCGACAATGTGACATTTGCTTATCCCGAAAAGCAGCCAGCTTTATATGACTTCAATTTGGATGCTCCGGCAGGCTCAGTTATCGGGCTTCTAGGCAGCACGGGTTCAGGTAAAACGACGGTGATTTCACTGCTGATGAGAGCGTACAATGTGAAAGACGGCCGAGTCATGCTGGACGACAAAGATGTTCGTTCGCTTGAGATTGAAAGCTATCGCAGCCAGATTGCAACCGTTTTCCAAGAAACGTTCTTATTCTCTTCCACTATTCTTAACAATATCGCTTATGGACGCAAAGATGTTACGATGGATGAAATTATTCGAGCAGCGAAACTGGCTAAAGCGCATGATTTCATTTCTGAGCTGCCGGAAGGCTATGATACCGTTGTCGGCGAGCGCGGATTAGGCTTATCAGGCGGTCAAAAACAGCGTATTGCCATTGCTCGAGCACTGATCAAAGATCCCAAAATCCTGGTGCTTGATGATGCAACGAGCGCTGTTGATATGGAAACAGAACACGAGATCCAAGCAGGCTTTAGCGAAGTCATGAAGGGAAGAACGACATTTATTATTGCGCATCGGATTTCTTCCTTGAAGCATGCTGATGAAATCATCGTCTTGGATAAAGGACGAATCGTTCAAAGAGGCAAACATCACGAGCTTCTGCAGCAGGAAGGCCTTTATCGTCAAACTTACGATATTCAATACGCGGATCAACCTAAGCAAGCGACTGAAGATGATCAAGTTGCTGCAGCCAAAGATAGTGAATTAGATGCGACAGCGCGAAACCATTCCTCTTTGCAAGAAAGAAGGTTAGCACATTGAGTACGAAATCGAATCAAGCCGAGGCGGCTGCCAAGAACGAAGATTCTCAAGTCGGGCAACGATTTGTCTACCAGGATGATGAGTTGATTGATAAGCCCTTCGATTGGGGTCAATTGAAACGTTTATTCAGTTATATGAAGCCCTATAAGAAACAAATGCTCCCGATTATCATTATTATGATGTTGGTTGGAGCTATCACTAAACTGACAGTCCCCTTACTGATCAGAGAAGCGATTGATAATGCTATTGTACCTAAAAATACGAACTTGCTGCTAATCATCGTCGGTGTCATGCTTGGCGTATATATCATCCAATGGTTGGCAAACACGTTCCGAATTAAGTATACGAATATGATTGGACAACGCGTCATTTACGATTTGCGGCACGATTTGTTCAGCCACATTCAAAAGCTGTCGTTCCGATTCTTCGATACACGTCCAGCAGGATCTGTTCTTGTTCGTGTAACGAATTATGTGAACTCACTACAAGATTTGTTTACAAACGGGGTCGTCAACCTGTTGATTGACGTCGTGCAGCTTGTTGGGATCATTATTATTTTGCTGACTTTTAATTTTAAATTAGGGGCTGCCATTATTGTAACGGTTCCGATCATGTTCATGATTTCTACCAAGCTGCGCAAGAAAATTCGCCATGCCTGGCAAGATGTAACGATGAAACAATCGCGGCTGAATGCCCATTTGAATGAGTGTATTCAAGGGATACGGGTCACCCAAGCTTATTCGCAGGAAAAAGAAAATATTCAGTTTTTCACCAAAATGAATATGGTTAACCGTTTGTCTTGGAATCGCGCTTCGATGCTCAATCAGACGTTCGGTCCTCTCATCGAGATTACAGGAGCAATTGGATACTGTATTCTCTTCTGGATGGGTGCTTATTTGATCCAAACGGAGGAAATTTCAGTCGGTTTATTGGTTGCTTTCGCTACTTACATAGGTTATTTCTGGGAGCCGATTACGCGCCTGGGTCAAATGTATTCGCAACTGCTAATTGCAATGGCTTCTGCCGAGCGGATCTTCGAATTTATCGACGAAAAGCCTTCTGTCGCTGAGCTTGAAGACGCGAAAGACCTGCCTAACATCAAAGGGAATGTGAAGTTTGAAAATCTCGTATTCGAGTACGAGGCTGGTCGTCCGGCTTTAAAAGGCTTCAATCTGGATGTGCATGCAGGGCAATCTATTGCGTTAGTTGGGCACACAGGATCAGGTAAAAGTACCATTATGAATCTGCTTTGCCGATTCTATGATCCTACAGAGGGACGTATTCTGATTGACGGCACTAATATTCGCGATGTTACGATTCAAAGCGTGCGTTCCCAAATTGGCGTCGTTCTGCAGGATACGTTTATTTTTTCGGGCACGATTCGAGATAACATCCGTTTTGGTCGGTTGGATGCAACGAACGAAGAGATTGAACTGGCTGCTAAAGCCGTTCATGCGCATGACTTTATCGTCGGCTTGCCGAATGGCTATGACACGGAGGTACAAGAGCGCGGAAATGTGTTATCCATGGGGCAACGCCAGTTGATTTCCTTTGCGAGGGCACTGCTTGCGAATCCACGAGTGCTTATTCTGGACGAAGCGACGGCCAGTATCGATACGGATACGGAGCTGAAAATCCAAGAAGCCCTCAAAACGCTTCTTGCCGGGCGGACTTCCTTCATCGTGGCGCACAGGCTTTCTACGATTCGCAACGCGGACAAAATCGTCGTGCTGGATCATGGCCGCATGATGGAAATCGGCAATCATGATGAATTGATGAAGGAGCAGAAAATTTATTACGGCTTGATTCAAGCGCAGTATAAGTTTTTGCAGGATGCTGTTTAGTCATAAACCTGGCGGTGATGTTCTTGCCGCTAGGTTTATTTTTTTTGCTAAAAGTGGGGGAAAGGTGTATGCCTGCAACCCTCTTCAATTGCTTTACATCTGCTGCTAACGGACTCACAAGCCGCTAATCGGCCCAATTTGCCCATTTTGAAAATCTAACGGACTGAGGAGCTGTTATTTAACGAATTTACAGTGGTTTCAGTTAGTTTCAAGATGATTAAGGTCATCAGTGTCCGTTAAAGTCCAAATTAACTCTAAAAGTAACCAATAGCGGCAGCTGAGTCCGTTAGAGTTTTGTAAACGTAAAGTTTAGCGTAAAATTCCGCTAAGCTAAATCATAGCGGAAATGGAGTCCTCTATTTCGAGGATATCATTCAGATTCCTCGATGAGCGGAATTACAGGGTCTTATCTTTGAACCGTGACAGCAATTTCGGCCGAAATTGGTGGAATAGAGGACCACAATTCCCTTCTTACTCGGAAAACGTGTATTTTCCAAGAAATAGCGCCCTGTTGTTCCCCTCTAACCTTTGCAGAGGCACTTGCACAATACAAAGCCCGAGAAAATCAAGCTGCTTACCTACATTCCACAATCCAACCGATCTACTCACCAATCTGCAACCTTCCACCTTACCAAACACACAAAGTCTAGAGGAAAATTCCGCAAAGCCAGATCATAACGGACCTGGAGTCTCTACTTAGGGGAAATCATCAAACACACAAACCAAAAAATAATTGAGGCTGTTTGAATTATGGCGAAATATGTTATACTATCCAAACGAACATATGATCGTTTTTTTGGCACTGTCTTTTTACAGCGTTTGCAAATTTATTCTAGAAGCTATACTCTTAGTATGAATTATGCCATTTATTCGCAGGAGGGGACATTTTTGAGATCATCTCGCTTCATATGGGGAACAATTGGCTTAACCGCATCTATTACGACGATTGTTTTCGCTGTAGGGTTTGCTTACGCGGCGAATCAGATATGGTTTCCGAAGGCTTCCGGGTCGCTTCAATTGGCGACAGAGGCTCCGAAGAAGGAATCGATGATTGAAAGCAAAGCAAAGCTGCAAATTGTAGCGCTCGGCGATTCATTAACGGCAGGAACGGGTGACAATACAGGCCAAGGTTATGTGGGCCGCGTCCGTGAAAAGCTGGAGAAGGAAACGGGCAAACCGGTATTTGTGCTTAATAATTTAGCCATTCCAGGCTATAAGAGCGACCAACTGCTAGCTGATCTGGCGCTAAAGAAGACACAGGATGCGCTTGCGCAGGCAGATATTATCTTGCTTACTATCGGCGGAAATGATATTTTTGCAGGTGGAGACGGACTTTTCCAAGGGGATAATCAGACAGAGTTCAACCCTGAGGCAGCGGTAAGTCGTGTGGCTCCGGCGCTGGATAAAGTGCAGAAAATTCTCGAGGCGATTAATAAGGCCAACCCAAAGGCAACCGTGATGTACGTAGGCTTATATCATCCATTTTTAGATATGGATCCGAAACAGGAAGGTTCGCTTATTGTGCAGCGCTGGAATAATGGCGTTTTCGAAATGATCAATCGTTATCCACAAATGGTGATTGTCCCAACTTATGATTTGTTTGAACAAAATTTGATTAAATATTTGTCTTCGGCTGATCATTTTCATCCTAATGCGGATGGTTATGAGCGGATTGCAGATCGAATTTTACAAATTCTGAAGTAATGGGGGCAGGCAAAGTGACAGAAGCAGTAATCGTTCCTGATACCGTATTATCCGTGAAAAATTTGAGAAAACAAATTAAAAATAAAGAGATTATCAAAGGAATTTCCTTTGATGTCTATGCCGGTGAAATTTTCGGTTTCTTAGGGCCTAACGGATCCGGGAAAACAACAACCATTCGAATGCTTGTTGATCTGATTCGGCCTACGGAAGGGACGATTCACATTTGTGGATTTGACGTTCGCAAGGAGCACAATCAAGCCATGCGTCATGTTGGCTGCATTGTAGAGAATCCGGAGTTGTATTCGTACTTAACGGGATGGGAAAATCTCGAGCATTTTGCAAGAATGCTGCCGGATGTTGACGAGCAGAGAATTCATGAGGTTGTTGAAATTGTTTCGATGGATGGGCGAATTCATGATAAAGTTCGTACCTACTCCCTTGGCATGAGGCAGCGGCTTGGTATCGCGCAAGCGCTTCTTGGGCGGCCTAGCTTGTTAATTTTGGACGAGCCTACCAATGGACTTGATCCGCAAGGAATCAAGGAAATGAGGGAATTTATTCAGCGTTTGGCGGCTGATGGATTGAGCTTGTTTGTTTCCAGCCATCTATTAAGCGAGATTCAGCAAATGTGTGACCGTGTAGCGATTATTAGCCATGGCCAAGTCATTCAAGTAGGAGCGGTGAATGAGTTGATAGCGCAAGGCGGCAAAGTGGTTTGGTCCGTGTCTCCGGCCGATAAGGCTGAGGGGCTTCTCGATGCGTCTCCACTTGTGAACGCGATTGAGGAAATTGGCCAAGATGATCCCACGCATACACATGATTCAGTGAGACAAATTGTTACCCAGATGGATAAAGAGCATGTCCCGCAAATAAGTAGGCAATTGATGGAAGCAGGAATTAGCCTCTACGCTGTAGAAATCAAGAACCCAACGCTGGAAGATTTGTTCTTGAGCCTAACCGAGGGTGAAACCATACAATAGGGGACGGTGAAAGAAATGCGTATTCTGTATGAACTCGTCAAAAATGAATGCATCAAAATGATCAAGAAAAAACGATTTTATGTGATCATCCTGATCCTGCTTGCCCTTATTCCTATGTTTACTTATGCACAAATGCGAGTGGCTCAAAATACACAAAAGCAATTTGGTACGACAGACTGGAAGGCGGATCAGCGCCAGAAAATTATTGACTGGGAAAAGCGTTTAAGCTCTGCACGTACGCCAGACGAATGGAAGCAGCAGCTTAAAGTGCAGATTCAGATTGCTAATTATTATCTGGATCAAGATGTCGATCCGAGCTCGCCTAATGCCGTTACTTTCACGCGTGAATTTGTCAAAAATGCCGTCTCTTTATTCATTCCGCTGATCATCATGGTCATTTCGGCAGATATCGTATCATCCGAGCATTCTACGGGGACTATTAAATTATTGTTGACAAGACCGGTCCGGCGATGGAAAATCCTATTGAGCAAATTAATTACTGTTATTTTCTTTACTTCGCTTACGGTTCTTTCAACCGGCGTGCTGTGTTACTTGATTTCTGGCCTTGTTTTCGGCTATAACGGATGGACGATGCCTATTTTTACAGGCATTCAGATCAATGGCACGGATGTGGACTTCAGCCTGGTAAGAGCGGTTGATCAATGGTTCTTCCTCTTGATGGAGTTTGGATTAGTTTGGTTTTCGGCATTAGTCGTCGCACTGATGTCGTTAATGATCTCTGTTCTCATTCGATCAACAGCTGCCGGTATGGGGGTCATGCTCGCAGTCTTAATTTCGGGGACGATTCTTTCGAACATGGTGTCATCTTGGGAAACAGCGAAGTATTTGTTTATGGTCAACTTGGACTTAACCAAATATCTTACAGGAGGTCTGCCGCCGATAAAAGGTATGGATTTGGCCTTCTCGTTAAGTGTATTAAGTGTTTGGGCCGCGATTTCGCTGATTGTTTCCTTTACTGTTTTCTCCCGCAAGGATATATTGAATTAACAAGATACTTGGAGTCGCGAAACTCCTATCAAAGAACCCTATATTAGAAAAAGGAGGGCTTCAATGACTGAGCAACTAGAATTTGCTAATGGAAAAGCCCCAACATCGGATTATGATGTCGATGATATTCAAGTACTGGAAGGGCTTGTCGCTGTTCGTAAACGACCAGGGATGTATATCGGCAGCACGAGTTCTTCCGGTTTGCACCATTTGATTTGGGAAATTGTCGATAATGCGGTAGATGAACATCTTGCCAAATACTGTTCCAAAATCAGTGTGACCATACATAAAGATCAGTCCATCACGGTGCAAGATAACGGTCGGGGGATTCCGACAGGTATGCATAAGACTGGAGTTCCTACGCCGCAGGTAGTGTATACGATTCTTCATGCCGGCGGCAAGTTCGGAGGCTCCGGATACAAGAAGTCCGGCGGTCTGCATGGCGTTGGTGCCTCGGTTACGAATGCCCTCTCCGAGTGGCTGGAAGTTGAAATTTACCGTGACGGCAAAGTGCACAAAATGCGCTTTGAATACTGGGTCGATGATGCTGGTGTCGAGCATGTGGGTGAACCGGTTACGAAGCTTGAAGTGATCGGCAATACGAACCGGACAGGGACTAAAGTTACGTTCAAGCCGGATAAACGCGTATTCCAAGGCGGCACTACCATTTCATACGATACTTTATCCGAGCGTTTGCAAGAGATTGCTTTCTTGAATTCGGGGTTACAGGTTAATTTAAAAGATGAGCGCACGGATAAACAGGATTCATTCCAGTATGAAGGCGGCGCCAGCCAATTCGTTGAATTCTTGAATGAAGAGAAGACGGTGCTTCATCCCGTTATTCATTTTGCCTCTGAGAAGGACGAAATTGAAGTGGAAGTGGCTCTTCAATACAATGATGGCTACACAGAAACGATCGCCTCATTCGTGAATGCAATTCCGACCCGCGGCGGCGGTACGCATGAAACGGGTTTTAAAACGGCTTATACAAGGGTCATGAATGAATATGCACGTAAAGCGGGCATTCTCAAAGAGAAAGAGAAAAACCTTGACGGTACCGACCTAAGAGAAGGTATGATGGTCGTAATCAATATCAAGATGGGCGATGTCGAATTCGTCGGTCAAACCAAAGACCAGCTTGGAAGCGCTATTGCAAGAAGTGCGGTGGATGCGGTTGTTTCGGACAAGATGACGGTGTTTCTGGAAGAAAATCCGCAAATCGCGCAGATGATGCTGAAGAAGGCTGTTCAAGCTTCTAAAGCCCGTGAAGCTGCTCGTAAAGCCAGAGAAGAGATTCGCAGCGGGAAAAAAGGGAAAAGCGAGAGCTCTAACCTTGGCGGCAAGCTAACTCCTGCGCAATCCAAGGATTTGCAGCGCAATGAATTATTCGTCGTTGAGGGAGATTCTGCGGGAGGTTCCGCGAAACAAGGGCGCGACTCCAAGCATCAAGCGATTCTGCCGCTAAAAGGGAAGCCAATGAACCCTGAAAAGGCAAAGCTTCTCGATATTATGAAAAACGACGAGTATAAAGCGATTATTGCGGCAATCGGAGCAGGAGTCGGCTCTGAGTTCGAAGTTGAAGAAATGAACTACGGTAAAATCATTATTATGACGGATGCGGATACTGACGGAGCACATATCCAAGTGCTGCTTCTGACGTTCTTCTACCGCTACATGAAACCTATGATTGATGCAGGCAAGGTGTACATTGCGCAGCCGCCGCTTTACAAAGTGACAAGAAAAGGCAAAAATGGCGGTTATAAATATGCATGGACCGACGACCAATTGCAGCAAGTTGTGAAAGAGCTTGGCAAGAATACCGAGTTACAGCGGTACAAAGGACTTGGCGAGATGAATCCGGAGCAGTTATGGGAAACAACCATGAATCCGGAGAGTCGGCAACTGCTGCAGGTTCAGATTGAAGACGCTGCGAAAGCGGAGCGCCGAGTAACAACCTTAATGGGCGATAAAGTGGATCCGCGTAAACGTTGGATTATCGAGAACGTCGATTTTACCGAATATGTAGAGTAGACCAAAAAGAGTGGTGACTG
This sequence comes from Paenibacillus sp. FW101-FHT12H11, assembly GCF_058790355.1. Classification (NCBI taxonomy): domain Bacteria; kingdom Bacillati; phylum Bacillota; class Bacilli; order Caryophanales; family Paenibacillaceae; genus Paenibacillus; species Paenibacillus sp. FW101-FHT12H11. The sequence continues at coordinate 580,317 of NZ_JBYTCO010000002.1, read as the reverse complement.
AAAGTTGGGTATTTTAGAAGAATTTTTACCGGCCTATCTGGAAGAGATCGTTGGCGATCGATTCGGGCGTTATTCCAAATACATTATCCAGGATCGCGCGATCCCGGATGTCAGGGACGGCTTAAAGCCTGTACAACGACGCGTATTGTATGCGATGTACGACTCAGGGAATACCCCTGATAAACCGTACCGCAAGTCCGCAAAAACGGTCGGCGATGTGATGGGGAACTATCATCCCCATGGAGATGCCTCTATTTACGATGGTATGGTTCGTATGGCACAGCCTTGGAAGATGGGTCATACACTTGTGGATGGCCATGGAAACTGGGGATCTCTAGATGATGATCCGCCGGCAGCGATGCGGTACACAGAAGCAAGGCTCTCAGAAATTGCGATGGAACTGCTTCGTGATATTGAGAAACGTACCGTCATGTTCAAAGATAATTTTGATAACTCCACGAAAGAGCCCGTTGTGCTCCCAGCGCGTTATCCGAATCTGCTTGTGAACGGCGTAAGCGGCATTTCGGCAGGTTTTGCGACTGAAATTCCGCCGCATAACTTGCGTGAAATTATTGATGCTTGTACAGCGATGATCGATAAGCCTGAGATGACAGTTGAAGAGTTAATGACCATCGTTAAAGGTCCTGACTTCCCTACATCCGGGATTATTATGGGTGAAGAGGGGATTCGTGAAGCTTATCGCACTGGCAAAGGCCGGATCTACATAAGGTCCAAAACAGCGATCGAAGACATGCGCGGCGGAAGACAACAAATTGTGATCACGGAAATTCCGTATCAGGTCGTGAAAGCGCGCCTTGTAACGGCAATGGAAAACATCCGTCTTGAGAAGAAAGTCGAGGGTATCGCGGAGGTTCGGGACGAAAGCGGACGTAACGGATTACGGATCGTCATTGAACTGAAAAAGGATGCGGATGCGCAAGGGATTTTAGCTTATTTGTTGAAGAAGACGGACTTGCAAGTCACGTACAATTTCAATATGGTGGCGATTGTTAATAAAGCGCCGCGCCAATTGGGCATTCGCGAAATTCTGGAAGCTTACATTGAGCATCAAAAGGAAGTTGTCACGTTCCGTTCGCAATATGAGCTTGAGAAAGCGGAAGACCGCGCTCACGTGCTGGAAGGGCTAGTCAAAGCGCTTAACATTTTGGACGAAGTAATCGCAACAATCAAAGCGTCCAAAAATCGGCAGGATGCACAAAACAACCTGATGGAGAAATTTGGATTTACTGAGCGTCAAGCGGACGCCATTCTCGTCTTGCAATTATACCGGTTAACGAATTTAGAAATTACAACTCTTGAAAAAGAGTTGAAAGATGTTGAAAAAACAATTGCTTATTTGCGTGGCATTTTGGGCAGCTTGAAAAAGCTCTTAGGTGTCATTAAAGATGAAATGGGCGAAATCCGTAAGAAATACGGCATTGAGCGCCGTTCAGCGATTCAAGGCGAGGTTGAGGAGCTGAAAGTTAATCTGGAAGTGCTCGTCAATCCGGAAGACGTGTTCGTCACCCTTTCTAACGAAGGCTACTTGAAACGTACTAGCAAGCTGTCGTTTACACGATCTGGCGGAGAACTGGAAAATACAGGTCTCAAGGAAGGCGACTATTTACGCTTCTTGCTGGACGTGAATACGATTGAGAGCCTGCTGATCTTCACGAAAAAAGGCCAGTACTACTTATTGCCCGTCCATCAAGTGCCAGAGTACAAATGGAAAGAAAATGGTACCGCGATCGTCAATGTCATTCCAATCGCCAAAGAAGACCGCATCGTTAATGTGATTCCGGTCAAAGGTTTTGAAGATCCAACGAAATCACTTGTGTTCGTCACTCGCAAGGGCCAAGTGAAGCGTACGGAGCTCAAAGAGTACATGACGAATCGCTCCAATGGACTTGTTGCTTGTAAGCTTGCTGAGCAAGATGAAGTGCTTCATGTGCATCTCAGCGATAACACGAAGGAAATCCTGCTAGTCACGAAACTGGGCATGAGCATCCGCTTCCGCGAGGAAGAAGTAAACCCGATGGGCCGTGCAGCCGCGGGTGTGCGCGGCATCCAACTCAAAGATGACGATGATGTCGTCTCGGCTGAGTGGATTTATGGGGATGAGGGGGAAGTGCTCGTCATCTCCGACCTCGGATATGCCAAGCGGTCCCTTGTCGTCGATTATCCAATTCAGGGGCGTGGAGGAAAAGGTATTCTCACCTTTGAGTTTAAAGAAGGCAAGCGCGTGAGACCGAATGGAACAGGTTTAATTCGAACATTCATTGTGAAAATGGATTATCAGATTACTGCCGTGATGAGTAATGGAGAGAAGCTTCGCTTCTCGACGGAGACAGCGCCACTGGAAGATCGTAAAGCGCAAGGCAAACAGCTTATCCCTGTTACCAAAACAGAATCCATTATAGATGTGCTGCGGTTCCCTCAGTCATAACTGACCGTAGGTGGATCCAGTTTCTCCATCAGCATAAAAGCTAACTCTAATAAGACCCACAGGGGCATCGGTTCGTCTAATCGATCCAGCCACTGTGGGTCTTTCAGCATGCCGGCCTCAAGTGCCTTTTTGCCAAGCTCCATTTTCCAATCGTCCACTTTGAACCACTCCTTAGCGTGATCTGCTAATCTAACTGCTTCACAGTATATGTAAGATGTGGGCGGAATGTTAAAAAGAAGTGGAGGTATTCTTCAAGTTCGGACAAAGTTGTGGATGGCTCGACAACATGCCACAGCATGTCCTGGAAATGTGCAGCTTTTGTAGGAAAGTATTAACGGCATTAACCTTTTAACCAGTGAAAATGCGTGCTATACTTGCGTTATAGTAGATGTTGGAAGCGAGTTGATGTGAGGTTGTATTCCGATGAGTTTGGAAAGCTGTGGCTGAAATTGTCTAAGGAATTGAAGAGCCAGATGGAAGTAGGATTAGCACCTACGATTACAGAAGGGCAACTTAACGTATTAGAATTGCTTATGACGAACGAGCGTATGAAGCCTTCAGATCTAATCGAATATCTATCTACAACACCTGCAGCGGTTACAACGCTATTAGATCGTATGGAGAAAAGTGAATTAATCGTACGGGTGCGGGATGAGAAAGATCGCCGTATCGTGTGGGTGCACGTAACAGACAAAGGAAAAGCGGAATGCGAGCGAGGTACGTTAGTCCGTGAACAACTGCTGGACACTTACCTGAGCCGCGTTTCCGCCCATAATCAGAAACTGCTTATTTATTTGTTGGGGAAAGTCGCTAACTAATTGCAGTAACGACTCCCGTTTGGGGTTGAATTTACAATTCTGGGATTGTAAATTCACTCCATGGCCGCTGCACAGGCGGCAGCGACCGAAAGCGCATCGTCTCTTTGAGTGTTGGATGCTCAAAGGACAGAGCCGTCGCCCAGAGCGCTAGCTGCTGGCCGGGTTTGTTGACCGCGCTGCCGTAGCGCTGGTCGCCGTACAGGGTGCAGCCGATGGCGGCCATCTGCACGCGGATTTGATGCGGCCGCCCGGTATGCAGCTTGATTTGGATCAAGCTGAGACCATCTTGGCTGCCGAGCAGTTTATAATCCAGCACAGCCTCCTTGGCTTCGTGCTGGCCTGGTTTGACAACGCTGACGGTATTCGTCCGCGTGTCCTTCCAGAGCCAGTGACGCAGCGTTGCCGTCGGCTGTGACGGTTTGCCATGCACAATAGCGACATACGTTTTGTCGAGATGCCTAGTTCTTACCGCGTCCGACAGCCGTGATGCGGCTTTTGACGTTTTGGCGAAGACCATCACGCCGCCTACAGGCCTGTCAAGCCGGTGGACAAGCCCGAGGTAGACATTGCCGGGCTTGTTGTGCCGATGCTTGATATCCGCCTTCAGGACGTTCAGCAGATCAGGATCACGCGAGTCGTCCTCTTGTGTTGGCATGTTCACGGGCTTCTCTACCACGAGAATGTGGTTGTCTTCGAAAAGGATCGGAATTTGCGATGCTCCCGAAACATCTTTAGTTCCAGTCATATTAGGACTCCCAGCGTCCCAGAATACCGCAAGGGAGCATTAAGCCGGAGTGCGTGATCGGCAGGCCGATTTCTCCACTTGAGATCGTACCTCCATGCTTGCTTTTCATCGCCATCGTTAAGATGTTTTGCAGGACCGTAGCCGAAATGCCTGTTGTATAAGAGTTAATTAACAGGAACAACGGATTATCGGTCAAGATCGTCTGGCAAGTTTGAATGAAAGGGAAGAGATCATCTTCCAACTTCCAAGTCTCGCCATTAGGTCCGCGCCCGTAAGAGGGAGGATCCATGATGATCGCATCATATTTGCTGCCGCGGCGCTGTTCTCTTTGCACGAATTTGAATACGTCATCCGTAATGAAACGTACAGGACGGCTGCCCATGCCGCTGAGATGCAGATTCTCCTTCGCCCATTGTACAACACCTTTGGAGGCATCAACGTGGCAAACTTCTGCTCCTGCATAAGCGCAGGCCAGAGAAGCTCCACCTGTATAAGCGAATAGGTTCAATACCTTGATCGGTCTTCCGGCGTTTTGGATTTTATCAATCATCCATTTCCAGTTGACGGCTTGCTCAGGGAAGAGGCCCGTATGCTTGAAGCTGGTTGGTTTAATATAAAAGCTCAGCTTCTGGTCGTAGGTGATGGTCCAGCGTTCAGGCAGTTCAGCATGCTGCTGCCATTGTCCGCCGCCGCTGGAGCTGCGGTGATAATGTGCATCGGCTTGACGCCATGCGGGTGTTTCTTTTTCCAAAGGCCAAATGATTTGCGGGTCAGGTCTTCTCAATACGATCGTGCCCCAGCGTTCCAGCTTTTCGCCGCCGCCGGTGTCGAGAAGTTCATAATCTACCCAGTCTTTTGCATAAAACATGTTGCATTCCATCCTTCAACTTGTATACTTTAACAAACATTCATTGTACACCATTTATTCACTTAAATCGATCTTTTCAATCAAACCGGGTAATTCTTTTTCTACAAATTGTTGGTAGTGCGCTTGCTCCAGTGATTGTCTTAATGAATCCTTGACGGAATCGAAAGATTTCACAGATCTGGACTCGACTTTGATTACATGGTAACCAAATTGTGTTTCAACGGGGTCGCCTACAGCGCCGACAGGTTGCTCAATCGCTGCTTTCTTGAATTCAGGTACCCATCCGCTAACTTCTGCATCTGCATAAAGACCGCCGGTTTCTTTGGAGCCAGGATCGTCTGTGAGTTCTTTAGCCAGCTTCGCGAAGTCTTCACCATTCTTAAGTTTTTGCTCGACATCTTTAGCAAGTTTAAGCGCTTCTTCTTTCGTGCGCGTCACACTCTTGTCCTCGTTTGTTAAACCAATCAAAATATGGCGGACGGAAGCAATCGTATAAAAATCTTTATCTAGTTTGAGGTTGTCGTCATATTTGGCTTTAACTTGTGCATCAGTAACGCTGGATTTGATATAGTTTTCTGCTGTTAATCGTCCGACGAGGTAGTATTGAAGCTCCGTTTCAGTTACTTTGAAGTTCTTCAATTCTTCCAGAAACTTGGCTTCGCCATTTTGGGATTTCCAAGTTGCCATTTGTGCAGACGCTGTATCTTTCGCCGCTTTTTGATCAGCCTCAGAAGATTTACCGTACAGAATTCTATATTGAATTAATTGGTTCAAAACGCTTTTTTGATACTCAGGGTTATCTTTTGAAGCTGCATGGCCGTTATTGAAAATGCCCTGCATCGCAAAGAAAGTATCGAACTCGCCTCTTGTCACCGTACCGCCTTGATAGGTAGCAACGATTTTATTCGGGTTGATTCCGATCCAAATGGTTTCATTGGCTTCATCCCATTCGACTTTTTTTCCCAGAGCTTCACTCACGAAGCGAAGAGGGACGTAAGTAGAACCTTCGTAAACAAAACCTTTTCCATCTGCAGGCACTTTTTCGACACCATCAAACATATATTTGATGCTGCGGAATGCCACTTCAATTTGACTGCTAGCCGCAAAAGCAGCTGTACCGCTAATTAACGAACCGATCGTTAAACCTACAATAAGTCCTTTCACCTTGTCTTTCATAATCTGTTTTCCACCTTTCAAATGACTGTCACTTTAGTAATTCACCCAGGATTAAGGATTTTCCTTTTTTTAATATGAGGGTTTGAAGGAATTCTCCACCTGCTTGTTGTATTTGTACTGTATGTGATTAATTATTACATCCATATTTTGAAGAAAAAGGTCGATTATGGGAGGGATAACATGGGGGCAAATGTTGGTACACCCAGCTCAGAAGATTTGTTTCTACTTCATGAAGGATCCCTGTATCACAGCTATCGCATCCTAGGGGCGCATGTTAGCAAAAGGAAGGGTTATGAGGGAGTTCGTTTCGCTGTATGGGCGCCTAATGCCAAACAAGTAGCCGTGCTCGGCGATTTCAACCAATGGCAATCCGGTAAACACCGTATGGAGAAGTTCAGTTCACTGGGCGTATGGATGCTTTTTGTTCCTGAGGCCAGTGAAGGTGATCATTACAAGTACGAAATCCTTAGCGAGACAGGTCAAATATTGTTGAAAGCTGACCCATACGCCTTTTATTCGGAAGTGCGTCCAGGCACAGCCTCTCGTGTTGTCGACTTGGAAGGCTACGAATGGCAGGATGAGGCTTGGTTAGAGCAGAAGAAGTTGGCTCCCGCCTATAACAAGCCTTTGTCGATTTATGAAGTGCACCTAGGGACGTGGCGCAAAAAAGACAGACATAGTGAAGAATTATATACCTATGACCAGCTTGCGGACGAGTTAGTCGATTATGCCGTGGAGATGGGTTATACACATATTGAAGTTATGCCGCTTGCCGAGCATCCGTTTGACCGTTCATGGGGTTATCAGGCGACAGGTTATTTCTCTGTGACAAGCAGGCATGGTTCGCCGAAAGCGTTCATGCATTTCGTCGATCGTTGTCATCAAAAAGGGATTGGCGTCATTATGGACTGGGTCCCTGGGCATTTCTGCAAGGATGCTCATGGCTTAAGGCAGTTTGACGGAAAGCCGCTGTATGAATACCAAGACCCTCGCAAAGCCGAAAAGTTGGAATGGGGGACACTTACATTTGATTTTGGCAGGCCGGAAGTGCAAAGCTTTCTCATTTCAAACGCAATTTTCTGGATGGATATGTACCATATCGATGGTATCCGGGTTGATGCTGTAGCTTCCATGCTGCACTTGAATTTCGGCAGATGGAATGAGAAGCCCCTTAAGAATCAATGGGGCGGGGATGACAATCCCGAAGCTGTCGCTTTCTTGCGAAAATTGAATCAAGTTGTGTTCTCATATTATCCGGATGCGCTTATGATGGCAGAGGATTCCACGGATTGGCCACTGGTGACAGCACCCGTGCATGATGGAGGGCTTGGATTTAACTATAAATGGAACATGGGCTGGATGAACGATATGCTGCGTTATATGAAGCTGGATCCCGTTCATCGCAAATATCACCATAAATTGATCACGTTCTCCTTTATGTACGCCTTTAGTGAAAATTATGTTTTACCTTTTTCTCACGATGAGGTTGTCCATGGGAAACGTTCACTCCTGCATAAAATGCCAGGCGATTATTGGCAGAAATTCGCCAATCTGCGCGTTTTATACGGATATATGTCAGGTCATCCTGGCAAAAAGCTGCTGTTCATGGGCAGCGAATTCGGTCAATTCGACGAATGGAAGGACCAGGAGGAAGTGGATTGGTTCCTGCTGGACGGTTATGAGAAGCACGAGCAAATGCACGTTTACGTGAAGGCGCTCAATCAATTTTATTTGGACCAGCCGGCTTTGTGGCAAAAGGATCATAGTCCGGACGGCTTTAAATGGATTAATCCGCATGATGAAAGCCAAAGTGTCGTCACTTTCATGCGCAAAGGAAACAAGGCTGAGGATGATCTGATTCTCATCTGTAATTTCACACCGGTGGTGCATCCCGATTATCGAATCGGTGTTCCGCGCAATGGCGTGTACGAGGTTGTTTTCAACAGCGATGCTCCTGAGTTCGGAGGTTCCGGCCAAGGGAACAAGCTGCCGATCACAAGTGAAAAAAGAAAATATCACGAACTGCCTTATAGCTTGTCTCTGTGTATTCCGCCGCTTGCGGCTGTTTATATAAAATGTGTAAAAGAATTCCAACTAGAGAAAACGAAGTCGAAGGGGGAAATCAGAGATGCGCAGTAAAGAATGTGTTGCCATGCTCCTCGCTGGTGGAGAAGGACGAAGACTAGGCGTACTAACGAATAATTTGGCCAAACCTGCTGTTCATTTTGGCGGGAAGTACCGTATCATTGATTTCACCCTTAGCAATTGCACGAATTCAGGCATCGACACGGTTGGTGTCTTGACGCAATATCAGCCACTCGTGCTCAACACGTATATTGGAATCGGCAGTTCGTGGGATTTGGACCGCAAAAATGGCGGTGTTACTGTATTGCCTCCGTTCATGGAACAAAAAGGTGGAGACTGGTATAAAGGTACAGCCAATGCCATCTACCGCAACATTGGATTTATTGAACAGTATGATCCGGAGTATGTCTTGATCATCTCGGGTGATCACATTTACAAAATGGATTACGATAAGATGCTTTCCTACCACAAAGAGAAGAAAGCTGATGCAAGTATCGCCGTTATCGAAGTGAAATGGGAAGAAACCAGCCGTTTCGGAATTATGAGCGTAAATGAGAATCAGGAAATAACTGAATTTGCCGAAAAACCAAAAGAAGCGAACAGCAACTTGGCTTCCATGGGTATTTATATTTTTAACTGGAGTGTTCTGAAATCGTATTTGATTGCGGATGAAGAGAATCCGGATTCCAGTAAGGACTTTGGGAAAGATATTATTCCGATGATGCTCCGAAATGAAGCAAGGATGTACGCTTATCCGTTCGAGGGGTACTGGAAAGACGTTGGTACCATTGATAGCTTATGGGAAGCAAATATGGATTTGCTCGATGATCATAACGAGTTGAATCTGAATGATAAAGATTGGCGTGTATACTCCCAAAATCCATACCAACCAGCTCAATATGTGGCGCCTACTGCGAACATTAAGCGTTCACTCGTGAATGAGGGTTGTGCGGTTTTCGGAGATGTCGATCATTCTGTCTTGTTCTATGGTGTACAAGTGGGGGAAGGCAGCCAAATTAAAGACTCCGTTATTATGCCGAATGCAAAAATCGGTAATAATGTAACGATTAACAAAGCGATTATTGGTGAAAACACGATCGTGGAAGATGGCGCTGTTGTAGACGGTCACGGTGAAATTACACTCATAGGCGGCAATGAACGAGTATTAGCGACTGCCAAACAGAAGGGATGATCTCAGATGAAACATGTAATGGGTGTCATTAATTTAGTGAATGAACCGGACGATTTGGAAGAACTGACTTATTTCCGCTGCCCTGCATCGGTACCATTCGGCGGACGCTATCGGTTAATTGATTTTACATTGTCGAACATGGTGAATTCTGGGATTGATAATGTGGCTGTATTTACGCAGCACAAGTACCGTTCCTTGATGGATCACCTGGGGTCTGGGAAAGAGTGGGATTTGGACAGAAAGCGCGGCGGTTTGTTCGTCCTTCCATCCGTCATGGATGAACCGACGGGCATTTCACGTGGGGATTTGTACCAATTCTACAGCCATCGGGATTATTTCTATCGTGGTAAAGAAGAGCTGGTTATTATTTCTCGCAGCCATATGGTGTGTAATCTTGATTTACGCGATGTCATCCGTCATCATGAGGATACGCAAGCGGACATTACCGTTATCTATAAACAAACGGATGAGGATATTCAAGGGAAATTCCGCCGCTTGGCCGTCAAAGATAACGGACAAGTAACGCTTATGGAGGATCACACGGGTAGACTGCGGACGAATAACATTTCCATGGAAATGTATATTATGAGCAAAGCGCTGTTGCTGGACATGGTAGAATCTTGCCTGGCTCAAGGGTATGATCACCTGGTTCGCGACGGTATCATGAAAAATATTGATAAGCTTAGTGTGTATGGCTATAAATTTGAGGGGCATGTAGGCATCGTGAATTCGATTCAAGGTTACTACAAGCACAGCATGCAACTGTTGAATCCAGTGATCTGGAGAGAATTGTTCTTCCAGAAGAACCTGATCTATACAAAGGTCAAGGATGAACCGCCTGCGAAATACCTGGAATCCGCCGCAGCCAAAAACGCGTTGATCGCAAATGGCTGCACCATCGAGGGTAAGGTAGAGAACAGCATTTTGTTCCGCGGAGTGAAAATCCGTAAGGGAGCTTACGTGAAAAACAGTATTATCCTCCAAAACTGCGAAATCGAGGAAAATGTCATTATTGAGAATGCGATTCTCGATAAGGATGTCTTCATCTCCCGCGGCCGCGTCCTGACAGGTGATAACAAAGCGCCGTTCATCGCGGCAAAAACGAAAGTGATCTAATCGGTATCGTTCTTAAGCGCATAACTAGATATAATCCGAAAAGCCTGCCTTCTCATAGGCGGCTTTTCGACTATCAGGAGGAGTGGAAAGATGAAAGTACTCTTTGCAGCTTCAGAGGCAGTTCCTTTTATTAAAACGGGAGGTCTTGCCGATGTGATCGGTTCATTGCCGAAAGAACTTATCCAGCAAGGGCTGGATGTACGGGTTATCTTGCCTAAGTATGGCGGGATTCCTGCCAAGTACCGCGATGCGATGACTACGGCTGTGACACATGATATCTATGTCGGTTGGAGAAAGCAATATATCGGCATTCAAGTTCTGCAGCAGGATGGGGTTACTTTTTACTTTGTGGACAATGAATTTTATTTCAATCGTTCCGGCGTTTATGGGTATGGCGATGAGGCAGAACGTTTTGCTTTCTTCTGCAAAGGCGTTATCGAAACGCTGCCGCTGCTGAACTTCCAGCCGGATGTTATTCACTGTCACGATTGGCAAGCCAGCATGATTCCCGTGCTGTTGAAGGCTCATTATCAACATCTGCCATTCTATAGTGAGATCAAAACGTTAACGACCGTTCATAACTTGAAATATCAAGGTGTGTTTAGCCAATCGTTGTTTAAGGAGCTGTTTGGCTTATCCGACGATCATTTTACCGGAACAGCGCTTGAACTGCATGGTGGTGCGAGCTTCCTAAAAGGAGGGCTTCTGTACGCGGACCGTATTACAACGGTGAGCCAGACCTATGCCGAAGAGATTCAAACTCCGTACTTTGGCGAACATTTGGATAGCCTGCTGCGCCACCGCAGAGACCAGCTGACGGGGATCGTGAACGGGATTGATTATGAAGTGTTTGATCCGATGAATGATCCGCATCTGGTTTCTACATACCGGGATTCGCTGCCTAAAAAGCAGTTGAACAAGACAGCACTTCAGGAGCGGCTAGGATTGGAAGTGAGAGAAGATGTCCCGATGATTGCCCTTGTAACGCGTTTGGTGCAGCAAAAAGGGCTAGATCTCATCCAGCATGTCCTGCCAGAAATTTTGTCGCTAGACATCCAGCTCGTTGTGCTCGGGACAGGCGAATACGACTATGAGGAGATGTTCAAGCAAGCGGCATTGAAGCATCCTGGCAAAGTATCCGCTCAGATCTGCTTTGACGAGGCATTGGCACATCAAATCTATGCGTCTTCAGACTTGTTCCTAATGCCCTCACAATTCGAACCATGCGGTATTGGTCAGTTGATTGCACTTCGGTATCGCTCTGTGCCGATCGTCCGAGAAACCGGTGGACTGAAGGATACGGTTCTGCCATATAATGAGTTTACAGGCGAGGGGACAGGCTTCTCCTTTAGAGATTACAATGCGCATGATATGCTGCATACGATCCGCCGTGCGGTCTTTTTCTACAAAAATGACCGTGACGCCTGGTTGAAAATTCAGATGAACATGAAAAAAGGCGACTTTAGCTGGAAGAAGTCCGCGCAGCAGTATATCGGACTTTATAAGGAAATGGTCAAATAACGGGAAAAATCAGGACTGGAGGCTCATAGCTTCCAGTCTTTTTTACCTACTTCCTCTTCATTTATCATTTACAAATGACGATAAGTATGTTGTCACGTGAAAAATGGTGAGGGAGGCAGTTGTTCAGATGAGCAGGACGACAGATTGTTTAACCGATGCGGATATGTATCTTTGCATGCTATTTCAAACACCTGTAGAGGTGTGGTTTGACGGCGAATTAGAAGACTCAGGAACACTCATAGAAGCGTATTCGGATGATGTCATTAAAGTAGGCGGCGTTTACTATTTACGGAAGTTATGCCTAATTAAAAAAATAGCCTAATACAAGATCAGCCTCGTGTTCTTAAGCCAGAATACGAGGTTTTTTTCGAAATTGCCGAAAATAAGGTATAATATTCCTGATCCACTGACAACAACGGTTAGGAGTGGCAACATGGATTGGATATCGCACGCACTTACTGTACTTTTTATTGTTAATATTTTACTTGCTCTTACGGTCGTATTCTTGGAACGCCGGAACGTGGCGGCTACCTGGTCATGGTTGATGGTGCTTCTATTTATTCCAATTCTCGGTTTTCTGCTCTATGTGATGTTAGGGCAAAATTTAAGCCGCAGAAAGCTGTACAAATGGAATCAGCGCATGCAGGAAAGAATGCAGACGGTCATCTCGGAACAGCGGGAACAGCTGATGAACGGGACGATGACCTATCTGAATCCGATGGTCAGCGAATACCGTGATTTGATTTATTTGAACGTGTCCTCGAATGACGCATTTCTAACCCAGGATAACAGCGTCGATATTTTTACGGATGGGATAAGCAAATTCAGTGATTTGATGCTGAAAATCGAAGCCGCGAAAACGCATATTCATATGCAGTATTACATCGTCAAGAATGACGCATTGGGGAAGCGGATTATGCAGGCCTTAACGAAAAAAGCGGAGCAAGGGGTCATCGTTCGATTTTTGTATGATGACATTGGTTCACGTTCGTTAAAGGATTCTTTCTTCCGTGATTTTCTGAAAGCAGGCGGGCAGAAAGCAGCTTTTTTCCCTTCGCGAATCCCTTATTTGAACTATCGGGTTAACTATCGGAATCACCGGAAGTTAGTCATTGTTGATGGCAAAATCGGCTATATGGGCGGTTTCAATGTGGGGAATGAATATCTCGGCATGGATCCTCGTTTCGGATTTTGGCGGGATACGCACCTTCGTTTAACGGGAAGTGTGGTTCGTGCGCTTCAGTCCCGTTTCATCTTGGACTGGAATTTAGCTTCTTCGACACCAGTCGAAGTGGATTCGTGTTATTTTCCAGAACGTGAAGAAGGAGGGACTTCACAGCAGGTACCGATGCAGATCGTGGCGAGTGGGCCCAACGAAGAATGGCCGCATTTCGTATACACATTTCTCAAAATGATTCATATGGCCAAAAAACGGATCCTGCTGCAGACGCCGTATTTTATTCCAGAAGAGAGTATGCTCAATGCTCTGCGCATAGCAGCCTTGTCCGGCATTGACGTTCGTATCATGATTCCGGAAAAAGCGGATCACTTGTTTGTGCATTGGGCTTCCCTTTATTATGTGGGGGAATTGCTTCGGGCGGGCGTGAAATGTTATCTCTACGATTATGGGTTCTTGCACGCGAAGACGATCGTTATCGATGGGAAAATGGCATCGGTAGGGACGGCTAACTTCGATATTCGAAGCCTGCGGCTTAATTTTGAGACGAATGCGCTTATGTATCATGAGGAAACTGCGAAAAAGCTGGAAGCTACATTTTGGAAGGACATGGAAGGTTGTATGGAACTAACATTGGAGGAATATGAGAAGCGCTCTCTTCGCATACGATTCCTGGAGTCCATCTCGAAGCTGATCTCTCCTATTTTGTAAACAAAAAACACGTCAACTCTCTGAAAGAGAAGACGTGTTTTTTGTTTCACCCGTGGAATTAATAGACGACTTCGCCGTTATCGTAGTTAAACTGCCATTGGATGCCGAACTTGTCTTCCAAGCTGCCGTAGCATTTGCTCCAGAAAGTTTCCTGTAATTCCATGCCTACTTTGCCGCCTTCTTTCAGTTTATGGAAAGCGGATTTGATTTCTTCGATATCCTTGCTGACCATGGATAAGGAAATATTATTTCCGGCTACAAAAGGCATACCTGGAAAGACATCAGAGAACATCACCGTGCTGCCGCTTATTGTCAGTCTGGCGTGCATAACCATGGATTTTGCTTCTTCTGGGAGCGGGTAAGCCGGGTCTGACGGCGTATCGCCAAAGGTCATGATTTTCGGTTGTTCAGCGCCGAATACTTCTGCATAATACTCCACCGCTTCACGACAATTTCCATTAAAATTCAAGTAAAAATCTAATGCCATTTGTGTCACTCCTCAGATTTGTTTTTTTTCATATTATTCCCATATTGTATCATTTAACTTGTCCATATTCCAATATGAAGAAGGCTAAGGGGACTGCATCTAGCTCTTTTGAAATTGCGTTGGCGTCATGCCCTCGAGTTTCTTGAAAATACGTGTGAAGTAGCCGGCATCATCGAAACCGATGGATTCGGCAATCCATTTGATGGCTAAATCGCCATTGCGCAGCAACGGTTTTGCTTCCTCAATCCGCTGTTTCTGCTGGTAGTCGGTCAAGGTCATCCCTGTCTCTTTTTTGAATTGCCTTGAAATATGGGCTGGATGTGCGTGGCACTCCTGTGAAAGCTCCTCTAAGCTTAATGGTTTATTATAATGCAGGGAAATAAATTGAACGACCTTTTGAACGAGCGGGGAATAGCCCTTTACAGCATGTTCGCGCACGAGCCGGCAATATTCGTCGAACATGAGCGTCATTAATTTATTAAGAAAATCGATCGTTTCGGTCCTTTCGATTTGCTTTGCGAATTTCTCAGAAATTTGATGCAAGAAAAAGGGCTGAACATTGGCATTTTTGGCAGCGATACGCAGCAAAGTATTTAAAATAATAAGCGCATTTCTTAAGGCTCTTACCGGTTGGTTCGGAAATCTTTCGGAGAAGTCATACAGATTCTTCATTTTGGAGCGCACTTTCTGCAAAGTTTCATGATCCCCATGCTGGACGGCTTGCATCATTTCCTGCTCAATTTGATAACGCAATTCAATCAGGTCGATAAAGGCCTCATCGGGCTGCTGCAGCATAAGCTCGATTTTGCTCTGACGGGGGGACCGGGCAGGCTGCGTTTGGAGTTCCAATTCCCGAATATCCGTTTGCGAAATGCCTTCGATTTGCTCGAATACATTGGCCATGCTTTGGACCCTCGCGGCGCCGATTAATTTCATTCCTCGGTAAAACCCTTCTAATTCGATTCGCTTTCCTTGATCCAGTTTAAACTTCGTGTACAGTTTATTGACGTCTGGAACCTGCAGTAAGAAAGGCCCTGTGACTATGATTTTAGTACGTTGCTCTTGTAATCGAAAAGCTTTGGCTAAGTAGGTAAATCCCCATATATTCGTGTATTTGCAGCATTGGTCAGGAGAGAGTTGAGCTTCCGCGGCAAGGAACGCGATATCTTCCTTCTGCCAGCTGTTTAGAAATTCAGGGATATTATCATGTTCATGATTCAACAAAACAGTTCCGCTGCTCGTCAGAACGACGGTGTTGATGTCCGTTAAGTGAAACAATGTTGTGCTAATTGCGGATAGATGAAGCTGCAGCTCGCTCATAAGAAACTCCTTTTTATAAATCAGAATGTTAAAATAATCCCTTAAATGCATTTCACGTCCTACTTAGTAGTTGGTTAACTTAGTATAATCTTAATTGTTGAGTTTGCAAATGAGAATAAAAGGAGCGGCTATTATGTTATATCCAATCGTATCAGAGTCACGGGGAATCATAGATCTTAGCGGGATTTGGAATTTTAAATTGGATTTTGGAAAGGGCTTTCAAGAGAAATGGTTCGCTTCAGCGCTTACTGAGACCATCCCGATGTCAGTGCCGTCCTCCTTCAACGATGTAGGCGTTACGGCGGATATTCGAAACCACGTTGGTTGGGTCTGGTATGAGCGAGATTTCACGGTATTAAATTTGCTAATGTCGGAGCGTATTGTCTTGCGATTTGGTTCGGCTACTCATCGAGCTGTCGTTTATGTGAATGGGCAAGCGGTTATGGAGCATAAGGGGGGATTTACACCGTTTGAAGCGGAAATCAATTCCTTTTTAACTACAGGCCATAATCGATTGACAGTTGCCGTGAACAATATCGTGGATGAAACGACGCTGCCTGTAGGAATCTACAGTGAACAGGAAGTTCCGGGGCGTGGCCTTGTTGCAAAAAACAGCCCGAATTTTGATTTTTTCAATTATGCCGGCATCCATCGTCCGGTGAAAATTTATACGACACCACACGTGTATGTGAAAGATGTGACTATTTTAACCAATTTGAACCAGCAAAAAGGGCTTGTTCAGTATGAGGTCGAGATAGCGGGAAAAGGACAAGTCAAGGCAACGGTTGTTGATCAGTCGGGCCTTGTCGTGGGGGAAAGCAGCGGACTTCAGGGGTTGATCGAGATCGAAGGGGTGAAGCTGTGGGAACCTTTGAAAGCTTATTTGTATACGCTTAAAGTTGAGATTAGCGATAATGGACAGCTTGTAGACGTTTACGAACAGCCATTTGGTGTACGAACCGTTGAAGTCAAAGACGGGAAATTCCTGATTAATGATAAACCTTTTTATTTTAAAGGGTTCGGCAAACATGAGGATTCGGCAATTCATGGAAGAGGGTTTAATGAAGCGGCGAATGTTCTCGATTTCCGCTTGATGAAATGGATCGGTGCCAATTCGTTCCGCACAGCTCACTATCCTTATTCGGAGGAGTTAATGAGGCTGGCCGATCTTGAAGGTCTTGTTGTCATTGACGAGACGCCTGCCGTCGGGCTGCACTTGAATTTCATGGCGATGTTCGGAGGCGGGGCGAAGCGGAAAACTTGGGAGGAGCTTCGAACGCAAGAGCATCATCAGGATGTCATTCGGGAACTCATTGCGCGTGACAAAAATCACGCTTGTGTCGTGATGTGGTCTATTGCTAACGAGCCGGCTTCAGAAGAAGAAGGAGCGGATGCTTACTTCAAGCCGCTTGTCGAGCTTGCCAAGGAACTTGATCCGCAAAAAAGGCCTGTGACCATTGTCACACACCTGATGTCAACGCCTGAAACGTGCAAAGTGGCGGAGCTTGTTGATGTGCTTGCACTGAATAGGTATTACGGCTGGTATGTGCAAAGCGGCGATATGGAAGCAGCCAAAATCAAGCTGCGCGAGGAACTGGATGGCTGGGGCAAACGCTGTCCGGGCAAACCAATCATCATGACCGAGTATGGGGCGGACACGATTGCCGGCTTGCATGATGTAGACCCTGTGATGTTTACCGAAGAGTTCCAGGTCGAGTACCTGCGGGCGAATCACGAAGTGTTTGATGAATTCAGCACCTTTGTTGGCGAACAGGTTTGGAATTTTGCGGATTTTAATACATCCCAAGGCGTTATACGGGTTCAAGGAAACAAAAAGGGCATCTTCACACGGGATCGGAAGCCGAAATATGCGGCACATGAGCTGCGTAAAAGATGGCTGGCTATTCCAGATTTCGGATATAAGAAACCTTAGAAATAGGATCTGAGCAATCTGAGTTGCACATGTAGCGGGGGGATACGATGAGTAATTTGGTTATTCACAATGTGTCTGAAACAACGGGTAACATCAAGGCAAGCCGTCCTTTTGGGATGCGGGATAAGCTGGGGTATTTGTTCGGCGACTTTGGGAATGATTTCTTTTTTATCCTCGTGAGCTCGTTCCTGATGGTCTACTATACGGATATTTTCAACATTCATGCGGCGACGATTGGGCTTGTATTTATCATTGCAAGACTTTGGGATGCAGTTGCAGATATCGTGTGGGGGCGTTTCATCGACACTAGAAAAGCGGGGATTCAAGGCAAATTTCGGCCTTGGATCTTCCGAATGTCTTTTCCGCTCGTCATATCCGGTATTCTGATGTTTGTGAAAATCCCGGGGATGTCCGACGGGTTCTACATGGCTTATGCCTTTGTCACTTATCTGATTTGGGGAACGTTGTACAGCACGGTTAATATTCCATACGGGTCCATGGCGTCTGTGATTACAAGCGATTCGGTGGAGCGCACGACATTATCGACGTTCAGAACGATGGGGGCTATGCTCGCGAGCCTAATTATCAATGTGATCGGGCCGTTGATTCTGTTTGTGAACAATAAAGCAGATTCCAACAGGTTCATGCTGGCCGCTATTATTTTTGGCATATTGTCGATTGCCTGCTACATGGCTTGTTATAAACTATCAACGGAACGCATTACAATACCGGAAACGCAGAAGAATAAGATCCAGCTAGCTACAACTTTAAAAGGCATGTTAAAAAATAGACCGCTGATCTCTATTTTGATTGCATCGCTCACGTTTATGATGCTTTCGATGCTGGTAGGCGCAGTGAATGTGTATTTGTTTAAAAATTATTTTGGAAGCGCTTCGATGTTGAGTATGGCTGGATTAATTCAGACAGCTGCGGTATTTATCGCGATTCCTTTCGTTAAATCGTTGGTACACAAATTTGGCAAAAAGGAAATAGCCGCAGCAGGTATGCTGCTTTCCTCCGTAGTCTACCTTACCCTCTATTTCCTGCCGCATTTGACAGCTTGGCAATTCGTCCTTATTTCCGCTGTTGGTATGTTTGGCTTTGCATTTTTCAACTTAGTTGTATGGGCATTTGTCACCGATGTAATTGACTATCAAGAGTATGTGACTGGCGTGAGGGAAGACGGTACGGTGTATTCCGTTTATTCCTTTGCCCGCAAGGTCGGGCAAGCGCTTGCAGGCGGGATCGGCGGCGTGGCTATCGGCTCAGTTGGCTATGATGCGGCTCGATCCGTTCAGACCAAAGAAGCGTTAGATGGCATATACACGTTAGCCACTTTAGTGCCAGGCATCGTCTATCTGGTCATTTTTCTGATCATTGTATTTTTATACCCGCTGAATAAACGGCGGACGAGTCAGTTGGCGAGTCATTTGAACGAAAAGAGACTAGGGGACGCCTGAGGGTAGGATAACTGTATAGGAACCGATGAACCTGATCTGCTTGGTGATCAGGTTTTTTGGTTTGCCGGGCTGCATGAAGCCGCGGACAGAGGACCCTGAGGGTGTTATTTATGCCCTCAGGGCTGGTCTAGAGCTTTCGGGGGAACTACAGGGCTTTATTTCTAAATATTTGGCGGATAACCAGGAAATATTTAGAAATAAGTGACCCCAGTTCCCCTTCGGCATATAGATGGGCCTATTTCGCAGAAATAGCGCCCTGTAGTTTCCCTAAGCCGAGTCAAAGACTCGGCTTAGCCTTGTCGCTGACTTGCGAGCCTGCTCGCAGTGGCACATCTGCTAGGTGCTACCGACATGGAAGATGGCTAAGCATGAATAATATTGACTTTTGCAGAACATCAAGATAGAATCGGGTTAGTGAATTACTAAATTACTAATTTACTAAATTACTAAATTGCGAAACCAAATCAAAGGAGCTAACCAAATGAAAATACCAACATCTTTAAAACATAAGCCCGTCATTGTTTCCGAAAATTATGAGCAAGTTGACGGCAGATACGCTGAAACGTCCGATGCGAAAGGACTTTCGCTGGGACTGGCTCAATGGAACGACAGAGGGAAGGTCGACATTTCGGCCAAAGTCTGGAGATACACAGGGGAGAAGTGGTCGAGGCAATCAGAAGAGCTGCCGCTGCACCGCGTTCTTGATCTTGCCATTCTCGTAACAAGAAGCATGCTGTATTTCCGTGAAGAGGCGTACCGAAATAAGAACCTATACGATCCCGAGAATCCGGTGATTGACCGTTTAGGCTTGCAAGGAGATGCCATGACCGTGGCCGTCTGTACGGATAACGATCGAATTAACGAAGACATTAAACTATTCAGCCAAGCGCTTAGCGAAGATGATGAGCTCAATGGCGAACGTCTGCGTATGCTGTCTAGAATTTTAAAAGATATGGGGTATTAAAGTGTTTACGAATCGATATGTGCGAACGATTATCCTGTCGCGGGTGTTCCTGCAGTTAGGCGTATGGATAAGAAATTTTGCCGTGCTTTTATATGTGACCGATATTACAAATAATGATCCTAAGTTTGTTTCACTTATTTCCGTCGTTGAATTTGCTCCGATATTTTTATTCGCCATCATCGGAGGGACATTCGCGGACCGCTGGAAACCAAAGCGCACCATGGTTTGGAGTGACTTTTTATCAGCTGTTTCCGTGTTAGCCGTGTTGCTCGCTCTAGTGATGGGTGAATGGTATGCGCTATTAATTGGAACACTGATCTCAGCGAGTTTATCTCAATTTTCGCAACCATCCGCCATGAAGCTCTATAAGAAACACGTAGCCGCTGACAAACTGCAAAGTGTCATGGCTTTATCGCAATCGTTAATCGGCATCTTTACCGTTGTCGGTCCCATCATTGGTGTTTTTATTTTCATGCAGTTTGGGATTCAGGTTTCCCTTTTGTTGACGTTTTTATTTTTCCTGACCTCCGCCATCATCTTGTCGTTTTTGCCTCGTGACACCGAGGAAGCGAACGCGCATCATACAGGTAGTTTTATGACCGAGATGAAAGCTGGGATCAGTTATGTATGGTCTAACCGTTCATTACGAACCCTGGGTGCAACTTTTGCCGCTTCAGGGCTTGCCGCGGGGATGATTCAGCCCCTAATGATTTTTATCACGATTGAAAATTTAGGACAGGATAAATCATTTATGCAGTGGTTTCTAATGACGAACGGCGCGGCCATGCTGATTGGCGGAGCTTTCATCATGACGGTAGCCAAGAGAGTGAAACCACAAGTTTTGCTTGCTGTGGGCTTGCTGGTCAGCGCCATATGTACCATTGCAGTCGGAGCTTCGAAGATATTGCTGCTGTCCTTTGCGCTCCAAGCCCTTAGCGGGTTATTTTACCCTTGCATTCAAGTCGGCATTCAAACTCTTCTCATGAAAAATACAGAAGCCGCTTATATGGGTAGGGTGGGAGGCGCGATAACTCCCATTTTTATGGGCATGATGGTGGTAGGCATGTCGATTTCCGGATATTTAAAAGATATGTCCTCACTGCTTTCGGTCTATGTGCTCAGCGGCTGTTTGCTCCTGGTTGGAGCATGGCTGTTGATGCCGATCATGAAGGAAAAGCAAGCGCGGGTGCAAAGTTTTTGATTTTCATGACAACAAGAGGCTGTCCCACAGGTTAATAAACCTCAAGACAGTCTCTTTTTCTTCTTCTTTTTAAAACCAAGGACCCTGCGAGATTGTGCACGAAAAGTCGGATGGCGTCTTTGTACAATTGCTATTGTATAGATAAGCGAGGGAGGTGAGCTTGAAGATGCTTGAGAACATGAATGGGGCTTTATCTTATATCGAAGAAAATTTGACGGAAGAGATTGATTTCAAAGAAGCTGCCAGAATAGCGATGTGTTCGGAGTTTCATTTTAAAAGAATGTTCTCGTTCCTGGCCGGTGTCTCTCTGTCGGAATATATCCGTCGCAGAAGGCTTACGCTTGCTGCATTTGAGCTGAACCATAGCGCAATCAAGATTATTGATTTGGCGGTCAAATACGGCTATTATTCGCCGGATTCTTTTACCAGAGCTTTTCAAAGCATGCATGGGATAACGCCAACGGAGGCAAGAGAGACGGGGCAAACGTTAAAAGCTTACCCAAGACTGACCTTCCAGCTCACCATTAAAGGAGGAGATGTCATGAACTACCGGATTGAAGAGAAAGAAGCATTTCGCATCGTGGGACTGAAGAAGAGGGTACCGATTATTTTTGAGGGAGTAAATCCGGAAATCGCCGCTATGTGGGGAAGCTTAAACGCAGAGCTTATTCAAGAGCTTAAATCGCTTTCGAATGTGACGCCAAGCGGGCTCATTAGCGGGTCAGCCAACTTTTCAGAAGGGAGGATGGAAGAGAAAGGGGAGCTCGATCATTATATAGGAGCGGCTACTACGAAAGAGTGCCCGGATCATCTGGCTGCACTTGAAGTTCCCGCCTCCTCATGGGCCGTATTTGAAGCTGTGGGTCCTTTCCCGGAAACGCTGCAACAAGTATGGGGCCGCATCTATGCCGAGTGGTTTCCATCGTCGAGCTATGAACAAGTGGATGGTCCGGAGATCCTATGGAATGAAAGCAAAGAGGTAACATCCCCCAACTTTCGAAGCGAAATTTGGATTCCTGTTTCGAAAAAATAAGTGAGACTTCATAAACAATCATGTTGAGAGGGTGCTTCCGAAGCATCCTCTCTTTTTTTGCAACAATTTATTATTTTTTATGGGATCTTTCACTTATTTCGACAAACATTTCAAATTGAACATGATAGATTATTCGTGTATTTAATCGGTGGAAAGGGTGAGCGCTTTCAATAATGTCAGCAAACTAATCTCTATTCGCACGATCTTGCTGTCCGTTTTTCTACTGCTCATGATTCTTCCGCTAGTCGTAATCACGTATATTACCTATAAGAAGGAAAATGAATTGTTTCAAAAGCAGGTTAGCCAGTATTTGCTGCAGACCGTTGGGCAAACTCAGCGTGCTTTGGATGCCAATCTTTCCGAAATTGATCGGCTCACTTGGACTTTGTTGTATGAACAGTCGCTTGATTTTTTAAACGGCCCCTTAGACTCCTCCTATCCACTGTTCGAAGCCAATCAGAAATTTAAAAATATGGTCTATTCCAACCTGTTTCGTGGCAGGCTTGAGCATATTCGAGCCATCTATTTTATAACAGCTGGACATGAGGTTCTTTCGACAGAAAATTTATTTTATACGTATGAGCAAGTTGATCGCGTCAATATTCAGTTCGTTATGGATCAGATTGAGCGGCAGCCCTTAAAGATGAATTGGTTCAGCGATAAAAGGTCGATTTATCGTCTAAAAGACGGTTTCGAAACTCCGGTTCGCGCGTCCGTAACGGCTGCTCGGCGTCTCATTGACAGTAACACCGCTAAGCTTAGGGGTTATTTATTTGTGCAATTTAACGATCGTTTTATAAGCGAGCATTTGCGAAACGTTCAAATTGGTTCAACAGGCTCATTATTAGTCACGGATGCTTCCGGCGATGTGATTTATCAGCAGGACGCTCAGCTGTCTCAAAATAATAAAATAAGCCAAGCCATACAAGATTTGCCTTCTCAAGGCCAAGGGCTGCAGATTGTGGATGGCAAATGGCTGCTCGCCTTCGATACTTCCCAAATTAGCGGGTGGAAGATGACGGCGGTCGTCCCCATCAATGAACTAATCGGGCCCAATCAAAAAATATTGCGGTATTTGTTAATGATGTCGGCCATTGGCGCGCTTGTCGCCGTGATTGTCTCGTTTCTTTTGGCTACCGCTATTTCGAAGCCGGTTATTAATCTTGCCAGGTTAATGGCATTTGCGGCGAAAGACAATCTCCATGTTCGGGATACGCAAGGACCCATTCAAGAGATCAGCATCTTGCAATTTAGCTTTAATCGGTTGATGGACCGTATTCAAAGGCTCATTCATGAAAATGAAAAGCAGCAGAAGGAAAAACGCGAGGCTCTTCTTCAAGCGCTGCAAATGCAGATCCATCCTCATTTTTTATATAATACGCTGGATATGATTTATTGGATGGCCAAGAAGCATAAAGCGGAATCCATCAGCAAGCTGGTGACGGCTTTAGGAAGGTTCTTCCGGTTCACCCTTAATGCCGGTCAGGAATGGACAACACTGGGGAAAGAACTTGAGCATGTGGAGAACTATTTGCAAATTCAATCCTTCCGGTATAGAGACAAGCTGTATTATGAAATTGAGCTGGAACCCGAAGTTGCTTATGTCAATGTGATGCCGCTTATTTTGCAGCCGTTAATTGAAAACGCTTTAGAACATGGGATATCCAAGAGTCAGGATGGCGGAAAAGTCTTGATCAAAGCGTTTCGAAGCGAAGATAACGTGCTGATCGTCATTTCGAATACGGGGAGGCAGGTCGATCTGGAACATGTCCGGCTTTTGCTGCAGAATGCAACTTCAAATAACCATGTGGGACTGCGAAATGTGCAGCAGAGAATTCAGACGGCCTTCGGGACAGAGTATGGCATTGAGGTAGCGGCAGGTGAAGATCAAGGCGCGTTGGTAACGGTTACAATCCCTTATCGATTGGCTGCGTTGCAAGAGGATCAAGAGGGGGCATAGCATTTGAAAATGCTGCATTTCAATCGATTAATGTTGGTTTCGTTCGTTTTACTTCTCGTCTGGGCGTTAAGCAGCTTGCTCTTATTGGATCGGGTGACCGTGGATTCTCCTAAAGCATTAGCGAGCCCCAAAAAGATAAAAGTGTTGATTCGCACCGGTACGGAATCGACGGCGATGCGTCAAATTTCGAAGACGTTTGAAGCGGATACGGGGATTCAGGTGGAGTATATCGAATTGGGAAGAGATGTCTATTTCACTTCTGTCGGCACGCAGCTGCTGGCTGGGACAGAGTCATTCGATATTGTCTCGATTCCGAATACATCCATCGCGCAATTTGCGGCCGTGCATGCCATTCTTCCGTTAGATTCGTTTATGAATGATAAAAATTTGACGGATATCCAGTCGTTTGATGTGAGCGATTTTTTGGCCACTTACAAATATCAAGATACAACTTATGCATTGCCGACGGATATTAGCACGCACTTTTTGTATTATCGAAGCGACTTAATTCCCCATCCACCGGAAACCTGGGACGAATTATTCGAGTTAGCCCAAACGTATACCAGAAGTAAAAACCCTACTTCTCCTACGAGATGGGGGCTTGCGATGCCCGCTGTTGTGCCGGAAGAAAGATCCAAGATCTTCGCATCCCTGTTGTGGTCGTATGGAGGCGACGTGCTGAATGAGGAAGACGGGAACGTCTTGTTGGATCGCGAGGAATCGGTTCAAGCCGGCAAATATATGGAGAAACTGGTTCAGGAGAAAGTGGTCCCGCAGGATTTGCTAAGTTGGGATTTCGCTAGAACCCGTGATGCTTTAATCGCAGGTGAGATCGCCATGGCGGCACCATACTGGAATGCAGCGTATCCAATGATCAAGCAAAATAGCGACCCCAATAAAGAGGCAATCAAAATTGCGCTAATTCCAGGCACCAAAGATCAATTTGGCCATATTAAGCGTGTCCCATTTCAGCATGGTTGGACGCTTGCCATTAATGCAAGTTCCAGAAACGCTGTGGACGCCTGGAAATTTCTCGAATATGCAACAGGGAAACGCGGGGGAATGATTTATGCGCAGCAGGGGGGGATACCGGCAAGGCGCTCCATTCTAGGTGATCCGTCTTTTGAAGAGACGAGACCAGATTTTGCCTTAATTTTGAAGAGTATGGATATGGCCAAAATTGAACCTTCAATTAGTTATTACCCGGCGATGGTGGAAATTGAAGAAAGGGCATTGGCCAAAATCATTACATCTTTTGCCAAGCCGGAAATATCTTTTAAAGATGCAGCGAATGAATTACGCCAACTCTCAATGAAAATGAACGGAAATTTGAAATAGGACGGAGGATGACTCGATGACTACGACGACCGTTTGCCGTGCCGTCATTATTGATGACGAAACCTGGATTCGGGAAGGCTTAAGCGAACATATCAATTGGGAATCGCTCGGAATCGAACTGGTTCAAGTCTTTCAAGACGGGCTTGAAGCTATCCGCTATATGGAGGAGCATCCCGTCGACATTCTGTTGTCGGATATTCGCATGCCCAATATGACGGGGCTTGAATTAGTTGCAAGATTGCGCGAATTGGAAAAGGAAAGTCGTTTGTTGTTGAGTACCAAGGTTATTTTCCTCAGCGGGTATGGTGATTTTAAATACGCCCAAGAAGCGCTTCGTTTAGGAGCTGTAGATTATCTGCTTAAACCTTCGGATGTGGAAGAGATCGAGGTGGCTTTGCAGAAAGCAAAGACGCTGTGCGCCAACGAGGCAGCAGCGCCTGATATACAGGAGCAGAAGGTCGCTGAGGAGCCCAGCTCCTATTTGATTAAGAAAGCGCTTCAAATGATGAGCGCGAGGTTCACAGAAGACCTGCATCTGAATCAGATTGCGGATGAGCTGTTTGTGACTTCGAACTATTTAAGCAGGTTGTTCCGCCAAGAAATGGGCAAATCGTTCAGCGATTATTTATCACAGCTGCGCATTGAGAAAGCCTGTGAGCTTCTTGGCAGCAGCAACCTGAAGATTTATCAAATTGGAGAGGCTGTCGGCTACCCGAATCCCCGTTATTTCAGCGAATGGTTTCAAAAGCAAAAGGGCATGTCGCCTGGGGATTATAGGTCAAAGCATGCTTAACTAACAAGGATTGCGTTTTGTGCAAAAAAACGGAATAAAAGATAGATTTACCTCATTAAAAGAATTTCCCCAATTGAGTAAGATAATTTTGTAAAGCGGTTTCATACAAAAGCGATCTGAAAGGGGAAGTACTGTGAAACGTAAATTATCTTTGATTCTTTCGACTGTAACATTAACGGGTTCGCTTCTTACGGCATGCGGCACCACGACCAACGAGGCGACGAACAGTCCGGCTCCAACTCCGGCTGCGGCCGCAAACACGCCTGCCGCATCGGCAGCGCCAGCTACGCCGGCTCCGGCTGCTGGCAAGAAACAAGTGGAAATCTTCAGCTGGTGGACGGGTGCCGGTGAAGAAGCGGGCCTTCAAGGACTTATTAAACTGTTCAAAAATAAATATCCGGACATTGAAGTCATTAATGCGGCTGTTGCCGGCGGTGCCGGAACCAATGCCAAAGCTGTTCTCGCCAGCCGCATGCAAGGCGGAGACCCGCCTTCGGCCTTCCAAGTTCATGGTGGGGCAGAACTGAATACAGGCTGGGTGGCAGCTGCTAAAGTCAGCCCATTGAACGACCTGTACGACAAGGAAGGTTGGAAGGATAAGTTTCCGAAAGACCTGATTGAGATGGTTAGCAAGGACGGCAATATCTACTCGGTACCGGTTAATATTCACCGGGGGAACGTGATTTTCTACAATAAGAAAATTTTTGACCAGAATGGTTTGAAAGCGCCTACGACATTTGATGAATTCGTTAAAGTAGCGGATGCATTGAAAGCGAAAGGCATTACGCCTCTGGCACTGGGTGACAAAGAACCGTGGACAGCGACCATGTTGTTCGAAAATGTCTTGCTCGGCGAATTTGGCGCTGACGATTACAAAAAATTATGGACCGGTGAAATTCCGTTCGACGATGCACGCGTGAAAAAATCGCTCGAAACTTTTAAAAAGATGCTTTCTTATACAAATAAAGATCATGCTGCACGTAACTGGCAGGATGCCGCACAGCTGGTAGCCAACGGTGAAGCGGCAATGAACAACATGGGAGATTGGGCAAAAGGATATTTCACGACGGATTTGAAACTGAAAGTAAACGAGGATTTTGGATGGGTGGCTTCCCCGAATACGGACGGCAGCTTCATGGTCGTAACGGATACATTCGCTTTACCGAAGGATTCCAAAGACCAAGCGACAGCGAAAGAATTCCTGAAGGTTCTTGGCTCGGTAGAAGGTCAAGACGTGTTTAACCCGTTGAAGGGGTCCATTCCGGCAAGGGTGGATGCGGACGTTTCCAAATACGACATCTATGGCAAAACGACAATCGAAGATTTTAAAAAGAGCAAACTGACGCCAAGTATGGCTCACGGCTCGGCAGCGCCTGAAGGCTTTACGACACAAGCGAACCAAGCGATTAATATTTTTGTAACGCAAGGCGATGTAGAGCAAGCGGCAAAAGCGCTTAAACAAGCACAAACTGCCAATGGCATGAAGAAATAGGCTTGAAAAATCGTCAGGGCCAGATGTTGGATTTAGGCATCTGGCCTTGTTTTTCTGGAGTGTGAATCGATGAACGCTTTTCGTTGGAAGTCGGAGAAGCTTGTGCCTATCGCCATGCTGATGCCGTCTTTAGTGGCAATCGCCATATTCGTGTATGGTTTTATAGCCTGGACCGGCTACGTATCGCTATCAGAGTGGAATACACTCGTAAAAAAC
This sequence comes from Paenibacillus sp. FW101-FHT12H11, assembly GCF_058790355.1. Taxonomy (NCBI): domain Bacteria; kingdom Bacillati; phylum Bacillota; class Bacilli; order Caryophanales; family Paenibacillaceae; genus Paenibacillus; species Paenibacillus sp. FW101-FHT12H11. The sequence goes on along the minus strand of NZ_JBYTCO010000002.1, from coordinate 552,265 downwards.
CTGACCTTTGCAGGATTCAGCAACTATGCTTTTTTATTTAATGATTTCCGGTTTCAAGCGGATTTAAGAAATACGGTGATGTTTACGGCTCTATTCATCGCCGGCGGGATGTTTGTTGGCTTATTTCTGGCAGTGATGGTCGATCGGAAGATTCGAGGGGAAGCATTTTTTCGAAATATATTCGTATTTCCGATGGCGCTTTCTTTTGTTGTAACCGGGGTTGTGTGGCAATGGATTTTGAATCCAACGACTGGGGTTAACTTATTGCTGAAGTCGCTTGGGGTTACGAATGTGCCCAGCTGGTTTGTAAGCACGCAAATTATTCCCAAAATTCCAGTAGGCCAGATTGATGTCGGCCTTCCGGTCGCCATTATTGCTGTTGCAATTGCGGCCATCTGGCAAATGTCGGGATTCGCCATGGCGATGTATTTGGCCGGATTGCGGAACATCTCCGAAGAACTCCGGGAAGCGGCACGTGTGGACGGCGCAACGGAATGGCAGGTGCTTCGAAAGGTGATTTTGCCGCAGTTGAAGCCCATCACGATGAGTTTGATCATTATTTTGGCGCATATTTCTCTAAAGATTTTTGACTTGGTCTATGCCATGACAGGACCTGGTGCGATGTTCGTTACAGATGTGCCGGGTGTATACATGTTTGAAACGACATTCCGCGGAAATCACTATGCCCAAGGAGCAGGAATCGCGATGATTATGCTGCTGCTAGTTTCCTTACTCATCATTCCTTACTTAATTTCCAACTTGCGCAAAGGAGAGGAATAATATGTCGCTGGAGCGCGTGAATCGTACGCTGTTGTATGTGGCGCTGATCGTTTTGGCGATTGTTTATCTGGTTCCGGTATATGTCATGCTCATCACGAGCGTCAAGGGACTTAACGAAATCACACTCGATAAAATGTGGGCGCTGCCTCAGTATTTTAACTTGAAAGGTTATCAAGAAGCGTTTAAGAAGCTGATTCCCAATTTGACGAACAGCTTTTTGCTTGCCATTCCGGCTACGTTGTTGTCTTCACTGCTTGGATCTTTAAACGGCTACATTTTATCAAAATGGAAGTTTAGAGGATCGAACTTTTTGTTCTCCCTGATGTTATTCGGGATGTTTATTCCCTACCAAAGTATACTAATTCCCTTAATTCAATTTCTGCAAACGATTAAACTTTACAACTCGATTCCTGGGCTGATTCTCGTTCATGTCGTGTACGGTCTGCCCATTTGCACCCTGATGTTTCGCAACTTTTATGTGGGAATCCCAACGGAAGTGTTGGAATCGGCCAAAATTGACGGAACCGGATTTTTCGGTATTTATCGGTATATTATGATTCCACTTTCATTAACAGGATTTGTTGTAGTAGGCATCTGGCAATTCACGAGTGTATGGAACGAATTTTTGTTTGCCGTTACCTTGACCACCCAGAAACAACAACCGATCATGGTGGCTCTGCAAAACCTGTCAGGCAGTCAAATCGTACAGTGGAACGTACAGATGGCCGGAGCGATTTTGGCCGCTTTACCTACGCTGCTCGTTTATATTTTCTTGAGCAAGTATTTTATTCGGGGGCTCCTGGCAGGTTCGATTAAAGGATAGAAGGACGCTCAGAAAGGAACGATCTGCATGAAACGTAAAATTTCCGGAATGTACCTGGTTCTCATGTTCTGTATATTGCTAGTTCCAATCTCCACTTGGGCTGCAGATTCCTTCACTTACACGCTAACAATCAGTAACGATAAACCTGAAGTAGGGAAAGACAAGGAAATTAACGTGACAGTGACAGGGGATAACCTTCAGGATGTATACGCTTATGAAGTGAATTTTGTTTATGACCCCAACCAATTACGATTTAAGGAGGCGAAAAGCGCGCTAGATGGCTTCTCCATTCCTGCTATCGTGAAAAATAATCAAATTCAATTTGCGAGTACCAAAATTGGCAATAAGGCCGGGGAAAGCGGGAAGGTTCCCTTATGCACGCTTGCTTTTGAACCGATTGGGAAAGGCCAAGCAGAGGTAGAACTTACGGACGTGAAGCTGGTCACCAGCAAAATGGTTTCCAGTAAACAAAATGCGGGCACGCAGATTGCTATGGATATAACGAACGATAATGCAGCTATGTTTCGTGATATTGCAGGGCACTGGGCGAAAGAGGCGATTGAAAGAGCGGCGAAACTGGGCTTTGTCAACGGTTATGAGGATGGCAGTTTTAGGCCGCAAGGACTTATCACACGCGCAGAGTTTGCGACCATGCTAGCTCGTGCCATTCAGTTACCGTTGAACGGCCAAGATCAGCTTACCTTTGCAGACGAGTCTACGATACCGGAATGGGCGAAATCAAGCATCGCTTCAGCCGTAAACGCCGGCATCGTATCAGGGTATGAAGACAACACGTTCCGTCCAGACCAAATGATTTCCCGAGCCGAAATCACCACGATGATTGTGCGGGCTTCAGGTATCCAGACAGCTGAGCAACCAATATCGACTTTTGCCGATAAAGACCAAATTCCTGCCTGGGCGCACTCTTTCGTAGCGGCTGCAGCAGAAGCCGGGCTGGTTCAAGGCAAGGGAGATCATCTGTTCATGCCGAATGACAACGCGACCCGGGCTGAGGCGGTCACACTCCTTCTATCTTTGCTTGATTATAAGAAATGATAGGCCGCCATTTGTCTATACATAAAGCCAGAGAGGATATTAGACGATGAGAAAAAGAAAAAGGTATAGAACATACCTTGTATATGCGCTTCTCATGCTTTTATCGGCGAACTGGTTTGCTGATCTCTCACTTGCCAAAGCCGACGAAGCCATCCATGCCACCTTGTCCGGTCAGGACAAGGTGTTGGTTGGCGATGCATTTGATTTGACCTATGGATTGAAGGGAGTTACGCAAGCGGTCTACGCTCAGGATCTCACAGTTACTTATGATGCTGAGCAGTTGAGTTTTCATGGTGCGGAAACAGTAAAGGAATTAAAGGATCAGTTCTCGATTGTCGGACTGTCTGACACACCTGGACAAGTTCGAATCATTGCGGTGAGCCATGGGGCGCAGTATGCGATTCACGAAGATAGCGAATTGTTAACGCTTCATTGGAGCTCAAAGAAGCTTACTCATTCTGCCTCATCCGATGTAACAATTAGCAATCTCATTGTTTCAAACGGTGATGGCGTGGAAACCAACGTAAGCGGCACGACACATACGGTCCAACTTTCTGCAGATAACTCGCAGCCTGGGGATTTGAATGGAGACAACAAATACACGATCGGGGATTTAGCGATTGCGGCAGCTTCCTATGGTAAAACATCGGCTGACTCCGATTGGGCCAAACATGTGAAGGCGGATGTCCATCCCGATGGCAGGATTGATATTGCGGATTTGGCGATCATAGCCAAAGCGATCATGAGTGGTTTGCCGGATGCGCCGAAACCTCCCGAATGGACGGCAGCAAAGCGCCTTGACGTATCCGGCGTGTCGAGTTCAGGCGTGAAGTTATCATGGTCCGGTGCGACCGATCCAGACGGGATAACCGGCTATAGGATTTACCAGGATGGGCAGGCTTTAGCCACTGTGACGGGCAATGTCTATCAATACGCAATTACGTCATTGATGCCGAATAAGGCGTATACCTTTAAAGTGGAAGCGGGTAACGCATCCGGGCTTTGGAGTACGAATGGTCCCAGCGTAACTGTCACCACACAGGCAAACCAGCTGCCATCGGCCCAATTAACCGGTCAGGAATCCGTTTATTCCGAAGGTCTATTTACACTAACTTATGGACTTAAAAGTGTAACTGAGAGCATCTATGCTCAGGATTTCACACTGACTTATGAGGCGGAACATTTGGAATTCCTCGGAGTGGATACGATTCGTGAAGACATGTCCGCTGTCATCGATTCCGAAATGAATGGACAAGTTCATGTCATACTCCATGCAGGGGAACATCCAATAAAAGAGGACGTTGATTTATTAGTGCTGCGCTGGAAGGCTAAATCCATTTCTCAGCCAGTAACAACAACAATGGCGATTCAAGACATCGTGCTGACCCATACAGACGGTTTGGAAATAACCATTAACGGTGTATCACACAGCGTTCGCATTAGTTTGGTTGATCTCAATAGTGATAACAAAATTTCTGTGGGAGATTTGGCTGTGGTTGCGGCGGCTTACGGACGTACGTCAGAAGATCAGGATTGGGCGAAGTATGAACAAGCTGATCTCAATCAGAACGGCAAGGTGGATATCGACGATCTGGCAATGGTAGCCAAATGGATTTTTCGTTAAAGGCACAAAGTGAGGGGATAGGCGGTAAGCGACCTCACTTTTTGTATTCCTAAATGCCGATGGAATGGAAATGTGATTATTTTATCGGAAGAAAAGATAGATTTACCGCATAGTTAAAGCCAGGCTCTTTCAGTAAGATATGTATGGGGAAGCGCTTACAGGTGTGCTTCGAAAGGAGGCTGCTTGACTCTTAACGATCACGATCGCTTTGAAAACAATAATGGGAGGTTTTCTGGAATGGGTAACCGGAAAGCTAGGAAATTTCTGGCTATGGCAACGAGTTTTACACTTCTGGCAGGATCATTTTATCTGCCTACGAATCAGCGGGCATCCGCTGCTGCTGCAGAAGGTGCTGACTTCTACTCGTCATTCGAGGCAAGTGACCCGATAGTGACTTGGGAAAATAAAGTCGAGTCAGACATCGACGGGAATCCTCTAACTTCGGGGATCGACGGCAATACGCCGTTTGCAGGCATTCCGGGCAGCATTACGAATAAAGTCGTTGAAGTAACCGCAAGAGGAGAGTACGCATCTTCAGGTGAAGTCGCCGTCAATTTGATCGATTCAAACACGAATTCCAAATGGTTGGATACGAACTCGACGAGCTGGGTCAGATTCAAGCTTAGTGAAGCATCGGCCGTCATGAGATATGCCTTGACCTCTGCGAACGATTCGGCTGGAAGAGACCCTAAAAACTGGCAGTTTGAAGGCTCCAATGATGGCAGCACCTGGACGACGCTGGATACGAGAACCAACCAGACCTTTAGCGAGCGTTTTCAGACGAAAGTCTATGACTTCGCGAATGAAACACCGTATGTCTATTACCGGTTAAACATTACGGCGAACAGCGGAGATTCTTACATTCAGATGTCCGAGTTCCAACTTTCCAACGGTATTGTTCTCCCTCCTCCTCCGCCAGCAGATATGAAGTCCTATGTCTCGAACGGTCCATCAGGACTATATAATGCCAAATCAAATGCAGGGTGGACCGGTTTGAAAGGGTTTACCTACTCCGGAACTCACCTGGTTGACGGCAGAGCTTATTCCTATAACAAAGTGTATGATGCCGATATCGCCGTGACGCCAAGTACCGAACTCTCCTATTACATTGCTCCTGAATTCACGGATAAAGCGCAAATGGATTACTCCAGCACTTACGCAGCGGTAGATCTCGCATTTTCAGATGGCACTTATCTACATAATCTTGGTGCGCTCGATCAACACGGCGTTAAACTTAATCCTCAAGAACAAGGAAACTCCAAAACACTTTACAACAATCAATGGAACTTCAAAAAATCCAATATCGGGGCGGTAGCCGCCGGAAAAACAATTAAACGGATTCTAGTTGGGTACGATAATCCAGCTGCGAAAACCGGTACGGGATTTAAAGGTACGATCGATGATATTAAAATTGTAGGGAGTCCTGCTCCTGTAAATTACAGCCGGCTCTCCGATTATGCCAACATCCTCAGAGGCACGCAGTCCAATGGAACTTTCTCCAGAGGAAATAATATTCCAGCCGTTGCTGTTCCTCACGGATTTAACTTCTGGATACCGAAAACAAATGCAAGCTCCGACTGGGCTTATTATTACAATCAAAGCAATAACGCGAACAACTTACCTACGATTCAAGCGTTCGCATTAAGCCATGAGCCAAGCCCTTGGATGGGGGATCGGCAAACCTTCCATGTGATGCCTTCCGACACGGTGGGAACGCCAAATATTAGCCGTACGACAAGGGCGTTACCTTTCAAGCACGAGAACGAAATCGCCAAGCCGTATTATTATGGCGTAACTTTTGAGAACGGTCTCAAAACGGAGTATACGCCAACCGATCATGCAGCGATGTTCCGATTCACATTTGCCGGAGATTCGTCCAATCTGCTTTTTGACAACCAAAGCAATAGTGGCGGTATTACGCTGGATGCAGCTAACAATGCTATCTCAGGCTACTCGGACCAAAAAAGCGGCCTTTCCACAGGCGCAACGCGCATTTTCATCTATGCAACCTTCGATAAGCCGGTTACTGCAAGCGGCAAGTTGACGGGCAGTGGCGGCGGTGGAACCAATGTGCAGGCCTACTACAAATTCGACACAACGACGAATAAAGTGGTCACGATGAAGATCGCAACTTCCTTGATCAGTTTAGATCAGGCCAAGAAAAACCTGGAGTTGGAAATCAGTCCTGCAGACACTTTTGAAACGATAAAAGAGAAAGCTCAAACACAGTGGGATCAACAAATGGGCATCATTCAGGTTGAAGGTGCCTCAGAAGATCAACTGATTACTTTATACTCCAACATGTACCGTTTATTCTTGTATCCGAACTCCGCTTTTGAGAATGTGGGCACGAATGAAGCGCCGGTCTACAAGCATGCGGATCAAACGCCGATTACATCATGTTCCACAAGTACGGCAACGACATCATGCGCCAAAATTAATGACGGCAAAATTTATGTTAACAACGGTTTCTGGGATACGTACCGTACGGCATGGCCGGCCTATTCCTTGTTAACGCCGTCTAAGGCTGGCGAATTTATTGACGGTTTCGTTCAGCACTATCGGGATGGCGGTTGGATTTCCAGATGGTCCTCTCCTGGTTATGCCAACTTGATGGTAGGAACAAGCGCGAATGTTGCTTTTGCGGATGCATACTTGAAAGGTGTTACGAACTTTGATGTTCAAAGCTTCTATCAATCCGCGTTGAAAGACGCTGCCGTCACTCCGCCAAATGCCAATGTAGGCAGAAAAGGGATGGCGACCTCCGTTTTCGACGGCTATACGAATACGGATACAGGTGAAGGCTTGGCATGGGCTGTAGATGGCTACATCAATGATTTTGGTATTGCCAACCTGGCCGATGCGCTCGCTAAGAAAAATGATACCAACGATGCGTATAACGCTCACTACAAAGATGACCAACAATACTACATCAACCGGGCACAAAATTATGTCAACATGTTTAACCCTGATTTAGGATTCTTCAATGGTAGAACAGCCAGTGGTGCTTGGAGATCCTCGGCGGCGAATTTCGATCCTAGAAATTGGGGCAACGATTACACGGAAACGAATGCGTGGAACATGGCTTTCCATGCTCCGCAGGATGGCCAAGGATTGGCTAATCTGTATGGTGGCAGAGCGAAGTTGGCAGAGAAACTGGATTCATTCTTCAGCATACCGGAACCTGCTTCCAGCTCTAATGCCGGTTCATACGGCGGTGTCATCCATGAGATGACAGAAGCCAGAGACGTAAGAATGGGACAATACGGCCACAGCAATCAGCCGTCTCACCATATTATCTACATGTATGATTATGCTGGGCAACCTTGGAAGACACAGGAGAAAGTTCGTGAAGCTTTAGACCGGTTATATCTTGGAAGCCAAATTGGCCAAGGTTATGCAGGTGACGAGGATAACGGTGAAATGTCAGCTTGGTATATTTTCGGAGCATTAGGCTTCTATCCGCTCAAAATGGGCAGCCCGGAATATGCGGTAGGCGCACCATTGTTCAAAAAAGCGACGATCCAACTTGAAAATGGCAAAAAACTCGTCGTTAATGCACCGAATAACAGCAAAGAGAATAAATACGTGCAAAGCTTGAAAGTGAATGGCGAAGCTTATACGCAAACATCGCTGCCGCATGCTGTGCTTGCAGCAGGAGCTACGCTGGACTTTGATATGGGGCCTACGCCTTCTACATGGGGAAGCGGAGAAAATGACGTGCCGTCCTCCATTACCCAAGGGTCTGCTGTTCCTGCTCCATTAAAAGACATGACAGATAAATTGGTTGCTCAAGGGTTTGCCAAAGTAACTGACAGTACGAACAGCTCCACAATCGGCAACTTGTTCGATAACAGCTCGAATACCCGAGTTACGTTAAACAGCGCGAAGCCATGGATTCAGTATCAATTCCTCGGCTCGAAAAAGCAGGCGGCCATGTATACACTGACTTCGGGGAATACTGACGGCGATGCGAAAAGCTGGATGCTGAAGGGCTCCAATGACGGTCAGAATTGGACGTTATTGGATCAAAGAACGAATGAAACTTTCGCATGGCGTTTGTATACCCGACCATTCACGATTCAAACTCCGGGTAAATATGAATTCTACCGATTAGAGGTTACAGAGAATTCGGGAACCGCTACTACTTCATTTGCCGAAATTGAGCTCCTTGGTTACCCAACACCTCTTGTAAACGATGAAACAGCGGTAGCTGAAACCGTTAAAGGCCTGGATTTAGGCAATACCAGCGCTGTGACAAAGAAGCTGACGCTACCTACCGGCAACTTTGAATTTGGTACAACGATTACATGGGTAAGTTCTAATCCTGCGATTGTTTCCAACGAAGGTAAAATTATAAAACGTCCTGATTTTGGGCAGCCGGATGAGATCTTAACGTTGACCGCAACGGTGAATAAAGGCAGCGTAAGCGCTACGAAGGTTATTACGATCACGGTGCTTGCTCTCAATGAAACGGATCTAAGCTACGAGGCCGGCGTTGATTTCAAAACAGGACTTGAAGCTGGCGATGTCATGCCGACTTGGGAAAACCGTACCATCGAATCAAAGAACATCGGCGAATTCTGCTGCGGAATCGGCGGCGTTGAAACAAAGGTTGGTACACCAGGACGAAATAACAGCACAAGTGCGATCCTGTATTCCGGTAATGCGACAAGTGCTGTAGAGAACTATGCTTATAATCAAATGTTTGACGCTGATTTCGACATTAAACCATCTACAGTGCTTTCTTACTGGATAAATCCAGAAGGCAGCGAAGGAACCGTACTGCCTGGTAATGCTAGAACAACAAGCCAGAATTATGCCGTTGACTTGCTGTTCACCGATGGCACGTATCTGCATAATCTGAGTGCCGTCGATCAAAACGGTGTTGGTCTTAATCCGCTGGCACAAGGAAATGGAGGTAAACTTATTTCTGATCAATGGAATTTTGTGACATCCAATATCGGAGCAGTAGCTGCCGGGAAAAGGGTAGATAAAATTCTCATTTCCTTTAATGCTACAGGGAAAACCGGATATTCACGCGGATATTTCGATGATATTTCCATTGAACACGGCAAGAGCGAAGCAACGGCGTTCTTAAGCGGCAGTTCCGTCGTTTCGGCTGGCCAAACGTTTAATTTGACGTATGGATTAGGCGGAGTGACACAAAGCGTATATGGTCAAGATTTTACGATTACGTATAATTCGGATATTTTTGAATTGCTTTCCGCTAAATCGGCGAAGGAAAAAGATTTCGTGATCGTGGACGAGAAAAAAGCGCCTGGTCAAAGCCGATACCTCGCCGTTCATGTTGGGCCGAGTGCTTCCCAGCCAAACGGTGCCCTGCTGTCGCTTCAATTCAAAGCGAAGACATCGGAGCTTGGCGCAGCCGGCACAATCGCGGTCTCCCAACTTGTGATTGCTGATGGAGAAGGAAAAGAGACAGAAATGTCAGGCGTTTCGAAAACGATCAGCATTAAAGCGGTGGACAAAACAGCGCTGAACAACCTGATTACAGAGGCGCAAGCAGTACACGACGCAGCTGTGGAAGGAACCAAATACGGTCAATATCCGGTAGGTTCCAAAGCAATTCTGCAAGTAGCTATCGATACGGCTAAAGCAGTGGCAGCGAACTTGCAAGCTGTACAGGATGAAGTAGACCTGGCAAGAACGCAGCTGAATGCAGCTTTACAAACGTTCAAAAATGCAATCAACAGCACAGTGGATAAAGCAGCACTTAATGCCTTGATTGCAGAAGCACAATCGACGCATGATGCAGCCGTAGAAGGCACCAAAACCGGCGAATATCCGGCAGGGGCTAAAGCACTTCTGCAAGCGGCCATTAACGCAGCCAGCCAGATCGCCAGTGACGCAGCGGCTACGCAATCTCAAGTAGATCAAGCTGTGACCGAACTGAACTCGGCTCTGCAAGGCTTCCTAGCATCGGTGAATACACGCGTACCTGAGGATATGAATGGTGACGATAAGTTTACTATCGGTGACTTGGCTATTGTGGCTGCTTATTATGGTAAAAATGATCAGGATGCTAATTGGAACCTGTACAAAAAAGCGGATCTGAGTGGCGATGGCCAGATCGATGTCGCTGACCTTGCGATCATTGCAAGTAAAATTTTGAATCAATAACAAGCTATCGGGAGGATGGCAGGCGGTAACGTCTTCCTCCCGATTTTTCTCATGGAAAAAAAGTGGAGGTGAACGCGATGAATAGAAAGACCTTCAAGAAATCGTGCAGTCTTTTACTTAGTTTTGTGCTGTTGTGGAGTATGTTGTTCATCACACCGGCATTCGAGCATTCAGCAGAAGCTGCGGCACCAAGCTTCAATGCAGGGTTCGAAAGCGCTGAGGCTGTTCAGCCAAACTGGGAAGATGAAACCGAAGCGAGCAATCATGTGAGCCAGGCGGAATCCAAAATTTCCAGCGAAATGCGCCAATCCGGTAAAAAAGCATTGCTTTATGCGGGAAAAATTTCCGATACAAGCGCAGCCTATGCTTACAATAAAGTGTTCGAAGTGAACATTCCTGTTAAACCCAATACCACTTTATCTTATTGGATTTATCCGCAAAGCCATACAACACTAGGCGGGACTGACTTGAATCATGGGAAAAACAGCACGTATGTCGCTGTAGATCTTGCTTTTGAAGATGGAAGCTATCTGCACAATTATCAAGCTGTTGACCAGCACGGTATTGTCATGAGTCCCGAAGAACAAGGCAAAGGCAATCAATTGGCTATAGACACATGGAATTTTATTACTTCGACTGTGGGTTCGGCTGCAGCGGGGAAAACGATTAAACGGATCCTCATTTCATACGAACAAAGCGGCGGAAACGCAGGGACCTACCGAGGATTTGTCGATGACATTCAAATTAGAAACTCTGAATTCGATCCGTCGGCCTACGCCAATCCGTTGTTAGGCTCACAGAACAATAAGCTTGATATTGTCGGTTTCGGCGGCAATAGGGGGAATACGTTCCCGGGTGCAGTTGTACCTTTCGGTATGATCCAATGGAGTCCGGATACCGGTTACAACGACCTTGGATCCGGTAAATCACCTTTGGGCTCAGGGTATGATTATGATCGTAAATCTATTGCCGGATTCAGTTTGACGCATATTGACGGTCCTGGCTGCGATATTGCGCAGAACATTCCCTTTCTACCAGTCGTAGGCAAAATGGGAAAATCCCCGGCAACACATTTCGAAGACTATGCTTCACCTTTTCAACGCGAAAATGAAATTGCAATCCCCGGCTATTATAGTGTCTTGTTGGATAAATACAACATTAAAACGGAATTTACATCAACGGAGAGAACAAGTATCGGCAGATTTACCTACCCTGCTTCCACACAGGCAATGATGCTGATTAATACGGGCATTAACGCCACAGGCGTTAGGGATGCCAACATCCAAATTGACAAGGATAGCAGCATGGTGACCGGGTATGTGAATGCCGGCGGATTCTGCGGGACCAAAGGGAGCGGTACATTAGCTGAAAATACGAACAACTACACCGTTTATTTCGCAGCAGAGTTCAGTCAGCCGTTCACAGAGGTCGGCACGTATAAAGGCTCTCAAATTACGAAAGACAGCCAATCTGCACAATCGGAAATTCCGAACAACCGGAAGGTTGGCGGTTATGTCAGGTTTGATACATCTAGCCAGAAAGAGGTTTATGTTAAGGTTGCGATCTCCTATACCGATATGGAGCATGCGAAGCTGAATTTGAAAACGGAGAACCCTGGCTGGAACTTCGAATCCGTCAAACAAACGGCGCAGGCCAAATGGAAAACGGCGCTCAGTAAAATTCAAGTCACAGGCGGGACCGAGAAGCATAAGCGGATGCTTTACTCTTTCTTGTATCATTCCTTGATACATCCGAATGTGTTCAGCGATGTGAATGGCGATTATAGAGGCTTCGATCAAAAGATCTATAATACCGGGGGCAAATACACCCATTATTCGACTTTTTCCGGATGGGACGTATACCGCACACAGATGCAGCTCATAGGGCTTCTATTCCCGGAAATAGGCTCAGATATCGCGCAATCCTTCGTTGATGATGCCAAAAGCAGAAGCGGGTTTTTACCGAAATGGAGTATTGCCAATTCCGAAACAAACGTGATGAACGGCGATCCCGCTTCGATAACGATTTCCAACATGTACGCTTTTGGAGCCAGAAACTTTGATTTGCAAGAAGCTTTGAAAGTGATGGACTTTCATGCATCGACACCATCCAGCTTGAATGGTCGCTTTAATTTGGCCGATTATCTGCAGCTGGGCTATATTCCGATTGAAAGAGGCGGCTGGGTAACCGGTTATATCCCGGAATATAACAATGCGGACTTTGCGATTGCTCAATTTGCTAAAGCGCTTGGAGACGAGGGGAAATATAATACGTATTTGACCCGCTCACAGAGCTGGAGGCTTTCGTTCAAAGATGGCTATATTCAACCGCGACTGGCGAACGGGAATTTCGAGAGCACCTTTGATCCAGCTAGCGAGCATGGTTTCCAGGAAGCAAACTCCGCTCAGTACACATGGGTGCTTCCTTTTGACTACAAGGGATTATTCGAGAAAATGGGCGGTTTGGAGGCAGCAAGAACAAGGCTCGATTTCTTCTTCCAAAAATTGAATGCAGGATCGACAGAGCCGTATTCATTCTTGGGTAATCAACCGAGTTACGGTATTCCGTGGGCTTACAACTTTGCCGGGCAGCCTTGGAAAACCCAGGAAATCGTGCGCAAAGGCATGACGGAGCTGTTCCACGATGGACCTGCCGGTCTGATCGGCAACAATGATTTGGGAGCGGGCTCTGCGTGGTTCGTTCTGGCTGCACTTGGGCTGTACCCGTCGATTCCGGGTATCGGTGGCTTTTCGATGCACGCGCCACTTTTCGAGGAAACGATTATTCAATTAAACGATTGCAAACAAATCAGGATAATCGGCAATCATGCTTCGGAAGAAGCGAAGTATATTCAGGACTTAAAGCTCAATGGCCACAGCTATGACAGTACCTGGCTGCCATACGAGTACTTCAAGGATGGAGCGGTTCTTGATTTTACGCTGGGCACAACGCCTAATACAAGCTGGGCAACGAATCCACCAGATCCGTTGGCGCCGCCTTCCAAGGGGCAGTTTGCTTCTCAAGTCGCCATTGCCTGCAGCAACTACACGCCAATGCAGGATAGCGCACAAAAGGCGCCCGACGCGAACAATTCGGATGCTGCACAGCCATTAGTTGCCGTTTTGAATACAAAAGAGGCAGCAGCTACCGAAGCTCCGGCTGGATTCAGCAGCGAGGCGAAGCCGTGGAGGCTTGTCCAGTTGCCTAATGTGAACGCCAGGTACAAGGAGGTAACTGGAAGATGATGAGACAGCTCTTAAGTCGTTGGCATGTTCTGATTTGCAGCCTGCTGATGTTCTGCCTGCTTCCGAACCTGATCGCTCAAGCGGCTCCTGGGGATTTAGTCAATGTCGCTCTTGCAAGCAATATGACCGTTAAGTTCAGCAAAGAAAACCAGCCTAATGAAACCGCTGTGAAATTGTTCGATAATAATGCCAACACGAAGTGGCTGGGGGCTCAAACAACGAATGTTTGGGTGCAGGTCCAATTCAATTATGGGGATACCCAAGCCGTTAGTAAATATGCCATGGTATCGGCCAACGATGCAGCGACAAGGGACCCCAAAAATTGGCGAATTGAGGGTTCGAATGATGGGTTGAGCTGGAACGTGCTGGATGAGCAAAGCAATCAATCATTCAGCGCACGTTTCCAAACGAAAGAATATACGATTGCTGTCGACAAAGTGAAGGAGTACGGCTATTACCGGTTGTTCATTTTGAATAACAACGGGGAGTCAACGAATACGCAATTAGCGGACTGGAAATTGTATGCAACGGAACTTGATGACAATACTTCTGTAGCGTCAGCAGTCGCAGCACTTGATTTAGGAGATACGACGGCTTTAACGAAAGGAGTCATCCTTCCATCAACGTTCAGGAAAGGCACAACCATCACGTGGGAAAGTTCGAATCCTGGCGTACTCAGCAACACGGGCAAAATCGTGAAACGTCCGGATCTCGGCCAGCCGAATGCACAGCTCACCTTGACAGCAACGGTGAAGAAAGGCTCTGCATCTCAGATCAAAAAGTTTGCCGTAACTGTATTGGCGATGCGGGAGGCCGATTACCAATATGAGGCGGGAATTGATTTCGACTCAGGTTTTGAAGCGGAGGATCTCGCTCCTACAGATACGACGGGGCCGGCTAATACGTACAGGATCTTGTCGTTGACGAAAAATGTCGGGGAATTTTGCTGCGGGATCGGCGGGATGGAGTCCAAAAAAGGTACCGGGGCGCACAATGGCGCGGCTGCTCTCCAATTTTCCGGAAATGCTCTAGATGCTAATCAATCCTACGCTTACAACCAAATCTTTGATACGGAGATTCCGGTTAAGGCCTCGACAACCTTGTCTTATTGGCTGTTTCCTGAGAAAGAGTCCGATGTTCTGTCGACTTTGACAAGAACGACAAGTAAGTACGTGGCGCTTGATATTTTGTTTACAGATGGTACTTATCTGCATGACTTGGGCGCCAAAGATCAGAATGGTGTCTTCCTTCATCCGAATTCGCAGGGGAAAGGCGGTTTCGTTGTCGAAGATCAATGGAATTTCATTACGACGAACCTCGGAGAAGTGGCGAATGGAAAAGTCATCGATAAAATTTTGTTCGCATTCGATTCCAGCGGTACGGTATCAGGCTTCTTTCGCGGCTCCGTCGATGATATCACTATCGATCACAGTTCGACGGTTGGAGAAAAGGATACCCTCGCCGTTAATGCCGCGAAAGCTGCACTTAGCTTAGGCGATACATCCGGAGTCTCCCATGATTTGAATTTGCCTGTAGCAGGCGAACAGCAAACAAGAATCACATGGGAGAGCTCAAATCCGCTGGTCATGAGCGATTCCGGGCATATCGTGACCAGACCCATTCAAGGGGAGCCAAGCGCGGAGTTAAAGCTGACGGCTACGATTATCAAAGGTGATTCGATCGCGACGAAGGCTTTTCAAATCGAAGTACTTCCCATGGACGACGCTGAAGCGGTTGATTTGGATAAAGCCGCACTGCAATTGGGAAATACGAGCGCGGTTGCTGACCATTTAACGCTGGTGACAAAAGGTAAATATCGATCGGCGATTGCATGGCATTCATCGAATCCTGCTGTGATTGACGATGCCGGGCATGTGTCCCGGCCAGAAGCGGGTCAACCGAACGCGGTAGTGACCTTAACGGCAACGATCACAAGCGGAGGGGTAGCGGCAAATAAACCTTTTATTCTGACGGTGGTTGCCCAAGGAGATAAGGGAGATCTGGCCGCAGACAAAGCCGAGCTTGAGCTTGGCAGCAGCAATACGGTGACCGGCAATGTGTATTTACCGAGTCATGGCCGATTTGGCTCCACGATAAACTGGAATAGCTCTAATCCAGATGCTATTAGTGAAACTGGGCAAGTTCATCGTCCAGGTGTCGGGCAGCCGGATGCGAGTGTTATGTTAACAGCTACGTTGACCAAAGGTGCCGATACTGATATGAAAACATTTTCCTTAACCGTTAAAGCAATGAGTGCAAACGAGCAAAGTGTGATATCGGCTGCAGCGTCGCTTGATTTGGGGAATACGAGATCCGTCGTGAACAATTTGTTCTTGCCGATCAGCATAAACGGTTCGCCTGAAGTGGTGATTACGTGGTCAAGTTCAGATCCGGGAGTGATCGATTTCCATGGCAACATCGTGCGGCCTTGTTACGGTGATCCGAATGTAACGGCTGTGCTGACAGCCAGGATTAGCAGAGGTACGACAAGCCTCACGAAAACCTTTAACATCACGGTTGCTGCGCTTGGTGAGGTCGAAGAGCCATTGAATGACGATGCAGCCTTAAGCAGCATCACAATAAATGGGGAGCGGATGTCCGGTTTTGATCCAAACAAAGCAGCCTACACCGTGGAACTGCCGGAAGGCGAAGTCCAAGTACCGACAGTTGCAGCAACAACGGCAGATTCGAATGCAACGTTGGTAGTTACTCAGGCTGACAAACTGCCGGGCCAAGCGACAATTGTAGTTACGGCAGAAGACCGCTCCACACAGAAGACGTATACGATTGATTTTAAAATAAAAGAAAGTCCTGCCGGAAACATCGCGTATTTAATCGGTGTTGATCAAGTCAGCTCCGGTGGCACTTTCGATCTTACTTATGATTTGCACAGCGTGAGTCAAAACGTCTACGCGCATGACTTGATCTTCACGTATGACGCGGCAGCTGTGGAGTTTATCTCTGCAAAATCGCGACAAGAGGATGTCTTCTTCGTAAGTACGAAGGAAACACCAGGTCAAGTCCGTGTCCTTGCTGCAAGGATAGCTGCGGTCAAAGATCTTCTGGCGACCGGTTTGATTAACCTGCAATGGAAAGCCAGATCTTCTGCGTTGCCTATATCCACAGCGATATCGCTGTCCAGCGCCATTATTTCAGACGGTGATGGGGTCGAAACCAATGTAGCTGGCGTTGTACATCCAATTCTAATCAACAGCGTAAACAAAGCCGGTCTCCATGAACTTATTGCGCAAGCTCAGGCAGCGCATGACGCGGCGGCAGAAGGCCCAAGTGTCGGACAATATCCGGTTGGTTCGAAAGCTGTGTTACAAGCCACTATCGCCCAAGCCAAAGATGTGGCCGATAACGCGGCAGCAAGCCAAACCCAAGTGGATCAAGCTTCCGCCGAGTTGAATGCGGCGCTCCAATCATTCCTGGCATCTATCAACACGCAAACGCCAGGTGACTTGAACGGAGATAACCACTTCAGTATCGGTGATTTGGCAATGATGGCATCTTACTATGGTAAAAATTCTGATGATCCAAACTGGGCATTGTATAAGAAAGCGGATCTCAACAATGATGGAGTAATTGATATCGGTGACATAGCGATTGCAGCAAAAATGATTCTTGGCTAGAAGGTAGGCTAGAGGTGGTGTACATTGTGACATCATCTCTTTTTTACATGTCTAAAAATGGAATAGAAGCTGCCCGGTGATCACATCCTAAGCTTAGCTTTATCAAGAAAAGGGGGAGCCTAGGTGAAATTAACGTCCGAGCAGCGCATTACCTTGCATGGTTTTAATAATTTGACCAAATCACTAAGTTTTAATATGTATGATATTTGTTTTACAAAAACCAAGGAAGAGCGCGAAGCCTATATTGCTTATATAGACCAGCAGTACAATGCAGACCGATTGACCGCGATCTTGAAGTCCGTTGCCGACATTATCGGCGCTCATGTGTTGAACATTTCCAAGCAGGATTACGATCCGCAGGGATCCAGTGTCACCATGTTGGTGTCCGAGGGTCCGATTGAGAAAGAACCGAATGAATCGTTTGAAGAATCGCCGGGCCCGCTTCCGGAAGCCGTTGTTGCACATTTGAATACCAGTCATATCACTGTACATACGTATCCAGAGTATCACCCGGACGAAGGGATCAGCACATTCCGGGCTGACATTGACGTATCCACTTGCGGAGAAATATCGCCGCTGAAAGCACTGAACTACTTGATTCGCTCTTTCGATACGGACATTATGACAATGGATTACCGGGTAAGAGGTTTCACACGCGATATCACGGGGCACAAGTTGTTCATTGACCATGAAATCAGCTCCATTCAGAACTATATTCCAAGTGAAATCAAAGACATGTACCAAATGATCGATGTGAACGTATATCAGGAAAATATATTTCATACGAAATGTAAGCTGCGAGAATTTGATTTGAACAATTATTTGTTCGGTTACACCAAGGATTCCCTGAGTAAGGAAGAGCAGCTGGAGATTGAGAAGAGCGTGAAATGGGAAATGGATGAGATTTTTTACGGGAAAAATATGGTCTTTACTTGATGGAAAGACGAAAAACCGCTCACTGGGAAAAGATCCCGATATGAGCGGTTCTTTTTTTGACTAGTCCGACTGAACAAGTTTCGGCTTTTTATTGCCGATTTTCAACTGGATTAAAATCATTATGGCTACGAGTATCGAAATGCCGATAAGAGCAGGAGAAAAACTGCCTGCATAATCATGGATAAAGCCTACAAAAAAAGGACCCAAGGCAGCAAAAATGTAACCGCCGGATTGCGTCATTGCCGATAATGCGCTGGCTTCCTCCGTATTCGATGTTTCATCGATAGGCAGCATTAAAGCCATGGGGAACAGTCCTCCTGCACCGATTCCCAAGAAGATGCAGGTGAGCCAAGGCGTCACGGGGAGCTGGAGCAGAATGAGTCCGATTAACTCCATAGCTGAACAACCAATCAGCCAGAGCATTCTGCTTTGAAAACGGCTGACGAGAATAGGAATGACCAGGCTGACAGGCATTTGTACGGCAGTAAATAAGGTCAAAATCATGCCTGCCGTTTGTTTCCCATAGCCCATTGCCTGCACCATGGGGGCCAGCCAGGCGGTAAGTGAGTAAAAGATGAAAGCCATCAACCCGAAAAAGCAAGTCAGCAACCAAGAACGTTTATTAGATAAGGGAAGCTTTAAGCTGCTGCTGTTTGATTTGGGCAAAGTGCCTGGCACGGCAGATTCAAGTGATTTCAGACTTTTCCGTTGCGGTCTCCACCAAAAGCAAAGCGCAAGGAAAGCCAGGACGGACCAAGAAGCGACGGACGCTTGCCAGGAGTGGTTAAAGACATTTTGCAGAGGTACGGAAAAAGCCGACCCAAGGGCGGCGCCAAGAACCATCGCCATGGAATAAACGCCGACGATCGCTGAAGGGTTAGAAAAATTTCCTTTGATAAATCCGGACAACAAAGGCCCAATGATGGCAATTCCGATTCCGGCAAGGAAAGCGGTAATTAGCATCAACCATTCAGAGGTAACAAAGTATCTCGCCGCAGTAGCAACTCCGATGAGCAATAGACAATAGGCAATCGCTCTTTCAATCCCCCACCGAATGCCTAGTTTCACTGCAGCAGGAGCGAAAAAGCCCATGCAGAGCACAGGCAGGGAGGTCAATAGACTGGCGCTGGAACCGCTCATGCCAAGCGCTTCCTGAATCGTTCCGAGCAAAGGAGAGACGGACGTTATGACAGGACGCAAATTAAGTGAAGCGAGAAAAAGGGCGGTAATCAGAAAAGCAAAGCGCATGATCGGTCATCTCCATGATTCATTCAAGATTTATCAGCTTAGTCTAATATATGGGAGTATCGTCAAAGACTGTCTCCCTATTATGCATTTATGCAAAGTGCAATATGTGTGAATTGAATTGATTTTCGGGTCAGCTTTTTGTGATTATGCGATAGAATATGCTAAGCTAATCGGGGACATCAAAATCCCAGAGGAGGGTGGTCTTTGAACGAGAAGGATTGCATCATGCTGCAGTATCTTGCAGAGGAACAGAGTCTGACAAAAGCGGCGGAACGCTTATACATTACGCAACCCGCGCTATCTTACAGGATTCAGCAGTTAGAAAAAGACTTCGGGGTGCCAATCATCGTTAAATCCTCTAAGGGGACAAGACTTACCCCGGAAGGAAAATATCTGGTTGCCTATGCGAAAAAAACACTGATCGAAATGAATAAAATGAAGGATCACATGATGAGCTTGCGTAATGAGGTCAAAGGGACACTAAGACTGGGCGTTGCCAGTTACTATGGTCTATACAAACTTCCGCCGATCCTCAAAAGGTTCAAAGAGTTTTGCCCAGACGTTCAGTTTAATGTTACATCCGCTTTAAGCCCGGAGATTCTTGAATTGCTCCAAGAGGAAGAAATCCATGTAGGTGTTATTAGAGGTGACTACCCGTGGTATGATGCCCGATGTCTTTTACACGACGAGCATATTTATTTGATATCCAAAGATGATATTGATTTAGATAACCTCCCGAACTTGCCTCATATCTACTATAAAGAACCAAGAATCAAAACCATGAGCTCCATGAAATCTCCCTTCAGTGAAACGATTCAAGCCTGGTGGCATGAGCGGTATAACACGCCGCCTACGATTACAATGTGGGTAGACGCCTATGAAACTTGCAAAGAGATGGTAAAGCAGGGGCTGGGCTACTCGATTGTTCCTGGTGTTTTTGTTTCGCCGCAAGATGGATTGAAAACCACAGAGCTGATCCGAAAGAACGGAGAGCCAATCAAACGAAACACATGGATGATTTATCGGGAATCAACTTTAGAGCTTGCGTTTGTGGATAGATTTGTGGAATTTATGAAATCCCAATATGTTTAATAAAATGTACAGTGCCATTTGGCAGTGTATTTTTTTTGCTCCGCTATAAAAAAATTTTAGGGGTTGGCCAAAAAACAATCAATTGTACTTATAGATTTGAAGTCGATAAAATAATATTCATTATGTTACATAATTATTCATTTCATCACTGGCTTTATCCATGCAAATAGTCAATCATCACGAGGTTTTGACAGGGGGGCTTATACAATGATCCAAGAGAATTTAGATGCCAGTAAGAGCAAACAACAGATTGAGCAAGCTGTAGATTCGCTCGACGAGCAACTGAGACGTATTTCTAAGCAAATTCATGCGAATCCGGAACTCAGCTTCCATGAGCATAAAGCGAAAATGTGGTTGGTTGAACCCTTACTTGAAGCGGGATTTGAGGTAGAGCAAGGGATTGCGGGTTTAGAGACCTCGTTTCGCGCTACTTGGGAAGGTCAACCGGGAGGGCCGACGATTGCGCTGCTGGCCGAGTATGATGCGCTACCTGTGATTGGCCATGCTTGCGGCCATAACTTGATTGGGACTGCATCCGTAGGCGCCGCGCTGGCGTTGAAGGAAGCACATCCTGATCTGCCAGGCAAAATCGTTGTTTTAGGTACGCCTGCCGAAGAAGAAGGCGGCGGTAAAATCATCATGTGCAACGAAGGAATCTTCGATGACATCGACGCCGTGATGATGGTCCATCCGCAAAATAAAACGATGGTTCTGCGCGGTGCACTTGCTTGTGTCGACGCAACGTTTACCTTTCACGGGAAGCAGGCACACGCATCTTCCTCTCCAGAGAAAGGAATCTCTGCGCTGGATGCCTTAATTAATGCCTTCGTTGCCATCAACGCCATCCGCCAGTTTGTGAAAGAGGATGTGAGGATTCACGGCATTATTACCAAGGGCGGAGATGCGCCGAATGTTGTACCGGAGCTGTGCGAAGCTGTATTTATATTGAGAGCGTCGACGGTGGAAGAACTGGAAATTGTCAGAGAAAAAGTATATCGGGCCGTTCGCAGCTCGGCAGAAGGTGTTGGAGCTACCGTTGATATTGCGGAAGGGTTAATTTATGCGGAGCGGAACAACAATAAGGCTTTGGCTCAATTGTTTCAATCCAATTTGGAACAGATGGGCATAGAAGTATCCGCGCCGCCGCAAAAGGGAGGTGTCGGCTCCTCCGATATCGGGAATGTCAGCCAGATGACGGCGACGATCCACCCGTATATCCGACTAGGAGATGCCACTACGCATACGCCGGAATTTGCTCAGATGGCGGGTTCGGAAGAGGGTATGATCGAATTGAATCGAGCGGCCAAAGCGTTAGCCCTTACCGCGTATGATTTATGTACGGACAAGTCGGCGATGCAGAACGTTCGCAGTGAGTTTACAGCGTGGAAGCAGAAGAGAGAGGGGGGAACGGGCATTGAATAGTATAGCAAAAGATAGTCCTCGCAAATGGTTTAAAATGCCTCATACCTTTGTTATTTTATTTATCCTTGTTTTCGTTGCAGCGGCATTAACGTATACAATCCCTGCAGGAAAATTCGAGCGTGTCAAAGATAAAGTGACTGGAAAATCCTTACTCGTGACAGGGTCGTATCATCAAGTAGATGCGAGTCCGGTTAATTTAGTTGAAATTCCGAAAGCGATCGTCCACGGACTAGTTTCTTCGGCGGATGTCGTCTTCTTTATTTTCATTATTGGCGGGGCTTTCCAAATCATTTCGTCGACGGGCACGATTGAGGCGGTAACCTCCAGGGTGGCAAAAACATTTGCCAATAAAGGCAGGTGGGTGATACCCATCTTCATTACCCTGTTCTCGGTCGGCGGTTTTACAATGGGAATGTCCACCGAAGTCATGGTCTTCGTCCCCATCGGGATCGCGATTGCCCGTGCGCTCGGTTTTGATGCTTTGACGGGTACAGCGATGATATCCTTGGGGGCATCCTGCGGCTTTACGGCGGGGATATTGAACCCGTTCAATGTCGGTTTGGCTCAAGCTATTGCGCAAGTTCCGATGTTCTCAGGGGCTTGGCTGCGCGTTATTTTATTGATTTGCCTCATCACCGTGACAAGTCTATATTTGATTCGATATGCAGGTAAAGTAAGAAAAGATCCAAAGCAAGGGCTTGTTTATGATTTAGAGCAGTCAGTTACAAGCGAGAAAGTCGATTTCTCTAAACTGCCTACTCTTCAGCTTAAGCATTATCTTACAATTGCTGCGGTGATCATCGGTTTCGGTCTCGTTATTTGGGGTGTTTCGAAAAAAGGCTGGTGGATGGAGGAGCTCGGTGCGTTATTCTTGACTATGGGGATCGTGTCCGGCTTCAGCGCAGGTTATGGTCCAAGCCGTATCGCCAGCGAATTCGTCAAAGGTGCAAGCAGCATTACTTATGGCGCGTTCATCATTGGTATTGCAAGAGGCATCATGGTCGTGCTAGAGCAAGGAAATGTCATCGACAGCATCGTGAATGGCCTGTCCATTCTTGTAGGCGACTTGCCAAGTTCAATTCAAGTGCTAGGTATGTACGCTTTTCAAAATATTATGAACGTATTCATCACCTCTGGTACAGGTATGGCGGTTACAACGATGCCGATTATGACACCATTGTCCGATTTATTAGGCGTTACAAGACAAACCTCCGTGTTGGCCTTCCAACTGGGTGATGGCATTACGAACATGATTCTTCCTACCTCGTCCGCTTTGATGGGCAGTCTGGCTGTATCGGGGATTGCTTATCAGAAATGGGTAAAGTTTTTCTGGCCGTTGATGTGCATGTGGCTGATTATCGGTGCCATTTTTATCATCGTGGCGAATGTAATTAAGTATGCGTAAGTGACGTTGATGCAAAGTATGCTCTTCCTATTTAAATGGGGAGGAGCATGCTTTTTTTTCTATACTCGGTTGCTATCCTTATGTCTTATTTTTCCTGCGTTGGCTTATTTTCAATCGACCATTCAGCTAGTATAATGAGAATTATTATCAATGAACGAGCGAGCGAGGTATAGGTATGAATATTCAAGAACATTTTAAACTATCGGAAACAATACGCAATAACCTGAGAATAATTTGCCACGCGGCAGCTGCTTCTTGGTTAAGACCTTATTTATTTATGAATTTACTACGGTCAACTGCCTCTGGTGGTTTTTCTAACCAACCATTTTCAATCAAGAGATCTGCACCATCTTCCACATATAACATTACTTCCGCTTGGCATTTCAAAAATAAAGCACCAATATCTTTTCTACCGTCAAGCGAGATACCATTGGCATACTCCCTTATTTTCACATTAAACATGTCAACTTTATGAAAAATCATGATTTTGTCAGAAAATGGTGAGTCTGTCGATGAAGTCACCAAATGATCGATGAGTGTCGGGGAGGGCAGTCCATCCTGAGACAACTTTTCTGATAACAATTCAATGTGCTTTTGATTAATATCTTTTCCGCGTTCTAGAAACGCTCTTACCTTGTTGTCGTTTGCTACTTGAGCAAATCCAATAATAAGTGCTTTACTTGTAATATCGTTATTCAGATTTCCGAAGATATGCGCAATTTCCAATCCTTGTAGGGGTCTGCTTTTTCCGAAAAAAGAGCCCAGAAACTTTTGACTATGTACAAAATCAACTTTTTCTGGGGGCTGAATAACAGGCGAATTCATAAGCTCATTTTTAGATTCTGAAATCACCGCAATCACGGACTGCAATTTCATTGTATCTTCAACGCATTTGATAAAAAAATCCCGAATATCCCTTCTAGTAACTAATGGAACGGCGATAGAGTAGAGACTCATACCGGCTTTGCTCGCATATTTCATATAATGAAGATAAAACTCATCAATAAATAAACGAGGCGCTTTCAAGTTCACGTCACTATCAGTAAACCCAACAGGTATAGGAAAGTCTGCTTGATTAAAGAAACGTTCAATTGTTTGGATAATAGTATCGCTTAACCCAAATGCATATTCTAAAGCCACTTTAATCTCGGGATCATCAATATTCTTTAGATAATAACCGAGCATGCACTTTCCCATTGTATTTCCAATATAAGTTGCCCAAAGTTTCCCCATCTCAGTTCCTGTGAGCACTAATTTCATAATACATAGTCCTCTTTTCTAGAGTTAAATGGTGTAAAAAGCTAGTATTAATGCTCATCATTTTCAGTGTTATTCGTTTCTTTCAAAAGATTGCACTCCTTAAAATTATTAGCTTTATAGTATACAATTTCTAATAATTTATTCATCTCTATTTGGAACCCACCTTAGAACGAATGCTCTAGTGAGAGTTCCGGTCACTATATAGAAAATGAACGAATAAAAGTAGTTCCAGCCATAATAAGCAACAGCATCAATCCAGATAGAAAACGGTTCGCCAATAAAGGCAAAAATAAGAGCTTGTAAGAATAAAGCTAGAGAGAATGATTTCCAAGTTGAAAAATATTGAAAAATCAGCATTTGAGCTACGGGTACTATCGAAAAATCAAAGGGTAACTCGAAAACAGAGTACGGTATTAATTTTGTAGGATAGATCCAGATACCAAAGTCTGCACCAAATTCGTCTGTAATAACTGAAATAATCAGCACGGTTAGTCCAAAAAACCAAATGATTGGTGCCCGTTTGCGGTCAATAAGTTTAATGAGAACTATCCAAGGGACTATGATCATTCCTAGTAAAAACCACCAAGTCCAAGTAAAGAGACTTTCATTTAGCCATAACTGATATTCAAAAAGTGAATGCGATTCCTGCATATTATGTAATTGATCTTTTGTCATTTATCCTCCTAATAATAAGATTGTCCCATCTCTAATTATTTCTATATATCGTAAATGCCATACCCTAATAAAGCCCCTTAGACGGGCAGATTAGGCATCAGCTTTACGGATTATAGCCATAGCTCCACGAACAATCAAAAAAGATGCAGTTAAGGTAATGAAGGATACAAAGGCGTTCCAGTGTATGTAATGAATCAATTTCGTATTCTTTTCAGCCCAAAATTCCAGCAATGTCACCGGAATATTATACAAGAGTGCTTGTATAAAGATACTTTTTAATTTCGAGTGCTGGGTAGTTATATTATAAAAAACACAGAGTGTAGGAAAAACGAGGAAGTCAAAAACAATGCTTGTTTGGAAAGCTTTAGGGAAGAAGCGAATCGGATACTCTAATAGGCCTGCTGAGATTATAAAACAATCAGTAATCGTAGTAACAACTGATTTCATAAAGAAAATAATAAGCCAATCTTTCAGAGGCCTTCTTAGCATCCAGTAGAACATTGAACCAAAGCATAGGATTGTAACTGACCAAAGTATTATATATTCCATAAAATGCTCCCCACATAAATTGTTAGTGATATAAGTTTCCCATATAACCGTGAATTATTCTTTTTCAGAAATTCGTGAAACCGGTGCCACGTTTTCAATATATACCGTGCAATAATCAATATATGAAATTCCAGCCAAAAAACTGGAATTTTTGTTGTATAATTATCCTGTTTCAAATGGAAAAAACAGTTTTCCTTCCTTCAAGGCATTTTTTAGATAATCCACATCAATGGTATGATTATGAGGGGAAAGTATCTGTTTTAGAATGTGAATGTGGATGTAGTATCATATAATAATCCAGATCCAAGGAGGGAATGTAAAATGTCTGAGCGAAAACCAAACGCACTTATTAACGAAAAATCCCCCTATTTGCTCCAACACGCATACAATCCGGTCGACTGGTTCGCTTGGTCCGAAGAAGCTTTTGAAAAGGCGAAGCAAGAGAATAAGCCAATTTTCCTATCTATTGGGTATTCAACTTGCCATTGGTGCCACGTCATGGCACACGAATCCTTCGAAGACCAGACCATAGCCGACATGCTGAATAAAGATTTCATCTCAATCAAAGTAGATCGTGAAGAACGCCCAGACATCGATCACATCTACATGGCGGTGTGTCAAGCGATGACGGGACAAGGCGGCTGGCCGCTCACGGTGTTCCTGACGCCGGAGAAGAAGCCTTTCTTCGCTGGAACGTACTTCCCACGCAACCGAAAATACAATCGTGCCGGGATGGTGGAAATACTCGCGCAACTTGCGGGGAAGTGGAGGGAAGACGACGAGCGCGTTCGTGAAGTCGGGGAACAAATCATCCAAGAGACAACGGCTCGGTTGCTGGAGCATCATTCGGGCAGTGAATTAACGGAAGAGACGCTGCATGAAGCGTTCCGTTTATATGAGAGCTCGTTCGATACTGAGTTCGGGGGATTTGGAAGTGCGCCAAAATTTCCAACCTCGCACAATTTATCGTTTTTGCTCAGGTACTATAAGAAAACGGGGAACGAACACGCCCTTGAAATGGTCGAAAAGACGCTGGATGCCATGCATCGCGGGGGCATGTACGATCATATAGGATTTGGTTTTTCCAGGTATTCGGTTGATTCCCAGTGGCTGGTTCCGCACTTTGAGAAGATGTTGTATGACAATGCACTTTTGCTTATGACTTATGTTGAAGCTTATCAAGTTACTGACAAAGCCAAGTACGCTGAAGTAGCCGAGCAGATCATTACCTATGTATTAAGGGATATGACGGATGTTGGTGGCGCATTCTATTCGGCGGAGGATGCGGATTCCGAAGGCGAAGAGGGGAAGTTCTACGTATGGACACCTGACGAGGTAGAACTTGTGCTTGGCATAGAGGAAGGAGACCTCTTCTCCGAGTTGTTTGACATTACGGAGTCTGGTAATTTCGAAGGGCACAACATTCCGAATCTGATCCAGACGACGCCAGCTTCTTTTGCCAAGCGGAAGCAGATCCCCTTGGATCAGCTGAAGCATCGGATGGAGGAAGCCCGCGCCAAGCTGTTCGAGCACCGCGAGAAGCGCATCCATCCGGGCAAAGACGACAAGATTCTGACCGCGTGGAACGGTCTGATGATCGCTGCGCTGTCCAAGGCGGCCCGCGCCTTGGACAAGCCGGCTTACGCGGAGGCGGCCGCGAAAGCCGCGGACTTCCTGCTTCGCGAGCTGCGCCGCGAAGATGGGCGCTTGCTCGCCCGCTATCGCGACGGCGAGGCCGCTTTTCCAGGCTACGTGGACGACTACGCGTTCCTCGTTTGGGGACTGATCGAGCTGTACGAGACCACGTTCGAGCTGCGCTATCTCCGTGAAGCGGTCCAGCTGAACGCAGAGATGCTTCGTCTCTTCGGAGACGAAGAGAAGGGCGGGCTCTTCTTCTACGGCAGCGATGCCGAGCAGCTGCTCACCCGCCCCAAAGAGATCTACGACGGCGCAATGCCGTCGGGCAACGCCGCAGCCGCGCTGAATATGCAGCGGCTGGCTAAGCTGACCTACGACGCGAAGCTGTCGCAGGCCGCGGATGAACAGCTCCTGGCTTTTGCCGGAGCTGTCGCTTCTTACCCGCCGGGCCATGCGCTCATGCTGGCGGCGCTCGATTTCGCTTACAGCGAAGCTAGCGAAATCGTCATCGCCGGCGACCCGGCGAAGCCGGAGACGCAGCACATGCTGCGCACTGTACAGCGGCAGTTTCTGCCGAATGCGCTGCTCATTCTTCACCCGCCAGGGGCAGCGGGAGAAGAAGTGCGCAAGCTGATTCCGCTTGTGCAGGACAAGCTGCCCTTGGGAGGGCGCGCGACAGCCTATGTATGCCAGAACTTTGCCTGCCAAGCGCCGACACAGGATCTCGAAGACCTCGAAAATCTTTCCCAATTTCGATGATAATAATTATCATTATTGGTTACAATAGCAATAGAAAGAAAAAAAGAGGCCCGAAAGGGCCTCCTCACTCTTTAAGTTAAATAACTCTTAAACTAAACTTTAGGTTCAAACGTTTTGCAGTCTGTTTCTTCGGAATTGCGTGCTTGATTGCTGCCGTGGTGGCTCACGACATAAATCGAGGACGCGTTGCATTTATTGCCATTTGCCCAGTGTTTGCAGGAATTAACTTCGCAAAGCACATCTTTTGCCATTGGTTATTCACCTCCTTTACCTCATAGGTTGGGGTAAAAAGGCATGTTTTTATACATGGTCAGACACGAAAATGGAAAAATGTATAAGATTAGCATTCACCATTTGTCCGAATGACTTCATATACTTGGAGTAGAGAACCTACTTCAAGAAGGTGAAGTTATGGCTGAAAAGGAATTTCAGCAATGTGTTAGATGCAAATATGTTGCGGACAAAGAGGAAAGATATTGTATCAAATGCGGAGCCCCACTCAAAAACCGCTGTACGCGGGAAAAAACGTTGCTCCACAAGGGCTGTTCGAAGGTGAATAAACCGGACGCTAAGTACTGTTCAGACTGTGGGACGGCAACGATATTTAACGAATGGAATCTACTGTAAAAGTCGGTTTTCCTCCAAATAGCGGACTCCAGTTCCATCCAAATAAGTCCAGTTAGTATTTTTGCGAAATTGTTTCTGTCTTACCCCAAAATGGTGTTAACCGTGGATGTACAGTGGAACTATATTTCCAAAGTAAACGTAAAAGCACTGCCAGGAGCATCCTGACAGTGCTTTTCTGCTTCAAATAAATTACTTGTTCTGCAAAATCATCGTCCACAAATCCGAAGAATCATAGCCAAGCCGCCAAGCTGCGACACCGGCGATGTCATACTTTTTCGCCACATCCAATCGAGCCTTGACAGTTGCGGCATCTTCTAACCAGAATACATAAGTAAAGCCGTCTTCCTGGTACTCCACGCGATACTGGCCGTATGTCGCATCCCATGTCTGTTTGACCGTTTTGGAAGCGAGCAAAGCTGGAATATCCTTCATCAGCACAGTCCGATTACTTTGCAGGGCGCCGGCTGAATCTAGTTTCCATTCCCGCACATAGTAAGGGATGCCAAGGATGATTTTGTCCCGCGGGATGCCATAGGATAGAAATTCTTGAATCCCGCCGTCTGTCCAAGGGAGACCTGCAACCGAACCGGCGGAGGTACTTCCCTTATAAAATTGGTCATAAGCCATGATAACGACGTAATCAACAATGCCGCCGAGCTTCTCATGATCAAAAGCGGAAAGATGATTCCATTTGACACTGCCGCGCGGTAGATCGATGGAAATTGCCAAGCCGTTGGAGTGCGCGTAAGTTGTCAATTTGGTAATAAAAGCAGTGAATGCATTGCGGTCTGACCCTGCAAGGCTTTCGAAGTCGACGTTGATGCCAGGAACACCAAGCTGCGCGGAACGATCAACCAAAGTTTTAATGAATTTATCCTGGGCCTTGCTATCGGCAAGGAATTGCGTCGTTAAGCTGGCATTGAACTGATTGCTGACGAGAGGGTAAACGGTATAACCGCTGTTTTGCAGCCATTTGACAGTATCGGGATTCGAGCTGTCTTTGAGATTACCTGCAGCGTCCGCAAGCTCGAAATAGCTTGGTGCATCGACATCCAGTCCAACTGTGTTGGAAACTTGAGCTTTTATCGCATCGCCACCGGATTGGCCGTTCCATCCCCATACTTGCAATTTCTTGAAATTATCCCATAGTATTCGGTGTTCAAGCGTTTGAATGGAGCTGTTGTTGTACTGTACGCCATAGTTCAGCGCATCAGGAAGGTTTGTATACTCGCCGATTAGTGAGGCGTTCTGGAACACTTGATAAGCGGCAAAATTGTTCCAAATTTTGTGGCCATCCTTGAATATGGTGGCATGTCCCCATAATTTTGCATAGTCAATGGCAAGATCTAATGAAGTGAAGTCCTGAAGAAAGGTATCATTTTGGTATACTTTATAGGATTTAAGATTGCTGTATACGGTTTTATTCGTGTTTTTATTAACGACGGTCGAGTTGCCCCAGTTCAAGGCTTCTTTTACCGCATCCTCCAAGGAAGCAAATTCCCAGTTATCGGCTGAAAAAGTACCTTGATAGACCTTATAGACAGGATCTCCAGCACGAAGCGAGGTTTTATCCTCATTAGAAATGTTGTCCCAGACCCAAGCTCGGCTGTTTAAATCAATGATATGGGCGCTGCCCCATTTCTTCGCTTCAGCGATGGCCTCATTCAACGTTTGAAATCTCCAAGAGTCTAGAGTAACTTCATTTTGATATACTTGATAATGAGGATAGTTGTCCCACACCCAGCCGGTGGATGTTAGATCACGTACGCTGGCATTGGACCATTTTTTCGCTTCAGCAATAGCAGCATCTAATGTAGAGAATTGCCATTCTGGGAGTGTAGCGTCCATTTGATAAACCTGATAGCGAGGAAAGTTGTTCCACAACCACTTGCGTGTGCCAATCTCTTCCACGTAACTATTGGAAAAACCTTTGGCAAAAGTTTCTGCTTGTTTATATGTAGCAAATTCCATGAGTACTTGATTATACTGATAAACGCGGTATTTCGTTGTTTTATCGGTAGTGCCGCCTGCGGTTCCTGCTGCTTGTACAGCCTGCGGTATCGTTATGGATAACAAAAGGGTACTCGTCAGCAGCCATTTTCCAACTTTCATAGATCACGCCTCTTTCTCTTAATCTATTTAATAAGACGTACGAAATGATAGATTGGTTGCGTTGGAAATAGCTAGAAATGTAAGCGAAATACAAGGTGATGTTGGACGATAGAACAACTTTCGAGTAACATGAGGTATACATAGTCATTTTCGTGATCAGAACAAGGTGGAGGAACGATTTATGAAGCTGTATCCGGAAGCTTATATTGAATATTTACTGCATTTTCATGCGGAGCGGGATTATTTTGAATGCCATGAGGTTATGGAAGAATTTTGGAAAGAGCATCCAGGGGACGAACGCAGCAGAACGTATGTCGCGTTGATTCAAATAGCGGTTGGCATGTATCATATCAGGCGCGGGAATCGCACAGGTGCCGTTAAAATGCTGCAAAGCGCAGAGCGTAATGCGCAGGCTGAGCATGTGGCTTCTTTGGGGCTTGATCCTGAGCAGCTTGGAGAGTTAATTGGACACACTTGGGCTCAAATCGAGCGGGATGGTTATTTGTATCAAGATATTAATTTGCCGATCGCAGATTTGGAGTTAATTGCGTTATGCCAGGCCGAATGCGAGCAAAGAGGGTTGATTTGGCATGCACCAAGCCGATTGGCCGATATCGAACTCATTCAAAAACATACGCGAAGAGACCGGACAGAGGTCATTGAAGAAAGAGCAAGACAAAAGCAAATTCGTAAGGAAAAGGGTGGCGCCAAGTGAACTCGGAAGGTAAAGTACTTGTCGTAGATGATGAGCCGAATATTGCGGAAGTGGTCAGATTGTATCTGGAGCATTCCAATTATGAACCGATTCTGCTGCCGCGAGGGCAGGAGGTTCTTCGCACAATTGTAGAAGAGAGACCGAGCTTAGTTTTACTCGACATTATGCTTCCGGATATTTCAGGCTATGAGCTATGTGAGATGATTCGTAAAATGGATGCTCCATATCATCAGACACCGATCATTTTTCTAACGGCGAAAGGCGAATCCATTGATAAATTAAGAGGATTTAACTTAGGAGTCGACGATTACTTAGTTAAGCCATTTGATCCTAACGAGCTTATTGCCCGCATTAAGGCTGTACTGCGACGTACGGTTCAAGTGCCGACAGATGTGTCAGCTTCGCAGAATTCGTCTCGTAAATTACTGGAGATCGGAAATATTGTGATTGATTTGGATCAGTATCGGGTGACCGTAGGTGGGAAACGAATTGATCTCACGCCGAAGGAGATTGAACTTCTGCATTTCCTGACCAGCCACCCAAGCCGTGTTTTCACTCGTGAGGATTTGCTTGGTTATGTGTGGAATTTTGATTTTACCGGTGGCACGCGTACAGTTGACGCTCATGTAAAGAATTTGCGTAAAAAGCTGGGGCAACATGATACGTGGAACATTCAAACGCTATGGGGAATTGGCTATTCGTTTGAGGTGGTCCAGCATGTTTAAGCTTTGGCTAAAGGGCAAATATAACAGCCTTTATCTGAAAATCTTCTTGTCTTTCCTGGCGACATGTGTGCTTTTCTTTGCGGGATTGTTTTTGTTCTGGAACTATTATTTTACGGATTTGTTTTATAAGGACAAAGTTGAACTGCTGGAGAAACGGGTTGTCGAAGTGACCCGGCTTATGAACTCTGTTCAAGACGGCACCATTTCTACGAGAGAATTGAAATACACCGTACGCATTTTAGCGAGAAGCATTAATGGGCAGGTATGGCTCGTTGACGATAAAGGGAATATTCTGAACGGCTCCTCAGACAGTGAAGGTAGAACGATCCCCAAGCAGATGGATACTCAGTTTATCGACGGTTTGCACGGCCACAGCGGTTACGGGATGGTCACTTTAACGTCGCCGCAGGGAAGAACGATTAATGTATTTACATATCACGCCCCTTATCAATTAAATGATCAGCCAATGGTTTTCATTTTGCATTTCCCGGCGGAGGACATTGGTGAAGCTATTTCCGCTGTAAGGGTAAATATTCTGGTTCCGCTCTTGTTTTCTCTTTTGGCTGTAGGGTTCATTCTCTACATTATTTCACGAAAACTCGCCGGCCCCCTTCAGCAGATGAACCGTGCGGCACTCGAACTTGCGCATGGTGATTTCACGACACGTGTTCCGGTCACTTCACACGATGAGGTCGGGCAGCTTGCTGCAAGCTTCAATTTCATGGTGGAGCAATTGGAAGAATGGGAAGGGACTCGGCAGGAGTTTCTGACGAACGTATCCCATGAGCTGCGTTCACCGCTTACGACACTGCGTGGTTTCATCGTGGCGATGAACGATAAGATCATCCCTGAAGAGAAATACTCGCATTACCTGCGCATTTGTGATCAAGAGGTTCAACGGCTGCAGCGTCTCGTGACGGATTTATTAGACCTTGCTCAGATTCAAAATGGGGTCGATGTGTTTCGACTTAGACCGGTTGTCATGACAGAAGCACTTGAAGAATCATTGGAATTATTGAAAGCGCCGATCGCTGTCAATGAAATTTCACTGCATCTTATTTTGCCTAGCCCGGATAAAGAGCCCGCTCAGGTTCCGCTAGATCCTGATCGATTTGCTCAGATCGTCCATAATTTAATCTATAACTCCTTAAAATTCACGCCAAAGGGCGGGACGTTAACCGTTGCTTTGGAAGAAGCGGAGCATGAAGTCCATCTGTTCATTCGTGATACGGGAACCGGGATGACGGATGCCGAGTTGGCGCGCATTTGGGATCGTTTCTATAAGGCGGATGAAGCCAGAACATCAAGATCAGATGTACCTACGGGGACAGGGCTTGGACTTACGATTGTGAAGCATTTAGTCACAGGTATGCATGGCACGATCCAAGTACGCAGCCGAGTAGGCGAAGGAACCGAATTTTGTGTAACATTTCCGCGAATTTCGTAGAGTTTCACAATTTTTTTACAACTTAAACAAACTTATTTCATGTTTGAAATGTATCCTGATCCTATTGGACAGGATTTTTTGTCTTGGAGGTGTATGTTTGATGAAGTACACTTGGAAAGCAGCTATGGGTTTGACGCTTTTTTCCTTCCTATTGGGTGGTTGTCAGACTCATTTGCCGGATCTTTCCACAACGCAAGCCGTGATCACATCGCCCCCCATAACCGAGCAAGCTCTCCCCGAAGAAAATTCCACAGAAGACGTCCAGAATGTGAAGGAAATGCAGCTGGTCATGTTCTCTCAGGAACTGCTTCTTATGGACCGGCATACCAATTTGTCCATTACTGCTAAGCAAGCAGAGACGATTCTTCCATTGGTCCGTAAAAGCATAGATGAAGGAAGCATGAACGAATCCGAACGCAAGCTTGTTCTTGGTGGCTTGACCGCAGATCAAATTGCTTTTCTAGAGGAACAATCCAAACAAGAAAAGGCGCGATTTGCTGAGCGTTCGGGCAACCAGGGGGATGAGCTCTCTTCCGAAGAACGAGAGAAGCGGGTGAAAGCTTTTATGCAAAAAAGAAAAACCGATCGACAGGCAGAGTCAGACTTCATTGACCGTGAGCATGGAGAAAACCAGTTCGATCCTCGAAGCATGGGGATCAGCGTAGAGCAGCAGTTAATGGAATTACTCATGTCCAAACTCTAAGGAGGAAGTTACTTCATGAAATGGTATCGCAGTAAGTGGTTTATAATTTTGATCGCGGTAATCGTCTGCGGAAGCGGCACTTATGTTTATTTGACGAAAGGTAAGAAAAGCAAAGCAGCGGACGTGAAGGAGGCTATTTACGAGGTTAAAAAAGGCAATATCCGTTCTTCCGTTTCCGGTACAGCCCAATTCGAACCCAAAGATACACAAACGATCTCTGTCCCGGTTGATTCGGACATTAAATCCATTAATCTAAAACGGAACCTGGCGGTGAAGGCCGGGGATGTACTTTTAGAATTGACGAGTACAAGCTTGGAAAGTGATTTGCAGGATGCCCAGTTGACTTACGAGCAAACGCAGAAGGACTTGGATTCTTTGATGGCTCAACAAGGATTAATGGCTGTTAAGGCTCCCGTTAGCGGGAAACTAACCTATGCCACGAACCTGGAGGAAGGAGCTACGATTAACAAGTCGACTAAAATTGCCACCATTTCCGATGTAAACAACTTGACGGTGACGCTGCCATTTTTTGTAGAGGATGCTGCCCAGCTGCACAACGGCGATCCTGTTGATATTACGATAGATGGCTATATGATAACGAAAACAGGCAAGATTCAAAGCATTTCTAAAGACCCGAAATCGGATGGAAAAGGCGGTAAAGTCGTCGATATTGATGTTGCCATTCCCAATGATAACTCCATGGATGCAGGTACGAGCGTGTTGGGCAGCGTGACAATCGGCGGGCGTGCGGTTGATTCGCAAGCGAAAGCTGCGCTTCAATATGTGAAAGTCACAACTGTCTTGGCAGGCACAACCGGCAATGTGGCTACGATGCCTTTAAAAACAGGCAATATGGTTCGTCAAGGTGATTTGCTTGCAACGTTCGCGAATGATACGATCGGCGATGATATTCTCTCGAAACAGTCTGCTCTTGAGCGTGCGAAGCTGAAAGTGGAATCGGCGCAAGACAAGGTGGATGGACTTAAAATTTTAGCGCCATTTGATGGTGTATTCTCAACGGACTTTGTTAACAAACGCAATGATATTCTTAGTCTTTTACAAGTAGGAACCAAGGTAACCAGCGGTATGCAGTTAGGAGCCGTTGCGAGTATTGCCAAAATGCAGCTTCCGGTACAGGTAGATGAGTTAGACTTGCCTAACGTTAAGCTTGGGATGAAGGCTGAAATCAAGGTTGATGCTTACCCTGGCCGCATTTTCCCGGCGGAAGTAACGCAAATTTCTTCTGTGGGTACAACAACGAACGGTGTAACGGCTTATGATGTCGTACTCGCTGCTGATAACAAAGATAATGTATTGAAATACGGCATGACGGCTACAGGTGAAATTCTGATTCAAGACAAGAAAGATGTGATTTACATACCTCCTGAAGCGCTGCAGCTGCAAAAAGGTAAGCGCATTGTCACATTAAAAAAAGCGGATGGAACGGTTGAACCTGATCATGAGGTAAAAATCGGGATTCGCTCGAAAACGCAAATTGAAATCACGGAAGGTCTGAGTGAAGGAGATAAAGTTGTTCTTCCTACTGCAGTAAAAAGACAACAAAACCTCAGCCAGGACGAAATTAACCGCTTAAGGCAGCAGTTCCAACAAAACGGCGGAGCAGGTGGAGCCGGCGGGTTTGGCGGCGGTGGCGCAGGTGGATTCCAAGGCGGCGGCGGTGGTGGCGGCGCAGGCGGAGCTACCCGGACTAACGGCGGTGGTGGAGGCGGCGGTAACAGATAACACTGCCGGGAAAGGAGTTAGTGCGGTATGAATATTATCGAGCTAAAAGATATTGTCAAAACCTATAAGCGCGGTTCAGAAGATCTACCTATCCTGCGGGGGATATCGCTAACTGTTGAAGAAGGCGACTTCGTAGCCATCATCGGGCCCAGTGGATCCGGTAAATCTACGCTGATGAATACCATTGGGCTCTTGGACGTTCCGACGTCGGGAAGCTATATCCTGGACGGTGTCGTAACCGAACGTATGAGTGATAATGAACTCGCTGCGCTTCGTAATCAAAAGATCGGCTTTATTTTTCAACAATTTAACCTATTGCCCCGTTTATCCGCGATGGAAAATGTAGAGCTTCCGATGATTTATGCAGGAATTCCAAGAAAAGAACGGCGGGAGCGGGCACACGAAATGCTCAAAATGCTTGGGATGGGCGAGCGGGGCCATCATAAGCCTAGCGAGTTATCCGGTGGTCAACAACAACGTGTGGCGATCGCCCGAGCCCTTGCGATTTCGCCATCGCTTATCTTGGCGGATGAGCCGACAGGAGCATTGGATTCCCGGACGGGGGAAGAGGTTCTGGAGTTAATATTGCAGCTGAATGCGCAGGGAAATACCATCGTTCTGATTACCCATGATCATCATATTGCCGATAATGCTAAGCGTGTCGTTGCCCTTCGTGACGGCGTCATCATTGATGATTACCGGAATAACGCTGACAAAAGCGATGTTAAGCAAGAGGTGAGCGTATGAAGGTAAGTGAACTGCTCAGGATGTCGCTGCAGACGATTGTCTCCAGTCCGCTGCGGACCTTTCTGACGATGCTGGGGGTTATTATCGGAGTCAGCTCTGTCGTGACGCTAGTGTCCATCGGGCAAGGAACTTCGGAACAAATCGCCAAGCAGTATGAAAATATGGGGACGAATCTTCTCGTTGTTACAGCGACAGGAAACGGTCGTGCGACGCAGTTGGATTATGATGAACTGATGAATTTCGAGAATTTTGAAGAATTCAAATCCATTGCGCCTACAATGACGAAGAATGGCTCCAACGTTAAATATGACCGTACGCAAGAGAAGTACAACGTACTTGGAACCAATGATCGATATTTGGACATTATTAAAGCGAAAGTCGATAAGGGCCGCAACTTGTCGCCGACGGATCTTGAGTTTCGTTCCAATGTGGCCATTCTCGGGAGCGAAGTGGCGAAGACATTTTTTGGCACTTTGGATCCAGTGGGAGAGGAAATCAATATCGATGGCGCTGTGTTCAGTGTTATCGGGACCCTAGAAGCCAAAGGTTCTAATATTGGAGGAGCCTCGGTAGACAGCTCTATCATTGTGCCACTGGAATCGGCCAGACGTGTGTTCAAGCTGGGGCAAATTCGTACGACCTACGTTGAAGCGCCAACCAAAGAAGATATTTACACCGCTCAAGAAACGATGAAGCAATATTTGACTTATAAATTCAAAAGCGATACGGGTTTCGTGCTAACGAATCAGGATGAGCTGCTCAAGGCACGGACTGAAGCAACGAACACACTTACGAATCAATTAGTAGCTGTCGCACTTATTTCCTTGCTCGTCGGCGGTATCGGAATTATGAACATTATGTTGGTGACGGTCAGTGAACGGACGCGAGAAATCGGGATTCGTAAATCCATCGGTGCCAAAAGGCGCAATATTTTGCTCCAATTTCTTGTCGAAGCTGTCGTCATCAGTGGGCTTGGCGGACTTATCGGGCTTGGATTAGGGATCGGTTTATCCTACGCACTGCCTTATTTCAGCCCGAAACAAACGACTAGCCTCTCCCTGGATATTAGTTTATATGCCTTTTTATTTTCCGTATTGGTCGGTGTTATCTTCGGTTTATATCCGGCCAACAAAGCATCCAAACTGCGTCCGATTGACGCCTTACGATCTGATTGATGAACAAAAGAGGAGGACTACCTGTGAAGCAACATCTTAAAATGAAAGGCTTGCTTAGCCGCTCAGCACTATTGCTAACGGCTGCAAGCTTCCTGACACTACCTCTGGCCACATCGGCTTTCGCTGGCAAGGAAGGCGTCTTCCTGAGCGATTCCGTCTACTTTACATTAGACAAGGTTTCCTTGTCCTCGGGAGCGGACGACGGTTCCCTTCGTTTCTCTCTTGGGCTGAACAATAACAGCGCTTCGCCTGTGGATTTTAACAATTATGGTGTCAAAGTTATGGATACGAATGGTGTTTCCTATACGGCTAAACTGAGTGAGAAAGTCAATGGCCGTGTGCAAGCAGGGGAAACCGGCACTTTCAAATTTAGCTCCGAAATACCGGCGAATCTGACACCGGGTCAACTCAAAGTGGATATCTTCGAATGGAACTACAATACGATGCACGATATCGGGGCTTTATCCGTAGAAGCCGCCATGAATGAAGCGGGACAATCCGTGGTTCAGCAAGCCGCCATTAATCTACAGGAGGTAGATACTACCTTCGCAGATGATGCTACAGTGACAGCTCAGCTAGGCAATAGCTACAAAGTTTACAAAGACGGTGCCTGGTTGATTTATTCAGACTTAACGTTGGAAAATTTAAGCAATACGACCCTTAAGCTGCCGGATGCACTTGAACTTAATTTACAAGATAGCAAGGGATTGACTTACGTCTCCCAGTTTATCTCGGGATCAGGTCAAACCTTGCTGCCGCAGCAGCCTGTTAAAACAACCATTCAAACAGCGGTTCCGGCATCCCTGGATGCGAACGGGTTATCCCTGCTTTTCTCGCCAAAAGGCAAAGTGAAAACGACGGTGCTCGGGTCATTAAACGTAGCCAAATCATTCGTGGTTGGCAAGATCGGCGACGACACCCAATACCCGGATGCAGATTTAGAGGGGCTACATATCACAACAACGTGGGCCGCGGCTAACAAACAATCGGATGGGCTGCATCTTCAAGCCAATGTCACATTGACGAACAAAAGTGACGGCATCATAACGATTCCTAACTTGTCTGCTTCGTTTCAAGCACTTCGCGGCAGTGTGGCGGTTACGTCTTCGGATAATGCCGCTCGGACATCCTACTTATCGCCAAATGAATCGACAACCTTCCGCTTCTCCGGTATTTTGCCAGCCGGTCTGAGCACAGATGCTTTGCAACTGGTTGTTTCAGAGAAACAAGGTACGGCAAATAACAGTACGCAAACGAACACAGATACGGGAACTGGTTCAGGATCTTCCGATACAGGGAATACAACGAATGCAGGCAATTCCAGTAATTCTGGCAATAGCAAAACAGCGTCGCTACCGGTTACAATCACGACACTGGCTGGAGCTAGACAAGGCGGAGAGAACTCTTCTTATACTTCGGCGGCAGATTACACGCTCGGTACGCCATTCAAACTGTCGTCCAATACGCTCATTGACTCGAATATTGATGTATCGCTTGTAGAGCTTGGAATGAGCGAGAATACGGACTTCGGCTTCAAAACCGTCGTTGCCAAATATAAACTGACAAATAAAGGGACGACATCGTTGAATTTACCGGATTTCCAAACCGATTTGACCAACGATGAAGGCTTTACTTATTCGGGTGAACGACAGTCTACCGTTGCGAAGACAATCGCACCGAACACCAGCTATGTGTTGAATTACTCCTACCTGGTGCCTGGTACAGAAACGGCAGATAAGTTGGCGCTTAACTTATATGATGCCAATCGTTTAGCGATCGGCTCCTACAAAACAGCTGTCCAACCAGTGCCAACAACCGGTGCCGTATCCTTGTATCCATTTAGCATTGCAATTAACGATTACAGTGTCAGCGCAACTTATAGTAAAGATCAATCCTACGCATACCGTCTGCGCTTGGATTTGGATGTGAAACGTCAAGAGCAGGTCATTACGGACGCTAACTTCTCATCCCTCGTCTTCGATGTTGTCGATTCCGAAGACCGCCTGCTTAGCACCAAGACCATGAGCTTCGTAGGCCAGGACAAAATTATGTCAGGCATCCAGTTTATCGATTTTGGTTCAATTAAATCCGAACAACTGAACACGAATGTTAAAATTAATCTTTACGAGGTTGTTACTACACCGAGCGGTGACGCGAAACGTTTGGTGAAGACGTTGATTATGTAAAGAAGGTGCTCATCCCTTGGGGATGGGCATTTTTTTTTGGGGGGGGGGAGCTACGGCTTACCCTCATTTTTATGTTCGTTGGCGGAGTAACTTGAGACGGATGAGCTGCAAATTTGAAGGCGTATGTTGCATTTTATACAACAATATGGCGTGATCTGATCATGAATGTGATCCTTCGTTGCACATTATACAACGATTTGTTGCGAATAGGTGACTTGTAAGTGATTTAGTGCTTGAATCGCTGTAAGAAATACAATATAGAGGCACTCTGTGGCCCAATTGCAGCCAAATGCTTGCACAGAGTACAACATAGAATATTGTTGTAGTCGAATTTGGTGAAGGTTGATAGGTAATGGTGATGGATGATGAGTGGAAGGAAGGGCATAGTTCCAAGTCAAACTAATGGAAGAGAATGGCATGAAAAAGATTGACAGTTAGATATCCTTTTGCGAAAATGAGAATGATTATCATGATCGTTTGCGTATTGATTTGCGTAGCCGAATAGCACTTATATTTGTATGTTGAGGCAATTTGTACGTTGAAGCAAGAGTCTAACCAAATTGGAGGCACAAGCACGATGAATACTATGCAAAATGAGAAATTAGGCGCAATCAGCGAACTGATTAAAGACAGACGTTCTGTCCGCGCATTTAAAAGCGATCCCATCGACACGGACCTTATAACTGAGCTGCTTAATGTAGCCGTATGGGCGCCAACACATGGCCTAAGGGAGCCATGGAGGTTCATTTTATACAAAGGCGAGGCGCGTAAGCCCCTTGCTGAAGCTATGATCCGCACTTACACGGCGGAGGAGAAAGAAAGGCTCGCTGCGCAGAAACTGGACTATTTCATGCAAATCCCTGCCCATCTCGTTGTCGTCATGAACGAAGATCCAAGGCAGAAACAGTGGGAAGAAGATTTCGCCTGCGTTTGCTGCTTGATACAAAATTTTCAGCTGGCTGCATGGGAAGCGGGGATTGGCGTTGTTTGGAAAACGAACCCGTTTATTCACAGTCCGAACTTCCGCGAGGCGGTAGGCGTTAAGCCAGGAGAGAAAATTGTAGGCTTGCTGCATATCGGGTACCCGGAGCAAGTACCGGCTGTGAGGCCACGGACCGATGCAAGAGAGAAGCTGATTATTAAAGAGTCCGTATAGAAAAGCAAAAAACCTCACGGTTTCCCGTGAGGTTTTATATCGTGCTTATTCAACATCCTGATAGCCATCTTTGATTAAATCTAATCTTCCCGTTTGCGGGTCAATAATCAAACCGTGAACCGGTAAGTTTTTGGGAAGCAGCGGATGATTGCGAA
Organism: Paenibacillus sp. FW101-FHT12H11; assembly: GCF_058790355.1. Classification (NCBI taxonomy): domain Bacteria; kingdom Bacillati; phylum Bacillota; class Bacilli; order Caryophanales; family Paenibacillaceae; genus Paenibacillus; species Paenibacillus sp. FW101-FHT12H11. The sequence goes on along the minus strand of NZ_JBYTCO010000002.1, from coordinate 510,483 downwards.
TAATATTTACGCTTTTCTCGATCCCTTCTCGAGCATGGTCAAAGCCTGTCAACCAGCTTGACAAATCGATACCGGAATGGCCGAGCGTTGTGATGACATCGTCGGAAATGCCGCGTTTTTTGGCGCTTGCGATCACCTTGTCCGAATTCAGCCCCGTCATCCCGCAATCGTAATGGCCGATTACGAATACTTCATCTGCATCGAGCTCATAAACAGCTACAATGATACTGCGCATAATACTGCCAAATGGGTGGGAGACAATGGCTCCGGCATTTTTGATGATTTTGGCATCACCGTTGTGCAAATTCATCGCCTTAGGCAATAGTTCGACTAAACGCGTATCCATACATGTTAGAACAACCATTTTTTTGTCTGGAAACTTCGTAGTCAGAAATTCTTTGTACTCCTCTTTTGCAACAAATTGTTCATTGTAATTCAAAATTTCACTAATCAAAGACATGGTTTCTCCTCCAGGTAAGTTATTGTGCTGCTTATATGTTCATGCAGCTTTATCTTTTGTCGACCAAGCTCATACCCGCATTGTAAATCTGATTATTACTCTTCAGTATATAGGATTTATTTCCTTCAGAAAAGTCAATTTTCATATTAGCTTCATAAAAAATTTCATCCTTGCTGTTATAGATCAGCTTAAAAGCATTGGTTTCGGCAGTTAAATCCTGTTGAGTTTCTTCAGAAACCAGCCAGAGCGTCGGCACTCCGTTAACGGAACAACCGCATCCTTCAGTATCAAAAACAAGCTTCAATTGGGCGTCACCTTGGCCCATATATGGGGTTAATCGCTCAATTGCTGAATCAGTAAATGTAATTTTCATGGATGTTATCTCCTCACAATGTTGTTTGACAATGAATTGAACTCGCATTAAAAATAATGGCTAGTCATTATTTTAACACAAGTTCAATAAATTTGATTCTGTGGAAGGGACGAAGTATGATGAAAATAGAAATTGATGGGAGGAGTTTTGAAGCATGAGTGTGCAAACTGCCACAGCCAAGCTAGAATCGTTCAAAGCCTATGTTCGTAAAATGAAGCAGTACGAGGAAGCTATCGCCCTAATTTATTGGGATATGCGGACTGGTGCCCCGAAAAAGGGCATTGGAACACGCTCTGAAGTAGTCGGAGAGCTCTCCACCGAAGTATTCCGGATGTCCACTTCTGATGAAATGGGCGAATATGTTGCTTTTTTCACGCGGCCTTCTGAGCTTGAACAACTGGATGCCATTTCGAGAAAGATGGTTGAAGAGTGCAAAAAAGAATATGATCGCTCCAAAAAGATACCTGCCGAGAAATATCAAGCCTATGTCGTGCTGACATCGCAAGCTGAATCCGCTTGGGAAGAGGCCAAGCACAATTCCGATTGGGATTCGTTCCAGCCGTATTTGGAGAAAATTGTGGCGACAACCCAAGAGTTTATTGAACTATGGGGATATGAAGGACATAAATATAACACGCTCCTTGAAATGTATGAACCTGGCATGACAGTTGAGAAGCTGGATGAGGTCTTCGGGGCTTTGCGAGAAAAAGCAGTTCCTTTGCTGCAGCGTATCCAAGCGTCTCCAAATCAGCCGGATCGCTCTTTCCTGGATCAACAATTCGAGATCAGCAAACAGAAACAATTTTCACTTTCGATTTTGAAGCAAATGCAGTACGATTTCGAAGCTGGCCGGTTGGACGAAACGGTGCATCCGTTCGCGACGGCGCTGAATCCAGGAGATGTGCGGATTACAACGCGCTATTTACCTAACGATATCACTTCCGCATTATTCGGAACGATTCATGAAGGCGGACATGCGCTGTATGAGCAGAACATTTCCGACGATTTGGTAGGTACGAACCTGTGCACCGGAACCTCCATGGGCATTCACGAGTCACAGTCCCGTTTCTGGGAAAATGTGATTGGCCGCAGCAAAGCGTTCTGGGACAGATACTATGGTGAACTGCAAACGACGTTCTCTCCGCAAATCGATCAAGTGGATGTCGATACGTTTTATAAGGCGATTAACCACATTGAACCATCCCTAATCCGTATTGAAGCGGATGAACTGACGTACAACTTACATATCATGATTCGTTATGAGCTGGAAAAAGGGCTGTTTAACGGAACCATCGCGGTAGCGGATCTGCCTGCGGCCTGGAATGCCAAATATGAAGAGTATTTGGGCGTTACTCCGGCAAATGATGGCGAAGGCGTGCTGCAAGATGTGCACTGGTCAGGCGGAGCGTTCGGCTACTTCCCATCCTACGCGCTCGGCAACATGTATGCCGCACAATTTACGCAAACTTTACGTAAAGAGCTGCCGGCTTTCGAAACTCTGATTGCCGAAGGCAATCTGGCGCCGATTAAGGAATGGCTCACAGAGAAAGTATATAAGCATGGAAAACTGCTGACGCCAAACGAAATTATTCGCCAAGTAACGGGCGAAGAGTTGAACCCCGAGTATTTGGTTCAGTATTTGGAAGAAAAGTATAAGTCGGTCTACGGCATATAAAAGCAGAAGTGCAGCATCCTTCGACAGTGACAACTGTCTAGGGGTGCTGCTTTTTTTGTGCTGCAACAAACAATTTAGCCAAAAGTTGCCATTAACCGTCTTCTGGGCTCCTGCATAGGATAGATTACTACTTTAGCGGAGGGACGTCGTATGAAGATTCGGAAAAAATGGGGAGTGGCTTTATCCGTGGTCTTGCTGCTCAGCAGCATCGTTTCGGCTTGCGGAACGAAAAGCACGGAAACAACCAAGGTTCGCATTGGTGAAGTAACGCGATCATTATTTTATGCACCACAGTATGTGGCGCTGTCACAGGGCTTCTTCAAGGATGAAGGCCTTGATGTAGAGCTTACAACAACACCTGGCGGCGACAAAACCATGACGGCTTTGCTCTCTAATGCCATCGATGTGGCGCTGGTTGGCTCGGAAACGTCCATTTATGTGTCGCAGCAAGGTTCAGATGATCCCGTTATTAATTTTGCACAATTAACGCAAACGGACGGGACTTTCCTCGTGGCTCGCAAGAAAGTGGATCAATTTGATTGGAATTCACTCAAGGGTTCTGTATTTCTCGGCCAAAGAAAAGGCGGAATGCCACAGATGGCCGGGGAGTTCACGCTTAAGAAGCACAACATCGACCCTAAGAAAGATCTGCAGCTGATTCAAAACATCGATTTTGCGAACATCGCTTCGGCTTATTCGTCGGGAACCGGAGAATATGTGCAGTTGTTTGAACCGCAGGCATCGATTGTTGAGAAAGAAGGAAAAGGATTCGTGCTGGCTTCCTTTGGCGTCGAGAGCGGTCACCTGCCATACACAGTATTCATGACCAAACAAAGCTTTATCAAGCAAAATCCGGGTACGGTTCAAAAGTTCACGAATGCGATCCAACGTGCACAGCTATGGGTTGCGGCGAAAAGTGTAGATGAAATCACGAATGCCGTTTTGCCTTATTTTAAAGATATCGATGTTGAAATCGTAAAAAGTGTTGTTAAACGTTACAAAGAGCAAGGTTCGTTTGCCACAGACGGTATCGTCGATGAGCAGGAATGGAACAATTTGCTCGATGTCATGACTTCTGCAGGCGAGTTGAAGGAAAAGGTGGCTTGGAAAACGCTGGTGAACAACACATTTGCTGAGAAAGCCAAATCGACTGTAAAACCTTAAGAAGAACGTGGGAAGGCAATGAAAGGCGAGAGGGGGTACGAACATGGATTCAGCTGTGACGGTTCAAAATGTAACTCAAGTCTACGTGACCGAAGAGAGGGCGACACTTGCTGTGCAGGGGATCGATTTTGCGGTAGCGCGCGGCGAATTTGTAAGTCTCATCGGACCAAGCGGCTGTGGGAAGACGACTCTCTTGTCGATCATTGCCGGCCTGATTCGGCCGACCGTGGGCACTGTGACGGTCGCTGGGAACATGGTGCAAGGTCCATCGACAAGGGTCGGTTACATGCTGCAGCAGGACTATCTGTTCCCTTGGCGGACGATTGAAGATAATGCCTGCATGGGATTAGAGATTGCAGGTGTTTTGACCAAAGAGAAGAAGCAAAACGTGCTTCACTTGCTGGAAGAGATGGGGCTGTACAGCTTCAAGGATTATTATCCTTCTCAGCTTTCCGGGGGGATGCGCCAACGGGTCGCTTTGGTCCGCACACTTGCTACCGAGCCCGAGCTGCTGCTGTTGGATGAACCGTTCTCTGCACTTGATTACCAGACGAAGCTTCAGCTGGAAGATTTGGTGGTGGAAACGCTGCAAGCCAAGAAGAAAACAGCGCTCCTTGTAACGCATGACATTTCTGAGGCCATTGCGATGAGCGACCGCATTATTGTCCTGGATCCTAACCCGGGTCGGATACGGCAAGAATTTCGTATTCCAGATGAAATCCGCACATCAGTCCCTTTTGAAGCAAGAGAATTGCCAGGTTTCCATGCACTCTTTCGATTGATTTGGCAGGAGTTTGGAGGGCATGACGCATGATAGAAAATCAACGCCAATCGGCTAAACATATAGCAACTGAAGATTCACTTAGCAAACAGGTTCATAATCGTTTTGCTCAATCGAAAAAGAAGGAAACGAAGCAGGTAAGGCTTGTTCAACTCCTCATTCTACTTGTGTTTTTTGCTCTGTGGGAAGTCGCGGCCCGGTTAAAATGGATTGATGTGCTCCTGTTCAGCTACCCAACGAAAGTATTTAAGCTGCTCTGGGATAAGTTGCTGGACGGGAGCTTGCTTCCTCATGTGGGTGTCACGGTTGTCGAGACAATCATAGGTTTTGTGCTGGGCACATTATTCGGCACTGCACTGGCTGTCGTCATTTGGTGGTCACCGTTTCTTTCCAGGGTGCTTGACCCCTATATCGTCGTTTTGAACAGTATGCCGAAGGTTGCGTTAGGGCCTCTTTTTATCGTTGGATTGGGTCCAGGATTGCTTTCGATCATCGCGACGACCCTTTCGATTACTGTCATTATCACTACGCTAGTTGTTTATGGCAGCTTCAAAGAGGTTGATCAGAATTACGTGAAAGTAGTGTCCTTATTCGGGGGTACGAAGAGAACAGTATTCCAAAAAGTTATTCTACCCGCATCGTTTCCTGCGATTGTCTCGACTTTGAAAGTAAATGTAGGCCTAGCGTGGATCGGTGTCATTGTAGGGGAATTTCTAGTCTCTCAAATGGGTCTCGGATATTTAATCATATACGGCTTTCAAGTTTTTAATTTTACTTTGGTTATCTCAACGTTGTTCGTTATTGCGATTGTAGCGACTTTCATGTACCAGATCGTATCCAATTTAGAAAAAAGATTGACAAAACATCGGTAATACTTGCCACTTTGTAATCAAAATGAAATAATGGAGCCCATAGTACAACCAGTAAAGAGGTGAAACGCTATGGGCTTTCGCGTGCTCAAAACGGCCATTGCGGTGGGGATAGCGATGTATCTTGCTCATCTATTCGGGATCAAAACGCCGGCCGCCGCAGGGCTGTTAGCTATTCTCGGAATAGAAGTAACGAAGAAAAAAGGAATAGAAAGTTCATTGCACCGCATAGCTTCCTCTATGCTCGCACTGCTGATGGGCTGCCTGTTATTCAGGTTCTTGGGTTTTCACATTTGGGTCGTCGTTTTATTCATTCTGTTCGTATTCCCGGTACTGCATCGCATGCGGATTTCAGAGGGAGCCGTGACCGGAGCCGTTGTTTTGCTTCATCTTTATGCGTATGAGGATGATACCTGGGCAGCCATATGGAACGAAATCATTTTACTTCTTATCGGATTAGGCGTTGCTACACTTATCAATATTGCTTACATGCCAAAGGCGGATAAAGCAATGGCGGACCAGAAAAGAAGAGTAGAGGACTTATTTTCAATCATTTTTATGAATATGGCCAAGCATCTGCGGGATAATTCCATCGTTTGGGATGGAAAGGAGCTTCTGGAGGTCAGTGAACAAATTGATCTGGGTGCCGCGCTTGCCAAACGCTCGTTAGATAATACGCTTCTTTTCGGAGGAGAACCCTACTGGCGGGTTTATTTCTATATGAGGGGCGAGCAGCTGGAGTCGGTGAATCGGATGCTCGTTCTGGTCGCGCAGGTATATCAGGCTTTGCCGCAAGGAGAACTGCTCGCAAAGATTCTTGAAGATATTAGCCAATCTGTGAAGGAAGACTATTATACAGGCGAAGCGGAGAAAGAATTGCAAGAGCTGGATGCCCGTTATAAACAGATGAGCCTGCCGGAAAGCCGCGAGGAATTCGAGGTCCGATCCGCGATTCTTCTGCTAAACAGAGAACTGAAGATGTACTTATCGATTGCCAAAAAGCAAAAAAAACACCGCGCGGGGGCGGGTTGACTCTAACAGATATCCCTATTTTTATGAAGTAAAAATAATATAAAATAATTGTCACTCTAGACTACTGTCCTGCATACACTTGTAATGAATGATTGTATGGAGGAGGTTGAAAGGATGTCATTAGATAAAGATTTGCAAAGCAGAGAGATCATTACTAAAGCTGTCTGCGGTAAAGGTCGCAAATTTTCACATGTAAGTCATACCGTGACTCCGCCCTTTTCTCCGACCAGTATATTGGGCGCTTGGATTATTAATAACCAATTCGAGGCGATCCAATCTGGAGAGGGCGTAGAGGTAGTTGGTACTTATGATATCAACATCTGGTATTCTTACGATCGCAACACGAAAACAGACGTAGCAAAAGAAACCGTTTCTTATGTAGAAGTCGTCGGACTAAGCTATCTGGACAAAAAACATAAGCCAACGACAGCTGAAGTATCCGCTGTCGCAACGCAAGAGCCAAACTGTGTGGAAGCCAGTATCGCTACAAGCGGCGACAGCGTAGTGATTCGGGTTGAGCGCGAGTTCCAAGTCGAGCTCACTGCCGAAACGAAAGTGTTTGTCATTGTGAGCCCGTATGGTCCGGGAGATTTCGATGACAAACATGTGGACTTCGATGATAGCGGCGATGGAGATTTCGAGGATCTCGATGCCGAACTTCTTGAAGATGATCTGGATTAATGAACCCTATACGCCAGTGTATGCTGGCGTAGCAGGTTCGGCAGAGGGCATTTGCCCTCTTTTTTGTTTTATAGACATATTTGGGCTACACGAGAAGGGGCAATCTCGATGGAATCTTTTTTACTGCACGCACAGGAGAAAGAAGCGCTGGAGCTGGCTGATCTTATTCAAATTCCGAGCGGTACGAAACTTCCGGATGATTGGCAGGGACGGACCATCATTCATTGGGGAGCCGCTCATGATGAATGGCCACAGAAGCAGGCGCTGCAGCCAATTCGCGCGATTCTGAGAGCGAAGGCAAGCGCTAAGCGCGATGAGCAGCTGGCCATGCATGGGTTAAAGACCTTAGTGTCTTTGAAGAAGCGCGGTTTGATGAAAGATGCCCCGCCGACGTTTACTCACAAATATAAAGTGGCTGTCTTTCACTTGCAAACGCTAATTGTTTACGAGAAAAAAGAAACGCTGCTCTTGCCTGAGAAAACGCTGTTTAACCAGCGGCAAGCAAACGCAAGCTCCGCCTACATAGAAGTCTTGCCGGACCGAGCCAGCTTTCATGTGCGCCGAGCAAGCCGTGAGGCGGTAAAAGCCATATATGCGTTAGGTTTGGATTATGGTTTGGTTACAATCGGGGTTCTGGCCTCCGGGCATACCGTCGTTTTGGATGTAGATCCGGTACCTAGGCTCAATGACAAGCTGGCGCAGTTATTCGCACAGGCCATTGACCGGTATGAGCTCGCACTATCTAAGGAAGTGCTGCGCAAGGAGCGGGTCATGCTCGGAACCGATCCCGAGTTCCTGCTCCTGAGCCCGCAAGGCGAAGTCGTCTTCGCCGACCGCTTCCTGACGCGGAAAGGCGATGTCGGCTGCGATGCCATCGTGCTCAGCGGGCACCGCCTGATCCTGCCGCTGGCGGAGCTGCGACCGCAGCCCAGCGCAGACCCGCGCGAGCTGGCGAGGAACCTGCTGTCTACGATGCAGCTCGCCGCGCGGTCCATCCCTGACGAGAGCCTGGCGTGGCTCTCGGGCGGCATGCCGGTGGGGGGCTACCCCCTCGGCGGACATATTCACTTCAGCCGCTGCTGGCTGAATGCCCATCTTCTGCGCGCGCTCGATAACTACCTCGCGCTGCCTCTGATCTTGATCGAGGGCGACACGACGGTCCAACGTCGCCCCAGATACGGTTTTCTCGGCGACTTCCGCAAAAAGTCGCACGGAGGCTTCGAGTACCGCACGCTGCCGAGCTGGATGCATTCGCCTTTGATTACGCGCGGGGTTTTCGCGCTTGCTGCGCTTATAGCGGATAATTATTGGCTTCTTGCAAGGCAGCCGCTGCAGGAGCTAGACATTCAAGCGGCTTATTATAGCGGAGATAAGCAGCGGCTTTACAGTGTGGTTGCCAAGCTTTGGCAGGATCTAGAGCAGTTGAAGGGTTATGAGGTGCACGCCGCCGTTCTCGACCGCTTCCGTAAGCGAATCCTATCCATGAAACCTTGGGATGAGAGAGAAGACATTCGCAAAGCTTGGAAAATTGCTCCGTACAACCGTAAAGAAGCAATTGAAGAAGGAATCATGTTATAATAGATTATCTATAAAATGATGGAAGATTGGCTAACGCTAGAGGTTCGTAAATCCGAATGTGCCTGTCCAACCGGTAGGCTGTAATCGGGCGATGGACCTTTAGCGGTTACTGCTTTTTAATATTTTGCCTGTCTATGAAAAGGAAAAATAGTAGTTTCATAGTGGTAGATTAATGAATAACGTGATTGGTTGGAGGAACGCAAGGTGGCCCAATATACGCCGATGATTCAGCAATACTTGGCCGTGAAGGCACAGGTCCCGGATGCATTTTTGTTTTTTCGTCTGGGGGATTTTTATGAAATGTTTTTTGAAGATGCCATCAACGCTTCCCGTGAGCTGGAAATCACCTTAACCGGAAGAGAAGGCGGCGCAGACGAGAAAATTCCGATGTGCGGCGTGCCTCATCACTCGGCTGAGAATTATATGTCTCGCTTGATCGAGAAAGGCTACAAAGTTGCGATTTGCGAACAAGTCGAAGATCCTGCTGAGGCCAAAGGTGTTGTCCGCCGCGAAATTGTGAGGATTGTGACACCGGGTACGGTCATGGACAGCAAGCTGTTAGGGGAATCCAGCAACAATTACATTGTTTCTCTGGTAAGCCGCGAAGCAGGATATGCCTTTACGGCATGCGATATTTCAACCGGCGAGTTGTATACGACGAAGCTGGCTCCATCTTGGGAGCTCGTAGTAGATGAGCTTAATGTGTACAACCCGTCCGAGATTATTACGGATGCGGCTTTATTAACGACAATTCGCGAGTCCGGTGTCACTTGGGGACGGAGCACAGTATTAACCGAGTGGACGCAGTCGGACGAGAAGCTGTTGGACGAGCATTTTGCAGAAGATTCCGCGCTTCCCGGTTTATCGTCACTTAGTCGTAACGGTGTGGCTTTACTGCTGGCTTATTTGAAAGAAACGCAGAAGCGCGCTCTTACTCACGTGAAACATATAAGGGTCTATGAACCTGATCAATTCATGACGATGGACCCTTTCACACGAAGAAATCTTGAACTTGTAGAAACAGTCCGCGAACGCGCGAAAAAGGGCTCTTTGCTTTGGCTGCTCGACAAAACCGTAACGGCAATGGGCGCACGGATGCTGCGCCGCTGGATCGAGAAGCCGCTCATGAGCGTTTCGCGCATTGAAGAGCGTCTGGAAGCTGTTGACTTGCTTTACAATCAGCTCATCGTACGTGATGACGTGAAGCAAGCGTTGAAGGAAGTCTACGATTTGGAGCGTCTTGTAGCGCGTATTTCCTATGGCAATGCGAATGCCCGGGACATGGTCGCTTTGAAGCATTCCTTGCAGCAAGTGCCCTTGCTGCAGGAAGTTTGCGCACAATCTGGTTCTGCAACCTTGCGAAAGCTTGTTGAGAATATGGATGTCTGCGACGACGTAATGTCGTGGATTTCTAACGCCATTGTTGACGAGCCTCCGGTATCCATTCGGGATGGCGGAATGATCCGTGAAGGCTACCAGCCTTACCTGGATCAACTGCGTGAGGCCAGCACCAACGGGAAGCAGTGGATTGCGGAGCTGGAGCGCCAGGAGCGCGAAGCGACTGGCATTAAATCGCTTAAGATCGGCTACAACAAAGTGTTCGGTTACTTCATCGAGGTGACCAAAGCGAACATGTCGGCGCTTCAAGAAGGCCGCTATGAACGCAAACAAACACTGGCGAATGCGGAACGCTACGTCACGCCGGAGCTCAAAGAGAAAGAAGCGCTCATTCTGGAAGCGCAGGATAAAATGATTGATCTGGAATATGAGCTGTTCACGGAGCTTCGCGACCGGATTTCCCAGCATATTTCCAGATTGCAGAAGCTGGCGGAGGTGATCGCGACCGCCGACGTCTACCAATCGCTGGCCGCTGTCAGCGCGGCGCAGCATTTCCGCAAGCCTGAGATCGGCGAAGGCTTCGATCTCCAGATAGAAGAAGGCCGCCACCCTGTCGTAGAGGCGGTTATCCAAGACGGCTCGTTCATCGCGAACGATACGCGCCTTGAAGATGAGCAAGGCCGCATCCTGCTCATTACCGGCCCGAACATGGCCGGTAAAAGTACATACATGCGGCAAGTCGCCGTCATCTGCCTGATGGCGCAGATCGGCTGTTTCGTTCCTGCAAGGTCCGCGCGCATTCCGGTTACGGACCGGATCTTCACGAGAATCGGAGCGGCGGATGACTTGATCGGCGGGCAGAGCACGTTCATGGTCGAGATGATGGACATCCAAGTGATGACGGAGAAAGCGACAAGCAAGAGCCTTGTTATCATTGATGAACTCGGACGCGGCACTTCAACAGGAGAAGGCATGGCGATTGCGCAGGCCGTTATCGAGTTCTTGCATGACCGTATCGGCTGCAAGACGCTTGTATCGACCCACTTCCATGAGCTTGCGCATCTGGAAGAAAGCCTCCGCCATCTGCGCAATCATTGCATGGCGGTCAAGGAAAGCGGCAGGCAGGTAACCTTCCTGCGCAAGCTCATTCCTGGGGCAGCAAGTACGAGTTACGGCATTTATTGTGCCGAAATCGCCGGGCTGCCGGATACGATCATTCAGCGCTCCTACGAGCTGCTGAATGGCTTTGAAGAGCGGGCGGCGGGCTCTGCCCAGGTCGCCGCCGCAACAGCCGTGGCGGACGCCGTTCCTGCGCCCGCCCCGATTCAGCAGCTGTCCCTCTTCGAGGAGGACAGCGCAGCGGCTGTGTCCGGCAAGAAGAAGCCGGACACCAAGTCTCAGCTGGTGATTGACCAGCTGAAAGGGATTGATTTAATCAATATGACGCCACTGCAGGCGCTGAATTTGGTCTATGAATGGAAACAAAAGCTGCAATAAAACGGATGGCATTCATCTATTCATTTTATAAAACCCAAGGAGAGACGCACATGAAAAATCAACCTAGATTGAAAAAAATGAAGGTAACCTTAGCTCTCGTCTCTGCTTTAATGGCCGTATTGCCTGCTAGCGCCGCATTAGCCCAAGAAGATTTGCAAACCATGCAAGTCAGAGAAATTATCGGAAAAATGCATGTGAGCGGGGTAACAGAGGAAGCATTAGCCGGTCAAAGCATTAAACAAATGATCGATGGATTGAAAGATCCTTACACCGTTTTCTTTAGCCAAGAAGAGTTTAGCCAGTTCTCCAGTTCTTTGGAAAATAATTATGTTGGTATGGGTGCACGCATTGGAATTGACGAAAAAGGCGTATATTTAACGGAAATTTTTGCAGGTTCAGCTGCCGAAATCGCCGGTTTGCAGCGGGATGACTACATCCGTGCGGTAGATGGTGTGCCTGCCTCGACAACGTCCATCGATGAAGTGCGCAACAAAATCATCGGTGTGGAAGGCTCGAAAGTAAAGATAACGGTGGCTCGCGGAGAGAAGGAATTGACCGTTGAGCTTACGCGCAAAGGGGTTAACGTCCCTGAAGTGTACAGCCACAGCTTTACGAATGGGGTAGGCTACATCCAAATTACAGATTTCTCCAGCGATGCGGATGAGGATTTTGATACACAGCTTGCCGCGCTTCAGGCCAAAGGTTTGAAATCGTTGATTCTGGATGTGCGCAATAACCCCGGAGGCCTTGTGGACACCGCACAGAACATTGCGAAGCATTTCGTGAAAGACGGCGTGCTCATTCATACGAGAGACCGCAATGGCGTGGATGATCCCGTATTGATTCAAGGCGGAAGCGAGCTGTCGATTCCGGTTTATATTTTAGCCAATGAGAACAGTGCCAGCGCATCGGAAGTGCTTTCAGGCGCTTTACAGGATTATAATGTTGCGAAAGTAATCGGCATGCAAACTTATGGCAAAGGAAGCGTACAGCAGTTGTATCAGCTAGATAACGACAGTGCATTGAAAGTGACGATTGAAGAGTATCTGACACCGAACAAACGGAAAGTGAACAAAGTCGGCATTACGCCAGATGTGAAGGTAGATGGACCAGCCGCTCAATTCATTACAGCCTTGCACACAGCAGGCATCCCTGATGTTCAAGTTGATATCTCCAATCATTTGGTGACGTTCAATGGAGTTGAAGTTAGCAGCGGTTTTGGAAACTTCCATGAAAATGGCAAATTGTTTGCGACTTCTCGCGGATTGGCAGCCTTAGTCGGGGCGACCATTACTTGGAATGAAGCGAACCATACCGTCGATATTTCCGACAGCAAAGGGACTCAGGCCATTCCGGTTGAGGATGACAAGCTTATCATCGAAAATGGCACAAGCTATGTGAATGTTGACCTGTTCGCGCAATATTTCCCGCAACTGCAAGTGAAAGAGCAAGGAGATCATGTTTCCATCCGAGCTGTAAAGGGGAACTAAGGTATTATGGGTAAAATCCAGCTTTTAAGCGAACATATCGCGAACCAGATTGCCGCAGGGGAAGTGGTGGAACGCCCTTCTTCCGTCGTTAAAGAGCTTGTTGAGAACTCGGTCGATGCAGAGAGCACACGGATTGATGTAACCATCGAAGAAGGTGGGCTGCAGTTGATTCGCGTGTCCGATAACGGGACCGGTATGGCGCTCGAAGACTGTGAATTAGCCTTTCAGCGGCACGCGACGAGTAAAATTGCGACAAGCAAAGATTTGTTTTCGATTCGCACATTGGGTTTCCGCGGCGAGGCATTGCCAAGTATCGCGTCGGTCTCCCGACTGGAGTGTGTGACGAGCTCTACCAATGATGGTTTAGGGCGGAAAATCTCCATCGAAGGCGGGACCATTCGGACGGTTGAAGAAACAGCCGCTTCGCGCGGGACCGAAGTGACGGTAAGAGATTTATTTTATAACACGCCTGCACGCCTCAAATATATGAAAACGATCCAAACCGAGCTAGGCCATATTTCGGACTATATGTACCGGTTAGCGCTAGCTCACCCCGGCATTGCCTTTTCGCTTAAGCACAATGGCAATATGCTGCTGCAAACGCTGGGCAACGGCGATTTGCTTCAAGTGATCGCCGGCATATACGGCACAGCCATAGGCAAGCAAATGCTTCCACTCCAAGTGGATAGCTTGGATTACACCATCACGGGCTTCGTTGCGAAGCCCGAAATGACGCGCGCGAATCGCGGCGGCATATCGACCATTGTGAATGGCCGATACGTCCGCAATTTCGCGCTGAATCAAGCGCTGCTGCAGGGGTATCATACCCTGCTGCCGATCAACCGCTTCCCGGTTGCCGTGCTGCAAATCGGGATGGACCCTGCTCTGGTGGATGTGAACGTGCATCCATCCAAGCTTGAGGTCCGCTTCAGCAAAGAAGCGGAGTTGACCGCTCTAATCGAAGCGGAGGTCAAACGCTTATTCGGCCGTCAGGTACTGATTCCTACGGGAAGCAAGCCGTCAGCCCCGAAGGGCGCCTATATTCAGGAGCAGCTCGATCTCACGCGAACGATTGAACCGTTAGCAGCACCGAATCCCGGCGTTACAAAAACAATGGACATTCCGGTGGAAACGGATGCTCCGCGGATTCAAATTAAAGAGAGCGTGACGTCTTACAAACCTGAGCAGCAGAAGCCTGTATTTGATCCGCCGGCAAGAACGGCAGAACCTAAAGCATGGTCTCCTCCTGCGGAGATTCAGAGGCATACAGCCAGCCCGAGTCCGTCCTATTCCAATAGGACCTCATCAACGCAGGCCGCCAGCTCGTACTCGCCGGCAGCCGCAAATCCAAGACAAGTTTCGATTCAGCAGCAGCGCCGCACGAATGAAGCCTTCATGGATTTGCTGCCTTCGAATGAAGAGAGCGAACAGCCGAAGCTGCCAGCTTTTCCAAGTCTAGAGCCTATCGGCCAAATGCATGGCACCTATTTAATTGCACAAAATGGCGATGGCCTATACTTAATTGATCAGCATGCTGCACATGAGCGGATTAATTATGAATATTATTATGAGCGTTTTGGCAATCCTGCTGAGGCAAGCCAAGAACTGCTCGTTCCGATAACCCTGGAGTTTACGCCTTCGGAGGCTGGGATTCTCGCGGATCGATTGTCTCTTTTTGAACAAGCCGGCGTGTTTATGGAAGCTTTTGGCGGCAATACGTTCCTGGTTCGCGCTCATCCTCATTGGTTCCCGTCAGGGGAAGAAAAAGGCATCGTTGAAGAAATGTGCGAATGGGTGCTTAGCGAGAAGAAGGCGGTTGATATTGCCAAACTGAGGGAGAAAGCAGCGATTATGTGTTCCTGCAAAGCCTCCATTAAAGCGAATCAAGGGCTGAGTGTCTTAGAGATGGAGACCCTTATTGATCGTCTTGCGGGCTGCCGAAATCCGTATACATGTCCGCACGGACGACCTATTGTTGTTAGTTTTACGACCTATGAACTGGAAAAAATGTTTAAGCGAGTGATGTAACCCCGTGATTGTTACGACATCTTTTGATCCTTCGGTTGAGATAGTAAGCAAAGCAGGACGATTGGCTGAGGCTTATGGCGGCCGATTCGTCCCCCGAAGGAAGTATTCTTTGGAACATCTTAGGAAAAATAATAAGGATTCTGCCCTTCTGCTTGTGACCAGGGAAGAGATCAGGTACTATGAAGATGACCATCCTGCAGCTTTTTTCCATCCCAGTATGGCACTCGTTCGCGTGAAGCGTATGCTTAGAGGTGAAACAGATCTATTGGTTGAAGCCTCAGGTGCGGCAAGCGGCGATGTTATTGTGGATTGTACAGCAGGTTTAGCGTCAGATTCGATCGTGTTCTCCTTCGCCGTCGGCGCGCAAGGAAGCGTTACTGCCGTAGAAAGCGAAGCCATTCCGGCCATGTTGATTCAAGAGGGCTTAGCGCTCTACGAATCAGAGGTTGCGGAGCTTAACGAGGCCATGAGGCGCATATCGGTCATCAAGCAACATCATCTTGCCTATTTGCAACAATTAAGTTCAAAAAGTGTGGATGTTGTATACTTTGATCCGATGTTTCGCAATCCCATCGAAGAATCTCAAGCGATTTCTCATCTTAGAAGGAATGCGAACGATGAGGCCGTCACGCTGGATTCTATCGAAGAGGCCAAGCGTGTTGCACGCAAAAGCATTGTGCTCAAAGAAAACAGGGACAGCAAGGAGTTTGCGCGTCTTGGTTTTGAGCATGTATTACGATCGACGACCAAAACAACGTATGGAGTGATTCGACTGTGTTAGCCCCATCAGCCAAGCCGAAATTACTCGTGCTTCTTGGTCCCACGGCAGTTGGCAAGACCAAGCTTAGTTTAGAAATTGCCCAGAAGTTCGGGTGCGAAATTATTTCCGGAGATTCCATGCAGGTCTACCGGGGGATGGATATTGGAACAGCCAAAGCGAGCGAAGCTGAACAGCTCCTTGTTCCGCATCATTTGATCGATATTCATGATCCCTCCTACCCTTTTTCGGCAGCGGAATTTCAAGAACGTGTGAAAGCATTAATCCTTGATATCCACTCGCGTGGAAAGCTTCCATTTATCGTTGGCGGTACAGGCCTATATATTGAGTCCGTCTGTTATAACTATCAATTTACAGATGTCAGTATGGATGAAGCGTTCCGTCTCGAGCAGGAGTCCTACGCGATTGAGCATGGCGACGAAGCCTTGCACTTAAAACTGCGTGAAATTGATCCGGAAAGCGCAGACCGCCTGCACGCAAATGACCGTAGACGGGTGATTCGGGCTATGGAAATCTATCATGTCTCCGGTGAGACGATGACTTCCCATTTGGCCGCCCAGAAAAAAGAATCCCCGTACGAACTATGTATCATTGGACTGACGATGGACCGTGCGCTTCTCTATAAGCGCATTGAAGAACGCATCGACGAGATGATGCAAGAGGGACTTGTGGGCGAGGTGCAGTCGATTTTGTCCGCAGGTTGTCCGAAGCAGGCTATTTCTATGCAAGCACTCGGCTACAAAGAAATCGTCAGCTATTTGGAGGGCGAGCTTACTCTTGATGCGGCTGTGACGCTGCTCAAGCGAGATACACGCCGTTTTGCCAAGAGGCAGCTGTCCTGGTTCCGGCATATGAAAGATATCAACTGGGTGGATGTAACGGAGCCGGCAAATTTTTCTGACCATTTCGAAAAGATTAGTGATATACTAGCAGGAAAGTTTGTACATAAAATTGAATATAATTAACAAATATGACCACTAGAAAATAGCGCCGTCAGGCGATAGTTTCATTCCATTAAGGGGGACCTACTGATGAACCGATCCATTAACATTCAGGACAACTTTTTAAATCAACTTCGCAAAGAAAGCATTCCCGTAACCGTCTATCTTACGAATGGGTTCCAAATCAGAGGGCTTATCCGCGCTTTTGACAATTTCACGATTATCATTGACAGCGAAGGCCGTCAGCAAATGGTGTACAAGCATGCCATTTCTACGTTCACGCCGCAACGCGCTGTTTCTTTAATGGCTGCAACGGAAACAACGGAATAATATTCCTTTACTCGTTTGGTTTTGCAACTTTTTAATGGACTGAACCGTCTAACCGAATAGACACTTGTGGGAGCAACCTTGTTTAAGGTTGTTCTTTTCTTGGTTAATAGATAAAGAATTGTACAACGAGGGAGTCGGTGGATTTGGAGAGACCTACGAATAAACAGTCAACAACGAATACCAAAACGAAACCACAAGGCAAGAAAAAAGGTCCTAAAAAGAAGAAGTTTAATTTTCGCAAATTAATCTTAGGTACCATTATAGCAACGATATTGGCAATTATTTGTGCAATGGCTATTTATATTGTCGTTATTATGAACGGCTTTAAGATTCTGGAAACGAATATCGATAAAATCGAGACGACGACGGAATCAACCCTTATTTATGCGCAGGAAGAAGGCAAGGATGCACAGCCTAAGGAAATCGCCAAGATTTATAAAGGCGAGAACCGGGAGAGTGTGAACATCAAAGATGTTCCGGAACGATTGAAGCAGGCATTTATTGCGACGGAAGATCGCCGCTTTGAGCAGCACTCCGGTGTAGACTTCTGGGCAATTGGCCGAGCGCTGGTTAAGGACGTTATTCATATGAGCGCTGTTGAAGGCGGAAGTACCATTACCCAGCAGTTAGCCAAAAACGTGTTCCTCAGCTCAGAGAAAACAGCGTTCCGTAAAGGAACTGAGATGTCCATTGCGTTTGCTTTGGATGAGAAGTATACCAAGGATGAAATTCTTGAGCGGTATTTAAATCGCATTTTCTTTGGCAGTAATGCTTATGGCATTAAAGCGGCAGCCAAGGTTTACTTTGGGAAATCCAACTTGAATGACTTGGAGATATGGGAAATGGCTACCTTAGCCGCTTTGCCGAAGGCACCTTCGAAATACTCGCCGCTAGCGAATCCGGATCTGTCTAAAGAGCGAAGGGGTGTCGTGCTCAAATTGATGGCGGATCAAGGTTATATAACAGAAGCTGAACGTGCGAAAGCAGCAGCTGTGGACTATACACCTCCTGCGGCGGCCGCTACGAGCACCAAAGATTACGCCAGCTACGTGGATTATGTGATGAATGAAGCGGAAGATATGTACGATATTGATGAAGATGAATTGTTGACGAAGGGTTACCGCATCTACACAACGATGAATACGAAGGCGCAGCAAACCATGGAGACAACCTACGCGAATCCGAGCTTTTTCCAGAAGGATGCTACGGATGGGCAGAAAATTCAAAGCGCCATGGTTATTGTAGACAACAAAACAGGCGGTTTGATGGCGATGATTGGCGGCCGTGATTACAAATCGCGTGGATTCAGCCGTATTTATTCCAAAAGGCAGCCGGGTTCTTCTTTTAAACCAATCGCTGCATATGGACCTGCCCTAGAAAGTGGGGATTATACGCCATATTCCATCTTGGATGATTCTCAAACTTCATTCGGGAATGGGACGTATTCGCCACGCAACTATGACCGTGTAACGCATGGTCAAGTTACGATGCTTGAAGCCGTGAAAAAGTCATATAACTTAGCTCCAGTCTGGCTTTTAGAAAAAATGGGCGTAAATGCAGGTATCACTTTTGCTAAAAACCTGGGCATTCAGCTGAATCCGGCGAAAGACAGAAACTTGGCTATCGCCCTTGGAGGTCTTACGGATGGAGTTTCTCCACTGCAAATGGCAACAGCTTATTCAGCCTTCGCGAACCAGGGATCACTGAACAAAACACATGCGATTCTTCGCATAACGGATGCTCAAGGGAAGGAAATCGCTGCTTATAAAGCGGAGAAGAAACAAGTGATTCAGCCGAAAACGGCTTATTATATGACCCTTCTTCTTCAAGGAGTTGTCGAAACGGGCGGCACAGGTACGAAAGCGAAATTCAATCGTCCTGTCGCAGGTAAAACAGGGTCAACCGGTTTGGATATTAAAGGCATCGAGCAGTATGATCGTGATGTCTGGTTCGTTGGCTATACGCCGGAATGGACGGCGGCTGTGTGGGAAGGCTTCGATAAGGTAGATTCGAAGCATTACGTGACGGTCGGAAGCGGAGGCACGGCGGCAATTTTCAAAGAGATCATGTCCAAGTCGCTGGACGGCGTTCCTATCACCAATTTCGTTAAGCCGGCGAATGTGCCGACACCAACGGAGACGCCTACTGGAGTTACCGATCTAGCGGCTGTTTATGAGATTGATAAGAAATCTGTTAAACTAACATGGACACCGGTTGGCGAGAAGACGAGTTATAATGTGTACCGTAAGGGTTCCAAGGAGACGGATGCTAAACTTCTGATCCAATCACCTACGCCAATCGTGAATGACTCCTCAGTATTCAGCGGGGAAACGTATCAGTATTATGTTGTTCCTTTCAGTGCAGATACGAATGTCGAAGGCGCTAGATCGAACGTGGCTTCTGTGGAAGTTCCTAAGGATGACACGCTTCCGGACGGAACGAAGCCGTCTACATCACCGGGAGTGTCACCTACGCCTTCACCA
Source organism: Paenibacillus sp. FW101-FHT12H11 (assembly GCF_058790355.1). Taxonomy (NCBI): domain Bacteria; kingdom Bacillati; phylum Bacillota; class Bacilli; order Caryophanales; family Paenibacillaceae; genus Paenibacillus; species Paenibacillus sp. FW101-FHT12H11. The sequence continues at coordinate 490,985 of NZ_JBYTCO010000002.1, read as the reverse complement.
GGTAATGGGATGGACCCAACAAATCCAACGCAATCACCGGGAACGAAGCCTACACCTACGCCAACGCCGGGTAACACGGTCAAGCCAGGTGGAAGCCCGAGTCCAAGTCCAACTCCGAGTTCAAGTCCGAACTCAAGCAATGGACCAAGTCCGACACCTACGCCACCAACCAAACCGGGGAATGGAACTCCGGATAAACCTAAGGATGGCAAGCCGGATGGGGAACAAGTCATTGTTCCCAAAACGCCGTAATGCAGTTATTTGAAACCCACCACTAGACGGAGGAATTTACAATGAACTTGCTTAAACCAGCGAAACTATTACCACTCACATTGATCGCACTTACGATGCTTGCTTCGGCCTGCGGCAACAAACCAGCGGAAACTGCTGGCGGTACAGCGACGCCAAAAAGCGGCGCCACAGCGCCGGCTACTTCTGCTTCTGCCTCACCAGCGGCTACTGCAGCGGCAAAGCAATGGAGCAAAGCTCCGGATATGACGATTGATACAAATAAAAATTATCAAGCGGAAGTGACGACGTCGAAAGGCTCGTTCACGATTGACCTTTATGCGAAGGAAGCTCCCAAAACGGTTAACAATTTCGTGTTTTTATCCAAAGAGGGCTTCTACAATAATGTGACGTTTCACCGTATTATCAAATCATTTATGATTCAAACAGGGGATCCGCAAGGAACAGGCATGGGCGGACCTGGCTACAAGTTTGCGGATGAGCTCAAAACCACGCACAAATACGAGCTTGGTACAGTCGCAATGGCGAATTCCGGTCCCAATACGAATGGCAGCCAGTTTTTCATCTGCTCAGGTGATGATTGCGCGAATTTGAACCAAATGCCTAACTATACCATTTTCGGGAAAGTGACGCAGGAGGGGATGGCAACAATAGCCAAAATTGCTGACACTCCTGTAGAAAAGGGCGGAGAAGCTACGCCAAGCAAACCGAAAGAAAAGGTAACGATCAATTCCATCACGATTAAGGAAAAATAGAATAAATTACAATGTACTGACATTACGATGGAAAGTTTGACGGGAGGGATGCCGGGTGAAACAACCCTGTTTATTGTTCCACGGATTTACAGGTGGGCCGTATGAAGTTGAGCCGTTAGCTCGGCATTTGCGTGAACGCGGTCAACTTTGTAAGGTGCCGGAGCTCCCATGGAATGGGGATGCCAATAACCAACTGAAAACTTCCCGCTGGGAAGATTGGGTGAGGGCTGCCGAAGAGCAAGCGGAGAAAATGACGCAAGAATACGGCGAATTTGACATGGTAGGCTTCTCGATGGGTGGTTTGCTGGCAGCGTATTTATCCGTGAGATATCCGATTCGCAGACTCATTTTATTAAATACGGCAGTCATTTATGTAAGTCCAGGGCGGATGCTGGAAGTGATGCGTGATGAGTGGAAATATGAGCGGAAAATTTCGCTCGACAAGGCCAAATCAACACCACTGAGAGCCACTTGGCAATTTGCGCGGCTAGTTAACAAATTAAAGCCCGAACTGAGTCAAGTGAACATTCCTACGCTAATTGCACAATCAGAGAAGGATCAAGTGATTCATCCACAAAGTGCGCGTTACATTTATAGCAAAGTGAAGGGACAACGCGAGCTCCATTGGCATCCGAGATCCAACCACCTCATTTGCCATAGCGATGATGCGGCTGCATTGTTCCGGCAAGTAAGCGCATTTCTGGATAAGGAGCACCTGGATGACAGCCAAATCAAATATGAACCATAAGCAACGAACGGTTTCCCCAAAACCGCGCAAAGCTGCGAAACCATCATCAAAAGCGGGTCCAAAGTCAAAATTTCGCAGAAGGCTAGCTTATTTATTCCGAACATTTATCGTTTTGTTCCTTCTCGGTGTAGCTTGGATCATTTACGTACAGTGGAAGGTGCAAGTCGCTCCAGACCAAGTTTTGCCGAAGCAGGTTGACGTCGGCATTGTATTAGGAGCATCGCTGCGTCAAGATATTCCAAGCCCTGGGCTTCAGGAACGGTTAGATTTAGCTGTTAACTTATATAAACAAGGGAAGTTCAAACAACTGATCGTAAGCGGCGGTTTGGATCATAATGGCTCTAAACTGACTGAAGCAGAGGGTATGCGCAATTATTTAGTCCAAAAGGGGCTGCCCGCCAAAAGCATTCTGATCGAACCACGGGCGACAAGTACGTACGAGAATTTGTTGTTTTCCAAGCAAATTATGGACGAGGAGGGCCTTGTGAGCTCCATCATTGTGACGCACTCTTATCATGGCTCGCGATCGCTTGATATTGCGGAAACGGTAGGATTGAAAGAGCCGCTCGTTTCATCCATCGATTCCAAAGTCCTGTTCATGCCGTATCATGAAGCTAGAGAAACACTTGCTTATACGAAATGGATATGGGACAAGCTGCTGCTCAAGGTAGGCGTCTAAGTGGAGCGGACTCCATTTCCGCTGAGTTGCTCGTTAAACCGAAAAGAACCGTCAGGATGTGGATTTCCCTGACGGTTCTTCGTATTCTTTACCCGTTAACAATTGTTCCACCATTGACGTGCAGCACCTGACCCGCCATATAGGAGGAATCCTCGCTGGCCAGGAAGACGTAGCTTGCAGCAAGTTCACTTGGCTGCCCCGCACGCTTCATTGGCGTCGTTGAGCCGAAGGTCGCGACTTCCTGCTCCGTGAAAGTAGACGGAATCAACGGTGTCCAGATTGGACCCGGCGCGACGGCGTTCACGCGAATCCCCTTGGCGTTCAGCTGCAAGGAAAGGGAGCGTGTAAAAGTAACAATCGCACCTTTCGTAGCGGAATAGTCGATTAGTTGCTCATGACCATGATAAGCTGTGATGGAAGCTGTATTGATAATGGCGCTTCCTGATTTCAGATGGGGGAGTGCCGCTTTGGTTAAATAAAATTGTGAAAAAATGTTCGTTCTAAAGGTTCGTTCGAGTTGCTCGGACGTCACATTCTCGATGCTTGGCTGCGGATGCTGCTCGGCGGCGTTATTAACAAGAATATCAAGTTTTCCGAATTGTTGAACGGCTTGCTCGATAATTTTCTTGCAAAAGTTCTCATCGCCAACGTCACCTGCAACATGGAGACATTTACGACCTGCCTTTTCCACATGCCGCTGCGTTTCTTCCGCATCTCCGTGTTCATTGAGGTAGACGAGCACGACGTCGGCGCCTTCTTTGGCAAAGGCTACCGCAACTGCCCGGCCTATTCCGCTGTCGCCTCCGGTAATTAATGCGACTTTATCCTTCAGCTTGCCGGCTGCTTTGTAAGCAGCGTTGTCAAACTCAGGACGCGGGTTCATTTGTGACTCAATGCCAGGTTGTGTATTTTGATGCTGTGGTGGAAAAACAGGTTTTGGCGTAGTAGCTGTTGCCATGCAATTAGACTCCTTTCATATCCTTAACAAATTCTTAGTTAGGATGATGCAAAGGGATCTAAATCATACTTCATTCGGTAATGATAGCGGTACTTGGTTTGGTAACCAAGTTTTTCATATAACGAAACAGCGGTCGTATTGGAAGCGACAACTTGCAAATATTGCTGGGTTGCGCCATGCTCCAGACTCCAAGACGAGAGGGCGTGCAGAAGATAGTAACTCAGACCTTGGCCTCGCTCTTTCTCGCTTACAACCACATTCAGAAAGCCGGCATATTCACCTTCGACGATAGCTGTGGCGACGGCGATAATTTGATCCTCTTTTTTTAATTTTACAAAACCTTTCGTCTTGGAAATTCGGTCACATATCCCTTTGTAGCAGTCTTTGAGCGTTTTGTCGTAACGTTCAAGCTCAAGAAAAGCATCCAACCATTCCTCATCCACTTGGCTGATCCATTCGGTCGTAATCGACAAAGGGGGTTTCAGCAAAAGTTTCTCCTGTGCGAATGTGGCCGCTTCTTGTGCGTTAGCAAACATCATGAGACATGGAAGCTCAAAGGCATATCCTTGTGCATCCAACTTCTCGTCAAGCCCAGGAGGCGATGCATCACTAATATGAAAGATGGCAGGAAGGCCTTTGTCAGCATAAAATTGTTCGATAAGCGGCAGCCAATTGGCGGTTTTCGGATAATCACCGATGGCAAGCACGCTATTGGCACGTTTCGTGACACCTTGGGTGGCTCGCAATTGCCAGTTATCGATATAGGCAGTTATTTCGGCAGGCCAAGTGTTGGATGCAATGGTATCGATTTCGTTGTAAAAAGTGATGGAATCGTTCATTAAGCGTAGACTCCTTTCAATTCTTTCGAGGTGTTTTAATAAATATACATATTAATGTATAAAAATACAATATGAAAAGTGGAAAAAAACAGTCCATTGATGTAAGCTATGAAACAACGGAAAGTTTATGGCAAACTGGCAACAGGAGTGAATGATTTGGAATTTATCATACGACGGGCGCGTTCCGAAGATTATGAGGTAGTCAACGCCATCATCCGTTTCGGCCAAGAGGAGCACGCGGCTGCTCTGCCTAAGTATTTTGCAAGATTGGATCGCGTCGTTGCCATGGGCTGGTACCGCAGCTTTTCCGATCAAGTGAACAAGGTCATATGGGTCGCTGAGACAAGCGGGCAAGTGGTCGGTGTAGCGATGCTGGAGATGAAAAAAAGCCCATCCTATGAGGCTCTGGTGCCACGCTCTTACGCCTATTTGAACGAACTCGCGGTGTCTCCTGATTTCCAGCGGCAAGGCGTTGGAACATTGCTCTATCAAGCATCGGCAGCGTGGGCGCGGGATCAGGGGGCTTCCTCTCTTGAGCTTTATGTATGGGAATTTAACGAGAGCGCCATCGCTTTCTATCGTTCTTTGGGCATGTCCACTCTCAATCGAACGATGACGTCCGATTTATCTAACTAGTTAAAGGAGCATATGTATGCGATTTATAGATAACGAAGGAATAACAGATCCACGGATCAACTTGGCGATAGAGGAATATGCGTTAAGGCATCTGCCGGATCAGGACAGTTACCTGCTTTTTTATATGAACGAACCATCCATTATTATTGGCAAAAATCAAAACACGCTGGAAGAAATCAATCCGGAATATGTAAAAGATCATAACCTCCATGTCGTTCGCAGACTATCCGGCGGCGGAGCTGTGTACCATGATTTAGGCAATTTGAATTTTAGCTTCATTACCAAAGATGACGGGAATTCTTTTCACAATTTTCAAAAGTTTACGGAGCCTGTCGTAGCAGCCCTTCGCAAACTCGGGGTAGAAGCGGCTTTAACAGGACGAAATGATATCCAGGTCGGCGAACGTAAAATTTCAGGCAATGCGCAGTTTGCTACAAAAGGCCGGATGTTCAGCCATGGCACGCTTTTATTCAACTCTGAGATCGAAAATGTCGTGTCTGCGCTCAAGGTTAGCCCGGATAAAATTCAATCCAAGGGGATTAAATCGATTCGCAGCCGAGTTGCGAACATCGCTGAATTTCTGGATGCTCCGTTAACAATTGAAGAATTCCGTTTGAAACTGCTAGCTTCTATATTCGGGATGGAGGCGTCGCAAGTGCCGACGTACAAGCTTTCAGAAGAAGATTGGCGCCAAATTCGCAGTATATCCGAAGAACGTTACGGGAACTGGGACTGGAACTATGGCAAGTCGCCGAAGAGTACGATCCAAAATTCCAAGCGCTTCGAAGGTGTTGGGAAGTTAGATGTTCGGTTAGCGATAGAAGAAGGCCAAATTCAAGATATCAAAATTTATGGCGATTTCTTCGGCGCTAGCGATGTAGCTGAGCTGGAAGAAGTGCTGCGCGGCTCCCGTTACGAAGAAAAGGCTGTACGAGAGCGGCTGGAAGGCGTTGAATTGCGGCGGTACTTTGGCGCTTTGGAGCTTGACTCTTTCGTTGCTCTGCTCATGTTAACTTAAGTAATTGTGATTCATCTTGGGGGAGGAAGATTCAGTAATGACGAAACTATATTTGATCCGGCACGGGGAGACGCTTTGGAACGAAGAGCGACGCATGCAGGGACATATGGATTCACCGCTGTCTGCTTTAGGCGAGCAGCAAGCTTTATGGTTGTCCTACGCTTTGAAAGATGTTCCCTTTGAAGCTATGTACGCAAGCACCAGTGGTCGAACGCTGCAAACTGCACGGATTATCAAGGGGGATCGCAATCTGGCGATTCAACCTTCAGATGAGTGGCGGGAAATGAATTTAGGCGACTGGGAGGGGCGCATCTCGGATGAAATTGAGCGATTGGACCCCGATAATTTCCATGCCTTCTGGCGTAATCCGGAAGCGTATCGTCCGGCGCGTGGCGAAACCTATTCGGATCTGCAGAAAAGGGTGACCCCGGCACTTGAACAATTGCTTGCAGCACACGAGGGGCAGACGATTGCGTTGGTATCACACACCGTCACGCTGAAAGTCATTATGGCTTATTTTGAGCGGAGAGGGCTTGCTGAGCTATGGAATCCGCCATATTTTCATCCGACTTGTTTAAGTTTAGTTGAAATGGTAGATAACGAACCGCACATCCGTCTTCACGCAGACACTTCGCATTTTCAAGACGAAGCCTTCGGGTACTAACATTCATCAATTGGGAGGAATCGACAATGATCCTGGAAGTAGCCATTTTACCTGTGATTGCCGGGAAAAATACAGAATTTGAAGCAGCATTTCGCGAAGCATCATCCCTTATTTCGTCCATGAAAGGGTATGTATCGCATGAGCTGCAGTCATGTATCGAAGATGGGAACAAATATCTGCTCTTGGTGCAATGGGAGACGCTTGAGGATCATACCGTAGGCTTTCGAGGCTCAGCAGAGTACCAGGAATGGCGGAAGCTGCTGCATCATTTCTATGATCCTTTCCCGGTTGTAGAGCATTACACGCTAACGCAAACTTATGGCAAATAAAGCAGAAAAGCTTCCGACTTGGTTCGGAGGCTTTTTCTCTGGGTATAAGCTCTAATGATCGGTCTAAAAAACAAGGAATGAGCGTAGGATGGATAGATACCATCCATCGAAACCAACTTGTAAACGAGGTGATCCTCATGAGTGGTCGGAGCTTGCCATCCAGACAGATCAACATCGTCTTGCGGCAGCCAGAGCAGCGGCGAGCGGTTGATAGCGCCGGCGACCAGCTTCATGCTTCGCCGCAGACCGAAACAGAACCGCAGCAAACCGGAAAAAGGACGCCGCTTGAGGGTCCGTTATCGGATATTTTTAAAGAGCTGAATCAATTGATAGGTCTTGATAATGTCAAAGAATTGGTGCATGAAATCTATGCGCTGCTCCAAATTTCTCAATTCCGCGCAGAGGCTGGATTAATCAGCAATGCGCATGTGTACCATATGATTTTCAAAGGGAGTCCCGGAACGGGGAAAACGACGGTAGCCCGGCTGATGGGACGCATGTTTCACGCAATGGGTGTGTTAAGCAAGGGGCACTTTATTGAAGTGGAACGGGCAGATCTCGTAGGCGAATACATTGGACATACAGCTCTGAAGACGAGGGAATTGATGAAAAAAGCGATGGGCGGGATCCTGTTCATCGATGAAGCCTACAGCTTGGCGCGCGGAGGGGATAAAGACTTCGGGAAGGAATCGATCGACGCGTTGGTCAAAGGCATGGAGGATAAAAAAAATGATTTTATTCTGATTCTCGCCGGCTATAGCGACGAGATGGAGCAATTCCTTGCTACGAATCCCGGGCTGCCTTCCAGGTTCCCGATTCAAATTGATTTTGAAGATTATCCCATTGAACAATTAATTCAGATTACGGAACTTATGGCCAAAGACCGTGAATATGTGCTTATGCCGCAAACGGTAATGAAACTTAAACAGCATTTGATGGAGGAGAAGGCAGCGACTTGGCGCGCTTTTAGCAATGCAAGATATGTTCGCAATATTCTGGAGAAAGCGATGAGGCATCAAGCGGTGAGGCTGCTTAGTCAATATGTGAATGCCCCTTCCAAATCGGAATTAATGTCGATACGGCCCGAAGATATGAAATTTAAATGAACATTTGGAAAGCTGTTTAACTTTTTTAAAGTTAAATGGCTTTTTTTCTTGTTGAAATGAATTGACAGTTTGAAAGAACGGAGTAAAATAGACAGAGTAATTAGATCTTGATAATGATTATCAGTCTTAACCGGCTTGGTAATTGATTGGCCAAGGAGGGCTTTTGCTATCATGCCTAAAATGTTTATTGCTAGCTGGATCGCATTGGTCTTATTTTTAACGGTCCCCTTTTCCGTTTTCGCTAAAGCAGAGGATGACCTCGCGAAAGAAGACGAGAGTATTGTGCGTGCTATCCAAGCTGCAGAGAGCGGGAAGGTGGAAGAGGCTTCCAAACTGTTCGATACGTTTCAAATGAACTGGTTGTCTTATGAAGGTGGCGTGAAGGAACGCTCGCTTGCGGCTTATCAGAAGATTGAGCAGGCGATGGGTGAGGTATCCTTTCAAACGGTAAAGCAGCCCATCGATGAGCAAAAGCTTCTAACGGGCTTGAAAGAGCTTCACACGCTAAATAAGAACTTTATCGAAGGGAATTTGGATGCTTTTGGTCAAGCTTCTAAGGATGATGGCCAAGTATCGGTTGCTGATTTGGTTGCACTTTTGGACAAAGCAGCCGGACAGTTAAAAGAGAACGATGTGGAAGGGGCTTCGGCCAGTATTCAAACGCTTCGAGATTCTTGGCTGCAGATAGAGGGGATTGTTCTTACACAGTCTTCCGCTGTTTATACTTCCATGGAAAGAGACATGGTCATAGCCTATGCACAGCTGTCTGCGTCGCCTGCTCAAGTCAATGAAGCTTCAGCAACGATTGCACGTATGCATGCAGATCTGAATCCGTTAGCTGCCAAAACCAGATACACCATGCTGGATGCAACGACGATATTGCTGCGAGAAGGGCTTGAAGCTTTATTAGTCGTCATTGCCTTGCTCGGGTTTCTAAATAAATCGGGTCATAGTGATAAAAAACAATGGATTTGGTACGGGGTGCTCGGCGGACTACTGGTAAGTATCGCTCTAGGCATCGTCGTTCAGCAGCTGTTCTCAGCTAGCGCTTTTGGCAATAACAACTTTTTAATTGCAGGGTGTACCGGTATTTTCGCTGCGGTTATGCTGTTATATATGAGTTATTGGTTGCACAGCAAGTCAAGCATTTCGAACTGGCAAAAATACATAAGAGATCAGAGCGTCAAAGCGCTAGCGACAGGGAGCTTGGTTTCATTAAGCTTGTTGGCTTTTCTGGCAGTATTCCGCGAAGGCACGGAAACGGTTCTCTTCATGATCGGAATGGCATCCTCGATTTCATTGACTTCTTTGGTCAGCGGCATCGCCATTGGTGTAGTCATTCTGATTATCGTGGCATTCCTTATTTTAAAAGTCGGCTTGCGTATTCCGATGCGGCCTTTCTTCCTGGTTTCCAGCTTTTTCGTATTTTATCTGTGCTTCAAGTTTGCCGGTATGGGCGTCCACGGTCTGCAGCTAGCCGGTTATCTGCCTGCCACGACGGCATCTTGGCTGCCTAGTTGGGATTTCGTTGCTCTTTATCCGACATTAGAGAGTGCGATTCCTCAATTTATTCTTCTCATAGCGGCATTGGTTACCGTCATCTGGGAACGCCTAAAACTGATTCAAAACAAAAATCGTACGGTCTATAAATAATTTTTTAATCGAAAAGGGGCACTCATTCATGAAAAAGAAACTTATTATTTTAGCGGCAGCAACAACGCTAGTACTCGCAGGCTGCGGAAAAACGGAAACGGCGGAGGTTACGAAAGTGCCTTTTAAAGAAGGTTCCGCTGCGCTCCTAACGAGCATTGATCAGCTAAAAGGCCAATTAGATGCCAATAAAATTAAAGATGCGAAGAAGCTGTCAACGCAATTGGAAGATCAATGGGCCAGCTTTGAGGACGAAGTAAAGCCTAAATTCCCGGAACTTTATTTTAAAGTGGAGAAATTTTTGATTCCTTTGGAAGCCGGTTTGAAACAAGACAAGTTGGATTATCCCACATTAACAGCACTCAACACGAACGCCAAAGCAGCTATGGCGGAGTTAACGACAGCTTTTACGGAGAATAAAGGTGCTGTCAATAAAGATGTCATCGAGGCTTCCAAAGAGCTTCAAGAAGCAGCGAAAGCTTATAATAAATATGTACAAGATCAAGGGAAACAACTTGTCACCTTATTGGAACAGCTTGATGCAGCAGTGAAAAGCGGCGATTTGAAAAAAGCGCAGGAAGCTTATGGACAGTCGCGTATGCCGTATGAAAGAATTGAACCGATCATTGAGACATTCAGTGAGTTGGACGGCGTGATGGATGCTCGTGTGGACGATTTCAAGAACGAAAAAGATCCGGCATTTACAGGCTATCACCGAATTGAGCACTTGCTTTTTGTGAAAAAGAGTGTAAAAGATGCTGAACCATTCTCTGCCCGCTTACTGGAAGACGGCAAGAAAATGCAGCAGGCAATCGCAGCTACAACAATCGAACCTTCAGACTTTATCGCTGGTGTCGGGGAACTGATGGAGGAAGCGCAGTCCAGTAAAATTACAGGTGAAGAAGAACGCTGGAGCGGGGCTACTGTGCCTGTTATCCGGGCGAATGTTGAAGGCGCCCAAGCGATTTATGATCTAGTCAAAGGTGAACTGAAGAAGAAAGATGCTGCCTTAGATGAGAAAATTTCAAAAAGCTTGGCAGCTGTCATAGATACGATGAACACATTATCGCCAGTTGGACCAACGTGGAACGATTTTGGAAAACTTGATCAAGCCAAACAAGTGGATTTGAAAAATAAATTGGAAGCTTTGGCAGAGCCTCTGGTGAAAATGCCGGGAACGTTAAGTAAATAAACGAGCGGAGAGGAGAAGCGGCAATGGCGGATAAAATGAATCGCAGAGCTTTTTTGGGGATGACTGCGGCAGGAGCAGCGGGAATCGTGCTCGGTGATTTGCTGGGGAAAGCGCAAGGAGCGGTTCCAAATGCGGCAGAGGCGAATGTTAACAAAGCCAATGTTGAGAGTGAAACGATCTCTTTCTACGGCACTCATCAAACGGGTGTCGTGACGCCTGCTCAGAACTTTGCCAATGTGGCGGCTTTCGATGTTACGACTGAGAATGTGCAGGAGCTTAAAGAGCTCCTGCAGCATTGGACGGAAATGGCAGCTACGCTTATGGCAGGTAAACCGCTGGCAGCCGAGCCTCAAGAAGCCAAATTTCCTCCAACGGATACAGGGGAGCAGCTAGGATTAGATACAGGGAAATTGACGATTACTTTCGCAGTAGGTGCCTCTCTTTTCGAAAAGGAAGGGGTTGATCGATTCGGACTTCGTTTACGTAAACCTTCCGGTTTAACGGAGATGCCGATCTTTCATAAAGACTCCTTGCAGGATCAATTAACCCATGGCGATATCTTGATTCAGGCTTGTTCGGACGATCCCATGGTTTGTTTTCATGCTATTCGGAATTTAGCCAAGGCTGCACGTGGGGTTGCCCATTTGCGCTGGCAGCAAACCGGACAGTTAGGCGTCAAATCGCAAGGAACCAAGCGCAATCTGTTCGGTTTCAAGGACGGCACGAATAATCCGGCTTTGAATGATGATACATTCATGAAAAATAACGTTTGGGCAGACAGCGGTGATGGTGCCTCCTGGTTTGCCGGTGGCACCTACATGGTCGTGCGCCGCATTCAAATGCGAATTGAAACATGGGATCAACAAACGTACGTTGCTCAAGAGGACATTATAGGTCGTCAGAAAGTTTCAGGGGCACCGCTGGATGGCCAAAAGGAAATGGATCAGCCTAATTTCCAAGGAGATGCCGACGGCAAATTTACACCACTGGATTCCCACATTCGCCTTTCGAATCCGCGCACAGGCGAGAATTCCGAACGTGAACGTATTTTGCGAAGAGGCTATAATTTCATGGAGAACCTGGACAGCGTTGGACGGTTAAGCGCCGGTTTGTTGTTCGTATGTTTCAATCGGAACATTCAGACACAGTTTGAATCGATTCAGAAAAGGTTGACGAATCCGAAGCTTCCCGATCAAATGTTAGCTTATACGGATACGACAGGCGGCGGTTATTTCGCTGTGCTTCCTGGTGTTCCTTCGAAAGGTTCCTACTTAGGCCAAAGTTTATTTGCGTAACATTTGTGGAAAGATACCGGAAGGCCACGTGCCTTTCGGTTTTTTTGATTATCATGGCTATAATTGAATTTTCCTTCACAGTAAATTGACTTTCCCAAGCATTTCCTACACAATAATGAAGGAATCTGCCGATTTTAGTGGATTTCAATCGTGATAGTGCAAGGTAAAGGAGAACAATTACTTATGAAAACAACTTCACATATGGTTGAAAAAGAAATCGATGACCGTGCTGTGCTTGTAAGTCTGGTCACACAAAAGCAGAAGCGCAATGAAGCGATTGCCGAGTATTCGCTGCAGGAGCTCGTGAAACTGGCTGAAACCGCCGGTGTGCAGGTTCTGGAAACCATGACGCAGAACAAAGAGACGAAGGATAGCAAATGGTTCATCGGTAAAGGGAAAGTGGATGAACTCAAGGCAATGCTGGAAGAGTTGGGAGGCAACACGGCGATATTTGATCAAGAGTTATCGGGTGCTCAAGTCCGTAATTTGGAAGCGGCTCTCGACGTCAAAATCATTGATCGCACACAGCTTATTCTTGATATATTCGCGCAGCGTGCGAAGACGCGTGAAGGCATTATCCAGGTTGAGCTGGCACAGCTCAGCTATTTGCTTCCTAGGCTCTCCGGCCAAGGGAAGAACCTTTCCAGGCTGGGTGGCGGTATCGGTACGAGAGGGCCCGGAGAGTCCAAGCTGGAGACAGATCGCCGGCATATCCGGGGGCGTATAGACGAGTTGAAGGCGCAGCTTGAAGAGGTCGTCCGACATCGTACGCTGCATCGGGAGCGCAGGAAGAAGACCGGTGTGTTTCAGGTTGCCCTGGTCGGCTATACGAATGCCGGCAAATCAACCTTATTGAAACAATTGACGCAAGCAGACGTCTATATTGAGAATCAGCTTTTTGCTACATTAGACCCGACATCGCGAACGATGGAATTGCCAAGCGGCAAAGAGATCGTTCTTACAGATACCGTAGGATTTATTCAAAACCTGCCGCATGATCTTGTAGCTTCATTTCGTGCTACTTTGGAAGAGGCTAATGAAGCGGATCTCATTCTTCATGTTGTCGATAGCTCCACAGATATGCGCAATGAACAGATGCGCGTCGTAGGCGAGGTGCTTCAGGAGCTTGGCGCTCATCAGAAGGAACAGCTTACGATTTTCAACAAAATCGATGCTTGTTCTCAGGAAGAGCGTGAAATGCTGACGACTGAAGGAGAGTTTCTGAAGATCAGCGCTTTCAATCAAGAGGATTTGGAACGTCTGCGGATTGCTATTCAAGAGAAGCTGATGGGGGAGAGCAAAGAGTTTCGTATTCCTGCCAATAAAGGAGACGTTATCTCTTTGATGTACCGAATCGGCGATGTCCTTGAGACGGATGTGGACGGCGAGGATATGGTATTCAAAGTCCGTGTAAATAAAGACGATTATGTAAAAGTAGCTTATCAGTTGGTTGCATATGACCAGCAAGCGAAGCAAGGGCAGCAAGAGGACAGCGAGGGAGAGATTTAATAATCATGCAATTTGGGGATAAAGTCATGTCGTTGATGGAAAGTGCTGAACGCCAAGTCGAAAGCGCATTTCGTCACATTGAAAAAACAATCGATCTGAATCAATGGAAAGTGATCAGCGCTTTTCAGAAACATAAAGTAAGTGATTACCATTTCGCCTCATCTACCGGCTATGGGTACAATGATCGCGGCAGAGAGGTGCTCGACCTTGTGTATGCGGATAGCTTCGGGGCAGAGGCAGCGCTGGTTCGACCGCATTTCGTGTCAGGAACGCACACGATTGGGACTGCATTGTTCGGTGTGCTTCGGCCAGGCGAACATCTACTTTACATCACAGGGAAGCCCTATGACACCTTGCATAAGGTGATTGGCAAGCCTGGCGACGGCACTGGCTCGCTGCAGGACTTCGGGATAGGCTATGACGAGGTAGCCTTGCTGGAGGACGGATCGCCCGACTGGGCGGCTATCGCAGCTGCTATTCAGCCGAACACGAAGGTGATCGGCATCCAACGCTCGCGCGGCTACTCGTGGCGGGCGTCGTTCACAATCGAACAAATCGGAGAGATGGTCCGGTTCGTCAAAGAAATAAACCCTAATCTTATCGTTTTCGTCGATAATTGCTATGGGGAGTTCACCGAGCTGCAGGAGCCGACACAGGTTGGCGTCGATCTGATGGCTGGCTCACTGATCAAAAACCCCGGAGGCGGCATAGCCCCATCCGGCGGCTACATAGCCGGGCGGCAGGATCTCGTGGACCTCGCCGCCTATCGATTGACCGCCCCTGGCATTGGGGGCGAGGTTGGTGCCATGCTCGGCGCTACGCGAGCCATGTTTCAAGGGCTATTCCTTGCCCCGCATCTTGTCGGGCAAGCGGTTAAGGGCTCGGTGTTCGCAAGTGCCGTATTCGAACAGCTGGGCTTCGAGAGCCATCCGCGTTGGGACGCGCAGCGGACGGATTTAATCCAAGCGATCCGCTTCACGTCGGCGGATCATTTGATCACGTTCGTGCAGGGCATCCAGAAAGCGGCTGCCGTGGATTCGCACGTGGTGCCTGAGCCGTGGGATATGCCCGGCTATGAGCATCCCGTCATTATGGCGGCCGGGACCTTCATCCAGGGCGGCAGCCTGGAGTTGTCCGCCGATGCTCCGATTCGCGAGCCGTTCATCGCGTACATGCAGGGAGGACTTACCTATTCACATTGTAAGTTAGGGGTGCTAACGGCAATCCAACATATGGTAGACAAGGGATTGCTTTGAAAAATAAGACTGTGAACAAACCTTACACTCCTTGACACGTTTTTGTTACTTAGGTACAATATAGGAGAGTTACTTAACTTTGCAGGAGTGATTAGCATGAGTGATGAAATACGTAGAAATATGGCGTTATTCCCAATCGGGATCGTCATGAAGCTGACGGATCTAACCGCAAGACAAATTCGATATTACGAGCAGCATGAGCTTATTATTCCAGCCAGAACTGGCGGCAATCAACGACTCTACTCCTTTAATGATGTTGAACGACTACTTGAAATTAAAGATTTGATTGAAAAAGGCGTGAACATCGCAGGGATCAAGCAGGTGCTCATCCCCGTCGATAAAGATTCGGAAGATGCTACGATTTTGAACGAGCATACGGAAGTTAAGCGTAAGGAACTAACCGACTCCCAACTGCACAAAATGCTTAAACAGCAGTTGATAGGCGGGGGCAAGCGTCCGGATCAGGTTTCCCTCATCCAAGGACAGCTTTCCCGGTTTTATAAATAACACTCCGTAAGCGCTTGTAAAATGAGAGGAGAATGAACGTGACTTACAACAACAACTATACGAAAGAAGATATTTTGCGCATTGCTAAAGAACAGAACGTTCGGTTCATTCGCTTGCAATTTACGGACTTGATGGGAAGCATCAAGAACGTTGAGATTCCTTTCAGCCAACTTGAAAAAGCGTTAGACAACAAAATGATGTTTGACGGTTCTTCCATCGAAGGTTATGTGCGGATTGAAGAATCAGATATGTACCTGTATCCGGATTTGGATACTTGGGTAATCTTCCCTTGGGTAACGGAAAGCAAAGTGGCTCGCTTGATCTGCGATATCTACTTGCCGGATGGGCGTCCATTCCCTGGCGATCCTCGTGCTATTTTGAAAACAGCGCTGAAGCAAGCGGAAGAAATGGGCTACACAGCGATGAATGTTGGTCCAGAACCAGAGTTTTTCTTGTTCAAAACCGATGAAAAAGGCAATCCGACGACTGAACTGAATGATCAAGGCGGATACTTTGATTTGGCTCCGATGGATCTTGGTGAAAACTGCCGTCGCGATATCGTGCTAACGCTGGAAGAAATGGGCTTTGAGATTGAAGCATCTCACCATGAAGTAGCTCCTGGTCAGCACGAAATCGACTTTAAATATGCGGATGCAATTAAAGCGGCTGATCAAATTCAAACGTTTAAACTCGTTGTTAAAACGGTTGCTAGACAGCATGGTCTGCATGCTTCCTTTATGCCTAAGCCATTGTTCGGCATGAACGGTTCAGGCATGCACTGTCACCAATCGTTATTCAAAGGTGAAACCAACGCATTTTACGATGAGTCCGACAAGTTAGGTTTAAGTAATGTTGCAAGACATTATATGGCAGGTGTGCTTCGCCATGCCCGTTCCTTTGCAGCGATTACGAATCCGACTGTTAATTCCTATAAACGTCTCGTACCTGGCTACGAAGCACCTTGTTACGTCGCATGGTCTGCGAGCAACCGCAGTCCGATGATTCGTATCCCGGCTTCCCGCGGCTTAAGCACGCGCGTTGAAGTTCGTAATCCGGATCCAGCGGCGAACCCATATTTGGCGCTTGCTGTTATGCTTGCAGCTGGTCTGGACGGCATCAAAAACAAAATGCAGCTGCCTCCTCCAACGGATCGCAACATTTATGTGATGACGGAAGAAGAGAGAGAAAGCCAAGGCATCCCAAGCTTGCCACTCAACTTGAAACAAGCTTTGGACGAGCTGCTGCGTGATGATGTGATCTGTGATACACTAGGCGAGCATGCTTTAGCACATTTCTATGAGCTCAAAGAAATCGAATGGGATATGTACCGCACACAGGTTCACCAATGGGAAAGAGATCAATATCTGTCCCTATACTAAGACCATCAGCAACGTTTGAAAATTAGATAAGATAGCCCGTCATGATTCAGGCACGTCCTGAACTGATGGGCTTTTTCATGCGAAGGAGCAGGAACTCATGGATAATTTTTTAGTCAACTTAGAGAAATATGCAGAACTAGTGGTAAAAATTGGCGTTAATTTGACCAAAGGTCAAGATCTAATGATTGAGTCGCCAATGGAATGCTTGGACTTGACGCGGCTAATTGTTAAGAAAGCTTATGAGGCTGGTGCGAACTATGTGCAGGTGAATTGGCAAGATGATTTCCTGACGCGTGCGCGCTTAGAGACGGCTCATGATGATGCACTCGACTACTACCCGGTGTGGTACACGGATATGTTGGAGCGTTTTGTTGAGAATGGCGGCGCACTTCTGAATATTAAGGTGCCAGATCCAGATTTGTACGCCGGCATTGACCCTGGTGTGATTTCCAGAGCTTCAAAGGCGATGGCGACAGCACGTTCTAAGTATCAAAAATATGTAAGAACGAGCACGTTCAGCTGGTGCTTGATTAAAGCTCCTACTACTGCTTGGGCTTCCAAAGTGTATGCGGATCTTCCTGAAGAAGAGCGGATGGATGCGATGTGGGATGCAATTTTCCGTTTCAATCGCGTATATGAAAATGATCCGGTTAGCGCATGGCGAGCACATATTGAGCAGTTGAAGCGCGTTCGCAAGGTGCTGAACGATAAGCAATATGCAGCGCTGCAATATCGGGCTGCAGGGACTGATTTGCGCGTAGAGCTGCCAGTTGGCCACATTTGGCTTGGCGGGGATAAAGCGAACGCAAGAGGGATTCGCTTTGTTGCGAATATGCCGACGGAAGAAGTATTTACGATGCCCAAACGGACTGGCGTTAACGGGACGGTAACAAGTACCATGCCGCTGAATGTGAATGGCGCATTGGTTGATAAGTTTTCGTTCAGGTTCGAAGACGGGAAGGTCGTAGATTATAAGGCAGAGGTCGGCCATGAGCATTTGACTAGATTATTGGAAATGGACGAAGGCGCTCGTTATTTAGGCGAAGTCGCGCTTGTTCCCTATGATTCGCCGATATCCAATCTAAAACGGATTTTTTACAATACAGGGATTGATGAAAATGCCTCCTGCCATCTTGCTTTGGGCAGCTGCTATCCAATCAATATGAAGGATGGGGCTTCTTTATCCAACGAGGAGCTGAAAGTAAGAGGCGGAAACACTAGCTTGATCCACGTGGATTTCATGATCGGGACGTCTGATCTTGAGATTGACGGTGTGCTTCAGGATGGCAGTCTGGAGCCAATTTTCCGTCAGGGGAATTGGGCGCTTGCATTTTAAGCCTTTGAATTAGTAATAAAACCGAGGGATGGTTTGTCCTTCGGTTTTTTTGATTTTATAGGGGAACTATAGTCCCTTATATGTTTGAAAAAGCACCTCATCCACTAGTGGGGGGGAACAGCAGTTCATTCGCTAATCTGTTGATTTCACTTGTAAAACGATTGTTGGACGTCAAATAAAGTTCTGTAGTTCCTTTTCGAGATTACAATGGCTATTTCTCTCCAAATAGAGTACTTAAGTTCCCTTATCCTTTTCGTGGACCCTTAGCTGGATTCGCGCGCACCTAAAAGGACCGTCAGGATGATTCACCTGACGGTCCTTTTTAGTCTTACATATCGCGGAATAATCCGATGACACGGCCTAGAATCGTAACATTCTTGAGCAGAATCGGCTTCAAAGCAGAGTTTTCCGGTTGAAGGCGGATATGATCCTTCTCTTTGTAAAAACGTTTGACTGTCGCTTCGTCGTCTTCCGTCATCGCGACTACGATGTCACCGTTGTTCGCTGTTTGCTGCTGCTTGACGATAACATAATCGCCGTTATGTATACCGGCTTCGATCATACTGTCTCCCAGGACGCTAAGCATAAACACATTGTTGTCTCCGACCATGCTGACTGGAAGAGGGAAGTAGTCTTCGATGTTCTCTGTCGCCGTAATCGGTACCCCGGCGGTAACTTTACCTACGAGCGGTACGCGTGCAACGGAAACAGCGAAATGAGTCTCGGCGCCGTCTAAGCCAAGAATCTCGATAGCGCGAGGTTTGGTTGGATCGCGACGAATCAAACCTTTCTTCTCAAGACGCTCCAAATGCCCGTGTACGGTTGAACTGGAGGCTAGTCCGACAGCCTCGCCGATTTCGCGTACGGAAGGCGGGTAACCCTTATCTTTCACTTCGTTCTTAATGTATTCTAAAATAGCTTGTTGACGCTGCGAAATCTTACTCAATAGTTATCACTCCAATACTGGGAATCATTACCCAAA
Source organism: Paenibacillus sp. FW101-FHT12H11 (assembly GCF_058790355.1). NCBI lineage: Bacteria > Bacillati > Bacillota > Bacilli > Caryophanales > Paenibacillaceae > Paenibacillus > Paenibacillus sp. FW101-FHT12H11. The sequence continues at coordinate 471,898 of NZ_JBYTCO010000002.1, read as the reverse complement.
GTATAACATAGAACCCGAGTTCGTACAAACATAAGTTCGAATAAATCGTTGACTCAAACATGTGTTCGTGTTATTCTAAAAACAGAACAAATGTTTGGGGGATGATTATTCATGTATATGGCCTACTCACACACTACCAATTCACGCACACCTCATAGATCAACTGCCGCGTCCAAAGGGATTGCAACCAAATCACGTAATACGAAAACAATCATTCGATTTCTTTTTATTGCATTAATTCTGGGGACTGTCTTCTCATTCGGTGCCATGGTACAAGCTTATGCGGCGGCGTCTTCACCGACGGGCAGTATATCTAATCACGCTGAAACTAAGAAAGTTGTTCAGGAGCAAGTTGTCATTCAAGAGGGGGACACGCTCTGGGGTATTGCGACTGCTCATAAGAAAGATGGAGAGAACATTCGTTCCTATATAGATGAGATTAAGACAAAAAATCATTTAACTACGAGCTCCTTGAAAGAAGGACAGGTTTTATTGCTCCCTTAATCATTACTATCCTATGGAATGGAAATAGACGAATAGAGGCTAGGAATTATTCCTATGCCTCTTTTAGTTGTTTTCTTGACATTCCACTAGAGGGATGGCAAAGTAATAGTCATATTGAATTTTTGAACTGGAGGATCACTATGAGTGACAGTATGGAAAAAAACATCGAGCGCATTAATGAGCTTGCTCGTAAAGCGAAAACCGTTGGCTTATCGGATGCGGAAATCGATGAACGAAATGAACTGAGAAAAAAATATATTGAGGCTTTCCGAGGCAATCTTAAAGTTCAACTTGATTCCATCAAGTTCACGGACGAAGAGTAGTTGCTTTTTCACATAGAAACAACATTCAAAGGGGAAATGAATGATGACGTTGAAGGCTGTACTTTTTGATTTAGATGATACGCTCTTGTGGGATGACCGCAGTGTACAAGAAGCTTTTGAAGCAACTTGCTCGGAGGCGGCGAAACACGCGGCAGTGAATCCGGAAGAATTGGAAGCTGCTGTTCGTAAAGAAGCCCGTGCTTTATACGAATCCTATGAACCTTTTCCATTCACCAAGATGATTGGCATTAATCCGTTTGAAGGGCTTTGGGCTAATTTTACACAAGGTGAAAATGAAAATTTCCGCAAGCTGCAAGCATTAGCACCAGGTTATCGCACGGAAGCGTGGACTCGCGGGCTTCGCGCGTTAGGAGTAGAAGATGCAGAGCTGGGGTACAAGCTCGGCGAGCTTTTTCCTGCTGAACGCCGCAAGCGCCCGTACGTTTATGAAGAAACGTTCCGTGTACTTGACGCATTGAAGGGTAACTACAAGCTGCTGCTCCTAACAAACGGATCGCCTGATCTTCAAAAAGAAAAATTAGCTGACGTGCCAGCGATTACGTCCTATTTCGATCATATTGTCATTTCCGGGGAATTTGGAGTGGGTAAACCCGATGTTTCTATATTCCACCATGCGCTGGAACTTCTGGGGATTCATGCAGAAGAAGGGATCATGATCGGTGATAAGCTGACGACGGATATCCTTGGTTCCGGACGTGTAGGCATGCGCAATATTTGGATCAACCATCATGGACTACAAAGTGGAGATGAGATTGTTCCTGCGAATGAGGTATCGCGCTTAGAAGAAGTTTTACCGATTATCGCTAATGCTTAATAGAGCATAACAAAAAGCCCAACGGCGTTTTGGACAGTGAGTCCTGCGCTGTTGGGCTTTCTTCTAAATAAGGTATTAGGCTTTGATAAAAGCAGGATCTTCCACGTTATAAGCGACCCATCCATCTTTCTCGATGAAAAGACGTACGGCAACGATTTGACGATTATCCATAAGTGTAAAGAAGTGGTTGGTGTTCTCAGGAACCGAGATGACATCCCCTGGCTCAAGTTCAACATCGTAATAGCCGATTTCTTCGGATTTAATGATGAAGATCCCTTTACCTGAAACGATAGCGCGAATCTCATCTTCTGTGTGTGTGTGAACTTGCTCAAATTTCTTAAGCAGTTCTTCGATATTCGGTGTTGCATCGGAAAGGGAGATAACATCCCAGATTTCGTAACCGCGTCTTGCCGCTAAATCACGGATTTCCGGCTCATACGTGCTGATGATTTGAGCTTTCTCTTCATCATTCAGTACGAATTTCTCGCGCAGCGCTTCAGGAAGCTTGTTCGCATCCCAATGTTCATATACAACTTCTTGGCTATCCAAGAAGGCTTTGACTTGCTCTTCGCCTTCGATTCGTTCGTTGGTATTGCGAATTCTAATTTGTGCCATGCAGCATCCCTCTTTCTTAGTAAATATACTTGTATTATAGTGGAAATGATGTGCGCTGTCGATGCATGATCATAAGTTTACCCGATAAAACCTATAGGTTTTTATGATAATTCAAAATCTTTTCATAGAAGCCGTATTCTGTTACACTAAATCTTAACATAATTTGTCGATTATTTATTATTTATCGCTTCAGGATAAGTTGAAAGGGAGTCATTTCATGTCTAAACCACCGATTCAAGAGCAGCTAAAGAAAAAGATCATGATCCTCGATGGCGCCATGGGTACCATGATTCAGCAAGAGAATTTAACAGCTGAAGATTTCGGCGGCGATGATTTAGACGGCTGTAATGAAATTCTATGCGTAACACGCCCGGATGTGATTCGTAAGATTCATGAGGCTTATTTCGCCGCAGGCGCGGATATGATAGAAACGAACACGTTCGGAACGACAAGTGTAGTTCTTGCCGAATATGATCTGCAAGACCGTCATCGCGAGTTGAATCTCGCTGCAGCCAAGTTGGCGATCGAGGCAGCGAACAAATATTCAACGCCGGAATGGCCGCGATATGTCGTAGGGGCTATGGGGCCAACAACCAAAACCTTATCAGTAACAGGTGGCGTTACGTTCGACCAATTGGAAGATAGTTACTACGAACAAGCTTTAGCTTTATGTGAAGCAGGGGTCGATGCTATTCTTCTGGAAACGTCACAAGATACACTGAACGTGAAAGCAGGGAGCATTGGGATTCGCAGAGCTTTTGAAAAGCTGGGCTTCGAGCTTCCGATTATGATCTCGGGAACGATTGAACCAATGGGTACAACACTAGCCGGGCAGAATATCGAATCCTTTTATATCTCGCTTGAACATTTGAAACCTATTTCTATGGGATTGAACTGTGCTACAGGCCCTGAGTTCATGAGGGATCACATCCGAACGCTGGCGGGTATTGCAGAAACTGCAATCAGCTGTTATCCGAACGCCGGATTGCCGGATGAGAATGGTCATTATCATGAATCGCCGGAATCTTTGGCCAAGAAAATGGCCGGTTTTGCCGAGCAGGGCTGGCTTAATATTGCCGGCGGATGCTGTGGAACAACTCCTGAGCACATTCGTGCTATGGCAGAAACACTTAGCGAGTACAAACCTAGAACGGAATATGGAACCCATTTACCCGCTGTTTCGGGGATTGAAACCTTATTTATCGAACCTGAGAACCGCCCTATCATGGTCGGTGAACGTACGAATATTTCGGGATCGCGTAAATTCAAACGCTTGATTAAAGAAGGCAAATTTGAAGAAGGTTCAGAAATTGCCCGTAATCAGGTGAAAAACGGAGCACACATCATCGATATCAATTTGCAGGATACGGATATTGATGAGGCTTACGCGGTAGAAGAATTCATGCAGCAGGTGGTCAAAAAGGTGAAGGTGCCTTTGATGATTGACTCCACGTATGATCACATTATCGAGTTGGGACTTAAATACTCGCAAGGTAAAGCGATTATTAACTCCATTAACCTGGAGGATGGCGAATCGAAATTTGCCGGGATTTTACCTCTCATCCATAGATATGGGGCTGCCGTTGTTTGTATTCTCATTGATGAACGAGGCCAGGCTGTATCGCGCGAAGCGAAAATTGAGGTTGCAACAAGAGCTTATGAGCTGCTAACCGAGAAATACGGGATGAATCCAGAGGATATCATTTTTGATCCGAATATGTTCCCTGTCGGCTCTGGGGATCCGCAGTATATCGGTTCTGCTGTTGAAACGATCGAGGGAATCAAGTTGATTAAAGAGAAATACCCAAGAGCCAAAACCATTCTTGGTTTGAGTAATATCTCATTCGGATTACCGGATGCTGGACGCGAAGTGTTGAACTCGGTTTATTTGTACCATTGTACGAAAGCCGGTCTTGATTATGCGATTGTGAACACAGAGAAGTTGGAGCGTTATGCCTCTATTTCAGAGGAAGAACGTCAACTGGCTGAGGAACTGATTTACAATACGAATGATGAGACTTTGGCGAAATTTGTCGCTCATTTCCGTGAGAAGAAGGTCGAGAAGAAGGAGAAGATTTCCAATCTGACCTTGGAAGAGCGCCTTGGTTCTTATGTGGTGGAAGGGACGAAGGAAGGGTTAATTCCAGATTTGGAAATTGCGCTGCAAACTTATTCGCCTCTTGAAGTGATTAATGGACCGCTTATGAGAGGGATGGAGGAAGTAGGCCGCCTTTTCAATGGCAATGAATTGATTGTTGCTGAAGTACTTCAGAGCGCTGAGGTCATGAAAGCATCCGTTAGTTATTTGGAACCTTTTATGGAGAAATCCGAAACGGCTGTCAAAGGAAAAATTATTTTGGCAACCGTTAAAGGTGATGTGCATGATATCGGTAAAAATTTGGTCGAAATTATTCTGTCGAACAATGGCTACAAAATTGTAAACCTTGGAATCAAAGTACCGCCTGAGCAAATCATTGATGCACAGCGGAAAGAAAACGCAGATGCGATCGGTTTATCGGGTCTATTGGTAAAATCCGCTCAGCAGATGGTTATTACCGCACAAGACTTGCGTACGGCAGGTGTAGATGTGCCGATTCTGGTAGGTGGCGCCGCGCTGACACGGAAATTCACCAAAACGCGTATTCAACCGGAGTACGAAGGTGTTGTGCTCTACGCGAAGGATGCCATGGACGGTCTAGATATTGCTAACCGGTTAAGCGACCCTGAGCAGCGCAAACGTCTCATCCAAGAACTAAGAGAAAATCTGGAATCCGATGTCATGGATACAGGCAAGAAGGAAGAGAAACTACCGCAGCTTACGCGTGTGAGTTCGTCTGCAGTGTCCAAGGATTTGCCTGTACAAGTGCCGCAAGATACAGAACGCCATATCATGAGAGATTACCCGATTAGCCATCTCATGCCTTATGTGAACATGCAAATGCTGCTCGGCCATCATCTCGGTCTCAAAGGGAAGGTTGAAGCCCTGCTTAGCGATCGGGATGCGAAGGCTATGCAGCTTAAAGATACGGTCGATTCCATTCTGTACGCGGCTCAAAATAACGGGATCATTAAAGCACATGGTATGTACCGCTTCTTCCCGGCGCAATCCAGCGGGAACGATGTCATTGTCTACGATCCGCAAGATCATAGCAAGGTTCTTGAGACCTTCACATTCCCGCGTCAGGACAAAGAGCCGTATCTATGCCTAGCTGACTATTTAAAATCCGTAGAGAGTGGTCAGATGGATTATGTAGGCTTCTTGCTTGTGACAGCTGGGCATGATATTAATGAGTTGGCTAAGGAATGGCGCGACAAAGGAGATTACTTGAAATCTCACGCGCTGCAAGCGACTGCCCTGGAAGTAGCGGAAGGTTTTGCAGAGCGAATCCACCATATTATGAGGGATGTTTGGGGTATCGCGGATCGCGTCGATATGACGATGCAGGAGAGATTCGGTGCCAAATACGTCGGCCAACGATTCTCCTTCGGATATCCGGCATGTCCGAATCTCGAAGACCAAGCCAAGCTGTTCAATCTTCTGAAGCCGGAAGATATTGGCGTTGAGCTGACAGAGTCATTCATGATGGAGCCGGAAGCGTCGGTATCGGCTATCGTGTTCGCCCACAAAGAAGCGCGTTATTTCAATGTAGGCTAAGAAAAGTTATGGCATAAAGCGAGGCAGCTTATCCGAACACCATGTTCGGCAGCGACCTCGCTTTCCGTGTTACGAACAGTGATTTTCAGAGAGATTGGGGTTTTAGAACGTGGAACTATATTTTTTGGGAACAGGGGCAGGCATGCCTTCCAAGCAGCGCAATGTCACATCGATTGCTCTTAACTTGCTGGATGAGCGTGGAACCTATTGGTTATTTGACTGTGGTGAAGGCACCCAACAGCAGATTATGAATTCTCCCGTGAAACTCGGACGGACGGAGATGCTGTTCATCACGCATTTGCATGGAGACCATTTATACGGATTGCCAGGCTTGTTAACCAGCCGCTCGTATTTGGGTGGCGATACACCGCTTACGATGTTTGGCCCTCCGGGGCTCAAACGATTTGTTGACACGGCTCTAGAAGTTAGCGGCGCGCATCTGACCTATGCGCTCAAGATTGTGGAAATCGAGGAGGAAGGACTCCTCTTTGAAGATGACACCTTCTTGGTGGAGACTGCGCGTTTGGAGCACCGCATCGAATGTTTCGGTTATCGGATCATCGAGAAGGACCAACCCGGGAAGCTGATGTTGGATAAGTTGACGGCGCTAGGTATCCCCGCCGGGCCGATCTACGGGAAGCTTAAGCAAGGGCAGACGGTTCAGCTTGAAGATGGGCGCACACTGCATGGCGCCGATTTCCTGGGTGCGGCGATACCGGGACGCATCGTCGTTATTCTCGGCGACACGCGTTATTGCAGCGGGGCACAGCTTTTGGCTCGAGGCGCCGACGTTCTTGTGCATGAGGCGACATTCGCCATGGATAAGCAGGAACTAGCCTATTCTTTCGATCATGCGACATCTACGGATGCGGCACGGATTGCGCAAGAAGCAGGAGCGAATGCCTTGATTATGACGCACATTAGTTCGCGCTACCAAGGGGACGCTGTGCTGGAACTGCTGCAAGAAGCACAGCATCATCACAGCAACAGCCACATTGCCAAAGACTTTTGGAGTTTTGATGTGCCGCGAAAAGGATAGGGAGCATGGAATGGGACTATTTCGGAAGGTCAGTGATGGCCGAACGGATAGTCTCTTTTTTATCCAGTTAGTCGTGTCCATCCGTCGGAAAAAGTCATTTTCGCAATTCTTACTCATACACTATCCAAAAGGTGTGTAGACTGAGGTGACGAAATGGGGATTCCAGCAGCAGAAATACTGCTTTCTATCTTTATGTCCTCGATTTTTTATGTTATGTTAAGGGAAATAAGAAATGCTTATAAAGATTCTGGATGAACCTGTTTTTGAGCGGAAAGGGAGACAACATGCTTGGTTTTGCAATTTTATTGGCTTTTAATTTCATAGGGTATGTGATTCAAATGGGCCTGCACCTGCCGCTACCTGGCAACGTGATCGGGCTCATGCTATTTACAGCGGCTTTATTCGCTAAGCTGGTTAAACTTGAATGGGTGGAAGACGCCGCGTCGCTGCTGACCAGGCATATGATGCTTTTTTTTATCCCCTACACGGTTGGTATTCTCTTGTTTCTGCCTATTATTGGTGCCAATCTGGTTGCGATTTGCGGTGGTATCGTCGGTGCGACGGCCGTCGTTCTGATCGTTACGGGATGGGTATCCTCCAAGCTAGGTAAGGAAGGGGAAAAATATGGCGGGTAATATGCTGCAGAACCCCTTATTCGGTTTATCATTGAGTGTTCTGATTTATGCGTTCGCTAATGTGATGTATCAGCGATGGCGGTTTATGCATCCGCTTTTTGTATGTACAGGACTTATTATTCTTATTTTAGTTGGATTTCGAATTCCTTTTGAAGACTTTAAACGAGGGGCGGACGTTCTCACGCTTCTTCTTGGACCGGCAACCGTTGCCTTAGGCGTCCCGCTGTATAAATACAGATCCTTAATCCGGTCCAATTTAAAGCGCGTCATGCTTAGCGTATTGGCAGGATCCATCACCGGCATTGCATCGAGCGCAGCTATTGTTGGACTCCTTGGCGGCAGCCAGTCAATTATTCTAAGTATGCTGCCTAAATCGGTTAGTTCGCCAATTTCCATTGAAATCGCTACGCGGTTAGGGGCGATACCGGAGCTTACGGCCGTTCTGACGACGATGACGGGTTTGTTTGGCAGCATGTTTGGCACACGTTTGTTGAATTGGCTGAAGATAAGTGACGACATCTCCATCGGAATTGCTCTAGGGACGGCCGCACATGGTATTGGAACAGCGAAAGTTGTTAAGGATTCAGAACAACAGGGCGGTTTTGCCGGACTGTCCATGGCGATCTGTGGCATCATGACATCCATTTTATTCATACCGATCTATTACTGGCTCCAATGACTTTGTAAATGAACAGGATAAACCGTATTTCGTCAAAGTGGCGAATGCGGTTTATTTCATTTTCCAAACATTACAATTTTTTTACAATACGAAAACGAAACCATAATAAACCTCTGCTACGATGGAACAGTGAGAATCCAGTAGAAAGGCGTGAAGAAGATGAGTGGACCCCTTCTGAATACGGCGCCTCAGCAGGCCAAACTAACAGTTAGGCTTGCAAGCAGCGCGGATGAAATTGAGCAGGCCATGAGACTAAGGTATCAGGTTTTCGTTGAAGAAGAGAAAAACATGCGAATGCTCAATGAGGAAGGTCTTGAAAAAGACGCTTATGATGCGTACTGCGATCATCTCATTGTGAAAGATTTGGACACAGATCAGGTTGTAGGGACTTACCGTCTGCTTCCAGGAGATCGTGCCCTTCAAGGCATAGGTTTTTATTCGGAGACCGAATTTAATTTAGCGGCTTATACCGCGTATAAAGAACAGACGCTGGAGCTCGGGCGCAGCTGCATTGCACCGGAGTATCGCGGCGGGAAAGCGATTCAGCTGTTATGGGAAGGCATTGCCGGTTACATTACGGAGCGAAATTACACTCATTTAATTGGCTGCGCTAGTGTACATATGAGCAATCTAGAGGATTTAAATCTCATTTATACGATGCTGCTTCAAAAACAGGTTATTACTAACCGATACGGTATCGAACCGCTATCCACCCACCGGATACCCGGGCTTGCTCGATTGGAAGTTGAATGCAATGAGAAAGATGTGTTTCGTAAGCTGCCCCCACTCATGAAGGGTTATCAATGGCTCGGTGCTGAAATTGGCGGCGATCCGGCGTATGATGAGCTTTTTGAGACCGTCGATTTCTTTATCATTTTGGAAAAAGAGCGGGTTACAAGACGGTACAAACGTCATTTTCTAACAACGTAGGCAAGGAGGATTTGCTTTGTATGATTGGATCGCCAAGCTAACTTCAGATGAACAAAAACTGGCGCGTATCGAACACAGGCTGCGAATCGTTCCGCTTTGGGTTTTGCATGCGGTGTGTGCGTTTATCTCTTTTGCCGGTCATGCTGCTTTGCGTAATAGCTTAGTTAGACGAGTGGAGCATAATATTGCCGATTTACTTGATGACATGCCGAAACGAGCCATTCGAGCGACTTCCAAGAATTATATGGACAATGTTGTGTTTACGCTTGTTGAGATTCTTTTCTTATCTAAGCGACTTTTAAAATTGCAAACGCATCATTTCGATGTGCAGGGCGAGGAAAATCTTCGAGAAGCTCAAAGCCGATCGAACGGAAAGGGTTTTATCGTCTATACGCCGCATATGGGCAACTTTTTTTACTACTACTGGTATTTGACCCGGAAATACGATTGTTTGACCGTCGCTTCAGCAGGCAGTCAGGAGCTTAGGCCGCTTTATCTGAAATTTGCTGCCATGGGCTGCAAGGGGCTGGATTATGACAGTGTTCCTCCTCTGGAGCTGTATCGGACTTTAAAGAAGCATTTGCAGAATGGTGGAGTCGTTTTTCTGCTGGGTGACTTCTGGCGCGCTTCCTTTCCGTTATCCCGTTTCTTCGGGAGATTGACTCGTACGCCTGAGGGCGCAGCTATGCTTGCTCATGATTTGCGAATCCCCATTGTACCGTTCTACGGGCATCGCACCCGCGGATTCAACCACAAGCTCATCTTTGGTTCGCCTCTTGAACTGCAAGGTGATTTATCCGGGCGTATCGCACGCGCCGAGGTGAACCTGCAGCTGAATGGGTTCATGGAGCGGGTCATCCGTGAGCAGCCGGGTTCTTGGTTCTATTGGTTCAATGTGCATGAACGTTGGGAAGAAACATCTGTCACAAATGCTGATCAAACGACATCATCTGAAGTAGGGTAGCACATATATGACAAAGGATGGGTGATTGACACATGGACACAGGAAGCCATTTATTGTTCGGCGTCACCTTAGCAGGCCTTGCTTGTTTGGAGCCTGTCGTATCGCAAGATCCGAATTTGACCCACGCAATTCTGGCCGGAACGCTCATTGGCTCGCATGCCCCTGATTTTGACACGATCGCAAGAATCAAAGGGTATACGAACTATTTGCGTGTTCATCGAGGAATTACCCATTCCTTGCCGGCACTATTTATTTGGCCGATTGTGCTCAGTTTACCGCTTGCAGCTATCTTTGGAGTATGGGATCATTTCTTTAGCCTGTATATGTGGACTTTATTGGCCGTTGTTTTTCATGTGTTTTTGGACTTATTTAACGTATATGGCGTGCAATGTCTCCGCCCGTTCTCTTCCAAATGGCATCATCTCGATACCCTCTGTCTCTACGAGCCTTTCCTGTTCGTCCTGCATACCGTTGGCGTCCTTATTTGGATTTTTGTTTGGCACGGCAGCGGGGGGCTTCATATCGGGGAGATGTTCGCGCTGATTTACGTGGCTACCTTCTTTTACATTGCCATTCGGAGCGAACAGCGGAAACGATTTGTCAAATTGGTGAAAAAGGAACTGAATCTGGAAGACGGGATATGCCATCTCATTCCCAGCCTCAGTTGGTTCCGTTGGCAATTCGTCATTGAAAGCGATACGCGGTTTTACTTGGGCGAAATTCGGGATGGTTCCGTCGTGACGGAAGTGGAATATAGCAAAATTGACTATAACCAGGAACAGTCACACCCGATCGTGCAAGCTACCTTGGCTACGGATGGCGTCCGTGCCTTCCTGCACTTTGCGCAGCGCATTCATGTGTGCTGGACCGAGAAAACGGACGGCTATGAAGTGCAGTGGCGCGATGTCCGATTCTGGCATCAACGCAAGCTGCCATTTGGCGTAAATGTTCATCTGGATCGCGACATGAATGTCGTCAGCGACACGCTGGGATGGGATAAAAAGGCGTGGGACCCACCCTACGTCTAAGGTCGAGAACAGCTTAAGAAGCCTTGCTCCTATTAGGGAGTGAGGCTTTTTTGGCATTTCGGGAAAGGGACACAAATTGAGCTCTGATTGTCATTTTTTATGCAGGAAAACAGTGATTGGAGTCGAAAATATGGTACAATAGTCCTATATTAAAAGTCCTATATTTGCAGATGCGTGTCAGGTTGAAATTATTAAATTTAGGAGCGCATGAGATGAGTAGAAGAGAGCCCCGTGAAGAGGGATTTACGCTGATAGAGGTTCTGGCTGCGACGGTTATATTGTCTGTGGCTTCCATGGCGATGCTGGCGTTTTTCATTAACGCGATGTCGTATAACAAAGGGAATCAGAATAAAACGGTGATGGTGAATTTGGCGAGGAATGCTTTGTTTTATATGGAGAAGCAGAATTATGCGACGATCCATAATTATTTTATTGATCCTGCTACGAGTAAGCTAAAAGAGAATCCAGCTATTTCTTCCATAGACTGCAGTGCTAGAAATATTTGTAAGTATAATGATTTGCAAAATTTATTTCTAAATCCGAATATGAAGCTCTGGGAAGTGCTTAATCCCAAGGTCAATGATATTGAATATCAAATATCCGCTTCTTATCAAGATAAATTAACAGAAGAGTTAGAAAGTGATCCTGTCAAAAAAGGGATGGAGGATTATTTGCTACCTATTCGTGTTGAAGTGAGTGTCAAAGATAAAAACGTGAATAACGGAAGAAATAAACCTGTTATTGTGGAGGGCTATATTGCAAATGAGTCGATTCGTTAACAGCATTAAAGAGCAAAAGGGTTACTCGTTGGTCGAGCTCATTGCTGCTTTAAGCATTTTCTCTTTAATAGCTGGATCCATATATGGGGTGATTAATTTTGGTTTCAAGGCTTATGATCGAGTGAATGTCGAGAACTCTCTGCGTGATGAAGGCGATATCATTATGTCGTCGATTATGAGTGAACTGTATACACAAGGCCCAGACACTATAGAAAACTTCAGCTCGAACAATGAAACTGGAATTTTAATGCACATAATAACAAAGGATGAACAAGATGTGGAGCACATTTCAACACGTCATGTGGTCATTGATAATGTCGACCATAAAGTTTATATCTATAACGATCAAAAAACGGTTGGCAGTGGCCTGGAATTAAAATCTCAAGTTATGAGCGATTCTATGATTCACATTAACAGTTGTACGAATGGATGTACGAACGGGCTTATCAATGTCACATTGGAATTAAGTCAGACTTCCAAAGGAAGAGATCACAAACTCAAGCTGCAAAGCCAGTTCGGTTTCTAAGGAGGAGTAGCATGTTTCGCGAGGAGCGCGGTTCAGCATTGCTGTTAGTTTTATTTATGGTTCTTATTTTTTCGATATTAGGTTTGGCTGTGTTGAGTGCAAGCATAGGCGGGGCAACGAGAACGGAGACGAAGCAAAAGGATGTTCAAAGTCTACATTTGGCAGAGAAGGCGTTGAATGAGGCTGCTGCTTATATTATGTCCGATTTTCAAAGTCAGGATGGCGTTAATATTGATGAAGTTCAATCCAGGTTGGATGAAATTACGGTGCGGTTAAATGGGAGAGCGACCAGTACTGAATTGGATCAACATGTTGGTGAGGCCAGAGGGAAAATATATAGTATTGAATTCAAACAAAATAAAAAAAAGGACAGCTCGCTGAATTATAAAATAACGATTAATGCTGAAGCTACTGTGAATAATGTCACGCGTCTACTTACCCAGGATCTTATTTTGGACACGTTTCCAGATTCACTGAAATATGCGATGGGTTCGGAAGGTACGGTGTTGATTAACGGGTCGCCTTATATCATCGGTGATATTTATGCGGGGGAGGCATTAAAGGTTAAAAATGAAGCCGAATATTTGTACCTTGGTAAGCCGTTATATCAGTCGACGAAATTCCCGAAATTGGAGGGAAGCGCCTACGTTCAAAAGAATGCATCCGGGGACGGGTTAAATGCTTATTATTGTGAAACGGTAAGCGACACATCATCTCAAACCAGTCCGCAATGTGACACACTTGAAAATGTCGACAACAGCAATAGCGACTATAAAAGCATTAGTGAAGAAGAGGGAGAAGGCGTAAAAACAATTAAAGACGTGCTGACAAGCACGGATCCGGCGAATATACATGTCAAAGATCAGAGTAAATTTGCAGGTATTGAAGTAAACGAAGCCTTCGTGGATAAAATGGTTCAGGCTATCGGGAAAAACACTGCAAATCCAGACAAACAAAGAATGGATGTGAAAACGGAGTTGGCGTCACGGGACCGTCTGACGAACTATTTGCGTCCATTGATGCAGGTTATTGAACCCCTGCCTGAAATAGCGCCTGATCTTGCCGATGCTGCAGGGTATGCCGATTACATGGCAAAGAAAAGTAATCTTGCGGCTTTATTTTCATCCGAGCTTGAGAATACGATCATGTATAATGGCAATTTAACGATAGATGGCGGCGAGGTATTCAGTCAATTGCTTTACAAAGAAAGCGTGAAAAACCCCGAGCCCCCTAATTTTAATAAAAGCAGTTGGTTCATCGTAAATGGTGATTTGACGATTAATAATATTAGCTCAGAAGCAAACTTCTTTAACATAAGAGCTAATATCCTGGTTACAGGAAATCTGTCTATTCGTAACACCGTTAATATGGATTCCACCATCTATACGTTAGGCAAAACGGAGATTGTCGATGCTTCTATTTTAGGTATGAAGGGTCCAGATCCAGATGGTGATGAGAAAGAGTTAGTTCTTATTTCAAAAGGTGCAATTGATATATATCGTGTCAATTCGTTTCGTGATATTAAAGAACCTTTTAAGTATAATTCGGAGTCAGCTGGGAACAAACCGGTGGAGACGCATGAGGATAATCCTCCAATTTTAAGAGCCTTTTTTTACACGGATAGTGATGCGACGATCTATGGGGTGGGTTCCGTTTTTTGGGTGTATGGCGGATTTTTTGCCAAAGGTAACCTGACGGTAAATGCCATTCGAGGGAATGCTACAGGCCATGTAGAAAGCATTCAAATGGATGATCAAACGCAAGTAACCTCGGAGAATCTGTCGCGTCTCATTATCGATTATAACAGTAAAATTTTTGAGAATCAGAAGGTTGGTTTACCACGTGTTTCTAAAGTAGGCTTGACGGTAGGGAAGAAAAAACAAGTGACGGAGTTTAAATGATACTGGTAAAAAAGAGGCTGTCCCAATGTGTTTGGGGCAGCCTCTTAGCGTTTTAATATCTGTCGTCAAACTCGATGACGTTCACCGTAATTTCGTCTTTCACCGTTTCATCGTCTTTATTCGAGACGGTAATGGTTGTTGATCCTTGCTTGAAGCCGGTTATCTGGCCATTGGAGTCAACATCAGCGATAGTCGAACTACTGCTTTTCCACTGTAATTGACCATTTAAATCATTAATCCATTCTTTTTTCCACTTGTCTGGCGTAACGGTTAGATACTTGAGTAAGTCAAACGTTCTTTGAGCAGTTGTACCTTTTGCGTATAAAGTGATCGTCGATTTAGGAAGTTCCAACTTCGTCAGGTCTTGCCTCACGTCAACAACCTTGGCTGCTGTTTTGGAGGGGTAGCCAGGGCCTCCGGCCACGTCTACTTTGATATGGAGGATACCTTTCTTGACCCCTAAGAGTGTTACAGTTTGCTTGTTGTCATCGCCAACAATGGCAGCCTCACCAATTTCTCCAGGTTCGCTGATTAAGCTCCATTTAAAACCATTATTTAATGCATTTGAAGGATTCAGAGCAGCTTTCAACACGATGGACTCACCTTTGTCCATTGAAATAACAGCGGTGTCGCTCTCAATACCGTCAACCAATCTAACAATGGCTAAGGATTCGACGGAGACGCTGAAGCTTTGCTTATACGTGATGTCTTTATCCGTCACAATGCTGACCGTTCCTGTTACTAAGCCAACATTTTTGCCTGTAAAACCTC
This sequence comes from Paenibacillus sp. FW101-FHT12H11, assembly GCF_058790355.1. Classification (NCBI taxonomy): domain Bacteria; kingdom Bacillati; phylum Bacillota; class Bacilli; order Caryophanales; family Paenibacillaceae; genus Paenibacillus; species Paenibacillus sp. FW101-FHT12H11. The sequence goes on along the minus strand of NZ_JBYTCO010000002.1, from coordinate 456,714 downwards.
TGGAATCTTCTGCAGATTTCGTTACATTTGCAAAAGTTTGATTCGGGTTATCCAAAGCCCATGTGAAAGTCTTTGCTTTTTGATGTGAAGATCGCAACCATGCCCGAAGTATTGTCGTTCCGGAGATATTTACCACTTTATCTCCATCAAATTCGACAGTAGGTTGAGCAACCGTGATCGTAGCGGAAGCAATGACACTTTGATCAATTTTCGAAATAATCGTTACTTGTGTCGATCCTTCAGATATTGCTTGATAATTCCCCGAGTTATCTACTTTCAGCACATTCTCATTTGCTGACTTCCAGATAACATCCGAATTCAATTCTAACGGTGGTGTAATGGATGGCGACAGACTGCCGCTTTGGCCGACGTCAACGGTTTGATCATTCAGTTGCAGTGAAATGACGGTTGCCTTAAAGCTGGCATCGTAGGAACTACCTTGGTTAGTGACCGTATGAACGGTTCCATTAATGATGCCTGGCTGTTTTCCAGTAAGAGTTCTCGTTGAACTTCCATCTTCACCGTTGAAATCAGCCTTCAATTTATCCTCATCTGAAACATTCCAAATCGTATAAGTAGGTACTTCGTTGACAGTACTTAAAATGACTTGAAGAGTGATGGGTTGTCCGCCAATAAAGAGTTTATCAGGCCCGTTAACAGAAATGAATGGCTGAATGACTGTAATCGCCGCTGTGCCGGATTTGTTCGTGCCATCCGTCGTGGTTGCTTTAATTGTAGCTGTACCGGCAGCTACGCCATGAATATTTCCGTTTGAGTCGACTGTCACGACATTTGGATTGTTTGATTCCCATGTAAGTACTTTAATACTTGCATTTGAAGGCTCAAAACTAGGTGTTAGGTCATATGATTGAGCAACACGAATTGTAGCATTATCTATTCTTACAGAAGTTACAGGAACCGCTGTAACATTCACACTGAAATTATTGAAATAAGTACTTCCCTTATTTGTTGTAATCGTAACTGAGCCATTCACAGTTCCCGCTTTGACACCAGTTAAGACGCGCTTGTAATCACCGTCTGTTACAAAGCTCGCTTTATCCTGATCAGGTGAGCTCCAAGTAATGGTTGCTACAGTTTCATTAATTGTTGAGAATATAGCTTCTAACGTAATTTTCTCTCCAATATTTACGGAAGTTGGCCCATTAACTGTCAAAGAAGGTTTAACAACGGTAACGGTCGCGTTGGCTGTCAAATTAGAGCCGTCTGTGGAAGTAATGATAACTTTCGCTGTTCCTTCAGCTACGCCTGTGATGTTCCCTGAACTGTCTACCGTAACCAGATCGGATCGGTCTGTGATCCAGGTCAAGTTGGGATTATCAGCATCGGACGGTGCATAGTTTGAATTTAATTTGATGGTTTCGCCAACGCGAATACTAGCGCTTCCTACATTAATTGATGTTAAAGGTATGAATATTTTTACTGTGTAATCCTTGGAATAGGTATTACCTTTATCCGTTACAACGGTAGCCGTTACGGTCACGGTGCCTTTTTCCACACCATGTAGAATACCTGTAAATTTATCGCTGACGGTGAAGTTCGCTTTACTCGGATTTGAAGAACTCCATCTGACAGAAGTTACGTTCTCATTCACGGTTACCAGTGCTGCTTGCAATGATATGTCTGCACCAACGGCCACTTCCGTCGGACCTGTGATATTCAAACCAGGTTGGATAACAGAGACGACGGAGGTTGCGGTAAGTCCGCTTCCGTCTTTTGCGACAGCCATGATTTTGGCAGTTCCAGCACTGACACCTCGAATTTCACCACTTGCATTAACCGTAACGATGGTTGCCGCATCCGTTGTCCAAGTGAAGTCTTCGTTCTTTTGGTAGGTAGCATCACTAGGCATTATCTTTGGAATCAGTTTGGAAGTATCACCTTTTGCAATCGTAAGGTTATCCAACGTCAAGGATGTTAGTTTTGTGAATGCGGTTATGACCTTATTCGAGAAAAGAACATTTTGATCTGATGAAGCAAAATCCTTGTATTTCAGGTTGGCATTTGATAATGAGTAATCTCCTGCTTTCGTTGGCTTAACAACGACGGTGAACGTGGAACTGTTAGCTACAAATTGATTGCCTTCTCTGCGGTATGGAATTTCGCCGATATCACCTTCAAGGGTAAAGCCGCTTGTTATAGAGCCGGTTTTCGTGAAACCTGCAGGAATGGTAACAACTTCCAAGTTTGCTGGGAATGTTTCTTTATAATGCAGACCTGTGATTTTTAAATCATCTAAGTTAGTAGCCGCACTGTAAGGTTTTGCTGTTGGATTAATACTGTAATTCACAGTCACAGGACTGTTCACTTCAATTTTTTCAGCTGATACGGTACGATCTGGCGTTAAACCAGTAGAGGTAATGACTTTGACGGCAACTTCTTTTGTTTCAAGAGCGCCTGCGGCGTCTTTGGTTGAGACTGAGATTGTCAAATCTCCACCGCTTGCTGCTAGAGGATTAGGGAACGTTTTGGTGATTGTCTCACCTTTATTTGTCTCCGTATCCGCTAAAACTTTGACAGATTGATTATTACCTGAAGCGTCTTTGTAAGTAAAAGTAATCGATGAGATCACCTTTTTGTCATTTAAATCCAAATCATCCGGTTTAAAAGTGACAGAAATTGAACTATTCGCTGAGATGTAATTCTTTAAAGATTCGCTAAAAGCTGCTGGAGATATGAGATCCAGAGTAGGCTTATGATTTGAACCAATGAAAGCCCTGTACATCGTGTTTACGAACAGCCTTTGTTCCCAATCTGGAAAAGAACTGTTTTTGGTAGTGTTTACGAAATTGTGCCCCGTACCTGAATAGGTGACATTCCCTTTGGAGTAGGTGTAATAATGATTCCAGCTATCTTCCACGTCACGAGGACTTCCATTAATGTTGTACCAAGGAATAACCTTGGGATCGTTTAGATCCAACCTAAAATATTGATCGTGCGTTGTTGCCACGGATGGTGTCATTTCGCTTATAAAGTAAGGAAATTCGGTTAGCAAACCTTCATTTATTTTTACAGTTGACGTTGATGTGTTAGGGGCATTGAGACCCATATTCGTCATTGGACCGATTTGGCCAGTATCCGCTTGGAAATTAGTGATCCATGTTTGATTCCCTTGATAGACGGTATCGTGGGTGAACATAACACCTTGACCCGTAGCGATAAATGATTTTACAGCAGCAGCAGCTGTTGAAGAAATGTCTGCAGTTCCGTTATAAGAATCATTAAAACCGAAGATCAGCATATCGTATTTGCTATTTAAAGTTTTGTATTCTGTAGAGTTAAACGTATTGAAGTCAATGACTGAGATGTTGATATCATAATCGTCTGAATGCAAATAATTTTGTTTTAAGTTTGATTCTAAAAGTAAGCTGCTGGTCAAGCTTCTCGACTGCGAGTTAGGAATAACTTGCAATACCTTTATGGTTGGCGATTGGTCTTTATAACGGAAAACGCCTGAAGCTGAATCCTTCAGCTTGCCAGTGCTAGTCTGATCAACGAGTTCTAGACGCCAGTAGTAAAGCCCTGAGTAACCTTTTGGAAGCGTGAAGCTAATTGTATTATTGGTAAGGGAAGTTACTGGGGCCGTTTGTACTAAATTGGAAGCATCGAATTTTAAGACGCTGTCGACACCTAAATACAAATTAGCTACCAAATTGCGCTGAGCGATGTTTCTAACATTAGAGACATTAAATGTGTATGTTAAAGTGTCGCCAGCTTTATACTTAGTGTCACGATTAGAACTTACTGTGTAGTCAGTTGGTTTACTTGTCAGATTGAGTTGAGGGCGAACATTGGCATTTACTAGCAAGTTTGTTTTCGCAATAAAGGCAGATGAACTACCAATGTCAGAGTCATTTACAAAAATAACGTTACTTTTAGGTGTTGTCGTATTATAGGGATTAAACAAATTGTATAATTTACCACTAGACTGTGTATAGTTACCATTGCTGTTTAAGTATCCTTGATACAAAGCACCACGTTTCTTAGATGAGTCGCTGTAGACAATAACGGGTATTCCTTTATTTATGTATTTGTCTGTAATTTCAATTGCTTTAAGAGATGTAATGTCATTCTCAAGGAAACGAGTATCGTGGTTGCTTCCAGTCTCTGAGGTGGGATTAAATAAACTTTTTCCGAAGTAAATGGCATCGTATTTACCATCTAATTCATCGCGGAGCGCTACGAATTTTTTCATACTCATCGTTTCTAGCTGAAAATCAGTATTCGTACCTAGTTTATCTTTTAAATCTGAAGTGAGTGTTTTCTCGTTAGAAGACTTCTCTAAATCCTTAATCTCAAGAACTTTCAATGGTTTGGTGAGATCGAAATAGGAAATTTGAAATTTTGTAAGCGTAGACGTGGAATTGCTTTGCTCCACATTGATCTCACCGCTGCTATCGTTCTCTAAACTGAGGTAATAAGCTTTGAGATTTCCCGTTGGCTGGAAGGAGACCGAAGAGTCTGAGTTTGTAATCATTTTAAACTTCTGATTGGTACCAATCGTTTGGGAAGTGGCTTTTAAAGTATCCTCACTATTAGACCCAATCGTCACATATTTGGAATTTGCTCTTGATTTCAAAGCATAAATGCCTTCCCCTTGGTCAACTAAATCAAACAAATCCGATACCCATGGATTCGTCTTATTAGCATAAAGGGAAGAACTGTTACTCGTATCTGTCGTTATATACTTACTGTTATTGACAGATTTCAGTGCTACGGTTGCCGCGTCTCCGGCAGCTGCTAGAACTGTTTGGCTCGGAAGACCTGTGAACCCGAACCATGATATGGCCATGGATGCGATCAGTAAAAAACTGATCTTTTTTTGTATGGCTGAAAACATTTTTTTCTCTCCTCCCGTAGACTTTCATATAGTAATTCTTATATGAGACTATTTTACTACTTTTTGGTCCTAAAAAATATACAGTTTGTGCATATGATATCGAAAATATTTTAGAAAAACATAAGAAAGTTGACGAAAATTACAAAATCTTAATAATTTTTATAAAGAGGATTATCCGATATAGGGAACGAATTGTAACGTTACAGGTAGTTAGGAACTATTAAAATGGGTAATTAGACGCAATGATATAAGAAAATTATTCTAAAATGTAACCTGATGTTGTATAATGATTTTTATCTTGTTCAAATTAGGTATTTAGTCCTATTATTTTCATGGGTGAAATTAGTAATGGAGTTGATAAGGAAATGGCTCTTGTTAGGAAAAGATTAGGTGATTTGCTAGTAGAGAGCGGGATTATTTCAGAAACTCAGCTCCAAGAGGCACTTAAGGAACAAAGTAAAACAAAACAGAAGCTTGGGGACCTGCTGATTACGCAAGGATATATTACAGAGCAGCAATTAATTGAGGTTCTGGAGTTTCAACTCGGCATTCCTCATGTCAGCTTGTTTAAATATCAGATTGATCCTGAAATAACGAAAATCATCCCTGAAAGCATGGCAAGACGCTACCAGGCCATTCCTCTTCACAAAGAGGGCGGGAAGCTCATGGTGGCTATGGCGGATCCGCTGGATTACTTTGCAATTGAAGAGATGAGAATGAGTACAGGGTATCGGATCGAACCGGCAATTACGAGCAGAGATGAGTTGCAGCGAGCCATTGCCCGTCATTATGGACTTCAGGACTCAATGAGTCAGATGATGACAGATATGCCGACGACCGAAGATATCAAGGAAACTGAAATTACGGATGAGGATTCTCCAATCGTAAGGTTGGTCAATCAAATGATACAGCAAGCGGTTCAGTTAAAAGTTTCGGATATTCACGTTGATCCAGGTGAGACGAATCTGGTTATTCGCTACCGGGTTGACGGTCATTTGAGAACTGAGCGTGTGATTCCAAAGCAAATGCAAGGTTTTATTACCGCTCGTCTGAAAATTATGGCTAAATTGAACATCGCAGAACGAAGATTGCCTCAAGACGGCAGAATTAAAATGCAAGTGGATTATAAGCATGTTGATATCCGTGTTTCCTCACTTCCTACCATTCATGGTGAGAAAATCGTTTTACGGATTCTAGACTTATCAACCGGCGTTAAGCCTATCGAGCAGCTAGGATTCGGGGAGCGTAACATGGGTGTTTTTCGTGAAATGATTGAGCAGCCCTATGGGATTTTGCTTATCACAGGTCCTACTGGAAGCGGGAAAACAACGACGCTTTACTCTGCGCTAAGTCATTTAAATCAAGAGAATGCCAACATTATTACGATTGAAGATCCTGTTGAGTACCAATTGGAAGGTATCAATCAAGTGCATGTGAATCCGACGATTGGTCTCAATTTTGCCGCAGGACTTCGCTCTATTTTACGGCAGGATCCGAATATCGTCATGGTTGGTGAGATTAGGGACTCCGAGACAGCAGAGATTGCTATCCGTGCATCATTAACGGGGCACCTTGTACTGTCAACTCTACATACCAATGATTCCGTAAGTACGATAACTCGATTTCGGGATATGGGAATAGAGCCGTATTTGATTGCTTCGTCCCTTATTGGAGTTGTTGCACAAAGGCTTGTTCGTAGAATATGTCACGAATGCAAAGTGGTGTATACGCCAACGGAGCAAGAACGGATCTTCATGACCAACAGAGGGATACATGTCGAAAAGCTTCACAAAGGCAATGGCTGCGGCAACTGTAATCGTACCGGATTTCGCGGAAGGTTAGCCATTCACGAGATTCTCGTCGTGAACGATACAATGCGCCAGTTAATTAGCAACAAAGCGTCTGTTCAGGAAATGCGGGATGCTGCACTAGAGCATGGTCTGATTCAACTGATGGATGACGGGATTCAGAAAGTACGGCAAGGAATTACGACGTTGCAAGAAGTTATCAGAGAGACAGTGGCTTATTAACGAGAAAGGAGGTGTGGGAAATGTCAAATGCGTTAGAGCGGATCGTAAGTTTATTGAGGATTGCCCATGAGTCTAAGGCATCTGACTTGCATCTTTCTGTAGGTTCACCACCAATCATTCGCGTCCACGGCACATTACAGCAAGTTGGGAACGAATCGCTGCAAGCTGAGGATACTCGTTCGATGGCAGAGGCGCTTTTAAATGTTGACCAAATTGAACGATTCCATCAAGCTGGAGAACTGGATTTTTCGTATGAGCTGGAAGGCTGTTCACGGTATAGGATTAATGCCTATCGTCAAAGAGGACGCGTCAGCGTCGCTATTCGAACAATTCCAACAAAGATTCCGTCACTGGAACAGCTCCAGTTGCCCAGTGTCATTAATTCATTAGCGTTAAAACCACAAGGACTTGTCTTAGTGACAGGACCAACGGGAAGTGGCAAATCATCCACATTGGCAGCTATGATCGATTACATTAATCGAACCGAGAAGAAACATATTGTAACGTTGGAAGACCCGATCGAGTTCCTTCATGCACATGCGGCGTCGATTATTGACCAACGAGAAGTAGGCAGTGACACGAAGTCTTTCTCAAATGGCTTAAGAGCGGCTTTGCGTCAAGACCCGGATGTAATTCTTGTTGGCGAGATGCGTGATCTTGAAACGATCTCGGCGGCAGTTACGGCAGCTGAAACAGGACATTTGGTCTTTGCAACCTTACATACAACAGACGCACCACAAACGATTGATCGCATCATCGATGCTTTCCCGGCGCATCAGCAAGGTCAGATCCGTGTGCAGCTGGCAGCAGTTTTGGTCGGAGTCATCTCACAGCGGTTGTTTCCCAAGCCTGGTGGCCTAGGACGAACTTGCGCTACGGAAATCATGATCAATACACCGGCTGTAAGCAATCTTATTCGTTCGGAGAAAATTCATCAGATCAAGAGTGTCATGCAAACCGGACGCAGCTTAGGCATGCATACGTTGGACATGTCGATTAAGGAACAAATGCAGCAAGGACTTATTGATCCAATCGCAGCAAGAGCTTATCTTGCTGAGGGTGGTGTGATGTAATGTCAGAGTTCCTGTATGAAGTAAGAGGCAGCAGCGGTAAACAGGTAAAAGGCAAAATCTCCGCCACAGATAAATCAACTGCGGTCGAGGAACTCCGCAAAAAGGGATATATCGTTCTCTCCGTAAAAGAAGAACAGTTCAAAGCTCTCAAAACGGAAATCTACATCGGTAATCCGGTAAAAACAATTCACTTTATCGTGTATTGCCGACAGTTCGCGACGTTGATCAGGGCAGGGGTCAACATCGTGGAAGCAACATCGATCTTGGCTTCACAAACCGAGAGCAAGCCGCTTCGCAAAGCGCTCTTGCAGGTTGCATCGAACATTTCGAAGGGGGTTTCATTCTCCAGCTCGATCTCGGAGCATAAAAAGATTTTCCCGCCAATGTTTGTCAACATGGTTCGCGCTGGGGAAGAGACGGGTGACTTGGAAGGAACGTTGGAGCGACTTGCAAAGTTTTTTGAGAAGGAGCATGTGACTCGGGAGAAGATTAAGTCGGCGATGACTTATCCGGCAACGGTCGGTGGACTGTCTATTGTTGCAGTAATTTATCTTTTAAAATCTGTTGTTCCTCAGTTTGTAACCACATTCGAGTCACTGCATGCTGAACTTCCTTTGATTACTAGAGTTGTACTGAAGCTAAGTAACAGTATTCAGCATCAGTGGTTGATTTGGTTGATTACACTTTTACTAATTCTAGTTTTTTATCAAGTTGTCAAGAAAAATGAAAAAGGGGCTTATTTATTAGACTACTTGAAGTTAAAGATACCAATATTCGGAAAACTTAAACAAAAAGGATCTGTAGCATTAATGACCAGAACCTTATCTTCTTTGTATTCTAGTTCAGTTCCTGTGCTACAGTCTCTCGCGATTGTTGAAGAAGTAGTTGGTAATAAAGTCATTGGTGGGTTTATTAAAAAATCTGCAGAGTCACTAAGACAGGGAAATCCACTTTCAGAACCACTAAAGCAAGCATGGGTTTTTCCACCTTTGGTTACACAAATGATATCAATAGGTGAAGAGACTGGCGCTTTGGATCAGATGCTTGAAAAGGTTGCAGATTTCTATGAAATGGACGTTGAGAACACTGTAGATCGCTTAAAGTCATTACTAGAACCAATTTTGTTAGTTCTTTTGTCAGGGTTAGTAGGTTCAATTGTTGCAGCAATAATGCTTCCAATGTTTAGTCTATATTCAAATCTTGGTTAATAAAAATTCGGAGGTAGAAAACAATGATCGTAAAAATGATGAACCGTCTCAAGAAGGAAGAAAAAGGTTTTACATTAATAGAATTACTAGCAGTTATTGTTATTTTAGCTGTTATTGCTGCTATCGCAGTTCCTATGATCTTAAATATAATTAGCAGTCAGAAAAGTAAAGCAGATGCTGCTATGTTCCACCAAGTGTACGAAGCATCGAGGTTATACATAACTGCAGAAAAGCAAGGTGAGATGCCTTCAGTTGTTAGATTTAATACGGAATTGCAAAGCAAGAATTACTTGGAAGGAAACTTAGCAATGCCTAGTAGCGGGAAAAAGATCTCAGTAGGTAAAGTTGAATACGATCCTACTTCAAAACAACTTACAGGTGTAACTCTAACAACTGTTGATGGGACTTTCTACTTAGCTGCAGAGGGTGTTATGGCAAGTGCAGGACCGATTGTACCAGCAACAACAGCTTATACTACTGAAATTCCATAATAACCCCAAAAAGGAATCGGTCCATTCCGATTCCTTTTTTAAAATCAAAGAAAGCGACCCAAACATATGACACTACTCATCGCAATCTACATTTTCATAGTCGGTCTTGTACTCGGATCATTCTTCAACGTAGTTGCGCTGCGAGTGCCGGCCAAACAATCGGTCATCAACCCGCCATCAGCCTGTCCGAAATGCGGGACTAAGCTGAAAGCGAAAGATCTAATCCCGGTGATCAGCTATCTTCTTACCAGAGGCAAATGCAGGCACTGTCAAACAAGAGTTTCCATTCTCTATCCCTTAGGGGAGCTTGCAACCGGGTTGTTATTTTTATGGGTTTACATGCATGTCGGCATCACAGGAGAGTCGTTGGTCGCTTTAACATTGGTAAGTCTTCTAGTTATCATCACGGTTTCAGATCTATCTTTTATGCTTATTCCTAATAAAATATTGATAGTTTTCTTTCCAATTTTCATAGTTTTACGTTTCATTTTTCCTGGAGCTCAGGCTTGGTGGAGTTACGTACTAGGCGCTGTAATCGGGGGCGGTATTATCATGTTAATAGCAGTTCTTTCGCGCGGCGGTATGGGAATGGGAGATGCCAAACTCCTTATAGTCTGTGGTGCAGTCTTAGGCTTATCTCATATAATGGTCGCATTTGTTTTGGCATGTATGATTGGCAGTCTGATAGGTGGGTTGCTTCTTCTGCTAAAAATCACCAAGAGAAAACAACCGATACCATTTGGCCCGTCATTGGCGTTGGGCATTATGATTTCATACGGTTATGGATCGGATATGATAAAAGCTTACCTAACATTACTCGGATAGCAGGGTGTGATTAATATGTTCGGCTTAGGTACTAAGCGAATCGGGATTACGGTAGATCAAACGGGAGTCCGGTATGTTACTGTTAAAAAGAAAAAGTCGTGGGAAGTTGGCTCGAGCGGATTTCTTCCCATCCCGTCAGGGATTATTGTTGAAGATCAAATTGTCAATTCGGAATCTCTTAGCCTTCAGGTTAAACAATGGGTAAAAGCGGAGAAGCTGAGGGGCGCGTCAGCGACCATTGCCATTCCGACATCGCAAATTATTATTCGTAAAATGCGAATTCCAAGTATTAAGCCGCAAGAGCTGCGTCAGCTTGTAGAGCTTGAAGTGGAAACAGCGTTACGTCTGCCTTTTGAAGACCCTGTCTACGATTACATTAAGGTAAGCCAAGATGATGAAAGCACGTTAGTACTAGTGTTTGCAGCTCCAAAAAAGCTGATTATGAGCTATGTAAAAGTGTTTGAGGATGCTGGAGTACACGTAAAAGCGGCGGAGATATCTGCTACTGCACTAGTCAGAGCGATATCGTCGCAGCAGGAGGAGTTTTTTGAGGAATCCATGTTGGTTTCCTTAGATCGTGGTACGCTGGAAGTGTACATGCTGCAAAATGGCAATCCCATTTTTATGCGAACGATTAGTCTTGTTGAACACGATATAGCTGTTGATGATGAACTAACACCCGATCAGATCGGGGAAATTATTGCTGAAATATCCAGAATGCTGAGCTTTTATCAATACAGTATTCAAGAGGGGAAAAGCCGAATTTCTCATATTTTCGTGACGGGTGCGAATCTAAGCAGAGTTCAGCTGCATTTGGAGCTTGAGCAGGCTCTTTCTGAGCTGAAGGTAGAAAAGGTCGATTTTGATATATATGCGAGCGGACGGTCCAAAGATTTTAGCGCTAATGCGTATCGTGTTGCAATCGGGGTCGCTTTATTTTCCAAGCAAAAAACGCAAATCAACTTGCTGCCGCATCGGAAAACGGAGACGAAAATCAAGTTTGTATTAGCCATTTTGGGCATGATGGTGTGGGTTGCCTGTGCAGCATTGATAGGTACGAATTATTTGGATAATCAGAAGGTTGCAGCTCAAAACGCGTCAAGACTAACTGCGCTCAATGATCAAAAATCGGCTGCAGAGGCAAAATTAACCTCAAAACCTGCAACTCAGGGGGATCCAGCGGCTTTTATTACAATGACGAGGGCGAACCGTAAGGATGTTGTCGCGATGATCGGAGATATCAAGAAACCGTTGCCGGTAGATGCTCAAATCAGCACCATTTCCTATTCATCGGAATCGCAAATCTCTTTAACTGTCGTTTTCGCGAAGATGGAGGATTCGGCCCGCTATTTATTTGACCTGCGCAAGTTGTCTTTTGGTGAAAATGCCATGCTTCAGTCAATGACCGAGACGACGATTGGGACTACGAATGCAGCGTTGAGTGCCGAGACACCAATTGACCCAACAAACCCTGTTGCGAATAACCCAATTACCACTACGGCTAAGCAATATACAGTTAATTACTCAATAGCGTTCAAAAAAGCTACGGCTGCAAAAGAATCGGGAACTAAGGGAACTGGGGAAGCGAAAGGAGAGGAGGCTACGAATGTCCAACAAAAATAATGCGAAGTCTCTTTTTCTATTTCTCGCGGTTCTGTTGTTTTTAGGTCTTTTTGCTTTCTATTATTTCATACAACTGCCTTCTACCAATAAAATTAAAGCGCAAGAAAACGAAATGGCACTCGTGGAAAAACAAATACAGATGCTAACGAAGAAGTTAAGTGAGAAGAAAGAAGATGTGGGTCCGTCTCTAAAAGACATTCAAGCCTCTCTTCCGTTGTGGGACAATACGGAGCAGTTGACTCTTGATTTAAATCAAATTAAAACGAGCTCAAAAGTTAATTTCAATTCGATCTCCTATGTGGTGAGTGACAAGAGCACGCAAACGCAGCAAACAGATGCGAACAGTAAAAACCCGTATCCGAATGTCAGGGAAGTCAGAGTGACAACTTCAGTTGGCGGGACATTTAATGAAATTACGGATGCCATCACACAACTGCAAGCTTTATCTCGATTAATACGTGTGGATACGGTAAACTTCGGAAATTTAACTAAGGATTTAACGCGAAAATTGACTGTAAATCTTACGTTCACAGCTTATTTCGACCCATCCTACAAATCAAGAGTCGATAAAGTCGAACTTCCTTATTAGTTTGCTCAATATTTTTCAATTAGCAGACCTAGTTCCCTTGAGGGGACCGCCAGGGGCACTTCCCTGGCGGTTATTTTTTTCAAACTTATAGTGTTTGGCCAAAAGTTCCGTCAAATAGGATTTCGCTTACAGGACGGCGAGTTGATGGGGCTTCACGCTCTTGAAAGCGTTCAGGCAAAGCTTCAACAGGTCCGCGATAACCAATCGCAATCACGGCATGCGTTTGATAATCCTCAGGAATTTGAAGCGTTTCACGGGCTTGATTATGATCAAAGCCACCCATAGCATGTGTAATTAATCCTTGATTGTTAGCTTCTAGCGCAAGGTATCCCCAAGCTGCTCCTGCATCGAAAGCATGGCTAGGGGAGGTATTCCCGTTAGAGGCCTTGGTATAGGAAATGACTAAAGCAAGAACAGGTGCTTTCTCGCACCATTCGCGGTTAGCAGGGGCAATAAAGCTGTGAAACTTAGCTAGCTGCTCTTCCGTACGCGCAACGATGAACCGCCATGGTTGTATATTACTGCCGGACGGCGCCCAGCGTGCCGCTTCAAACAAGCTAAGGAGTACATCTTCGGTAACCTCTTGCTTTGTGAATGAGCGAGGTGACCAACGGGTCAGGAATTGCGGATTGATTTCGTGATCCGGTTGGCGATTGGATTCGACTTCGGCGGGTAAAGATGTTGTCATGATGAATTCCTCCTTATTTATATACTCTTCCTGATTTTACCTGATTTCTTCGTACAATACGAATTTTTGAAAATAACCGTGTTCGGTATGTGTTTACCCTATTATGGAAAAGCTAGAGGTTGTGAAATAAAAGTACCGAGAGAGGTGCGAGGAACCGTGAATTTTACTAGTCATGATGTTGTGATCATTGAAAGAGCTTTGAGAACTGCGATGAAACATGATTTGGAAGAGCACCGTTCTAGAGATTATCAGGAAGTTTTGTTAAAAATGCAAGAGAGTGCTAGCCAAGCCTTTCAAGTTAATGCCCCAGTTGCGAGAGCTGATCACGAAGGGATTCGGTATGATTACGATGATTCATCGGATCTCATGTAGACATACGAACGTAGTCATTGGATTAAAATCAGAGATAGCCTTACAATTCATTAGCCCCAATTCCTGGGGCTTTTTTATTTTGCTGTAGACGTTTATAATGAGGGGAACAGTCGTTCTATAAGGGAGGGGTTAACCTTGCTTCGAAAGAAGAATCTTACACAACTAATACAAAATTTAAGAGCAAATGAAAATATAATTAATTGGCACGAAGTCGAACCCATAGAAGCGAAGACCCGGCCTATGCCTGAAAACGTGGACGAACGCATCAAGGGTGCCCTGACGAAAAGGGGAATCGAACAACTATACAGTCACCAAGCAACAGCGTACGAGACTATCCGACAGGGTGAAAATGTAGTAGCTGTAACCCCTACGGCTTCAGGTAAAACGCTTTGTTATAACCTCCCAGTTCTACAGGCTATTGCTGAAGATGACGCCAGCAGGGCGCTTTACCTTTTCCCTACGAAGGCTTTGGCACAAGATCAAAAAAGCGAACTAAACGAAATCATTAACGAAATGGGAATTGATATCAAAAGCTTTACCTACGACGGCGACACGTCCCCGGCTATTCGGCAGATTGTAAAGAACGTAGGCCATATCGTTATTACGAATCCTGACATGCTGCATTCGGCCATCTTGCCTCATCATACGAAATGGGTAAGCCTATTTAGCAATTTAAAATATATCGTTATTGACGAACTACATACATACCGGGGCGTCTTCGGCAGCCATGTTGCCAACGTAATACGCAGGCTGCTGCGTATCTGCAAATTTTACGGCAGCAATCCGCTGTTTATCTGTACGTCGGCGACGATAGCAAACCCGAAGGAATTGGCTGAACAGCTGACAGGTAAACCTATGCGGCTAATAAACGACAATGGCGCACCCAGGGGCCGTAAGCATTTCGTATTTTATAACCCGCCTATTGTTAACAAGCCACTGAACCTACGGAAAAGCGCGACGGTAGAAGTGAATCAGCTGGCGAAAGAATTTTTATCGAATAAAGTACAAACGATCGTTTTTGCCCGCAGCCGCGTAAGGGTAGAACTCATATTAAGTCATTTACAGGAACTGGTTAAAAATGAACTAGGCACGAAAACCATAAGAGGATACCGGGGCGGCTATTTGCCTAGCCAGCGCCGGGAAATTGAACGAGGGTTGCGCAACGGGGAAATCCTGGGCGTAGTAAGTACCAATGCACTGGAATTAGGCGTAGACATAGGCCAGCTGCAAGTTTGTATTATGTCTGGATATCCCGGAAGCGTCGCCAGCACCTGGCAGCAAGCGGGTCGGGCTGGAAGGCGACACGGTGAAGCCCTGGTTATTATGGTAGCCAGCAATACACCGATTGATCAATACGTAGTCCAGAACCCGGAATACTTTTTCGAACGTTCCCCAGAGTCTGCCAGAATCAACCCTGAAAATTTGCTGATCCTGGTAGATCATTTACGATGCGCTGCGTATGAACTTCCAGTAAAAATAGGGGAGGAATTCGGACCGTTAGAGATTACCGATATACTGGAATACTTGGTAGAAGAGAGAGTGCTTACCCAGGCTGCCGATTCATTTTATTGGGCTAGTCAATCGTTTCCGGCTCACGAAGTAAGCTTACGATCTGCCGCACAGGAAAACGTAGTAATTGTTGATCAATCGGATGTAGCGAACGTAAAAATTATCGGTGAGATGGACAGATTTAGCGCTATGACTCTTTTACATGACGAAGCGATTTATTTGCATGAAGGTACACAGTTTCAAGTCGAAAAGCTGGACTGGGAACATAAAAAAGCGTATGTACGCGAGGTAGACGTAGAGTATTACACAGATGCGAACTTGGCCGTAAAGCTGAAAGTTTTATCTATTGACCGTATAGCCAAAAGGCAAACAACTTCTATAAATTTCGGCGACACTGCGATAAATGTTATGGCAACCATGTTTAAGAAAATCCGTTTAACCAGTTTTGAAAATATTGGATACGGTCCGATCAAACTTCCAGAAGAAGAACTTCATACCAGCGCGACCTGGATAGAAATAAAAGAAGTAGACCCAACTGTAGAAACGAAAACGTTGGAACAGATACTAATGGGAATTTCCAACGTGATTAGGCATATCGTACCCATTCACGTAATGTGTGACCGCAGCGACATACACGTAATTTCTCAAATCCGGGCCGAACACTCCCAGCTGCCAACAATTTTTATTTACGACCATTATCCAGGCGGGATTGGACTAGCGGAAGACGTATTTCAACGCTTTGATGAGATAAAAGAAGCAGCCAGGAGTCTGATTCGAAAATGTCCATGTGACGATGGCTGCCCGTCATGTATTGGTACCGAAATAGAGGGGATGGATGCAAAGAAAAAATCCCTTCGAATACTGGAGGGATTATAGATGTATGGTTTTGTACCCCTGTTTAGTATAATCCGTCTGAAAACGCTGAATGGCGGTGCCCGATGAGCGGGCTCCGCGAAAGGCTCAGCCGCCTGCGGGGACCCGGCGCGGCGCAGGCCGCTCCGCCGTCCGTGCCTGCGGCCGACGACGAATGGGCGCAGCTCGGCGCCCATATCGAGACGAGCCAGGTTGGCTCGTTCATCATGCGGCGCCGGGTGTACGGCACAGACAGCGTGCACGGCAAATATCGGCTGCGGGAGCTGGCCGATTGCGCGCAGCAGCTTGTCTGCTTTCACGACCGCGGCGCTGCCGTCCGGCATGACGCGCTGCTTTTCTTTGACACCGAGACGACGGGGCTCGGTGTCGGGGCGGGCAACGTGCCGTTCATGGTCGGCATCGGTTATTACACCGGCGAGCTGTTCACGGTGGAACAGCTTTTTATACGCAATCCAGTGGAAGAGCAAGCCATGCTTGTGTATTTGCAAGAGCTGCTCGACCGCTTTACGCATATCGTTTCGTATAATGGACGGACATTTGACTGGCCAATCTTAAAGAATCGCTATGTACTTAATCGGCTTACGCTCGATGATTCGAATCTTCTGCAATTGGATTTTCTATATCCTTCCAGAAGCTTGTGGCGGAATACGCTGCCCTCGTGCCGTTTGAGCAAAGTTGAAGAGAGCCGACTTGGGTTTGACCGCGTGGACGATGTGCCCGGCTCAATGGCGCCTACCCTTTATTTTCAGTATTTGGCAGAGAAAAATCCATCTGTCCTGCAAGGCGTTTTCGTTCATAATGAGCATGATATTGTTACATTGGCAGCTCTTGCTATCCACTTTTCCAAGCTGTTAAGCGGAGAAATAGAACCGGCAGTATCTTTTGTAAATGTTGAGGCTGAGTCCGTGGTGGCTGAGAATACTGCACACTACGCCGATATCGAAGTAGAAGAGCTATTTCGAACAGGTCTTTGGCTGGATAAGATGAATCGTCCGGCACGTGCAGAGACGTTTTTTCAAGATTTATTTTCGAGGCTAATGCATGATACGAAACCTGCAAATGCAACACAACATGAATCGGCGATTCTCCAACTAGCTGCTTTTTATAAGAAAAAAGGCGATTATTCCCGTGCTGTTGATCTCTGGAAACGCTGGATCCAAATCAAGGGTGCAAGCCTTGCGCTGCAACTTGAGCCTTATTTGGAGTTAGCCATGTATTATGAGCATCGGGAGCGTAATTTTGCGCAGGCCATTTTTTACGCAGAGGAAGCATGGGCCAAACTATGGCGCAGGCGCTCCCTGCATCGTGGCGATCGGAAACATAATGAGATAGAGGAAGCTTTAGAGAAGCGTATCAGCCGCTTAAAAAATAAAGTGAGAAAAACCGAGAACATGGAGCCTCACGAAGGTTCTCGCCCGAAACCCAAAACTCGCAAGATGAAGCCCATCTACGCGAGTGAGGGATTAATTTAAGTCTTGCACGCAGCCGTTTACTTTCCCTATCAATTGGATATACAAGGTAGAAAAAGGCAAGGAGAATTTGTCATGCCCGAGCTACCGGAGATGGAGACATATCGTCAGCAGTTAACGAGACTTATCCAGAACTCGCCAATTACAGGGGCGGAAGTCACGCGTCCCAAATCCTTGAATGTGGATCCGGATCATTTTATCCAAAAGCTAACCGGCAATCGAATTGTACGAATTGAGCGCAGAGCGAAGCATTTGCTATTTCTTTTAAGCTCCGGTGAAGTATTGCTGCTGCATTTAATGCTCGGAGGCTGGATGTTCTATGGGACGGAAGAGGAGAAACCGGATCGAACATCGCAGGTCGTGATCCATTTTGGCTCGCAGCACTTATACTTCATTGGATTGCGGTTAGGTTATCTACACATGCATACGATACCTGAGGTTGAGAAGGTTTTAAGTAAATTAGGACCTGAACCTTTGGATCCTGGTTTTACATTGACCCGATTTCAAAGTCTACTCAAAGGCAAAAATGGCAATCTGAAAGTGACGCTAGTTGATCAATCCTTTTTATCAGGAATCGGGAACTGTTACTCGGATGAAATTTGCTTTATTGCAAGTATTTTGCCGCTGCGTAAGCTGTCATCCTTAACAAACGAGGAGCAAAATCATTTATTTCAAGCGATGCGCACCGTTCTTCTCGAAGCCATTCAGTATGGCGGCTATATCGATGAACCTTTATTTGTTGGAGATCGATTGACTGGCCAATTTGATGCGAAATGCCGTGTATATGACCGTGAAGGCGAGCCCTGCTTACGTTGTGGTCATCCACTATTGAAGACAGAAATTTCTAATCGCAAATGCTTTTATTGTGCGAACTGTCAATCGTGAAAGGGCTGAAGGGTCATGTACGTTGGTGCCCATGTGAGTACAAGGGGCGGATATAGCGGAGCAGCCAAAACGGCGCTAGCGATGGGGGCAAATGCTTTTCAATATTTCCCGATGAATCCGAGAAGTCTATCAACGAAAATAGTAAATCTGCGGGAAGCTGCATGGTGTGCGGAATTTTGCCGAGAGCATGATATGTTGTCTATTGGGCATGCACCTTACCCGTTGAATCCAGCGGCAGATGCTGCTGAGCGCGATGTAATGGTGAGTTTGATAAAGAACGGGCTTGAAATTACGGAAGCATGCGGATCTGTCGGTCTCGTGGTGCATTTTGGCAAATATGTTGGAAAAGACCCGTTACAAGGTTATAAAAATATAATACAATGTTTGAATAGCGCCACTCAAGGCTATGAGGGGGCGTCTTTCATTTTGCTCGAGAATCAAGCCGGTGAAGGCTCACAGCTTGGTCTTACATTGGAAGAGATGGCTCAGGTGCGGAAACTGTGTCAGCGCCCGGAGAAAATTGGCTTTTGTTTGGATACGTGCCATGCTTTTGCCAGCGGTTTATGGACGAGCCATGGATGGGGTGAGCTGGAAGGTAGAGGAGAAATGCTGGATTATTTCCCCCATTTGAAGGCTGTTCATCTGAATGATTCCCTTCATCCTTATGGCTCGCGCAGAGATCGTCACGCGAATATTGGAACGGGATATATCGGTCTTGATAATTTTGGACAGATGCTGTCTTCTACCTATTTAAGACATATTCCGGTTGTTCTCGAAACGGGAAAAGGGAGCAATGGCACTCATTCCGAGGAAATTGCTCTCGTGAAAACTTTATTCAGTAACGCTGACTGACGATCCGTAGGAACAGGAAGGGAAGGAAATCCAGCGATGATTCATGTATACTTAGATGATCTGCGTCCTTGTCCCCAAGGGTTTACGCTAGCTAGAAATATACAGGAGTGTTTGCTGCTGCTCGAAGAATGTGACATCGATATTTTATCGCTGGATCACGATATGGGCTGGTCTACCGAGCAGACAGGCATGGATGTTGTGATTTGGCTTGTCCAGAAGCGGAAATTCCCGCGACAAATTTATATTCATACTTCCAGCCAGGCAGCCTGTACGGCCATGTATCAGAAGCTTTATACGGCCAAACCGGATGGAACGAGCATCTACGCTCACCGTGTTCCTGACGAGTTGCTGCTGCAAATTGCACAGGGAATTTACAAAAGTGAAGTGTAATAAGAAAGGAATGTAGCCTGATATGATTCATTTATCGCATATTCATTTTATTCGAGGCGAACGACATATTTTAAATGATGTGAATGTACATATTCATCAAGGTGAACACTGGGTATTGTTAGGACGTAACGGGTCAGGCAAAACAACATTGCTCGAGATGATGAACGGTTACGAATTCCCGAGCCGGGGAACTGTAGACGTCTTAGGAAACCGATATGGCCAATGCGATGTGAGAGAAGTTCGTAAGAGAATTGGTTATATTTCACAGTCGCTAATGGAAAAACTAAATCTAAGCGATCCTGTTATTGAGGTTGTCGCTACTGGCGAATATGCCTATCTCAGGTTTTATCAAGAGATTCCGCAGGATGTTTTGGATCGCGCCATGGTTATGTTGGAGCGGGTACGAATTCGCCATTTAGCTCATCAAACATTAGGCAGTTTGTCGCAGGGTGAACGGAAGAAAGTGATGCTTGCCAGGTCCTTGATGATGAAACCTTCTCTTCTGGTTTTGGATGAACCTGCTGCTGGCCTGGATTTATACGAGAGAGAACGCTTTTTAAGAGATGTCAATGAACTTAGCAAGCAGGACATAACGGTCGTCTATGTGACGCATCATATTGAAGAAATTATTCCGTTAATTACGCATGTTGCCATCATCGAACAAGGGGAATTAATTGCTGCTGGGCCTAAGAAAGAGGTGCTGACGCCGGAAAATATCCGTAAAGCTTTTGACGTGGATATTGAATTGGAATGGTTTCAGGATCGACCGTGGATTAAGGTTTTGGATTAAAGAAGTTAAAGAAGATAAAGGATGCGGCTATGACACAAATGACGACATACATTGGTTCTTCGAATCACGGGTTTGCACAGTACGCGCAGGATGAAATCCGTAAATTATTTCCGCTGACCAAGTTCACCTTACTAGTGCCAACTGAAGTTTTTTTATTCGAAGTGCCGTCAGGTACGGAAGATGCAGTAACACAAATGAAAGAGCAAGAACCCATTTTTCTTAGACATATTCAACCTGTTTTTCAGCAATGGGAGATTTCAGGAACTGAAGCGGATCTTGAACATCTCAAAGGATGGTTAAAAAACGCACATGCAGAAGGACTTGTTCACTCCGGTGAAAAAATAGCTATCCAAGTGCGTAAAGAAGACCGCGCCGATGTTCCCTATGCCCCATTTACAATCAAGGCTGCATTAGATGAAATCCTTGTTTCGGAAGTTCATGCTGAACCGGTAGTTCGCTATGCTGACCAAATTATATCTATCTACATCAATGCGAAGAAACTATTTGTAGGGATATCTAAACCAGCCGATAATTTGTCGGATTGGTCAGGCGGCGCCATTCGTTTTATGAAGGAAGAGGATCAAATTTCACGCGCCAAATTCAAACTTTTGGAAGCGGAGCAGCGATTTGGCATTGATTTTAGTGTCGCAAGAACGGCTCTTGATATCGGGGCTGCACCAGGTGGTTGGACTTCGTTGTTATTAGAGCGCGGCTTGAAGGTTACGGCCATTGACCCTGCAGCAATGAGTCCAAGGCTCCTTGGCAACCCTAATCTCAAGATTTACAAGAAAAATGCAAGCGATGTGAAGCTTCGGGATCAAGAGTTTGACTTGCTTGTTTGTGACATGAGTTGGGATCCCCGCCAAATGGGACGTTTGGTAGCAGATTTGCTATATTCCCTGCAAAGTGGAGGCACAGCGATTATTACAGTCAAGCTGATGCATAAGAAACCGTTCCAAACGGTTCGCGATATTTTACGAATTCTAGAGCCTTCTCTTTTCCTGCTTAAAGCGAAACAGCTGTTTCACAATCGGGAGGAATTGACGCTCTATTTGCAAAAGATGTAGTGTTTTTGGAAAATAATGTAGATTTTTAACGGAGCCCCTTTTATAATCAATGTAATTATTACTTGATGAAGGGGGCTTTTTTATCGTAAGCCAAAAGAAGAATTGGATTGGAACTTGCATCGGTGGAAGATACCATATGGAATCTTTGTTAGGGCAAGGAGGGATGAGTCAAGTTTACTTAGCAGAAGATCAAAAGCTCAAAGGAAAGATGTGGGCTGTTAAGGAAATCCCGCCAATTGAACAAGACGGGGCATCCTTCCTAGACGAAGCAGAGATGCTCGCAAGGCTTCATCATCCCCAACTGCCACAGTTGGTTGATTATTTGATAACGGAGGATGGAACAGGTTTTTTGGTTATGGATTACATTCAAGGACCAACGCTTCAAGATTTGTTTGAAGAAAAAGGGCGAGAACTATCTACGGCCAAAGTCGTCCAGATCGCTTTTCAATTATGTGATATCCTTCATTATTTGCATACATTCCAGCCTCGCCCGATTATTTACCGGGATCTCAAGCCCTCCAATATCATGCTGAATGAGCAATCGCAAGTCAGGTTAATTGATTTTGGCGTTGCGAGGCATTTCACACAAGGCAAACAGACCGATACCATGCAACTGGGAACGATTGGCTTTGCTGCTCCGGAGCAATTTATGGGTTTACAAACCGATGCGCGTTCTGATTTATATTCACTTGGTGCCATGCTTTACTACTTATTAACGGGTGGTCAGTATGCTTATCTCACCAACAAGTCTTTGGATCAATTAAATCCTGAACTCCCCGAAACACTTACTTCAACAATACGGCTACTCCTGCAAGAGATTCCTCAGCACCGCTGCCAATCCGCCATGGAAGTGAAGATGAGACTTCGTTCCATTTCCCCTGATCCCGCACACACGACGGATTATCAAAAACATTCCAATCCAATGCCGCAACAGGATAAATTAATTGTAATCGGAGGTCTTTTTGCTGGCGTAGGATCGACATTTCTTGCAGTTACACTAGCTAGAATTTTAAACGCCCTCCACATTTCTAACGCGCTTGTAGAACAACCGACCATCGAACCTGATTTGTACATGCTTTTATACGGAGATCTGAAAGCCCCTAAAAACTACAAGTTTGCCGCTCATTCAATGAGAGTTCAAGATCAGAGTCTAGCTTCTTCTCCGTGGGATAAAGAGTATTCAACATGGTTCCCAGCTCATCCTGACGGATATCATGAAGAATGGCAGCCAGCAGACTCATTTAAGCTTCTACATATGATCAAAAAGCCAATCGTTCTATGGGACATATCGACTCAATGGGAGCATCCTTCCGTTCAAGAACTCTGTCATAGTGCAGATGACATTATCGTAGTTCTCGATGCTTCGCCGGGTAAATGCAATCGGCCTAGCTCACGTGCTAATTTCGAGCGCTTTAATTCCTATCAGCTGCGTGGGAAAAAAGTACACTATATTGCTAATGGAAGTATGCAAAATCATTTTCAAAAGGAATGGATGGCATCGCTCCCCGCGTCTCCGTTGTGCACAATGCCGGAGCTTTCTAGAGGGGAAGTCATGCGTGCAGTATGGAAAGGGGAGTGCATCCAGGATCGCCCTGAAGTGTTAGAACAGTTAATGACGGCGTTGTCACCACTTTTGAAAGAGCTCCTACCAGAGAGTCGTTTACTTGTTAATGAAGGCAAGAGGGCGAAAAATTCCTTATTTTCAAAATTAAAAAAGATTAGCAATCGTTAAGTTATAGCCAATTTTGACCAAACGGATGAGAAATATGCTATGATATTGCATGATTAAACAAGCTTGAATGCAAAGGGGCAGTTAGTTATGGAAAAACGATTTGCCAGAGAATCCAGGTGCTTCAAAACATCACGCATTTTTCCCACAGATGTGAATAATCACAACACGCTGTTTGGCGGAAAGTTGATGTCCTACATTGATGATATTGCTTCGATTGCTGCACATAAACATTGCCGGAGATCCGTTGTAACGGCGTCAACCGATTCGGTTGACTTTTTGTATCCGATTCATACTTCGGATTCTGTCTGCTTGGAGTCATTTGTGACTTGGACAGGGAAAAGCTCAATGGAGGTTTTTGTGAAAGTCGTTACAGAGGATTTGAAAACCGGAGAAAGAAAAATTGCCGCGACTTCTTTTCTGACTTTTGTTGCCTTGGATGACAATAAGGTTCCGGTCGAGGTGCCTCATGTGATTCCCGAAACAGAAGAAGAGACGAAACTGCATGAATCGGCGCCGCAGCGGGCAGAGATGAGACGTATTCGTAGAGGCGAAAGTAAAAGATTAGCTGGATTTTTCACGATGAAATATCCTTGGGAATAAAAGGGATTGATTTTTCGGTAAAATGTGGTACAATTTGGATAAATTGTTGGACGAGCGGAAGCACCGCTGGTTTTGGAGATCGTCTCTGAAATCGGCGCGTGCTTTTTTTGTTTTTCCTTCATGGATAAGGGGGATGATGCGTTGAAAGCTGCTACTGCGATTCGCCTGGCGATCGTATTTGGGGTGATTGGTTTTGTATTAATCGGCAGTGGCGTATACAGCCAATTCTCTTGATTTTAGAGCATATAGGAGGGGGTCTGGATGAAAAAGTTCCAACTCTACGTATTAGATGATGACGAAGAATATGCGCAACGATTAGCCTCTTATATACGTGCCTCTGAGTTCGGGGAACGTATGCAGGTGAAGCTTTTTTCAAAAGCAGACTTGATCTTGGAAGTTTTGGAGGCCAAGCAGGCTGTAGGCGTGTTATTGGTGTCGGAGACATATTATCGTCTTTTTTTGGATCGAAGATCTAGCCTCCACAAGATGATTTTATGCGAGACGATAACAAACTCATTGGATGTTGAAACGAAGATTCCATTTTTGTACCGGTTTCAATCTTTGCACCATTTGCTTACACGGCTTCAGGCTTTCTATGCCGAAAAGCTTAACGAGGAGAGAAGCAATCCCGGGACTAAAACCAGTGTCATCTCCATCTATAGCTCCAGTGGAAATAGTGGTAAGACCATGACGGCTATTCATTTAGCCAAACAGCTTTCTTTTCGTGGCGAGCGAGTTTTTTATTTAAGCCTGGAGTCCGTTAGTTCAACTTCACTTTGGCTGAAGGGTGAAACAGGGCGGTTTTCACAATTAATATACTACTTGAAAAGTTCGCCTGAATTACTCGGACCTAAGCTGCAATTACTGAAATCAGTTGACCCGCAGCTGCGGTTTGATTATTTGTCTCCTAATGATCAGATCAGGGAAATGCAAGAAATAAGCGGAGAACAGATTCGAATCCTCATAGACGTACTTATTTCATTGAACGAATATGAATACATCATTATTGATCTGGAAGCTTCCGTGCATCCTCGAATCGTAAAAGGACTGGAAGTCAGCGATCATATCATTTGGCTGGTTCGGGATGATCTGAATGATGTTTATAAAACGAAGGTGTTGTATAAGCAAATGGGTGCGATGCATAACGTTCATTTTGTAATGAATAAGTATACTGGCAGGCAGACGAACGATTTCTCGGAGCTAGGCCGTGATATTTCTTTTAACCTTCCTTATATCCCGGAGTGGAAAAGTATTAGATCTCCAGAGCAGATGTGGGCATCCTGTTTATTCTCGGAACAGGCCTATGAGATGGCTGCAACTCTTTATATCATCAAAGGAAATCCTGCTTCAAGTGCTGAAGGGGCTGTAGCTTCTTGAAACAAAGTCAATTCGTAACGTTGAAGCAGCAGATTAAAGAAAAGCTTGACCTTTCAAGCACGGTCAGTGATGCCAAGTTGATGGAGCTTATTGAAGAAGCAGTTTTTCTTGCATCATCGGAGGGGAAATGGACGTCGAACGAAATACACGCTTCG
The DNA here is from genome assembly GCF_058790355.1 of Paenibacillus sp. FW101-FHT12H11. Classification (NCBI taxonomy): domain Bacteria; kingdom Bacillati; phylum Bacillota; class Bacilli; order Caryophanales; family Paenibacillaceae; genus Paenibacillus; species Paenibacillus sp. FW101-FHT12H11. Next base: position 431,258 of record NZ_JBYTCO010000002.1, on the reverse strand, counting down.
GTTAAGCGTATGTTTGACTCATTTCGAGGTTTAGACATCTTGCAGCCGCTTATCGATGATCCCTCTGTTACTGAGATTATGGTGAATGGGCATGAACATATATTTTTCGAGCGGAGAGGAGCCGTTGAGCGATATGCATACTCTTTAGAAAGTGCGGAAAAGCTTGAGGATCTCATCCAGATGATTGTGTCTAAAGTAAATAGAATCGTTAATCAATCAACACCAATTGTCGATGCACGGCTGCAGGATGGATCAAGGGTTAATATTGTGCTTCCGCCAGCCTCATTGAGTGGTCCGACGTTGACAATTCGTAAATTTCCTGAGAAACCGCTGCTGATGGAAGATCTGATTCAGATGGGGAGCATTTCTGCGGAGGCTGCAGAAGTACTTCAGGTGCTGGTTGAGTCTGGATATAACATTTTTATCGGAGGTGGTACAGGTTCTGGAAAAACGACTTTTCTTAATGCGTTAAGCAGCTGGATACCCGCTCATGAACGTATTATTACGATTGAGGATTCGGCAGAACTTCAGATACAAACCGTACCCAACCTGGTCAGAATGGAAACCAGAAACGCCAATACGGAAGGCAAGGGTGAAATTACCATTCGGGATTTAATTCGCGCCTCGCTCCGGATGCGGCCTAATCGAATTATTGTTGGGGAAGTTCGTGGTGCTGAAGCGTTAGATATGTTAGCTGCGATGAACACTGGTCATGATGGAAGCTTAAGTACAGGGCATAGTAACACCTCAGTAGATATGCTTAGCAGACTTGAAACCATGGTGCTAAGTGGCGCCTCCTTGCCGATTGAGGTGATCCGTAAACAGATTGCTTCGGCACTTGACGTGATGGTTCATATCAGCCGAATTCGTGATCGAACCCGCAAGGTGACAGAAATTCATGAAGTCATTGGAATGAAAGATGGTGAAGTTCAACTCCACCCGTTGTTTTTATTCGAGGAAAGAGGGGAAGTGACAGACGCTAAGGTAACGGGAGAGCTTGTGTATACAGGCAACCCAATACGAAGCATGCATAAAATACGTATGGCTGGAAAAAGGTTGCCAACTTGGTTTTCACACAGAAAGGAAGAGTGTGGAACTGAATGAAAATGATATTACTTATTGTCCTGACGGGAACAATCAGTTGGATGATCCTGTTATTCTTGGAGAGACGCCGGCAAAGCAGCGGTTCTGCTGAGAAGAAGGCAAAAACTCGAGATGTGCACCAACCCCAACGCCATTCCGTCTTCACACTAGTAGATTACAATTGCTATCAATTGACTCCTCGTGAAAAATTGAGCGCCATCCTAATGCTCGCCTTGCCTGCTTTTGTTGTAGGTTATATTTTCTATAAAAGCTTCGTTCTTGCTGCCGCATTTTCAGCAGTCGGACTGATGTTTCCCCGCATTCGCAAACAGCAATTAATTCAGTTACGCAAAAATAAACTGTTTGTTCAATTCAAACAAGCGCTCAGCTGTTTATCCTCTTGCATGGCCGTAGGCAAATCCATTGAAAGCGCTTTTCAAGAGGCTTTAGAAGACTTAAAGCTGCTTTATCCTGACCCTGATTGTTTAATTGTTACTGAATTCAGCGTTATATGCCGAAAGGTTGAGAACGGCGAGCCCATAGAGGCAGCGCTGAAGCATTTGGCGGATCGCAGCCATTTAGAAGATGTCATCAGTTTCACGGACGTCTTCCTTACCTGTAAGCGTACAGGCGGAAATTTGGTGGAGGTCATGAAGCGTACAGCAACAGTCATTGGAGAAAAACTTGAAATCACGCAGGATATCAACGTCATGATTGCACAGAAGCGGTTTGAGTCGAGGGTGCTATTGTTTGCTCCCATTGTTATTGTTGCCGTACTTGCCTTTTCATCACCGGAGTATATGCAGCCTCTTTATTCAGGGAGCGGGACTCTCATCATGAGTGCGAGCCTGCTCTTGCTGGGCGGATGTTATGTGCTCACTCAAAAAATTATGAATATCAAGGTGTAGCATGTGGATCAATTATTTGCTCATATTCGAAATGTTGGTAATTCTCATATTGCTGCTGTGGGGGCGCAAACGATATGCAGATAACATTACTGCTCATCCCTATCCCTTTCGGATCAAATTACTATTTCCTTGCAGTTATTTAATCGTTGATCAGCTGCGTTTGATGGAAAAGTTGCCGGATTTCACGTCTAAAATTCACCATAATTTAATTAAATTATATGGCAGAAGTTTATCCGCTTATGGGAGTAAATGGTTTTTTGCAGAGATTATTTCGATGAGTTTGCTATGTGTTGTGATTGTCACTCTTTTCTCGGCGCTCGCAGGGGGCGATGCATCACTTTTGGGCTTTGGTTTCATCGTTGCGATCATTCTTCCAATGCTCATGGTGCGCGATTTGGATGTGAAAATTAGAAAAAAACAACTTTTAATGATCATGGAATTGCCCGAAGTATTAAGCACAATCGTGCTGTTGGTTAATGCAGGTGATACCGTCAATCGCGCATGGATTCGCTGCGTCGAGGTTAGACCTCATAAAGCGCAATCACCGCTATACATAGAGCTTGCACAGGCTGTTCATGAATTGGAGATGAACGTTTCATTTTCGAAAGTGATGGAAGACTTTAGCAAACGTTGCGCGCTGCATGAGGTGTCTTTGTTTACTTCAGCTATGATGCTCAACTATAAACGTGGAGGAAGTGATTTCGTAGCGGCGCTTCATTCGCTATCCCTGGAGCTTTGGCAGCGCAGAAAATCGGTTGCGCGAACGTTAGGAGAGGAAGCCTCCTCTAAGCTTGTTTTTCGCATGGTGCTTATTTTTGTAGTGGTGATGGTAATTGTGGCCATGCCGGCATTACTGATGATGAAATAATGGAGGTAAGAAACGATGAGAAGCATGATGGTAGGGTTGAAATCATTTTGGAAAGAGGAAGATGGACTCGGTACTTTAGAGATTTTATTAATTGTAGCTGTGCTTGTTGCCATAGCAATTATCTTCAGAAAGTGGATAGTCTCGTGGTTTCAAAAGCTGATTGGGGATGCCAATTCTGACCTCAAAGACAATAGTAAGGTGGCTCCTTGTGCGCCAAGTCCGACAACTAGCTGTGCGCCATAGCCGCCATAACCGCAGACAACACTTTAGAGATGGTGAACAGGGAAGCTTTACATTAGAAGTGTCCCTAGTTTTACCACTCATCTTATTTTGCACAATAACAGTCCTTTTCGTTAGCTTATACGCTTATCAAAAAGTGTACCTTCAACAAATCGCCAGAACAGCAGCTGAACGGTTATCTTTTACTTGGGATAACAGCCACAAAGATATATTGACAGGCAACTTTAACCCTTCGGAGACGGATGGACTTTACTTTCGTCTTACACAAAACCACGTATCCGATTTATTCGGAAGACTGGTGTCGAACGAATCATCAGAAATTGCACTTCCATCGGCAGCTGCCGGCGATCTCGTCGAGAGAAAGCTGGCTAAATCGTCTGAATTGCTGCCTCAAGGTGTTACGGGATCAGCTAAGTTTTCTAATTTTATTCTAGACCAACAAGTCGAGGTGAAACTCCAAAAACCATTTCATATCTCGCCTGTTATGAGCAAATGGTTTAGGGCTAATCAAACAGGCGGAACTGCTGTCTCGCACGTGGTAGAGCCGGTTGAACTTATCCGATTAACGGATATTACACGGACGTATTTTAAAACGATTAAGGACCGGATTTCTCCTCAAAAAGCACGAGAGGCGCTAGCAGAACCTACCCCAAGTGATCTGTCAGGTCCGAGTATAACGATTAAGTCGGAACGGCAGGCTGCGGCGTATTTGCGATCTTTGGTTAGTGGCACGGAGGTGGTTTTGACGACTGAGTCCGGTAAAAGCAGAACAGTCGACGCGTTGGATGCTCGCGGAATTGGCCATCAAGCCTTTTATAGTTTGACAGAGGCTCAGCTTCGAATGGAGCAGCTTCCTAAGGATCTCGAGCTTATCCAACAAGGCACACAAGTGAAGGGTGTCGTGTGGCATTTCTTTAAAAAAGATGCCGGCGGTAAAGGTATGCCCTCCAATGCTTTTCGAAAAGAGCTTGAGCGGAAAGGGATCGTCGTTGTTATTCATAATTAGAATGGGGGGAGTTTTTGAAGAGATTCGTTCGATCAGAAAGAGGGGCCGTTTCCGTCTATCTGATTCTAATCATTGTGCCGGTCTTTTTATTTCAAGCGGTACTCATTGATTTTGCCAGAATTAAATTGGCGGAAAAAGAGACCGAATCAGCGGTCAAGGCCGCTGCGCGCTCAGTGATGTCATCTTTTGATACAAAGCTTCAAGCGATGGGCTTATATGGTCTGGGGATCTCACAAGGGGAATCAGAGGAAGTTTTTCGAACCGTTTTTGCTAATAATTTGTCAAGTCAAGTTTCGACAGGCGCTTTTCATTATGTGGATACTAAACCTATCGATGATGGAGATCGTGTGACACCTGTTTATGCATTAGCCAGCCATGAAATTTTTGAGCGTCAATTGTTGGAGGATATGAAAATCAAGGCGCCAATCGAGTTCACGCTGGAGATTACGGATAAATTTCGCAAAACAGGGACGAAAGCTCCCTTTCAGTTTGGAAGCCAATTCTCTAAGGAGGCTGCTGAGTTAGAGAAGCTTATAGATCAAAGAGAAAAGCAGTTGGATGAAGCTTGGCAGAGCAGTGAAGAGCTTTATCGCAAAACTAGCCTATTCCATAGTAACTATCAAACCCGTATCGCAGAATTGGACAGTTTAGCCTCCCAAATTGGTATCCATACTGCAGATGAGGTGCGAAATGAAATCCTTCAAGTAGAAAATCAGCTGCAATCTGTTCAGGCATCGATAAGAGACTTGGATATGTCCATTGCCGCGATCAGCCGAGCAGGATCGGGCGGTGTGGCAGGCATGCAGGCTATTTTGGAATCCCGTCAGGCATTAAGTACTCAAGCTCAGCTACTATCTCAAAAGCTGAATGATCTTCAAAATTTGCTGCAATTAATTATTAAATATGTGGCTCTCCTTGCCGCTACAAAGCTCGATGCTCTGGCAAATGCCAAAGAAATTGGGTTGTTGCAGCAGGCGATTGAGCCAGCATTACGTACGGCTAAGCAGCAAAACGATGGAATTCGCACGAAACTTAATGGGATTACTTCACGACCTAATACAGAGGGGACTAGTGCAAACGAAGTTTTTCAGAGTGTGTCTGTGCTGGGCGATGAATACTTCTATAAGTACCAGACAGCTGTTGCAAGCATTACAGCCTTATTTACTGCTTTTCAAGAGGTAGTTGATTCCATACAACTTTATACTGCTGAAAATACAAACAAAGCCAATCAGGCTAATGATGCTCACTGGACGGAATCGCAAGAATTTTATAACAAGCAAAGCATATTAGAGAGAACGAGAATGGAACAAAACAGTGCGATCTCAGCGAATAAACAGCAGCAAAAAAGTAAGATTCAAACGATTTTGAATGAAGCGAAGCAATCGATCGGTGGATGCAGCTTAGTGAATGCTCAGAGTAGTGACGATGAACTTTATGATCGTCTTCAAGGTACTGGTTCGCAATCATCTTCATCCAGCCAAGGATTCTACCAGAAATATCGTGAGGCTAACGCACAGGAAGCCACTATCGGCAGCGAAGTTGCTTACGATCTAGAGAAATCTGAACCGGTTAGCCTTAAAGCAATGGATATGCTTGCAGCCTTCAACAATGCGGCGGAGGTTATGCGTAACGAGCTATATGTGAATGAATATGCGCTTACTAAATTTAATTACCGGACGATTGGCTTGGAAAAAGATCAAACAGGCAGTTCCACAGTATTTAATGATCGAGCAGACCCGAGAAAACACGCGTTAGTAAACCAAGAGGTAGAATATTTACTATATGGATTCTCCTCCTGTTCAGCGAATATCTCGTCGGCTTATGCGGAAATGTTCTCTTTTCGTCTTGCAATTCGAACCGTCGAGGCTTTGCTCGATCCCAAAAAGGAACTGCTTAATATTGGTTCTCCGCTGTTGGTACTTCTGGCAGCAGCCGCAGAAGGGGCCGTTTTGGCTTTCCAAGACATGACAAAGCTGGTGAATGGAGAAGCTGTAGAGCTATCCGCAAAAATAGCAGCCCCAGCCTTAAGTTTGACTTATAAGGATTATTTACGGGTCTTTATGCTCATACATAGCAATAACACGAAGCAAATGGCTAGAATGCAGGCGCTCTTAGAGCTTGAAACCGGAAGGGATTTAATGCAAGCTACGACATATTTGCAGGGTAACGCCTCAAGTGATATTAAGCTGTGGTTTATTCCTCAAATCATGAAACTGTTGGATGGGAGCGGGTTATTAGGCTGCAAAGTGACAGGGAATCGATGCCAATTCTCCAGCTCAGCTGCAGTAGCGTATTGAAGGTTGGGGGGGGGGGCTTTATGCTGCACAAGTTTTACAGTGAACAAAAGGGAGGTATCGTATTAGAGGCTGCTTTAATACTGCCTTTTTTCCTTGCTTTTGTTGTTGGCCTTGTCATTTGTATTCAAATCGCATGCCTGGAAATGGCGCTGCAAGCCGGTGTGTCTGAAGCAACGAAGTCGATTGCTGGCCAGTTATACCCAGTAAGACTTCTCGTTCAAGAAGCTAAAGTGAAATTTGAGCAGAGTGGACCGGCCGAAATCATAAATTCAGCCATCAGCCATGTTCAATCAGCACGAGAACAAGTGTCAAACACGGAAAGTTTAGCAGATGAGTATGCCGCATATATCCCTCAACCGCTGCTCGAATTCGTTAAATGGGAGAAAGAGAAACGGCTGCAAGGCGAAGAGTTACTGACAGAGGGGAAAGATGAACTGCTCGAGCAGCAAGTTAACCCCCGCTTACATGCCGCGATTACTCCGATTGTTTACGCTTTTTGCGATGATTCGATCGTGCAGAGAAATAACTTTAAAGTTGTTTCTGTGACTCTTCCAAGTTTGTATAACGATGGAGAGGCTTATTTTGGAATTGAGGCGGAGATTTCGTATCGCTTACCGATCCCGTTTTTAAGTCAAACGATTATTTTGAAAAAGAGGGCATTTGAACGAGCATGGGTAGGTGCTTAATCGCCGTCTTTAATAGAGGAGGATTTTGCATTCAATATTTACTATTGGTTTTCATTTCGATTGCTTTTGTTACCGATGTACGAAAAGCGGTGATCCCCAACAAATTAACCATTAGCGGATCGGTTGCTGGAATCATGTTGAACGTGTCTATAAGTGGACTGAACGGACTAACTTTCTCGCTTATAGGGGCAGGGAGTGCACTTTTCGCGATGTTCCTACTCTATCTTATAGGTGCTCTTGGAGCAGGGGATGTGAAGCTTTTTACGGCTATTGGAGCTATGATGGGCTTCAGTTTTGTGTTTCAATTGATGCTGTATTCCATAATCTGCGCCGCATTGATAGGCCTTTTCTTACTACTGATGCACAAGCAATTGGCGGCCACGGGGCAGAAGATGATGAAATGGTTTTTTTCAATTATCGTGCTGCATGATCTGAACATCGTCAAGGGGATGAAACGTGATGCCAATATCAAGTTTCCGTTTATGTATGCCGTTATGCCAGCCGTGGCAATGACCTGGTATTACTCTATTTAAAATGAGGTGGGCCTGTGACAGAGGAGTTATTTGGGCTGCGATATGAATTTGTATATCAACATGGCCATTGTATGCGTCTTTTTAAAGACGGTGGGGAGGGGTTGACCGTTGAAGCTCTTTCAACTTTGCAAATCAAGATGCTTGAGGCTAACACGATACCAAACATGCTTCCGCTTGAAATCCAGGAGATTGATCATCGAGTAAGCCTGCTTTATAGTTTAACAGCTAAAAGAATGCTTGCTCAGGTTCTTAAGGTTGAGGAGCTTTCCAAGTTTCAATTCGCCAAGCTTATGTACGCCATTGTTTGTGCTATAGATGAAAGTAAAAACTATATGCTGCATGAGACCGGATTTGTGTTGAAAGATAATTTCATCTTTATTGGCAGTGACTGGTCCGATGTATTTTTGACATATGTGCCAATGGAACAAGGTATGAAGGAATGCAGTGTCTACAATGCAATTAAGGATTTAATGAGGCAGATTAGTTCGAAGTTGAACGACAAAATTAGGGAAGATATAGACACTTGGTTAGACACTGTTGCATTACCATGTACGCTGCAAACTCTTCAAAATTTCAAAACAAACCTGTTAAAACTTATGGACCCGCAACCTCCGGTTCACGAGGGGCTGCCAAAGCCGGTTTGGCAACAAAACATCAAGCAGATCAACACAACGAATTCGATTGATGAGTCGCCGATGAATACGCCAATAGCGGATGTGCAACTAGATATAAAAAATAGTCAAACAGTCGCCTTTTATCCAATCACACAGAGAACACAATTTCTTGTCCTAGTTGTTATCATACTCGTATTGGCGTTTCTATGGCAGAATCATGTATCTTCTCCCTCAACTAGTTCGCTGCACCTGTCAGCAGGAATGACTATTGTATTACTAGATGTATGGTTTGTATTAAGATTTCTTGGGCTACCGCGGTACAGAAGTGCTGGTGACAAGCAGGTGCCGCTCTTTTCCGATAAACTAGAGAAGCATTTTGAAAATAAGAAAGAAGCAGTTACGGTATCTAAAGTTGAATCGCCCGATATCCAAAGTCATTATCAAAACTTACATATGCATACGACATTAATTCAAAACAACGCTAGGAATGCAACCGTTTTTCTAGGAAACCTTAAACCGGAAGGGCCGAGGCTCGAAGTGCTAATTCAAGGTATGACGAAATCAGTGCCAATCCTTAGCGATCATTTCACGATCGGCCGAGGAGATGCGAATTTAAAAGCAGATTATGTCTTGGAAGAAGCAGGTGTTTCCAGAATTCATGCTGAGATAACAAAATGTGAAAAGGGTTATGCACTGAAGGATACTGGCTCCACGAATGGAACTTCTCTTAATGGAGAAACGATAGTTACCTACCAATCTTACTTGCTAAAAGATGGCGACGAGATTCAAATTGTGTGCCAAACCTTGATATTTCGAAATTGAAAATTTAACTATTTCCTGTCTAGCTCTAGCAGTGGTATAATAAGAAGTCACGAGTATGTGCGATTTTTTAACAGACAGGAGTTTAGATTTTTAAAATGAGTCTTTTGACGATAGAAGATTTGAGCCACAGTTTCGGGGATCGAACGTTGTTTAAAAATGTTTCCTTCCGTCTACTGGCAGGAGAGCGTGTCGGCATAGTTGGAGCAAATGGTGTGGGGAAATCCACATTAATGAATATATTGACCGGAAAATTATTGAAAGATACAGGGAAAGTAGAATGGACGCCTCGAATTAAGTATGGGTACTTGGATCAGCATTCGGTATTAGCGGCGGGCAGAACGATTCGCGATATTTTACGCGATGCCTTCTTACCTCTTTTTGAAGAAGAGAGAGCTATGATGGCCATTACGGAAAAGATGGCGGATGCTTCGCCGGAAGAACTGGAAGTTCTGCTTGAGCAGATGGGCGAGATTCAGGAGCGTCTGGAAATCGGCGGTTTCTACTTGCTGGATGTCAAAATCGAAGAGATGGCGAACGGACTTGGCCTTAACGTAATTGGCTTAGACCGCGACGTGACATCGTTAAGCGGTGGGCAGCGGACCAAAGTTCTTTTGGCTAAACTGCTCCTGGAGAAACCAACCGTGCTGCTGTTAGACGAGCCTACGAACTATTTGGACGTCGAACACATTGAGTGGTTGAAAAACTATCTCAAAGATTATCCGTTTGCGTTTATGCTGATTTCACATGATACGGAATTCATGAATGAAGTCGTTAACGTGATCTATCATTTGGAATTTACGAAGCTGACTCGTTATACAGCGAACTATGAGAAATTCCTGGATATGGCGGAAATGAACAAATCGCAACATATCGATGCTTATGAGAAGCAGCAGGAGTACATTAAAAAGCAGGAAGACTTTATTGCTCGCAATAAAGCCAGGGCTTCCACCTCTACGCGTGCCAAAAGCCGTCAAAAGCAATTGGAGAAAGTGGATCGAATCGAAAAGCCGGAAACTGCGATGAAACCAACGTTCATATTTAAGGAATCTCGTACAAGTGGTAGAATCGTATTTGAGGCGGAAAATTTGGAAATCGGGTATGACCGACCGCTTTTACCGAAAATGAATGTGACGATTGAACGCGGCGAGAAAATTGCGATCGTTGGCTGCAACGGAGTGGGGAAATCTACACTGCTCAAAACGATTCTAGGGAAAATTGAACCTTTCAGCGGCAAAACGTATCAAGGCGATTACTTAAGCCCGGCTTACTTCGAGCAAGAGGTTAAAGCGCCCAACATGACGCCGATTGACGATGTTTGGAATGAGTTTTCTTCCATGAATCAGAATGAAGTCAGAGGCGCTCTGGCAAGGTGCGGGTTGAAAAATGAGCACATTACGCGTGCCATGAGCATGCTCAGCGGGGGAGAGCAAGCCAAAGTCAGGCTTTGCAAACTGCTCATGAGGGAAAGCAACTGGCTGTTGTTCGATGAGCCTACCAACCATTTGGACGTTGTGGCCAAAGAAGAACTTCAAAGAGCTTTGATCGCTTATAAAGGAACCGTTTTGCTTGTTTGCCACGAACCGGAATTTTATGAAGGTTGGGTAACCAGAGTTTGGAATGTGGAAGAGTGGTCTGCCAAAGCAAAAGTCACGAATTAACCAATTAGGAGGAAATGTCCATGTTAACTCATGTTGTGTTTTTTAAGCTCAAAGATCGTAGCCCTGAAGCGGTGGAAGTAACGAAAGCGGTTCTTACGAACATGGAAGGGAAAATTCCGGTGTTGCGCCATATTGAAGTAGGGACGGATATTCTTCATTTGGAGCGTTCGTATGATATTGCATTGATTACAAAATTCGATTCCGTAGAAGATCTAAAAACATATGACACGCACCCTATTCATGAAGGTGTGAAGGCCCATATGAAGACAGTACTTGATGGGACTTCCATTTGTGTTGATTTTGTAAGCTAATTGGGTTTGAAAAACATAAGGGAACAGTGTAGTATCCTTAGAAGGGGTTAGCATTGCGGCTTATGCCGCTAGCGCAGCTAAAATTCCTAGGCTGCACTGTTTTTTGTGTGTTTACAGGTATCTTCATAATTTATAGAAAAGGGAGGAATCCCGAGTGAAATCCAAATTAAATAAAGCTTATATGACGGAAGTGCTCGAGATGCTGCTGCGTACGCCAAGTCCGACTGGCTACACGCACCACATTATGAAAAAGGTCGAACAAGAAGTGAATAAGCTTGGTTATGAGCTTACATATACGAATAAGGGCTGCGGTATTGTGACGGTTCCGGGTGTCCGTAATGACCGGGTTATTGGTATTTCTGCGCATGTGGATACCCTAGGCGCAATGGTTCGTTCTATTAAGGAGAACGGGACGCTTAAAATCACTTCATTGGGCGGATTTATGATGGGTGCTATTGAGAATGAATATGTTCAAATTCATACACGCGACGAACGCGTTTATGATGGGACGATTCTCACTTCAAGACCGTCTGTACACGTTTATGAAGATGCCCGAGAGTTCAAACGCGATGAAGCTCATATGGAAGTGCGCATCGACGAGCTTGTTAAGTCCAAAAAAGAAGTTCAGGATCTGGGTATCCGGGTTGGGGATTACATTTCGTTCGATCCGCGTGTACAAGTGAAGGAAAATGGCCTCGTGAAATCCCGTCATTTGGATGATAAAGCAAGTGTAGCTTCGTTATTCGGTTTGCTAAGACTTATCAAAGAAGAAGGCCTGCAGCCGCTCTTCACGATAAAACTGTTTTTCTCCAATTATGAAGAGGTTGGGCATGGATCATCTTTTATTCCGGAAGATATTACGGATTTGATTGCCGTAGATATGGGTGCGCTTGGCGATGACTTGAGCGGTAGCGAACGTGATGTTTCCATTTGCGCAAAGGATTCGTCAGGTCCTTATGACTATCAAATGACTTCCAAAATGATTGAGCTTTCCGAGAAGCTGGAAATCGGCCACGCCGTCGATATTTATCCAAGGTATGGCTCAGACGCTTCGGCAGCGCTCAGAGGCGGACGCGATATTCGCGCCGCGCTGATTGGGCCTGGCGTTCATGCGTCACACAGCATGGAGCGGACGCATATGGATGCTGTAGTTAACACAGCAGCGCTTCTTGCAGCCTATGTCATGGAGCCAGTGGAAGCATGAATATTTTGAGTGCAGTTAATATTACCAAAACCTATGGCGACAAGGTTTTGTTCGATGACATCACGTTCACGGTGAACGAGAAGCAGCGCATCGGACTCATCGGCGTGAACGGCACAGGCAAGTCCACGCTGCTGAAGCTGCTGGCGGGGCTGGAAACTGCGGATCGCGGCAAGCTCGTGCACGCGAACCATTTCCGAGTGGAATACTTGCCGCAGAACCCGGAGTTCGATCCGAACTCCACTGTGCTAGAGCAAGTATTCCACGGCGACACGCCGCTCATGAAGACGCTGCGCGACTATGAGCTGGCCCTGGCTGAGCTGGAGCTTGATCCCTCCAGCGAGAAAAAGCAAGCGCGGCTGTTCACAGCCCAATCGCGCATGGATGAACAAGGTGCCTGGGAAGCCAGCACCTTGGCCAAAACCGTGCTGATGAAGCTGGGCATCAGCGAGTTCGACAAGCCCGTCGGCCTGCTGTCCGGCGGGCAGCGCAAACGCGTCGCCATGGCGCGCGTTCTGATCCAACCCGCCGATCTGCTCATCCTGGATGAGCCGACGAACCATATCGACAACGAGACCGCTATCTGGCTCGAGGAATTCCTCGGCAAGTGGCGCGGCGCGCTCTTGCTCGTTACCCATGACCGGTACTTCCTGGAGCGGGTGACGAACCGCATCCTGGAACTGGACCGGGGTAAGATCTACAGCTACGAGGGCAACTATGAGGCGTTCCTCGAGAAAAAGGCGGAGCGGATGGAGTCCGAAGCCGCCAGCGAAGATAAGCGGCAGAATCTCATGCGCCGCGAGTTGGCTTGGCTCCGTCGCGGCGCGAAAGCGCGCACGACGAAGCAGAAGGCGCGCGTGCAGCGCGCCGAAGAGCTGCGGGACACCAAGGTGGATGGTCCCGCTGACAAGCTGGACATGGCGTTGGCTGGCAGCCGCCTTGGCAAAAAGGTGATGGAGCTGGAAGCCGTCACCAAAGCTTTCTCAGGCGGAAAGACGCTGCTGAGCGGATTCAGCTACATCGTGATGCCGAAGGATCGCCTCGGCATCATTGGCCCTAACGGAAGCGGCAAATCGACGCTGCTGAACATGCTCGCCGGGCGTATTCAGCCCGACAGCGGGACGATCGAGACCGGCCAAACCGTGAAACTCGCGTATTACACGCAAGAAACGATCGAGATGGATGAAAAGATGCGCGTCATCGACTACATCAAGGAAGCGGCTGAATTGGTTCGCACGTCTGACGGCGAGACAATACCCGCATCGCAAATGCTTGAGCGCTTCCTGTTCTCCCCTACACTGCAGTGGTCTCCTATTGGTAAGCTGTCAGGCGGCGAGCGCCGCAGATTATATTTGCTGCGTACTCTTATGGGAGAACCGAATGTTCTACTTCTCGATGAGCCGACAAACGATTTGGACATCCAAACATTGACCATACTGGAAGATTATCTGGATCATTTCCCAGGGGCGGTTATTACCGTCTCCCATGATCGGTACTTTTTGGATCGAACAGTTACGCATCTGTTTGCTTTTGATGGCCAAGGAGGAATCGAGCCTTACATTGGCAACTACTCCGACTATTTGGAGGAGAAGCAAGAGCAAGAAGAGGCGGAACAGGCACGCAAAGAATTGGCGCGACAAGTAAGTAGCAATACTGGCTCTAGCAAAACAGCAGCCAATCAATCAGCAGCTTCCAGCGGCTCAGCGAATTCAAACCGTCCTAAGAAACTAACTTTCAAAGAGCAGAAGGAATGGGATGAAATCGAGGGGACGATTGCGGCTTTGGAAGACAAGGCGGCAAGCTTGAAACAGCAAATTGAAGCGGCTGGCAGCGATTTTGACCGTGTTCGCGATTTGTATGAGCAGGAGCAGCAAACAACGGCCGATTTGGAAGCAGCAATGGAAAGATGGACTTATTTATCCGAGTTGGTAGAAGAAATAGAGCGAAATAAGTTATGATAGAAGAAACTATAATAAAGGCAGGTAAGTATTCCACATGATTAATGTTAATAACGTGACACTTCGTTACGGCAAAAGAGCGCTTTTCGAAGATGCGAATATTAAATTTACTCCAGGTAACTGTTACGGTCTAATCGGCGCGAACGGTGCAGGGAAATCCACATTTCTAAAAATTCTTTCCGGTGAAATTGAGCCGAACACAGGCGAAGTATCGATCACGCCAGGTGAAAGAATGGCCGTACTGAAACAAAACCATTACGAGTTTGACGAAATCGAAGTTTTGAAAACCGTTGTAATGGGGCATGCTCGTTTATTCAAAATCATGGAAGAGAAGGATGCGCTGTACGCGAAAGCGGATTTCTCTGAAGAAGATGGCATGAGAGCTGCTGAACTGGAAGGCGAGTTCCAGGATCTGGACGGTTGGCAGGCGGAATCCGATGCGGCAGAACTGCTAATTGGTCTAGGCATTCCTACTTCCCTGCATGATACGAAGATGAAAGACCTCGACGGCAATGAGAAGGTTCGTGTTCTCTTGGCGCAAGCGCTGTTCGGCAATCCGAACATTTTGCTCCTCGATGAGCCTACTAACCATTTGAACTTGGAGTCGATTCGTTGGCTGGAGAACTTCCTTGCCCGTTTTGAAGGCACCGTTATCGTTGTATCCCATGATCGTCACTTCCTGAACCAAGTATGTACACACATTGCGGATATTGATTTTGGTAAAATTCAAATGTATGTCGGGAACTACGATTTCTGGTACGAGTCCAGTCAACTTGCTCTACGCTTAGCTAGAGATGCGAATAAGAAAACGGAAGAAAAACGTAAAGAGTTGGAAGCCTTTATCGCTCGATTCAGTGCGAATGCGTCCAAATCCAAGCAAGCGACTTCCCGTAAAAAACAGCTTGAGAAACTCACGCTTGAGGATATTCGTCCTTCCAGCCGTAAATATCCGTTCATTCACTTTAAAGGTGAGCGCGAAGCTGGTAAACAATTGTTGGCTGTTGAAAGCATCTCCAAAACAATTGATGGCGTAAAAGTATTGAATAATGTAACGTTTACCCTGAACAAAGGGGATAAAGTGGCTTTTGTCGGTCCGGACGGTATTGCCAAAACAACGCTTTTCAAAATCCTGATGGGCGAAATGGAAGCGGATGAAGGTACATTCTCATGGGGGGTAACGACTTCCCAAGCTTATTTCCCAAAAGACAGCCAAGATTACTTTAATTCCGAGTTGAATCTGGTGGATTGGCTTCGTCAATACTCCAAAGACCCGGATGAATCATTCCTTCGCGGATTCTTAGGACGTATGTTATTCTCTGGGGAAGAAGCTTTGAAGAAAGCTAACGTTCTATCCGGGGGCGAAAAAGTACGCTGCATGTTCTCCAAAATGATGCTTAGCGGTGCGAACGTTCTCATTCTTGATGAGCCTACGAACCACTTGGATTTGGAGTCCATCACAGCGCTCAATAACGGACTTGTTGATTTTGACGGTACGATGTTGTTCGTTTCCCATGACCATCAGTTCATTCAAACGATTGCAAATCGTGTAATGGAAATCACGCCGAAAGGTCTCATCGACAAAATGCTTACGTATGATGAATACCTGGAAAGTGAAGATGTGAAAAAACAACGCGAAGCTCAATACGCGTAAGACCAAATGAAAAGCGCCCTGATGTGTGACTCTCAGGGCGCTTTTACCTACATAGCTCTAGCTTCCGCCAGTACGACGGCGTTGATTATTTACTTTTTTCGTCATTTGGCTTTTGGCACTTTGGTTCGTATTGCCCGCTTGTTTAGGGTTTGCACGTGCTGCGGCTTGATCCGCTTTCTTCTGAGCTAACTTTTGTTTGATGGCATCGGCTAGGCTTACTTTCTTAGGACCCTGTTGTTCTTCCAGCTGATCTTGTGGCTTGTCTGACATAGAAACACCTTCTTTACCGTGATATGTTAATAGTATAATCGAATCAAACAAAAGATGAAAGAAGGTGTGAACGATGTTTGACCCAACGATCTATGACAACATTAAGGTGGTTCTGGAAGGAGCCGTCTACGACTTGGATTTGGATGGCAAAATTATCATCACACGCCGGGAGGATCTTGTGGATCTGTCTTCCATGTCCCGAACGTATGCGATTGAGTTTGCAAGAAAGATCGATAAGCCGAGCAAAGCGGAAATCAATTTGCATGTTCATTTAAGCGATTTGGCTGCTGAAATTTTAGAGAACCCTACAGCTAAACCTGGATGTACGCTTACGATTAAGCTTTTCACGAAAGTTAAGAATCCGGATATGGAATGTAAGCATATTGAAGAACAGTTAGGCCTAATATGGGAACATCGTCCACAAATCACACAACTTCTTTCATACAAATATGGTATTTTTCCAGTGGTTTATCATAATCAAATCACACTTTCATTCGGCAGAAAAATCGATGAGAGCCACTTGGATGATTTCCCTCATCTTATTGGGTATGCGGCTGACAGTTTGGCTTGGTTAGATGAACGAGGAGGTTAGCATGAGGGAACTGTCTCAACAGGAATTGTTAGAGATCGTTAACAGGCAGGGGGAGTCCTTTGCTGTATTTTTGTACACGCCGTTTTGCGGAACATGCAAAGTGACTGAACGTATGTTGGAGATCATTATGACCATGCAGCCTTCTTTGCCGCTATATAAAAGCAATATTAATTTTCTGCCGCAAATCAGCCGTGAATGGCAAGTGACCAGCGTGCCGTGCATCGCTATTTTTGGGCAGGGACAGGACAAACAACTGATTTACCGCATGCAGTCGGTGGATGAGCTATATCGCAAACTGCTGCCATTGAGCAGCAAGTAACTATAGGAGATGATAAGAATGAGCAGTTTTCAAATTGGAGATCACGTCATTGCTGAGTATAAAACTGGGGTTTATTATGGGGAAGTAGTGGAAATGTCGAGTACGATGAAAGCAGCAGTACGCATCCTGGCTGTAAAAGAACATCCAACACAAGGGGACTTGCATAATCCGATGGACCCAAGCGTCGCTTTTTTTCATCAAAGACGGGCTTTATCGTTTCAGGAGATTGCTTTAATGCCAATTTCAACGATACGTTCCTATGCGGGTGCAATTCCCGATTATCAAGTATCACTGGAGAGAGCGCTAATGGCTCAAATCTCTAAGCTGTCGGAAATGGAAGCATGGGCTAGGCGCTCTCTTCAGGAGCTTAGTCAACTGCAGAAAGAATATTTCCCAAAGTCGAATTAAGAAACTTCTAAATACAATTTTGTGCCGTCGTTATACTTGAAAATAGCGACATCACCAATGATCTCGATCAATGAGATCATTTTTAATTTGCGGCGAAATTCGAAATGAAGTTCAAACTCCTTAAGCTTACTGGATAACAATTCCATATGTGAACTGCGATGTGTGAAATTAAGCACGGGAATGGATTTGTTTTTGAATTTAATGGTAACTGCTTGCATGTTAAGCCCTCCTTCACGTCTTCCATCTGGAAAAAGTACCAGCTGGTCTACATATTTAGGATACATTTCAAATGTTAAGTATGTTTGAGACAAACTATTAAAAAAGTTTTAGCATCTTATTATATGTAAAGAATAGCGAGAGAGGGCTAGTTCCCAAAGAATCTTTTGAAATTAATCGGGATACCCGTCTGCATTTGATTCAACGGAGCGATAGATTGGCGGTTGCGGGGAAAGATAAGCACAATTATAATAAGAAAGATTGTAATCAAACATGTTTTGGGGGAATTTAGATGACAGCAGGAAAACCAATCAGAATCGGGATTATTGGTTCCGGAAATATCGGAAATGTACATATGGAAGTGATGAAAAAAGTGCCGGAGGCAGAAATTGCCGCGGTAACAGATGTGTACTTACCACTAGCTGAGGCTAGAGCCAAGCAATATAACATTGAGCGGGTATATGAGAGTTCGGACAAGCTGCTCGCTGATCCAAGCATTGATGCCGTAGTTATTGCTGTCTCCAATGAGTGGCATGCGCCTTTAGCCATTCAAGCGTTAGAAGCAGGTAAACATGTCATGCTGGAGAAGCCTATGGCGCTTAATCTTGAATCGGCTAGACAAATTGTAGCAGCAGAGCGCAAGGCAGGCAAAGTGTTGATGATTCCACACCAGCTGCGGTGGGAAGTTCTTTCACAGGCTGTCAAGCAGCAGGTTGATAAAGGCGCGCTAGGCCATATTTATCATGCCAAAGCAGGCTGGATGAGACGTAAAGGAATTCCCGGCTGGGGAACCTGGTTTACACAGATGGGGAAATCCGGCGGCGGTCCGTTAATTGATCTAGGTGTACATATGTTAGATCTATCCCTCTATTTGATGGGGAATCCGAAACCGGTTTCGGTTTATGGGGCAACCTATGCAGAATTTGGTCCGCGCAAAAAAGGGATCGGCTCTTGGGGGACACCGAACTGGGAAGGGCAATATGATGTAGAAGATTTGGCTACAGCGTTGATTAAGCTCGATAACGGTGCAACCCTATCGCTAGATGTCAGCTGGGCCGCACTTATCGAAACGGACAGCCAGCCTTACGTGCAGCTGCTTGGTTCCGAAGGAGGCGCTTCGATTCGCGGCAATAAAGGGAAGCTTCTCGCAGAAATGTTTGATCGCGAAGCAGATGTGGATCTGACTGTGCCTGAGCTGGACGAAGGGCCTCGTGTGCGTATGCTGAGACATTTCTTATCGTGTATCGAAAGCGGTCAACAACCAATTACCTCTGTGATGACAGGTTATACGAATAATTTAATTCTAGATGCGATTTACCAATCCTCACAAACCGGCAATGAAGTTAAATTGAATTGGGACATCGAGTAGACAGGGGCTGCAGCAAGTGAATTGGGAGTTATTTAGCATCATCGGGACAATCGCTTTCGCAGTCAGTGGAGCGATTGTTGCGATGGAAGAGGAATATGATATTCTAGGGGTCTATGTTCTTGGGCTCGTAACGGCATTCGGCGGCGGTGTCATTCGAAATTTGCTAATTGGCAAACCCGTCGTTTTGTTGTGGGAGCAAGGGTTATATTTTCAAATCGCCTTATTTGCTATGACTTTAGTTTTCTTGATGCCTGTCAAATACATCCGGGTGTGGAAGACCTGGGAAGCTTTCTTTGACGCTATCGGATTGGCAGCCTTCTCTATTCAAGGTGCGTTCTATGCAACCAATATGGGGCATCCTTTAAGTGCTGTCATCGTAGCAGCCGTATTAACGGGGATTGGCGGCGGAATGGTTCGAGACGTACTGGCTGGCCGAAAGCCGCTTGTACTGAAGGACGAAATCTATGCCGTATGGGGCATGCTGGCCGGTGCGTTGGTTGGTTTGGGCTGGTCGCAAGGTGCTTGGCAGATATCCGTGCTTTTTGCACTTATCGTCATTTTGAGAATGTTATCCGTATTTTATAAATGGAAGCTGCCAAAACGTTCTTTGCGCAATGCAATCGCGGCATCAACGCGTAGATCAGACTCATAGCCTACCGCTAAAGAGCTGGATGATTTTTTGAAAATCGAGATGAGGAAAGAGGTGATTTACAATGGAACAGGAAGCATCATTCCTTCACCATCAAAAGATTTCCGCTGAAACGATGACAGCACGCATTGTTCCTGTAAAAGAATTGCTTCAAACGGAATTGGATCTGTACGAAGTATCCAAAGATTCAGAAACGGGTGAGCATTATCTTCATTATGCTTACATGCACCGCGATTTCACGAATACCGGAGAGCCGGAGTCGTTTCATTATTTGCTGCCGATTGACAGCGATGATGTGCTCGGAATGATTTTTGGGGAGCAGGGTTATGCGTATCCGGAGTTTTGGCGGAAAGCTTTTCTGCGCAACGGCCCGGAAGGTTTCTACATCTGGTTCGACCCCGCGCATGAAGCGGAGCAGTCAGAGGATGAAGCTATAGCTGCGGATTTGCTAAACAAGCTGAGAGCTTTTAAAGAAAACGGTTCGGCCGATCCGGATGCGGTTCGAAAATTGCTCGAAGAATTGGATGAAACTCGTAAAAAAGAAGACTAGCACGTTGTAAAGCCTGCTTGCCAATGAATCAATTGGCGGCGGGCTTTTTTTATTATTTAGTAAAAATGGAGATAAATGACCATATTAAAGCTAATCGTTATTTTTCAGGAAGGAGGATGAAATGATGAGTATAGAGGCTTACCAGTTCGCTAATCTGGGGGCACATGAGGATCTGTTGGAAGATCTTCGCAGGCTTGAATCCAGGATGAGGGAACAATTGGGATATGAAATCTCCTTAATTGCTTACACACCGGAAACGAAGGACATCAGCAAGAAATAAAAGAAAGAAGGGGGGAGCTTTTAGATGAAAAAAACGTTGATCCAACTTACACTTTCGATCGTGTTAGTAAGCACCGCCGCTGGCTGCACCGCCGCAAGTCCGAACAATCATGCAGGAGCAAGTTCCTCAAATCCGAATGCTGGCTCATGGGATACGAGTCTCAGGAACAATGAGAATTCTTCACTAGGCGCTAAAAGTGTCAATCAATCCCCGCTGCCATCAATGCGACCGTCTACGATTGACAACATTAAAGCGCACACGAATACACATTTGACGATGAACCGTGATTTGGCAGATAGCATTATTCAAGCGGCTCACCTGGGGAACACAGCTGTTGCATTTACGGATAACAACATTTATATTGCGGTAGATATGGGCGGGATGCAAGCCATGGGTGCCGATAATGACGGCATGAAAATGCTTAGTAAAACAAACGACCCGGAAACCGGGGCTGGGTTGTTCGGTTCAGGAGCCGGAGCTCAGATGGATTGGCTCTCGGCCAAGCCTTTGCCGGCAGAAAGCGCCAGCGCCATTAAGAGTTTGCTCACACGGATTTATCCGGAAGCGAATATCTTCATTTCTACGAACCCGCATTTCGTGAACCGCATGATGTATTATGATGCTCAGCAGCAAAACAACAAACATATGGATACGTATCTCAACGAATTTAACACCATGATCCAATATGCTTTCCCAAGCTATTCCACGGGCCAAAGAAACACGCTGCCTTAAAATAAGACCATGCGCGAAAGTTTCACTCATCTCCCTCAGCTTCCTGCTGAGGGTTTTGTCATAGTTTCCGGATGGTCCACCAATTAGAAAAAAAGGAGTATGACGATGATTGGACAGAAGACTGTGATTGATCGGCATGACACGTCAAATTTTAAAAATGAGCAATAAATTTAAAGTTCGAGCTTACTGCAGCTCACGCCAATGTGACTATGTACATCCCGATGATGTCGTCCAAGCCATTAATGGGGAAACCTCTTATGCATTGGCTCAGCTGTATAACGAGTTGCCATCCAAGCCAGACTGTCCCAAATGTGGAGAAGCGATGGCATTCTACTCATATTCGGTTATCGAACAACCGTGGCTGCCTTGAAAGGCTTGACAACGTTAGCTTTCCTGATAAATAGTAAAAGAACAAAGGAATCAGGAGAGGAACATTAGAGAATATGTTAACAGAAGCTATACCCCAAGAAATCCGTGAGCAGTTGGAACAAAAGAGAGCACAGACGAACGCGACAGCAGAGGAGGCGAAATTAATCGGGGCAGCTGCCTTTGAGGCGCCTAGGGAAGACATTTTGATCGATAGTGTTATTGCGCTTTTTTTGGGTAAAAATGTCCTGCTCAAAGGCCCGACGGGTTCGGGGAAAACGAAGCTTGCCGAGCATGTTTCGGCGATTTTTAATCAACCGATGCACGCCGTGAATTGTTCAACGGATTTGGATGCCGAAGCTTTACTCGGGTTCAAAACGTTGTTCCATGACGAACAAGGCCGTTCACAGATTGTTTTCATTCCTGGACCGATCATGAAAGCGATGACGAAGGGACATTTCCTATACATAGACGAAATTAATATGGCGAAACCGGAGACCTTGTCACTCATCAACGGTGTTCTGGACTATCGGCGATCGATTACGAATCCATTTACCGGGGAAGTTATCACCGCTCACCCTGATTTCAGAGTGGTTGCCGCGATTAATGAAGGCTATATGGGAACCGTGCCATTGAACGAAGCATTGAAAAACAGGTTTGTGACCGTGGATATTCCCTATTTGCAAGGGGAAGCGTTGTACAAACTTTTGAAAAGCAAGTCTGTTTTGCATGACGACAAGCAATTGAGAACTTATGTGCAGTTGTCGGCTGATTTGTTAACCTTAATCGAAATGGGACAGCTGCCTGATGAAGCAGGGTCGATCCGAGCATTGCTTGATGCTTGTGATCTTACGGCTTATATTCCTCCGATGCGTGCAGTGGCGAGAGCGATTGCTGATAAATTGGAGGATGAAAGGGAACGTGCGGCTGTGATCAATGCGGCTGAAACGTTATTTTAAGCCATGTTTGTAGGAAAAATAAGTATGCTTGAGGATAAAATCGACGCTATGCTGCAAATGCAGTTGGTCGATTTAGCCCGCATGTTCACAAAGCGCAAGGAGCTTGAGGTGGAAGCCGCCTTTCACGCTGATTATGAAGAAAGCTCGGCCCGTATGACCGTTAGCCAGTTCTGGTGGGATTATCCGCCATTGGATAAAGCAGCGGGGATGAAAAGCGATGTGTATCTCCGAGGCATTGGAACAGCATGGTTTACCAGCGCAGAGGCTGTAAAGTCCTACCTTAAGGGTAGTCAGAAAGCATCCCTCCCCAAGCTGGCAAACTCGCTTTTTGCCTTGTGTGAGGATATGCGTTTGGAGCGTATTTGCCGTGCGCGCAGACCGGGGACGACGCGAATATTCGCTGCACGGCATCGTATCTATGGAGCTTATTTCGGCCATAAATTGAATGCGCATTTGAGTAAAGGTGAACTGGCCGATGCCGTCCTTTTATTAATTTACGGCTGGTTTACCGGAGCGGAGTGGAGCGCTGCGGAAAGCGTGGGATTGAAGGCGCGGCTCACACCGTTATATCCGATTCTGGAAGGCATCGAGGAAGCTGAACATACGGACCAAGTAGCTGCGGGCTGTGAGGAAATGATGGTCGCGCTATCTTATTGGCTGGATAGAGATGCGAGTTCCGCATATTTCTGGATGCAGCCGGGGGGCGGCGTGGCGGAGCCGCTGCCCGCGGGGTATCAAGGCGAGCTGAAGCGCGCTAAGCGGCTCGCCAACGATGATGTGCTCCCCGAGCAGGACGGGGAGCGTCAATTGCCGGGCCAGGAGCGCCTGCCGACCTGGCACCGCGAAAGCAGCGACCGCAGCCCGGGGCTGCTGCGGTTCGAGCTGGAGCGCGGCTCACGCACGGCCGCGCTCGGTTCTGCGCCCCGCGAGGGCGACGCGGCTGATCAGGCGCTCGCCATCGCCCAGGGGCGCTCGCTGCGCGCCAAGCGCACCGGCGCCGCCTCCGGCGAGCGGCGCGGGCAAGCTGCCGTGCCCGCTGCCGCGGGGCACGGCGAGGGCGAAGTTGCCGCGTTCGCGACGGCGACTTGGCTGGCGCCTGAGCGGCCAACTGCTGCGCAGGAGGCCGCCTTCAGGCGCCTGAGCGAGCGCGCAGCGCCGCTCGCGAAGCCCTTGCAGCGTGCGATTCGGCGCACGCTGGAGCAGAAGCGGATCGCCCCGCGCGGCGATCGGCTGTTCGGGCGGCTCGATAAGCGGCTGACGCGAGCCTTCACACAAGAGATGCCGCGCCTCTTCTATAAGAAGCGCGCGCCGGTCCCGCAGCTCGACGCCGCATTCGCGCTGCTTGTCGACTGCTCCGCGTCCATGTATGACAAAATGGACGAAACCAAACTGGGACTCGTGTTATTTCACGAGACCCTCCAGTCCTTGCGAATCCCCCACGAAATCGTGGGATTCTGGGAGGACGCGGACCGCGTAACGGAGCATGAAGCACCCAACCTGTTCCAGGTTGCTGTGGACTTCGGCTCCTCGCTCGTTCCTGGAAGCGGCGCGGCTCTCATGCAGCTCGAGCCGCAGCAGGACAATCGCGACGGCTTTGCGATCCGCTGCATGACAGAGCGCTTGCTGCGGCGTGCAGAGCGGCAGCGCATCCTCTTGGTATTCTCGGATGGGGAGCCGTCCGCAGCGAATTATAACGACGTAGGCATTCTGGATACGTATGAAGCTGTAATGAGAGCACGCAGATTGGGAATCGAGGTCATTTCCATCTACTTAGCGAGCGGCGGAACCGTTCATGAAACCGAACGCGCCGCCATGCGCAACATGTATGGGCGGAGCAGCATTGTTGTGCCCCAGGTGGAGGAGTTAACCGGGCAGCTCGTACCGATTTTACGCAAACTTTTGCTGAAATCTATCTTTTAATGTCGAAATCCTTTACAATAGATCAGGGTATTTGCTCAGGATAACTGGCTAATTACCCTGTTTATGCCATTCTTGTTATGTTTATTTACATACATATCCATTTGCTGTTATAAGTTTACTTCCGTTTGGAAAACATTAAGGGGGAAATCATTTCATGTACGGTGCACCATTATCAAACAAAGCAAAGAAAATCATGCTGCTGGGATCAGGAGAGCTCGGGAAGGAAGTTGTCATCGAAGCACAGCGCCTTGGGATTGAAACCATTGCCGTGGATCGTTATGCGCATGCTCCAGCTATGCAAGTAGCGCATCGCAGCCATGTGATCAATATGTTAGATGGGGAACAGCTTAGAGCGTTGATCGAGCAAGAACGGCCGGATCTGATCGTACCTGAAATTGAAGCCATTGCTACACCTGAGCTTGTAGAACTTGAGAAAGAAGGTTATCGTGTAATCCCAACAGCAACAGCCTCTCGATTAACGATGGACCGGGAGGGCATTCGCCGTCTTGCTTCCGAAACGTTAGAACTGAGAACTGCCAAGTATGCTTTTGCCAACAGTCTTGAAGAGCTGCACGCTGCCGTTGCGGAAATCGGTACGCCTTGCGTCATTAAGCCGATCATGAGTTCCTCGGGCAAAGGTCAAAGTGTGTGCCGGACCCCTGAAAATGTGGAACAATCGTGGAACATTGCCATGGAAGGCGGACGTGCTAAGAACGCTCGCGTCATTGTGGAAGAATTCATTCATTTCGAGTCTGAAATCACGCTGCTAACTGTTCGCTCTGTTTCCGGAACGACTTATTGTGAGCCAATCGGCCACATCCAAAAAGACGGGGACTACATCGAATCCTGGCAGCCGCACGCCATGACGGAGCAGCAAATACTTGATGCGCAGCATATGGCCAAAACGATTACAGACGCACTTGGCGGTTACGGCCTCTATGGCGTTGAGCTATTTTTGACCAAAGATGGCGTGTACTTCAGTGAGGTATCGCCTCGTCCGCACGACACGGGAATGGTTACCATGGCGACACAGGATTTGAGCGAATTTGCTCTGCATGCTAGAGCGATTCTTGGATTGCCGATTACAGGCATTCACCTATTAACGCCAGGGGCAAGCTACACGCTCAAAGCGGATCGCGAGCAAGTAGAATATACAATCAGCGGGCTAGAAGAAGCGTTGTCCGTTCCGAATACGCAAGTTCGCGTCTTTGGCAAGCCGGAGACGAAAGTGGGCCGCCGCATGGCGGTTGCGCTCAGCAGCGGAGAATCCGTAGAGGAAGCGCGCAGTTTGGCCAAGCAAGCCGCAGGCAAGCTTAAACTAAACTACGAATAAGAAATCATACATGATCAGCCATCAGGAGGAAACGACATGGAAGCTAAACCAGCAAGACTCTCCCGAACCGTGTTGACCGAAATTATTTTGCCTGCTGACACCAATTATCACAATACCGTGTTTGGCGGACGTGTGATGCAATACATCGACAAAGTTGCAACAATCGCCTCTATGCGTCATTCACGCAGGGGGGTTGTCACCGCTTCAAGCGACAGCTTGGACTTTTATGCGCCTGTTAAACTTGGTGAGGCTATACAACTAGAGGCATTCGTTACCTGGACGCACCGAAGCTCCATGGAAGTATTCGTGAAAATCGAATCGGAAAACCTGTTGACCGGCGAGAAAAAACGCACAGCCAATTCTTATTTAACTTTCGTCGCCTTAGATGAGTATGGCCAGCCTGTTGCGGTTCCGGGCATTATCCCCGAGACGGAAGAGGAGAAACGGCTTTTCGAGACGGCTGAGATGCGGTATGCCGCACGCAAGCTGCGGAAAGAGGAGCGAAATTTACAACTGTAGTCGACATAGACATCGACATCGAGCAGATCCCTTGTGGGGTCTGCTTTTTTTATTGTAAATAACGGACTATAGTTCCGTTCAACATTCAGCTTCTTCTGCTAAAGTGGTGAATTCACGCAAAAAGGATTATTATGGAAAATATAAGCAATTCTAGATGAGAAAGGAGCTCTTCATGAAAAGAAAGATATTACGATCTTTGATCTTCGCCATTATTTTAGTTATTGTATACTATGCTTTTCAAGTGCTGATGGGCGTCTATCTCACTTGGAAATACGTGCCGGACATTCTTGATTCGTATTCTGCGATTGATACCTTCGGAAGTAATCAAGTTGCTTTTGGGGTTAAAGCTGCACCTGTTGAAACGGTGGCTGAAATTATCATCATCATGGTGATTGGTGTCGTTACCTATTTCTCGGGAAGCTATGTAACGAAGAAAATAAGAAACCATTGAAACCTGCCATCTCCAAAAGCGTATTAGAAATAAATCGGTTATATTTTCAACTTATACTATTCGGAGGTAATCCCACAATGAATGCACATGAAATTGATTATCGTATTTTAGGCAATGAAATGCAGTACGTAGAAATTGAGCTCGACCCGGGTGAAAGCGTTGTGGCGGAAGCTGGCAGCATGATGATGATGGATCAGAACATCCAGATGGAGACGATTTTTGGGGATGGCAGCAGCGATAATAAAGGGTTCATGGGCAAGCTTCTGGGAGCGGGCAAACGGTTATTAACCGGCGAAAGCTTATTTATGACCGTGTTCACGAACCAAAGCCGTGGCGGAAAAGAGCAAGTTAGTTTTGCAGCGCCATATCCCGGTAAAATTATTCCGATGGACTTGTCGATGCTGGGGGGACGACTCATCTGCCAAAAAGATTCTTTCCTTTGCGCAGCGAAAGGCGTTTCTGTTGGCATTGCATTTCAGCGTAAGCTAGGGGCTGGCTTCTTCGGCGGTGAAGGCTTTATTATGCAGAAAATTGAGGGCGATGGCTTGGCCTTCGTACATGCCGGCGGTTCGATTTGCGAGCGTGTGCTTCGTCCAGGTGAAGTCATTCGCGTAGATACGGGCTGCTTGGTTGCCATGACGCAAGATGTGGATTATGACATCGAGATGGTGAAAGGTGTGAAAACAGCGCTATTTGGCGGTGAAGGTTTATTCTTCGCAACGCTTCGCGGTCCTGGGCGTGTATGGATTCAATCCTTGCCATTCAGCAGGCTGGCAGATCGGATGGCAGCGGCATCAAGACCAGGCGGCAGGAAAGAAGAGGGAAGTATTTTAGGCGGTTTAGGTAATTTATTGGATGGGGACGGCAGATAAGTTCATTCGTCCTCACGAAGAAAGCCCGGTAGCGAATTTGACATTCGCTCCGGGCTTTTTTGTGACTGTCTTACTTGGCTCCGCCTTCTGCGAGGATTGTTTCCCAGATTGCGCCTTTACCATACAATTCTTTATTGACTTTATCCCAACCGCCAAGATATTCAATGTTGAATACGCCGGCAGGTGTTGTGTAGTTTTTCTCATACTGTTTAGCAACTTCAGGAAGTACGGAGCGGAAGCCTTTATCTGCAAATACTTTTTGAGCATCAGGGCTCCATAAGTATTCCAGGAATGCCTGAACCGCTTCACGATTTCCGTGTTTATCTACGTTTTTATCAATGAGTGCAACCGGGTTTTCAATCGTCGTTGTGTATTGCGGGATTACTTCTACATATTTTTTGCCGGATTGAATCCGGGAGATGAGCTCATTTTCATAAGTGACGATGGCATCGCCAACGCCTTTGTCAAAGGTCGCAAGGGAATCGGCGCCGCTTTTATCAAGCACTTTGATGTTTTTGTAGACTTTGGCCAAATAATCCTTGGCGAACGCAGGATCTTTTTTACCGGCAGCCTCGGAAGTTTTTAGTCCAGCCCCATAAATGGCGTTAATGTCCCACTTGGCACCGCCGGATGTACTTGGATTCGGGATCAACACTTCCACGCCTGGTTTTGTTAAATCAGTCCAGTCTTTGATGCCTTTGGGATTGCCTTCACGAACTCCGATTGCCGCAATAGAAGCCGTAATGTTGCCTTTATAAGGGTTGTTTTTCCAGTCATGCGTGATCAAGCCTTTTTCTACGATTTTTTGGATATCTCCTTCAAGGGAAAGTGGGGCGATATCCGCTTCAAAACCTTGGATAATCGCGGTAGCTTGCGAACCGGATGCTACATAGGATTCTTGGAATTCTACGGTTTGGCCGGTTTTCTTTTTCCACTCTTCTTTAAATTTCGGCAAAATGACGTCAAAAGAATCTTTAAGAATGGAATAAGCGCCAATCGTGATCGTTACTTTTTCAGCTTTAGGTGCAGAGCTTGCCGCTGTTGTAGCTGCAGCTGTTGCCGCGGCCGATGGAGCGGGTGTGTTTGCCGATTTTGTACTACCTGTACCGCATGCCGTAAGCGCGATACTTGCAGTGAATAACGCAGCTGTGACAAGACCTAGTGATTTGAATTTTTTCATGGTTTACAACTCCCCTTCATGTGTAAGCTTATTTTTTTATATAAAAACAGGCAGCGGATCTTGTTTAGCCTGATTCTCAATGACGATATTCTCGGTTTTGGTAAAAACGGAAATTTGATGGATCAAAATATTCACGTCATCGCCAGGTTGATAAATCTTTTCTTTTACGGATTGATAAGCGAATAGCTTTATTGCGCCTGTATCGATTTCCAGGTACCAGGAGTCCCCGCGGAAGTGGACATGCGTCACTTTCCCTTTCTCTCCGGCTGTCGCCAGATGACTTACGTCATGCGGTCGAACCTCAATTGCTTCCGGTCGAATCAACACGTTAACATTGGGCAGCCATTTGCAATCCTGTTGGATCTCATCTAAATATGGGAACCCGACTAGAGGAGTATATTGCGAAATCACATTAGATTCACCGATGAAAGACGCCACGAATGAGGATGCCGGTTTCGTATAAATTTCCCAAGGGCTGCCTTGCTGTTCGATTTTCCCGCCTTGGACGAGAATGATTTCATCAGCAACTTCAATGGCTTCATCTTGGTCATGCGTGACGAAGAGGGTCGTTACTTTAAATTCATCAATCAGGTTGCGCAGCCAGAGGCGCAGTTCTTTACGAATTTTGGCGTCGATGGCGGCAAAAGGTTCATCCAGCAGCAGCAGCTGAGGTTCTGGGGCCAATGCTCTAGCGAAGGCAACCCGTTGGCGCTGTCCACCGGAAAGCTGGTATGGATACTTGCGCTCATTGCCGGCAAGCCCCATTAAATTTAGTAAATAGGTGACCCGGTCATGGATGAATTCTTTCGGCTTTTTGAGAACTTTGAGGCCGTAAGCGACATTGTCAAAAACGGTCATATGTTTAAAAAGGGCATAGCTTTGAAAAACGAAGCCGATTCCTCTTTCTTGAACAGGGAGGTGGGTAGCAAGCTTCCCGTCGAAATAAATGTCGCCTGTCGTCGGGCTCTCGAGTCCGGACAACATGCGCAGAATGGACGTTTTACCGCCGCCGCTGGGGCCGATCAAACCGACGAGATGCCCTTTCGTGATGCTGAAATTAACATCTTTAATGGCATGAAAGGAGCCGAAATTTTTATTTAAATTTTTAACTTCGATATGCATACAGGGTTCCTCCTTAATGACTGCTTACTTTTTCGCTTCTTCTTTTTAACCATTCAAGTGTTAACAAAATAGTAATCGAGATGAGTCCTAGCACAAATGCGACACTGTTCGCTGCAACAAGCTGGAACTGCTCGGCATCCTGATACACGAGTGTGGTAGCTGTCTGCGTTTGGTTGATGATATTGCCTGAGACAACTAAGATAGAGCCGAATTCTCCAAGCGATCTTGCAATGGTTAAAATGAGACCGTAAACGACGCCCCACCGAATACCTGGCCATGTGATTTGAAAGAATGTCCGCCATGGACCAGCGCCAAGTGTAGCTGAGGCTTCTTCGGATTGGGTTCCGATTTCTTCAAGCAATGGAACGACTTCACGAACCATTAGAGGAAATGTAATGAACATCGTAGCAAGAATCATACCGGGAATCGCGTACACAATTTTCATGTTATGATCTTCCAAGAATGCGCCGAGCGCCGTATTTGGCCCGAAAATTAAGATGACCATTAAACCGACGATAACCGGCGATACGGCAAAAGGTAAATCAATCAGAGCATTGATAACTGGCTTCAACCAGCGAGAGATCCAGGAACCTCTAACGATTTCTAGCGAAACGTAAACACCGACAATTGTATTAAGAAGAGTAACGATAAGGACGATGATAAAAGAGATTTTCAAGGCGTGCAGCGCTTCAGGTCTTACAAGTGCATGGATAAAGGCTTGCGGGCCTTCTTCAAAAGCGCCAAAGGTAATGCCCAGGAACGGCAGCATAATTAATAAAAAAATGACAAGAAACGAAATGCTGATTAAAATTTTTCTCATGCCAGGCGCCCCTTTCCGCGTGTCAATACATTGATGATCCATAGAATGAGGAGCGACAATGTAAGGAGCACAAGAGAAATAGCGGCTGCGCCTTCGGGATTATAGTTCTGCGTCTCACCGTATATATAGACCGAAGCCACCATCGTTTTCCCCGGTAAATTTCCGGAGATCAGTGAAATGGCGCCAAACTCGGCTAGTGATCGAGAAAAGGCAAGCATGCTGCCGGCAAGAATGCCCGGTACAATAGCTGGAAAAACAATTCGGCAGAAGGTATAGAACCTGCTGGCGCCGAGTGTGAAGCTGGCTTGTTCTTCAGCGGGATCAATTTGCTCTAGCAAAGGCTGGACGGTTCGAATGACGAATGGGAATGTAACGAAGACCAAGCCGATCACAATGGCTGTCTGATTGTAGAGCAGCTTAATGCCGGCGTGATCAAGCCAGACGCCTAGCGGACTAGAGGGTCCAAGCAAGGTTAGGAACATGAGGCCAGCGACTGAAGTTGGCAATGAGAAGGGAAGGTCGACCATACTGTTCAGAATGCTCTTGCCTCGGAATGTATATCTTACAAGAACATAAGCAATAATGGTGCCTACTATGGCTTGAATAACTGTTGATACAATACTGAGTTTGACTGTTAGTAGAATGGACTTCCAGGCTAGTGGTCCTGTTACTTCTTGCCAAAAGGGCTCCCAACCTAAGGAAAAACCTTTGAAATAGATGGAGCCAATTGGGATGAGCAGTAGCACAATCAAATAGCCAATAAGCACAGATCGAACCGTAGCTTTAAACACCTTGTTAATCACATTACACCACCCATTAATATTAATCATAGTGCTTTACTCGGAATATTTAAATTGACTATAACAGCGTGTGGTCGAATTTGTCAATATACCTATTTTCGATATTTATGGATTTATTCAAAAAAAATTATAAATGACACAAAGGTACAAAGATCTATGTTTGACATTAGATGAAAGGATACGAAAAGGGGTTCATCAGGTGGACTAGCCTCTGAAAAAAGCATTGACGAAGCAAATAGGCGATGGTAACATAGGCATCAATCAATATCCGAGTAAAACAATATGAATTATTAGTTATTGGAAAAAGTCGACCAGATGACTGGAGACTCCCGTCCTTGCTTCGTATTTTACAAGCAGGAACAGGGAGTCTTTTTGTTTTCAAACGCCTTTTCACTTTATGAAAAGAAAGAGGGATTCACATGCTAGCGAATCGAACAGCACCACTTGCCCAATCCAAGGTTTGGCAGCCCTGGGTCATACCGATACTCATCTTGCTGCTGTGGCAGGTGCTCGGCTTAACGGGTTGGTTATCGGAACGTATTCTACCGACACCTTGGGAAGTCGTGAAAGCCTTGTACGGTGTCATTAAGGACGGCACTATTTTTGAGTATGTAGCGGTCAGCACGAAGCGGGCGTTTCTGGGCTTTCTAATTGGTGGCAGCATTGCTTTTGTCATTGGATTGCTTAACGGGATATTTCCTATCGCGGAAAGATATATTGATTCTTCGGTACAAATGGTTCGAACGATCCCGCATCTTGCGATGATCCCGCTAGTCATTATGTGGTTTGGCATTGGCGAGACTTCCAAATTATTTCTGGTTTCTCTCGGTGTTGCGTTCCCTATCTACTTGAATACCTTCCATGGCATCCGTTCCGTTGATCCGGGTTTAATCGAAATGGGGAAAGTGTATGGCCTCCGGGGATTCTCGCTATTTACCAAAGTCATTTTACCCGGAGCGCTGGCGAACATCCTCCTCGGTATCCGCTTCTCCTTAGGGATCATGTGGTTGAGTTTGATCGTTGCTGAAACAATAGCGGCCGATTCCGGTATCGGTTATATGGCAACACACGCCAGGGAATTTATGCAGATGGATGTCGTGGTGTTATGTGTGATTTTATACGCCGTATTAGGAAAGCTTTCGGATTTGATTGCCAAGTTTTTCGAAAATCGTTGGTTGAAATGGCATCACAATTATATTCACAAAGCTTAGAAGGAGGGGATTCTTATGAGTAAGGTCGGCGGTACTCAGCTTCATATTCGTAACGTGAACAAATCTTTTGGCGCAACACGAGTGCTCTCAGGTATCGATTTAAACATTAAACAAGGAGAGTTTGTTGCGATTGTGGGCCGTAGCGGATGCGGAAAAAGCACGCTGCTTCGCCTTATTGCAGGCTTGGATGAAGCGACGAGCGGAGCGATTATGCTGGATGCTCAAGGTATTCGAGGCGTGCACCAAGATACGCGTGTACTTTTTCAAGAACATCGGCTTCTTCCTTGGAAAAAGAATATCGATAATGTTCGGATTGGCATTAAATCCGGTGACAAGGAAATTGCTTTTAAAGCGCTGCAGCAAGTTGGCCTTGAACATAAGAAGGATGACTGGCCGGCTGTGCTGTCTGGGGGTCAACGGCAGAGAGTGGCGCTTGCGAGGGCGCTGGCCGGTAATCCTAGGCTGCTTCTTTTAGATGAGCCGCTAGGCGCATTGGATGCGTTAACCCGCATCGAGATGCAGCAGCTCATTGAGCAGCTATGGCTGGAGAAGCAATTTACTGTCTTGCTTGTCACACATGATGTAAGTGAAGCCGTAGCGTTGGCGGATAGAGTCATTGTGATTGAAGACGGGAAGATTGGGCTGGATTTGAAAATATCGCTTGCCAGACCTAGAGAGCATGATAGCGGTTTTGCTTATTTTGAGAAGGTTATTTTGGATCGATTGCTTGTGAAACAACCGTATGAGACAGCGAAAACAGCTGCAGAAGCTTTTTCCATATAGGGAATTTGAGAATGAGGAAATAGGGAGGGCATATAAGATGGCTCAATATGATTTGCAATTACAGGCGGATGTACTCATTATCGGTGGCGGGCCTTCCGGAGCATGGGCGGCGATTACAGCTGCCAAAGAAGGAGCAAAGGTCATCCTTGTCGATAAAGGATATTGCGGAACGAGCGGTGCAACAGCTCCGTCGGGAACAGGGTTGTGGTATGTCAATCCAACAGCCGAAGAACGGGAAGCTGCGATGAAGAGCAGAGAGGCGCTGGGCGGCTATCTTGCGGATCGCGGCTGGATGAAGAGGGTATTAGACCAAACCTATAGCAATACGAATCAAATTGCAGCTTGGGGATACCCATTCCCGCTGGATGAAGCAGGTACTTCACATCGAAAAAGCCTGCAAGGACCAGAGTATATGCGTTTAATGCGCAGACAGGTGCAGAAAGCGGGTGTCCGCATTCTCGACCATAGTCCCGCGCTGGAGCTGCTCGCAGATGAGCATGGTGTGGCTGGAGCGACTGGAGTGAACAATCAAACCAAAGACACATGGCGCGTTGATGCTGCATCGGTCGTTATTGCAACCGGAGGCTGCGCGTTCCTGAGTAAAGCGCTGGGCACGAATGTATTAACCGGCGACGGGTACTTGCTTGCCGCAGAAGCAGGAGCCAGCCTTTCCGGCATGGAGTTCTCCACGGCGTACTCGTTAGCCCCGGCATTTTCTCCGGTAACCAAATCAGCCTTCTATACTTGGGCAACGTTTTACTATGAAGATGGCACCGTAATTGAAGGGGCCGGTTCGCAGAGAGGGCGTTCGGTCATTGCCAAAACGCTGTTGACACAACCTGTATTCGCCCGCATCGATAAAGCGGATGACATTGTCAAGAAGGCGATGCGTCAAGCTCAGCCCAATTTCTTTTTGTCCTTCGATCGCTTGGGCATCGACCCGTTCACACAGAAGTTTCCCGTGACGCTGAGATTTGAAGGGACTGTGCGCGGAACCGGCGGCATTCATATTGTCGATGAAACGTGCGCGACGGAAGTGCCGGGCCTTTATGCGGCGGGAGATGCCGCGACGAGAGAGCTGATTTGCGGCGGATTTACCGGCGGTGGCAGTCACAATGCGGCATGGGCGATGTCATCGGGCTATTTCTCGGGGGAAGCTGCAGCGAAATATGCGCTTAAATTAGGTTTAGGTGCTGCGGATCGCAAGGCCAAAGGTTTGTCGGAAGCAAGCGGTGTTCCTAAAGTCGCAACGACGAGAGCCGGGGCAATTGACACGCAAGAAATTATCAAAGCGGTTCAAGATGAGGTATTCCCATATGACCGGAACTGGTTCCGCACAGGGGAAGGTTTGCAGAGCTCTTTAGGGCGCTTGGATAACCTGTGGAATGAATTGAAACAAGGAATTCAAGCAAGTGATGGCAATATTGTTCGGGTTCGCGAAGCAGCAGCCATGACGGTTACGGCAAGATGGATGTATACCAGCGGACTGGAACGCAAAGAAACCCGAGGCATGCATCGCCGGGAAGATTTCCCGCGTATCGACGAAAATCAAAAATACCGCATTAAGAGCGGCGGTTTGGATAAAACATGGGCGAAGCCATTGGTAGATGGTTCCCAGCCAAGGGTGATTAAGGAGGCTGTTGTCTAATGATAGAACTATTAAGTAAAGATCGCTGCATAAGTTGCAACCAGTGCGTCTCCGTATGCCCAACGAATGTGTTTGAGGCGGTCCAGGGAGAGATTCCTGTTATTGCCAGACAGTCGGATTGCCAAAGCTGCTTTATGTGCGAATTGTATTGCCCGACTGATGCCTTATATGTATCTCCGGTGGCAGAAGAGAAGACAAAGGTGGACGAGAGCGAATTAGTTCAAGATGGCTTAATGGGCAGCTACAAACAGAACGTGGGCTGGGGCAAAGGCAGAGCTTCTACGGCCTCTTCCGACGGTTCGTATATCATTTTCCAACGTATGCATGCATCGCATTAATTGAATTTATCATTCATTTCATTTACCAATCAGGGGGTCAAGACATATGAAACAAAGTACTGTGAAGGTAATCAACCTTGCGCTTATCTTAACTTTATTTACCTTTTTATTAGCGGCTTGCGGGGCTAAAACAGAGAAAACCGCGGCTCCGGCAGCCTCCAATGCGGCATCAGACGCAAAAATTTCGCTTCCAGAAACACTGCGAATCGGATTTATTTCAGCAAACAATAACAAGACGATTACCGGACCTGAAGGTTGGGCGCAATCCAAAGGATACTTAGAAAGTGAGTTAAAGAAATATGGGGTTAAAGAGTTCAAATACTTCACATTTCCTAACGGGCCCAACTTAAACGAGGCGATCTCGGCAGGGACGCTTGACGTTGGCATCTATGGCGACACGCCAGCCATCAATGGGAAAGCGGCAGGTTTGAAGACACGGTTAATCAACGTCACGCAAGTAAATATGAATGCCTGGCTGGTTGCGAAAGCGGACGGTTCCAAGTCGTTGGATGATCTCAAAGGTAAAAAAGTGGCTACTTCACAAGGTTCTTATATGAGTCGTTATTTAACCAGCCTTTTGAAAGAGAAGGGGCTTGATAAGGAAGTGAAGATCCTGCACTTATTGCCTGCTGATGCAGAAGCTGCCTTATCTCGTGGGGATATTGCCGCTTATGCGTACCCGACTGGTTTCGGACCCTTACTGCTGAAGAAAGGGTATGTGGCGATTGACGAAGCTGCGAGTCATCCGCTTCTGCAAGGCTCCAGCTTGACCGTGGTGACGGAGGATTATCTGGCCAAAAACCCGCAATTCCCTAAGCTGTGGAATGATCTGCGCACCAGAGCGGTCAAAGAAATTCGTGAGAACAACGAAGAATATTTCAAATTTTATGCGGAAGCATCGGGTTATCCGCTGGATGTTGTGAAAGCATCTTTCAAAATTGAGCAGTGGCCAGTAGAGGCAGCGCAACCTGACGGACTGAAACTGATTGAAGAAACGAAGAAATTTTTGGTCGATCAAGGCTTAGCAAAAAAAGATTATGCGATTAAGGATTGGTTGGCGAATTAGGAGTGATGCAGATGAGAGAAGTCCCGATATCGCTTGTGAAGGCGAATCAAACAGGGATTGTTGTCTTTGTTCTACTAGCGATAGCGCTTCAATGGCCGTGGTTAATTGCTATTCTTTGGGTTATACAGGTTCTTGGATTAGCCGGAGGGGCGAAGTGGAACCTGTTCGTAACAGCCTTTAAGAGGTTTTTTCAGGGAAATCAAACAGTAACGCAAGCGCTTGAGTTGACCAGGTTTAATAATACATTGGCTGTTCTATTTCTTTCCATATCCTCCTTGGCCTTCGCAGTGGGTTGGTCTTTGGTAGGTTATCTCTTTGCGGTGGGTTTGCTTTTGGCAGCTGGTGCAGCATTGTTCGGTTATTGTGTAGGCTGCACGATTTACTTTCAGTATAAGCAATTTGTGAGCAGACAACGAATTAAACGTGGTTAATGCGTGCCTAATATGGAAAGACTCTCACTTGGAGATAACTTTAGTGAGGGTCTTTTCAAATCAACCTATGTTTTACCGAAATTTTGTTA
This sequence comes from Paenibacillus sp. FW101-FHT12H11, assembly GCF_058790355.1. NCBI lineage: Bacteria > Bacillati > Bacillota > Bacilli > Caryophanales > Paenibacillaceae > Paenibacillus > Paenibacillus sp. FW101-FHT12H11. The sequence goes on along the minus strand of NZ_JBYTCO010000002.1, from coordinate 394,129 downwards.
AAAACAGGATTGACACCCTCGTACGCGGATGCTAATATTGGTATATAACTAATTCATACTAATCTTATCGGAATTATACGAAAGGGAGTAAACATCATGGAGCATGCCATCACTATACAAAGCGACGACATTGAATTGTCGGCTACACTGCATTACCCAACGAATCAAACAGGAGCTGCGAAAGCTGATTGTCAGCGCTGGCCGTTGATTATCATCTGTCATGGATTCATCGGCAGCCGGATCGGGGTGGATCGGTTATTTGTGAAGGCAGCACGTGAGTTTAGCTCGAAAGGCTATTTGGTCTTGCGGTTTGATTATGGCGGCTGCGGTGACAGCACAGGGGATTATGGTGCAGGCGGACTGGACGCTCTCATTGATCAAACACGCAGAGTGATTGATTATGCATTAACAATTGATTGCGTGGATTTGAGCCGCGTGATATTGGTTGGACATAGCTTGGGCGGAGCCACAGCGGTTCTGACAGCGGCGAAAGATTCCCGTGTTAAAACTCTCGTACTATGGTCGGCAGTAGCCCATCCGCATAATGATATCGTTCGAATTGTTGGCAGAAATGAATATGAGAAATTACCGCTTGGCGGCGCCATCGATCATCATGGATATTCGCTTACCAGCCGATTCTTTGATACGCTTGCGCAGCATCAGCCGTTTGAACAACTGCGCAAATTCAATGGCGATGTACTCGTCATACACGGAACGGCGGACGAAGTTATCCCAGTTGATTATGCCCCTTTATATCAAAAGATGTTCTGGCTGCGCAATGAAGGGCAGTGCGATCTGGATTTGGTCTATCAGGCCGATCACACGTATTCGACTTCCGGAGCGACCAAGGAACTATTGGAGAAAACAAGCAATTGGCTATCCTTCATTCAGAAACAGAAAAACGATTGGAATGATTGGACGATCTGATTTAAGAAGCGGAGGAAAATGAGATGGCGAAGCCACTAGAGTTAGATGACATTTGGGTGGACAGAATTAAGCAAATGTTGAATGGGTTAGAATACGGATCGGTACAAATTGTGGTACATGACGGTAAAATTGCGCAAATCGATAAAACAGAGAGAAAACGATTTGACACACCTTCGCAAGCGCAATCGCAGCTGCAAGCAGTGAAATCAGTCAAACAAACGAGTAAAGTTTAGCTATTATATGTATTTTATCGAACAGCCCGCTTTCTTCGGAAGGGGGCTGTTTTCATATGCAAAGAGCAGTATACTGAAGAGAACATAAGCAATTGCAGGGTAAGGGGGATGCAGGTGATATGCGCAAACAGCACTTTGTTTGGCGGGATGATCAAAATGTGAATCATTATGTTTATGAGTGGCTCCCTGGGGAAGCGGTTACAATGAAAGGGATTGTGCAGATTGCACACGGAATGGCCGAAACGGCTAAAAGATACGAGAGACTGGCCGAGAGGTTGACGAAAAGGGGGTATGCCGTGTATGCGAACGATCATTTGGGACACGGTCGAACTGCCGGATCGCCGGATGCCGTTGGCAAGTTTGGGAAAGACAGCTTTCGGCGGATGGCGGGAAATATGGGCCAACTGACAGGGCAAATTCGGAAACGGCATCAGGAGAAACTCCCTTTATTCGTGATGGGGCACAGCATGGGCTCCTTTTTGACACAATATTACATGGGTACTTACCTCGTGCAACATCCCAACCAAGTACAAGGAATCATATTATCTGGCTCTAATGGTAGTGAGGGCGCTGCTCTTAACGCCGGAATTGCGCTAGCGGCTTGCGAAGCAGCCATTCGAGGAGATCATCACCGGAGTTCGCTGCTGACGGGGGTGTCTTTTGGTGCGTATAATAAAAAATTCACTCCTAATCGTACGTCTTTCGACTGGTTAAGCACAGATCCGGAAGAAGTGGATAAATACGTGACTGATCCTTACTGTGGCGTCGTGTTTAGTTCAGGATTTTTTAGAGATTTCTTCCGGGGACTGAAGGAGATTCATCGTCCGGCACATGTGCAGCGGATACCGAAGGAGATACCGCTCTATATTTTTTCCGGTGAAGAAGATCCTGTTGGTGGACATGGGAAAGGGGTACGAAAGCTCATACGGATGTATGAGAATTACGGACTCCAGAACGTCAGCAGCAAGCTTTATCCAGGAGGGCGGCATGAGATGTTGAATGAAGTGAACCGTGAGGAAGTGATGGCGGATTTGGCAGCGTGGCTGGATGAGCAGGTTGATAGAGGTCGTGGGTGATATTGGATCAAATAGGGAGCTATGTCCCTCTTTCAAATGAAGATGTCAGAAAGATGGGCTGTCTCAAGAAGAGGCAGCCCATTTTGCCTTTGCTAGTCCCGTAACTAAACTAGTAGTTCATATAGAAGAAAGCCATCAAGTTCTTGAACGTCGCTTCCGGGTCTTCATCCGGTAAGAAATGTCCGACGTTGTTCAGCTTTATCATTTTCACGTCAGCCTTTTCTTTGCTTATTTGTTCTAATCAGCTTAGCCTTCAATTTTCACGCCTGTCATTTCCTCGCTCATGATCCACAAGCGTTCAGCCAATTCGGGGTCGACGGCCCAAGGGAGAACGCCATGATACTGTTGGCTCATATCCCCCATCTTAAAGTCAGCAATTAACTCAGCAATGTTGCAGTCCAAGCAGTATACGCCGCCTTTTCCTTCCAACTGTTGACTTGTTGCACACCAAACGCTTGTTGCTGCTCCTTGCCCTGTTGTTTTGTATATGCCACCAACACCACGTTCTTGATCAGATAAAAAACGAGCAAGTTCAGTATCAATTCGGCCTGGATGCACGGAGAATGCACGGATTCCATCCGCATACCCGCGCTTGTCCAGGCCTACCGCAAACAAAGCATTGGCCGATTTTGACTGGCCGTAAGCTTTCCATTTATCGTATTCGCGCTTTTCAAAGTTAGGATCTTCGAAGTCAACACCGCCGAAACGAACTCCAGCTGAGGAGAGCGATATGACTCGAGCGTTCCTTGCTTGCTTCAATGCCGGCCATAGACGCAATGTCAATTGGAAGTGGCCCAAATGATTCGTAGCAAATTGAGATTCAAAGCCGCGTGCATCGCGAACTAGTGGAGGTGCCATAATTCCCGCGTTAGCGAACAAATAGTGAAGTGGTCTGCCTGAAGCAAGGAAATGTTGAGCGAATTTGTCGATGGACGCAGGATCGGTCAGATCGAGTTTTTCTATTTCTACGCCAGTTATACCTGCAAGAGCGGTACCGGCTTGCTCAGGAGAACGAGCTGCTACCACGACTGTAGCGCCTGCCGCTGCCAGCGCTCGAGTCGTTTCAAGACCAATGCCGGAATGTCCACCGGTTACGATTGCGATTTTACCGTTTAGACTTATGCCGCTAACAACTTCCAAAGCGGTCGTTTCCGCGCCAAAGCCCGATGAAATCGGTGTTTGTGTGGTAATTCTGTATTCGTTGTGAGTCGCCATGATTTAATTCCTCCAATGATTAAGAGTGCGCTTTAATAATGAATTACATACTAATCAATCGTTCGTCTAACTCGCAAAATCGATCCACCATTTCGGGGGCAATCGCCAAAGAAGACAAACAGGCTTGAAGAATGATCACATCATAACACGATATAGATACTAAGTAAACAAAAAGAGTGTTAAATGTCTCAAATGTATAAAATGTATCTATTGTTTCATTTGATTAAACTGTATTGTAGAATAGATTGATTGAAGGAGGAATTTGAAATGAATGCCCCAGTAAAACAGGATGCTAAAACAAAACTTCTAAAAAAACTAATTGTATTCGTCAGTAGAGACGGTTTTCAACATTTAAGGATGGACGATATCGCGAAAAATATGGACGTAAGTAGAGCGACTATGTATAGGTATTTTCCATCTAAAGAGGATGTTATGGATGGTGTAGTTCATATGATCGTTGATTACATCGAAAGGCTTGAGGAGAGTAAAGAAAACGAAGATGAATCGTATTTTTGCGTCTGGTTTCAGCAGCTATTTGAACAATCAGTATCTCTCGTAGAATTCATTACTGACGCTTTAATGAAAGATTTGCAAACAGCTTACCCGGACCTCTACAACATGCTTAAAGGCGTATTGCAGAAGCGAGAAGAAAATTCTCTCCGCTTTTATCGCCTAGGAATAGACAAGGGCATTTTTAACGCAATCAACGAAAAGTTTATTTTGCTGCAAGATGATCTTCTGCTACTAGAAATCACGAGCGTTAGATATTTGCTCAAAAATCAAACAACAATAAAAGAAGTGCTGCACGACTATTATCAGTTTAAGAAAGTACAGCTATTTAAAGCTGATAAAATTTCGCTTGTTGATGATGCCAATATAAATTCCGTTATAGATCGGCTATCAGAAAAATTCAATCGGACGCTTAGGTAAACTAATCACTTTAGCTTCAGTTGCATAAAGAACTTCCCGATAATCTCTTGAGGATTTCCTCCAAGGAGATGCAATGCATCCACATAAATAGTTGGATCAGGGTTCAACGGGCATTGGATTGCAGAAGAGAAGCCTGAAGAAGTCATTAAACAGTTTAAGGAGTTTTTCGATAGGATACCAGGAGGCATTAAACATGGGGATTGTGTGTGATGATATCAACGTATCACCAATCGACCTCACCGATCACGAACAGGCTAGGAGCCTGGTAGAGGAAGCCGTTCGTGCTAACGGTGGACTCGATGTGGTCTATAATAACGCCGCTATACAGCATTTTGCTGAAGCTGCAAACGGATGCCTTCGCGATCGATTTGAATCCAGTATTCGACGATTCGTTCGTTTTCGACGCGATAAACAGCGCTTGCGATCTCGATGATCGTTTTGCTTGTAGGCGCAAATCCGTCTACCTCGCCAATATGTGTGCCGGTTTGCTTCCAGCGTACGTAGACACGATCATTCTGCGCGATCATTTCTTGAATTTCGAGCTGGAAATCGCCGTAAGCGGCAATCATCTCCCTGACGTGATCTGCATAATTGGCCGGTGTGCGGTGAACGGTGGTTTCGTTTTCTCCCGTCATTTGATGGGCTAGCACGTGTTCAGCCATGTAATCATGAGCGGCATCAGGTTGTAATCCGGTGCGAGCTTTAGCAAAAAAATGTTGAACAACATCGGTTGGGGTCATGGACATGATGAGAACTCCTAACATCTGGAATGTACGATGAGTTTACTGGAATAACATCAAAATTTCAAGAGAAGAGTTCCGCTAATCCTCCCCGAAGCGGGGGATTAGCGGATCACAGTTCCCTAATATCGCTAGTTTGGCTGTTTATGTTGCTAGTAGCGGACTGTAGTTCCCACTCGAGTGATGCGTATTGACCACTCGGCTACTTCAGCAGCTGCCGGAACTCCTCGGTCAGCAGCGGCACGACCTCGAACAGGTCGCCGACTATGCCGTAGTCGGCTACTTTAAAGATCGGCGCCTCGGCATCCTTGTTAATCGCGATGATGACGCGCGAAGAGCTCATCCCCGCAAGGTGCTGGATGGCGCCGCTAATGCCGCACGCGATGTAGATCTCCGGCGTCACCACCTTGCCGGTCTGGCCGATTTGCATCGCGTATTCGCAGTAGCCCGCGTCGCAGGCTCCGCGGGATGCCCCGACAGCGCCGCCCAAGACGGCAGCCAGCTCTTCGAGCGGCTGGAAGCCTTCGGCGCTGCGCACGCCCCGTCCGCCGGAGACTACGATCTTGGCTTCTGCCAAGTCGATGGTGCCGGACGTTTTTTTCACCACCTCCCGAATGATGCTGCGCAGGGAGGGGGCCGGGTAAGCAACATCGATGACCGAAGCCTGACGCGTGGCGTCTGGCGCTTGAGGGATGATGTTGTTCGGTCGGATCGTGACGATCCAAGTGCCATCCGGATCGGTAAACGCTTTCTTCTCCACGGCTTTGCCAGCGTAAAGCGGCCGGGTGAATTCGACGCGATCGCCGCTGCGCGAGACCGCCGTCACGTCCGACAGCTGGCCGGCGCCAAGCTTCGCTGCGGCCAGCGGTGCCAGATCTCGGCCGATAGCCGTATGGCCGAAATACAAGGCAGCTGGCTTCACAACGCCAGTTACGGCTAGCAGTGCGCTGAGATAGGCTTCCGAGTTGTAGTTATCAAGAGCAGCATCTTCAACAACATAAATGGATTCTGCGCCATATGCAGCAAGTTCGTTTGCTAGAGCTTTGGTGCCGCTCCCGCCAATGAGTGCAGCGTGAATCGCATCGCCTTCCGCAGCAGACAACTGCGCAGCACGTAAGGCTTCAAAGGATACTTGGCGCAGCTTGCCTCCGCGAGCTTCGGCGACAACGAGAAATGTTTTAGCCATGATCGTAGCCTCCCCTTCGTTAAATCACTTTGGATTCGTTGCGTAACGCTTGGACAAGCTCCGTCACCTGCTGCGCGATTTCGCCTTTGAGAATGCGGCCGGCTTGGCGTTCAGGCGGCAGTGTTAATTCAAGTCTTGTCGTCTTGGCGGTGGCTGAGACGGCGCCTTCAATGTCATCAAGGGTTAAGTGTTGAAACGGCTTTTTCTTCGCTTTCATGATGCCCGGCAGGGAAGGGTAACGAGGCTCATTCAAACCTTGCTGTGCAGTGAACAGAGCTGGGAGCGGAACCTCAACAACTTCAATATCCCCTTCCGCATCTCGGTGGGCAACCGCTCCGCCACCGGAGATTTCAAGTTTTGTAATGGATCCAACATGCGGTAAATCAAGAAGAGAGGCTAACCGAATGGCCACTTGCCCAGCACCATTGTCTACAGAAAAGTTACCGCCCAGCAAGAGGTCGAAGGACTGACTGCGCAGGTATTGGGCTAAAATTTCAGCAACCTCGTATTCATCGCCTTGAATGCGCTCATCGGTGATAAGAACAGCCTCATCTGCGCCCATAGCCAGTGCGGTACGAAGGGCTTCAGCCGTCCTGTCGGGACCTACGGAGAGCAGGGTGACTTTGCCCCCGAATTCATCTCGCAGCTCAATGGCTTGCTCCACAGCGTATTCATCATAAGGATTAATGACGAATTTGGCGCCATCTTCCTGAACGCTCCCCGCTTGCAGAACAATTTTCTCCTCTGTATCAAAGGTTTGCTTCAATAATACAAAAATGTCCATAGCCAAGCTCCTTCCTGAATATACATGTTATACAGACCCTTAAGCCTCGATGCCTTTCATGAAAAAGTTAACGGTAGGGCCGACTTGAGCGGTTAAGGAATACTTTTGCCCGGAGATGAGCCAGGAGGTCACAACTTCATCCATGCCTCCAAAGATGAGAAGCCTTACGAGTTTCGCATCAAAATCGGCGCGGAAGCTCCCGTCTTGTTTGCCTCTTTCTAATATATTTTCAATGAGGATAATATATCTCTTGAGTGCAAGGCCAATCTCTTTGCGCAGCTCCAAATCGCTTTGTCGCAATTCAATTTGCGTGAGAAAGGCAAGATTGACATTCCCTTCAAGCTCGCTGAAATGAATTTCACAAACTTTATAAAGGGCTTCTTTCGCTGTCATCTGTTCGTTGACGCCACTGTTGAACTTCTCTACGAGCTCGCCTAATTTCTCTTGGAACAGGCTGGTCAAGATATCCTCCTTCTTTTTAAAATATAAGTAGATGGTTCCGTCAGCCACACCGGCTTCCTTGGCAATTCGGGATACTTGTGATTTGTGAAAGCCGTTCTCTGCAAATACTTTCAGAGCGCCTTCGAGAATGGCGTAATACTTGTCTGGTTTTTTGCTACTTGTCAAGGAGATCACCTCGGTGTTAAGATACAATTATTGGTGAATGAATACTCATTCATTTATATAATTTCATCATAAAATACGTAGTACGCCTTGTCAACGACTTATTCAGCTTAAGAAGCAAGTAAGAAAGTTAGCCGGCTTACACGAACGATCAAGCATTTTTCAACTCTGGAAATAGGGGAATATGGAACTTGCTTTTTTACGATGTTTCCATGTAAGCGCTATCTTTTTAGGTGAGGAGGTCCTCTATGATTGGTTCGCTCATTCAGTTTGTATTGTTTCTAGCGGTTACCGGCTATGCGTTGTTCTTATTTGTCCGAATTGTGTACCACCGATATTTGTACATCCAGTTAGGTAAATCAGTGAATTTGAAGAAAGAAGCAAAAGCCCGGTTGAAGGAGTTTGCCATTCAAGTGTTTGGCCAGACGAAACTGTTGAAGGATATGAAAAGCGGGATCATGCACATCGTTATCTTCTATGGTTTTCTTATTTTACAGCTAGGAGCGCTTGATCTGATTCTAAAAGGATTAATCGGCCGTGGGCTGCCGATACCTGGGTACGAATATTTTACTTTTATCCAGGAAGTGACGGTTGCGCTGATTCTGCTGGCTATGGGGTATGCGACTTATCGCCGTTATATTGAAAAGCTTAAGCGTCTAAAACGGGGCTGGAAGCCCAGCATTGTCGTGTTTTTTATCTTTTTCCTCATGCTGTCCGTTGTAGTCAGCGGAGGTTTTGAACGGGTGCGAGAGGGGCTGGGAGCTTCCGGTTATGTGCCCATTTCATCCGTTTTTGCCGGGATGTTTAACGGTCTTTCGCATACGGGGGCGACTATAGGATTTTATGTCAGCTGGTGGATGCATTTGCTGATCTTACTGTCCTTTCTGATTTATGTTCCTCAATCCAAACATTTTCATATCATTACGGCCCCTCTGAACATATTGCTACGGCGCACAGAGCCTACCGGCAAACTGGCTTCGCTTGACTTGGAGGATGAAGATGCGGAATCGTTTGGTGTCGGCAAAGTGGAGGATTTTACGCAAAAGCAGATGCTTGATTTCTACTCTTGTGTAGAGTGCGGGCGCTGCACGAATGTTTGCCCGGCCAATACGACCGGCAAGCTCCTTTCCCCCATGCATCTGATTACGAAGCTTCGTGATCATTTGACGGAAAAGGGCGCTGCTATCACATCCAAATCTCCGTGGGTTCCGGCGGCAGCATTTGCTACACATAGCGGGCATAACCCGCTGGAGATGGAACTGATCGGCGGTGTCATCACCGAGGAGGAGCTTTGGGCTTGCACAACCTGCCGCAATTGTGAAGACCAATGTCCAGTCGGCAATGAGCATGTAGATAAAATTGTTGATCTGCGCAGACACCTGGTGTTGACGCAAGGCAGTATGCCGCATGACGGACAGCGTGCCCTGCAAAACATAGAGCGTCAAGGGAATCCATGGGGAATCTCCCGAAATGATCGCGTGAAATGGGTGAAGGAAGTAGATCCAGGAAATGAACTGAATGTTCGTACGGTAAAGGATAATCCCGATTTTGAGTATCTCTTTTTCCTGGGCTCAATGGGATCGTATGATAACCGCAGCCGTAAAATTACGCATGCTTTTGTGAAGCTGATGAACGAAGCCGGCATCTCATTTGCGATTTTGGGGAATGAGGAGAAAAATTCCGGGGATACCCCCCGTCGTATGGGGAATGAATTTCTTTTTCAACAGTTGTGTGCCGACAATATTGCGACTTTTCAAAAGTATAAAGTTCAGAAAATCGTAACGACCTGTCCACACACGTATCATATTTTCAAAAATGAATATCCCGAATTTGGCCTGGAGGCCGACGTTTTTCATCACACTGAACTGCTTGATTTATGGGTGAAAGAAGGCCGTTTGAAGCTGCAACACGAGGTGCATGAACGCATCACGTATCACGATTCTTGTTACTTGGGCCGTTACAACGAGGTGTATGAGGAACCACGCAGCATTTTGCGTGCGATTCCAGGGGCCGTACTCGTGGAGCAGCCGCGTTCCCGTGAAAACAGTATGTGCTGTGGTGCCGGTGGCGGCATGATGTGGATGGAAGAAACCGCTGGCACTCGCGTTAATGTAGCGCGCACGGAACAACTATTGAGTGTGAAGCCGACGGTGATCACCTCAGCCTGTCCCTATTGTTTAACGATGGTCGAGGATGGCACGAAGCTGAAGGAGGTTGAGGAGCAGGTTAAAGCGCGAGATATCGCTGAAATTCTAGCTTTGTCTGTATTTGGCACTGCGTAAGACACTGAAAATTTCATGTAGGAGGAAATTTCCATATGACAAAGATTCGTTCTGCTGCCGTTATCGGCTCCGGTGTGATGGGCTCCGGCATAGCTGCCCATTTGGCAAATGCAGGCATTCCTGTCTTATTGCTCGATATGGTGCCGGCCCAATTGCTGCCGCAAGAAGAAGCCGCAGGATTATCGTTGGAGCATCCGAAAGTACGGAACCGCTTTGCGGTTCATGCGATGGATAAGCTCAAAAAGACGAACCCGGCCCCCTTATACAGTGAGGCTTTCATCAACCGTATTACGCCAGGCAACTTGGAAGACGATTTGGCAAAGCTCGGCCAGGTAGATTGGATCGTTGAAGTCATCGTGGAAAATTTACAGGCGAAGCAGCAGTTATTAAGCCGAATTGAAAAGGTATGGAAGCCCGGGACGATCGTCTCGTCTAACACCTCCGGTATTTCGATTCATGCAATGACCCAGAACGTAGGCGATGAATTTAAAAAACATTTCTTAGGCACTCATTTCTTTAATCCTCCTCGTTATATGAAGCTTCTGGAAGTTATTCCAAGCCAATACACGGATCCGGCGATTGTTGCTTTCATGACGGAGTTTTGCGAGAAAAAATTAGGAAAGGGCGTCGTGCAAGCCAAGGATACACCGAATTTTATTGCAAATCGGATTGGCACTTACGGACTTCTGGTTACGCTGCGTGAAATGATCGCCAACGGATATTCCGTCGAAGAAGTCGATGCCGTGACAGGTCCTGCCATGGGCCGACCGAAAAGCGCGACATTCCGAACGCTGGATCTCGTCGGTCTGGATACTTTTGTACATGTCGCGAATAACGTGTTTGGGCTTGTAACGGATCCGAGCGAGAAAGCTGTTTTCGACACACCGGCTATTTTACAGACCATGGTGGAAAAGGGTTGGATCGGCGAAAAGACAGGTCAAGGCTTTTATAAAAAAGTGAAAAGCGAAATTGGAAAAGAAATCCAGTCGTTAGATTTAAACAGCATGACTTATGCGGCAGGCCGGAAAATCAGTTCAGTTTCCCTTGAAGCAGCTAAGCAGGCCAAAGGCGCAAGCGGAAAGCTTAAGGCGCTGCTAGGCGGCAAAGACCGATACTCGGAGCTGGCGTGGAACATTTTGAAACCGGTGCTGCTGTACTCGGCTGCAAAATTGGATGAGATCGCAGATTCCATCGTAGAAATCGATAATGCGCTCAAATGGGGATTTAACTGGGATTTGGGGCCTTTCGAAACCTGGGATGCTATTGGGCTTAAGCGTTCTGTGGAGCGTATGGAGGCGGAAGGCAGTGAGGTGCCTGTCTGGGTTAAAGGTTGGATTGCTGCGGGCAACGACAGCTTTTATACAAGTAAAGAAGGGCAAAGCTTCTACTATTTAAAAAATGAGTATAAAGGTATTGAATCAAGACCCGAGTTGATTTCTCTGGCAGCTTTAAAACAGCAAAAGAAAGTCATTCGTTCGAATAGCGGCGCGAATTTAATCGATATTGGCGACGGAGTTGCCTGCCTGGAGTTTCAATCTCCAAACAACGCCGTAGGCGGAGATATTCTCACGATGATTCAGATGAGCGTAGACGAAGTTCGCAGCAATTACCGCGGGCTTGTCGTCGCAAACGAAGGGAAAAACTTCTGTGTCGGCGCCAACTTAATGCTGCTGCTAATGGAAGCGCAAGACGGCGAATGGGATGAAGTGGACGGTATTATCCGCTTATTTCAAAATTCCATGATGAAGCTCAAAGGCTTGGATAAACCGGTAGTGGCGGCGCCTCATAAAATGACGCTAGGCGGCGGCGTTGAAGCTTGTATGCCGGCCGATCAAATCATTTTTTCATCGGAGACATATTATGGACTCGTTGAAGTTGGCGTGGGCTTGATTCCTGCCGGTGGCGGCTGTAAAGAACTGGCGCTCAGGGCGAGTTCGCAGGTGCGCGATCCTGAAGTGGATTTACAACCGTGGATCAATGCTAGCTTTGAGACTGTGGCGATGGCCAAGGTGTCGACAAGCGGGCATGATACGAAACGGCTCGGGTATATGCGGCCTCAAGATACGGTTGTTATCAATCCGGATCATCGGATTTATGAAGCCAAACAAGCCGTTCTGCGTATGGATGCGGCAGGTTATACCCCACCCGCCCAAGAGAAGATTCGCGTTGTCGGCGAAAACGGCAAAGCGGTCATGCAAGTTGGCGCTTACTCCATGAAGCAAGGCGGCTATATCAGCGACCATGATGTACTTATCGCGAACAAGTTGGCGCATGTGCTTGCAGGCGGCAATGTACCGGCTGGCACGCTGGTCACCGAGCAATATTTGCTTGATCTGGAAAGAGAAGCTTTCCTCAGTTTGTGCGGGGAGTTGAAAACCCAACAACGTATGCAATATATGCTTTCTAAGGGAAAACCGCTGCGCAACTAAGCGGTGTAAGCGTAGGAGAGATGAATGGAAATGTAAATAGGAACAAAAATTCAAACGGAAATTCATAAAGTGCATGCCTTACTACTCTAATTGAGGTGAGAGATGATGAAGGAAGCAGTCATTGTATCGATTACGCGCACCGCCGTCGGACGCGCAAAGAAAGGCAGCTTCGCTCAAACGAGAGCGGAGGATCTGGGCAAAGCCGTCTTGGAGGAGGCTGTGCGGAGGGCTCCTGGCCTCGATAAAGGCGACGTTGACGATATCATCATCGGCTGCGCGATGCCAGAGGGCGAGCAAGGGCTTAACTTCGCCCGCACGATGTCGCTTTATGCGGGCTTTCCGGTGACCGTGCCGGCGATCACGGTCAATCGCTTCTGCTCCTCCGGGCTGCAGGCCATCGCTTATGCGGCGGAGCGCATCATGCTGGGCCACGCGGAGGTGATCATCGCCGGAGGCGTAGAGAGCATGAGCCACGTCCCGATGACGGGCTTCAAGTTCTCGCCGCATCCGCAGCTTGTTGAGACCATGCCTGAGGTGTTCATGGGCATGGGGCATACGGCCGAAGCTGTGGCGCAGCGCTTCGGCATCTCGCGCGAAGCGCAGGATGGCTTCGCGGCGCGAAGCCATCGGTTGGCGGCTGCCGCGATTGCAGCCGGCAAGTTCGTGGATGAGATCGTGCCGGTGGCCACGAGCGTGAAGGGCCTTGACGAACGCGGCAAAGCGTTTGAGCGTTCGTTTGTTTTTGCCGCGGATGAGGGCGTTCGCCCCGATACATCCGTGGAAGTGCTTGCCAAGCTGAAGCCTGCGTTCAGCTTGAATGGCACGGTGACGGCGGGCAACGCGTCACAGACGTCGGACGGCGCAGCGGCGGCCGTGCTGATGAGCCGCGAGCGCGCGGAGGCGCTGGGGTTGAAGCCGCTGGCGACGTTCAAGTCTTTTGCGCTTTCCGGTGTGGAGCCGGAAATTATGGGGGTTGGCCCGGTGAAGGCGATTCCGAAGGCGCTGCGGATGGCGGGGATCACCCAAGATCAGGTGAATCTGTTTGAAATCAACGAAGCATTCGCTTCGCAATGCTTGCATATTATTCGCGAGCTCGGATTAAACGAAGAGCTGGTGAATGTGAACGGAGGCGCCATTGCCCTCGGGCATCCGCTTGGATGTACCGGCGCGAAGCTGACGACCTCATTAATTTATGAGCTGCAGCGGCACGGTGGCGGTTATGGCGTAGTATCGATGTGTATCGGCGGCGGGATGGGAGCTGCTGGAGTTTTTCAGGTCCACGCTTGACCTGCGTATTTAGCTTTAATTCCAGTAAAGCATCGTTGGCAGACACTTTCAGCTCTTGCACCTGTTCCAACTCTTTTAACATTTATTAACCCTTGTCCAATTCAATCTGAGGAGAGATGAACCATGTCAGATAAAGTTATAGGCGGCAGTTTTGTCATTTCAGATCTCGATTTCCACAATATCGTGACACCGGAGGATTTTACGGAGGAGCATCGCATGATCGCGGAGACGACGCGCGATTTTGTAGCGGGCGAAGTGCTGCCGAATGATGAGCATATCGAGAAGCTTAATTACGATTTGACGGTTAAATTGATGCGAAGCGCCGGTGAGCTTGGCTTACTCGGGGCTGACGTGCCGGAGATTTATGGCGGTCTTGGACTGGATAAGGTTAGCTCCACAATTATTAGTGAAAATCTGGCACAAGCGTCTGCTTTTGCTTTATCGATTGGAGCGCATGTTGGAATCGGAACGCTTCCCATTGTATTTTTTGGAACTCCTGAGCAGAAGAAAAAATATTTGCCGGATCTCGCAACAGGCGCTAAGATTGCGGCTTACTGCTTAACCGAGCCAACATCAGGCTCCGATGCTTTGGGTGCAAGAACGACTGCGCGCCTTTCTAGTGATGGCAAACATTACCTGTTAAATGGCTCCAAACTGTATATTACGAATGCGGGTTTTGCTGACATTTTCATCGTGTATGCCAAAATTAATGGAACGGATTTCACGGCGTTTATTGTGGAAAAAGGCGACCCGGGTTTTACGATGGGACCGGAAGAGAAAAAGATGGGGATTAAAGGCTCATCAACCAGACCGCTTTATTTTGAAGATGTCAAAGTCCCTGTGGAGAATTTGCTTGGTGAAATAGGGAAGGGTCACCTGATTGCTTTTAACATTTTGAACATCGGCCGTTACAAATTGGCTACAGGCTGTTTGGGCGCATCCAAGGAAACGATTGAATTGTCGGCCAAATATGCGAATGCGCGCCAGCAGTTCAATACGCCGATAGCCAAATTCCCGTTGATCGGGAAAAAGCTGGCTGAAATGAATATTCAAACCTTTATGCTGGAGAGCATGGTTTATAGAACGACGGGGCTGATGGATCACATCCTGAAAGATATTGACCATACAAGTCTCGATGCCGGCAAACACTCGGCGAAGGGCATTTCTGAATACGCCTTGGAGTGCTCGATTAATAAAGTGTTTGCATCGGAAGTTTTGGATTTTGTTGCCGATGAAGGCGTGCAAATTCATGGCGGATACGGTTACATTCAGGAATATAAAGTAGAGCGCATTTATCGCGATTCACGGATTAATCGCATTTTCGAGGGAACGAATGAAATTAACCGTCTGCTTATACCGGGTACATTAGTGAAGAAAGCGATGAAAGGCGAGCTGCCTTTGATGCAAAAAGCGCAAGCGCTGCAAGGAGAATTGCTGTCGATTGTCCCGGGCCAGACGTTCGAAGGCCTACTTGCTGAAGAGGCGCATTTGGTCTCGATGGCAAAGAAGATCTTCTTGATGGTTGGCGGACTTGCTGTTCAGAAGTATGGCATGGCCTTGGAGAAAAATCAGGAGGTCTTAAGCAATTTGGCTGATATCATGATTCAGATTTTTGCTGGAGAGAGCGGACTTCTTCGTACGCAAAAGATGATTGCCAAGTGTGGAGAAGAGAAAGCGAAAAATGCGATTCAAGTGACAACCGTTTTCGTGCATGAAGCTTTTGACAAAATTGAGGCATACGCGAAGCAAGCGCTCAGTACGATGGAAGAAGGAGATGTTCTTCGGACGCAATTATCGATTTTAAAAAAATTGTCAAGACGCAGTGCTGTCAATACGACCCAACTGAAGCGCGACATCGCCGCACGTGTTATTCAGGGTGAGAAATTCATCGTCTAGTCATCCGTGGGAAGAACCTGAAGGGGATGGTTTGTATGAGTGAGGCAAAGCCTTGGCTGCGTCATTATCCAGAGGAAGTGGCGCCGACGTACGAGTACCCTAAGATTAACCTTGCACGTTTGTTGGTAGATTCCGCGCATAAGTATCCCGACCGACCAGCCTTGTACTTCCTTGGTAAAACAATGCGTTATCATGAGGTGCTTGATGCGTCTTATCGCTTTGCAAATGTTTTGAAGGAACTCGGTGTGTGCCAAGGAGATCGTGTATCGATCATGCTGCCCAATTGTCCGTCCGCCATTATCGCCTACTTCGGAACACTTATGATGGGCGGGATCGTCGTGATGACGAATCCACTGTATATGGAGAGAGAGCTGGTCCATCAGCTCTCCGACTCTGGGGCAGAGGTCATTGTTACACTGGATTTATTATTTAATCGTGTGCAGAAGGCTAAAGCGCAGACGTTGATTCGACATGTCATTGTGACATCGATTAAGGATTATCTGCCTTTTCCGAAAAATGTCTTATACCCGATTAAAATGAAAAAAGAAGGCGCAAAGCTGGACGTTGCTTATGGCGAAGGCGTGTACGCTTTCAAAAAATTGCTGCTTGCCGCTTCAGCGCGACCGATTTGCGTTGAGACGGATGCGGATACGGATATTGCCTTGCTTCAATACACTGGAGGCACAACCGGTGTTTCGAAGGGTGTCATGCTGACTCACACGAATTTGATCGCCAACACGTATCAGACGACAAAATGGTGCTATAAAATTCAAGTGGGCGGAGAACGGTTCCTGGGAGCGATTCCCTGCTTCCATGTGTTTGGTCTAACAGTTTTGCTGAATCAATCCATGCTGCAGGCAGGCATGTTAATTCTGATCCCCAAATTTGATATCGACCTCATTTTAGAAACGATAAATAAGATGAAACCCACGATTTTTCCCGGCGCGCCTACCATGTACATTGCAATTATTAATCATAAACGGGTCAAAGAGGTTGATATTTCGTCCATTAATGTCTGTGTAAGCGGTTCGGCACCACTTCCTTTAGAAGTTCAGGAACGTTTTGAGGCTTTGACTGGAGGTAAGCTCATTGAAGGCTACGGATTAACGGAAACCTCCCCGGTTACGCATGCCAATCCCATTTGGGGTTATCGCAAAATCGGTTCGATTGGTGTACCTTTACCCGACACGGCGGCGAAAGTTGTCGATGCGAATACCGGAGAAGAATTGCCGACTGGGGAAATCGGAGAATTGCTGATCAAGGGCCCGCAGGTGATGAAAGGGTACTGGCAGCGAGAGCTTGAAACGGCGATGACTATTCGTGATGGTTGGCTTTACACAGGAGATATGGGACGCATGGATGAGGATGGTTTTTTCTCCATTGTCGACCGTAAAAAGGATCTCATTATTGCCGGAGGCTTCAATATTTATCCCCGTGAAATTGAGGAAGTGCTCTTTGAGCATCCGGCAATTTTGGAGGCGACGATTGTTGGGGTGCCGGATGAATACCGGGGGGAAACGGTGAAAGCTTTTGTTGTGTTGAAACCCGGTATGACGTTGACGGAGAAAGAGCTTGAACTGTGGTGCCGTGAGCGCTTAGCGGCTTTTAAAGTTCCACGGAAAGTGGAATTCCGGGATTCATTGCCCAAGACGATGATTGGAAAAGTATTGCGAAGGCAATTACTAGAAGAAGAGAAAAAGGGGTAGCCCTTTACAAGGAAAGTGGAGGGGAATCTTATGGATAACACTCACGAGCGAGTGAATAGACGACTGCAGCAGCTGGCCGCAGCGGCGGAACCTACGTTTTGGGGGTTTCTTGGTTGTGAATTTGTTGATCTGAAAGACGGTATCATTACGATCGCATTGGAAGCAAAACCTCATCATTTGAATCCGATTGGCATAGTCCATGGCGGTGTTCTATCCTCTTTGCTGGATAATGCGATGGGAATTGTCGTTATGACGGCAAGGCCGGAGGATAAGGTTGTTACAACGAATTTGAACGTTCATTTTGTCGCTCCGCTGTATGAGGGGAGGCTGACTGTTACAGCTGAGCTGGTTCATCAATCCCGCAAAATGATTACAACACAAGGGCGAGTGATGGATCGCGAAGGAAATTTAGGGACTATGGGCACTGGAACATTTCGCGTGATTTAGTAGGATGAGTCTTTAGGGACGAGGGGCATGTGCAAGCATGTCTCTCGTTTTTTGTGTGTTTATGTTACATTAAATAACATCGTTGTGCGATATAGACATAAATTGTTCAAAAAAATTTGATTAATGTCATATAATCTAACACAAATCCATTGACTGTTTGGTCATGTCATCCTATAATCTGTAAAAAGGCATAAGGGGGGAAGCACGATGCATCTTACCATTCGTGAAGCATTATCCATTTATCCATTAACGGAAGCGAAGCTTGTAGCTGGCAAGCAAGGGGAATCCCGCATCGTTAAATCTGTCAATGTTATGGACGCGCCAGATATTGCGGATTGGACGAAATCCGGCGAGATGCTCTTCACCACCGCTTTCGCCATGAAAGATAGTCCGCAGGAGACCGTTAATTTACTTCGTAAATTAAATGATCGCGGCGCTGCCGGGCTAGGGATCAAGCTTGGCCGATTTTGGGCAGAGCTGCCGCAAGTTGTTGTCGAGGAAGCGGACCGGCTGCATTTTCCGATTATTGAGATGCCCTTCCAGTTTACTTTTTCCGATCAAATGAATGCCTTGTTCAATGCGGAATACCGCCGTAACACGAAGCTACTGCAATCCGTGCTGGAGAAACAGACGAGGTTGATGCAGTTCGGTTTGAAACAGGACAATATGGCGTCAATGTTTCAATTACTCAGTAATATTCTTGGATATCCCATGGCTGTCGTTGGGGCCAGAGGGCAAATTTTATATAATACAAGCGCGTGGAAGCAAGATCAATTAGCTCAGAACTGGCCGAAGAGAAAGTGCTGTTGGGTATACTCGAACAAAGACCGCGCGTACCGGGTAGGGCTCTACCATCAGGATGATGAGCTCCTGGGCCATTTGTTGATCATGCCGGATGCGGTCCTTCTTGCCAATGTCGAGGAAGGTTTATTCCAGCAAGCGGCAGACATCTTAACTTTTCATATGAACTATACGTTTCGGTCACATGTGGAGGCATCAGCAGAGCGTGATTTGCAAAACTCCTTGTATCGCTATTTGGAGAAAGGGACGTCGCTGGAAGAGTTCCTGGAGCAGGCAGAGGGTAGAGGGTTAACGCTCTTTACAGGCGCTTACCAATGTATGATAAGCAAAAGCAAGCCGGATGGGCAGTTAGATGAACAACGCCAGGGGAGAATGAAGCGGCTGAAAGAGTACATGGAGCTGCATCCCAAATCGAATCTTTTGCGCGCAAATCATTTTATACTCAAAGACCTCATGTTTTCCATTTATTCCTCGACTCAAGCGGAGGGATTCCCCGAAGATGAGTTGGCACAGCTTCTGATCAAATATACAGGCGATTCAGGCTGCCGAGAGGAAGCCGGCGAGATGGTGTTCTATACAAGTGCCATGAAAAGCAAGCCGACAGCGTTAAGAGAAGCTTACATGGAATGTATGGAGACACAACGAATGGCCAATAAGCTCGAGTTATCAGATCGCGTGGTTCACTACGAAACGATAGAGTTCGCTCATTTGTTCCAACATGTGTCGGTCAATATGATGGAAGATTACTGTGCCAAAGTGTTGCGTCCGCTCTTGGAGAAGGATGCCGAATACTCGCAAGAAATGATTCGAACTTTGGAGGTCTTTATTCGTAACGACGGCCAAGTTAGCGAAGCGGCTAAGCAATTATTCATTCATAGAAATACCGTTACCTACCGTTTAGAGAAGATCAGTGATCTTTTGCAGGTGGATTTCAAGAAAGTGAATGATCTGTTGAAGCTGAAAGCAGTCTTCTTATTCCGTCAATTTTTGCATGTCAGACAATAAATCCTGAACCCTGAGGCGCTGTGTAGGCGCTCAGGGTTTTCGTTTTTCTAAGGTGATCACGGTAATTTCAGGTCTGCAAAGGAAGCGGAAGGGGAGAAACGTTGTGCCGATCCCCCGATTCGTATAGACTAGCATCTTGGAATCAGATAGTTCGTAAAGTCCCATCACGTACTGCTTACCTTGAAGCGGTGTGAAGAGCGCACCTACGATAGGCAAGCGAACCTGTCCTCCATGAGAGTGGCCGGATAGCTGCAAATCGACGGGTTGTCCGATGACTTGATTAGCGAAATCGGGACAATGTGAGAGCAGGAGCGTGAACATTTGAGCATTGGTGCCGTGGAGGGTTTTGACGATATCGGGAGAACCGGTAAGTCGATCTTCTACACCTGCAATCTGAATGGATTGTCCTTTGTAGGTAATCTTCTTACAGGCGTTGAGCAGCGTTTGAAACCCGCCGTTTTCGAGGATAGGCAGGGTATAGTTTTTATCGATCCATTTATCATGGTTGCCAAGTACGGCCCATTTGCCGAGTGGTGCTTCTAGGCTGGCGAGCAGTTTACTCGTTAACATTTCGTCTTCTGTAATTCGGGCATCGAATAAATCGCCTGTAAAAGTTAGTAGATCTGCTTTTTCTTTATTTATAACGGTAACGACACGTTCTAAATCTTTTAAATTAAAATGATGACCTATATGTAAATCGCTGAACTGTAAAAGCTTAAGTCCATGGAAGGCATTGGGTAGCCGTTCAAATGATAAGGTGATTCTCGTAATATCGTACCATTTGGTTTCGATAAAGCTGGAATAACTGCCAACAAGACCTCCGGAAGCCAATAAAGAACCTGCAAGCAGAACGCCTTTTTTTAGAAATGTTCGTCTTGACACTGGGGGTGTTGGTTCCATTATGTTCCTCCTAGTTCCAAAGCTCATTTTATATCTTGATTATAGCAATAAGCTTGCTGTGTTTGCGAATCTTGCGAGGTTTAGCTAGGTCTGTCTAGGTCTCTCTTGGTCTGGCGAGTTGCATAAGCAGCTTGGTTAATTTATAATAATTTCAATGTAATACGAAGGGAGAGATTGGAATGTCAGCATGGAAAGAGCTCACAACGGTTGATCAGTGGCAGGAAGTATGGGATCGTTCCTCCGATAAACCGGCGGTCGTTCTGAAACACAGCACAACTTGTCCGGTAAGCGCAAGCGCGCTTGATGAATATGAACAATATTTGTCGGGGAAGCCGAATGAAGGTGTAGATTATTACTTGGTTAAGGTCATTGAATCTCGCCCGGTTTCTAACCAAATCGCGGAGGATCTGGGCATCAAGCACGCATCGCCGCAAATTCTTTATTTCAAAAATAAAGAATCCATCTGGAA
This sequence comes from Paenibacillus sp. FW101-FHT12H11, assembly GCF_058790355.1. Lineage (NCBI taxonomy): Bacteria > Bacillati > Bacillota > Bacilli > Caryophanales > Paenibacillaceae > Paenibacillus > Paenibacillus sp. FW101-FHT12H11. Next base: position 373,192 of record NZ_JBYTCO010000002.1, on the reverse strand, counting down.
TACATCGCACTGGTCTGTTACAACCAAGCATATTACGGCTGTTTTAGACTAAACAATGCGCAGGACTTAATCATAAAGCCCGTGGAAGCTGCCTATTCTTATTTAGGTGGACGCTGCGGGCTTTTTTTCTTATGGGACAATAATTGAACAATGTCTAAAAAAGATTGGCAATAGAGGCATCCTCCTATATAATAATTTGGTATTTGGCAACAACAAGGCAACTACGCAGCAAGGAGTTTTGCAAGATGAATGCCATGAATAAAACGAAAGTTCCCATTCCTGTTTTTTTGTTAATCGGTATTATCGCCATCTCATTTTCGGCTATTTTTGTGAGATGGTCCGATGCACCTGCCGCAGTCACGGCTATGTATCGTTTGTTGATGACGAATGTGCTTATGCTGCCTTTTCTATGGAGTTATCGGTCAGAGATTACTAGAATTCGTTTGAGAGACTGGCTGCGAACGGCGGCGTCCGGTATCGCGCTTGGTCTGCATTTTCTATTTTGGATGGATTCTTTGCGATTTACGACGGTTGCCAGCTCGACAGCGATTCTCACGTTAGAACCGATCTTCGTGCTTGTCGGTGCGTTTCTGCTTTATGGACAAAGAACCAATCGAGCGGCTGTATTGGCGATGTGTGTGGCGATCGTAGGCGCCATTTGCATCGGTTGGGGTGATTTCCAATTTTCAGGTGCGGCATTGAAAGGTGACTTTTTATCGCTCATCGGAACCGTAGCGGTTGCTTTGCACATGCTTTGGGGCAAAAGCTTGCGAGAGCGGATTTCCGCATTCGTCTACAGCTTCTTTGTTTTCCTGTTCGCTGGACTCGTCCTTGCCGTCACGAATGTCATGGCGGGAACCTCATTCACAGCTTATCCAGCGAAAGAGTGGGGCGTTTTCTTGCTGCTTGCCGTCATTCCAACGGTCTTCGGCCACTATGTATTCAACTGGCTGCTCAAGTATATGAAGGCATCGTCCGTGTCGATGACTGTGTTGGGCGAACCGCTTGGCGCGACGATATTGGCTTATTTTTTGCTCGGGGAAAAAATTACTGCCATCCAGCTTTTGGCGGGTTGCCTATTGTTAGTCGGCGTGGGCTTGTTCTTGCGCAGTAACGAGAAAAAGTAATTTTCAACGTATTAATTGAACGAAGGTGAAATACGAGGCTCGGCAGATTTGTTTTTCCACTTGGAGGGATCACGTGAGATTTCGCGATTTTCATCGTAATGTTAAATTAAGAATCGGCCTTTCTTTTATTTCCGGTACCGCGAACAATATGGTGCTTCCCTTCATGTCCATCTATTTTTCAGGAAAATTAGGTGATACGAGCGCTGGACTTGTTGTCATTCTCGGTATTCTGGCGGGTGTCATCGCAGGAATTGTAGGCGGCTATTACGCGGATCGAATAGGTCGTAAGAAGCTGATGCTAACCGCAGAAATCGGTTGGATGTTCTGTTTTATGGGAATGGCTTTGTCTAATTCGCCGTGGTTATCGTCACCGTGGATGACGTTTGTGCTGATGATTTTCGTGAGCATGTTCTGGGGTGTTCATGGACCCGCCAACGACGCGATGCTGCTCGATGTTACAGCTCCCGATATTCGCAAATACATGTACGCCATTATGTACTGGATGAACAATTTATCGTTTGCAATTGCTGGCATCGCAGGCGCGTTTTTATTCAAATCCTACTTGTTTGAGTTGTTTATTGGATTATCGGTTATCGGTTTGATATCGCTAATTATCACCTACTTCTTTATTCATGAAGCTTACCAACCGAAGCCTCTACATGATCGTGGAGAAGTGGGGGGCAGGTCTCCAGCGAAGGCGTCCATGTGGTCTAATTACAAGCTGGTGCTATATGATAAAACATTCATGATCTTCACAGTGGCTTCTTTATTGTTGGTCTCTGTTGAGTTTCATCTAGGTAATTATGTCGGTGTGCGATTGGAAAAAGAGATGGTATCCGCTCCGTTTATCCCTTGGATGGAGTCATCCTGGACCGTTGACGGTCTCAAAATGTTAGGATTTATCCGCACCGAGAATACCGTGCTCGTCGTTGTGCTTTCCGTTCTTATGGGAGTTCTGATGCGGCGTTTCTCAGACAGCAGAGTGTTGTTTTTCGGCTATGCCTGCTACATTCTGGGCTATAGTTATTTAGCTTATAGCAATCAGCCTTGGCTATTGATGCTATCGATGTTCATTGCAACAGTTGGCGAATTGATGTATGTGCCGATCAAGCAAGCGTATTTGGGTAATATTGCGCCTGACCATGCAAGAAGCTCATATATGGCTCTATATGGGATGGTATACAAAGGAGCAACACTGCTTGGCGGTGTCGGCGTGATCCTTGGCGGCTGGATGCCGTCTTGGTTGATGGCAACGCTCATCGGGATTAGTGGAGTCATTGGTATGGGGATGTTTTACGCGATCTTGGCTCAACTTGAAGAGCGAAGAGATAAGGCGGAAAAAGGTCACAGGGAGGCCATGGCAACTGCTGCAGCTTCGGCTTCAGGCGTTACGGCTTGAGCCATCTATTTAAGTTGAGGCGAGCAAAGCTAATCGCTCGGAAAAAAAGGGGCTGTCCCTCAGGACTTTCATGTCCTGTAGTGACACCCCCTTTTTCATCTTATTTCGTAGCTGCCGCAAACTCATCTTTGATTCTTTGCAGCAGGTCCGGGCTGCTGAGAACTTCGTAAGCTGTGTTAGCCAGCGCTTTGGCTGTGAAAATCATCGCGTCAAGGGCAGGCTCTTGCAGCGCAAGATCACGGAACTCCTTGGTATGCAGCATGTGCTTCTCGCCAACGACTTTGACGAAAGGATGAATCGTCGGACATTGGATCGATACATTGCCCAGATCAAGCGAGCCGTGATCCTTGCCGATTTCAACGTCTTTCGGGTCGATTCCCATCTCGCTTAGTTGATCCGAAAATACTTGGGACAACGTTTCGTTGGTACGCAGCTCGTCATACGAATATTCGTAGAAGGACGTCTTGAGCGTACATCCCGTTTGCAATGCAGCGCCCTCCGCGCAGCGCAGCACTTTCTGGACGAGCTCATCCGTGTAGGTGCGGGTCGCTGAACGCACATAGAACTGGGCGACGGCATAGTCCGGAATAATGTTTGGCGCCTTGCCGCCTTCGCTAATAATCCCGTGAACGCGCGCATCGGATTTCATCTGCTGGCGCAGCGCGTTGATGGAATTGAAAAGCTGGAGCACGGCATCCAGCGCATTGACGCCTTCATAAGGCTGCGCAGCGGCATGTGCAGGGCGGCCGAAAAATTCATACTGAATCGCATCCATAGCCAGGGATTCACCCGATTTCTCATAGGTGTAATAAGGATGCGCCATCAAGGCGATGTCCACGTCGCGGAAAAGTCCAGCTTCGGCCATAGGTACTTTTGCACCTTTGGTTTCTTCGGCGGGAGTCCCGTACACACGAATGCTGCCGCCTGTTTCGGCAAGAACAGATTTAAGGCCGATGGCTGCGCCTATGCTCATCATACAGATCAAGTGATGGCCGCAGGCATGACCCAGATCCGGCAAGGCGTCGTACTCCGCCAAGAAGCCGACGACAGGTCCTGTTTTCCCGGAATCATAGGTGGCTATAAAAGCAGTTGGAATATCCAGAACGCCACGTTCAACTTGGAAACCGTGATATTCCAGCTCTTCCGTCAGGCGGGCGGCAGCCTGAAATTCTTCATGTCCGAGCTCGGGATTTGCACCGATAAAGCTGGAAATCGCTTTGAATCTATTGGCGTTGTTGTCAATGGTTTGCGTAATGGTGGATTTCGATGTCATATGTGAGAAGGCTCCTTTATCTAATTACTTGCTTTTATTGTAGTATAAAGGAGCGCAAACTACCACTTTCAGGAGCTCTGAGTTACAATAAATAAACGAGGTTCAAATAGACAAAATTAGCTTTTTAGAAAATAATGTTGCGGGGGGAACTGTCAGATGATGAAATATGGCGCAGAGCACGTTGAACACAAATTTACCTTATCTTTTGTTGAATCTGAGGTGCGCGGACAATGGCGTGATATGTATGTAAGCATGCAGCTAGAGGATGGCGAGATGTTTCCGGAAGATCTCATCGATCCTTCTATTCTTGTGATTTGCAATTTGGATGGGGACATTGTGCAAATTGTGCTTCATGACGAAGGCTGCGACTGCGAGTTTCAATTTACCTACGCGGAAAAAGCGCAAATCGAAAATTTTGTTCAAGAGCATGTAAACGTATAAAAAAACTTGCCGCACAACTGGTGAGAGTGTCCCTTCCCAAACTGGGCGCTGACGCATATACTATCCTACGTCAGCTTTAGGGAGAGGATAGCATGGATAAGACGATTAATTATTTGGCATTTGGTGATTCACTTACCGTTGGTTTTGGTGCGCCGGATGGTCGTGGATTCGTGTACAGCTTTAAGCAGAAAGTAGAGCAGTGGCTTAACGTTCCAGTTCAATTGATCCAAGCGGGTACGAACGGTGCTACGACTAACGAATTGCTCCAAACGCTGCAGTCCGATCCGCAAATTCAGAAGGATATCCAAACGGCGGATATCATCACGATTACAGCTGGCGGCAATGATTTAATCCAAGGTGCGATTCCTTTCTTTTATCAAAATGACCCCGCTTTTTTAAAGACAGCTCTTCAAACCTACGAATCGAATTACAAAGAAATTATGGTGCAAATAGAAACGCTGCGGCAAGGGATTCATACACCCTATTTAATTGCCTTGATTGGACTATATAATCCTTTACCGCAGGTGCCTGAATCGGCTTATTGGGTGCAGCGTTTTAACATATTTTTGCGTAAATTAGAGCAGCCGCATATTCACATCGTTCAGGTGTATGATGCTTTTGTGGGGCAGGACACTCGCTACCTTTCTGATGATGCCATTCATCCGAATGAGGATGGTTATGATGAGCTGGCGCGCCAAGTTGAGAGCGTCGTCTCCCTTCAGCAGCTGCAGCGGCTGATTCCTTGATTAGGACATGATGACATATCCGAAGATGGAAACGAAATGACAGGCGCTACCGGCGAGCACGAAAATATGCCAAATGGCATGGTGATAAGGGATGCGCCTCCATACATAAAAGATGGAACCGAACGTGTACAGCAGTCCGCCAACTACAAGCCATACGATGCCTCCGAAAGGCAGGTTCATGTAAAGCGGCTTAAAAGCAATAACAATAAGCCAGCCCATGAGTATGTAACAGAGCGTGGAGATAAGGACAAATCGCTTCACATAAAATATTTTGAGCACGATGCCTGTTAAGGCAAGCCCCCATATCACACCAAAGAAAGTCCACCCCAAAGGCCCGCGTAGGGTCACCAGCAAATACGGGGTATAGGTTCCGGCAATTAAGACGTAAATAGCGGCATGATCGAGCACCTCAAAAATGTCTTTCAGCCGGGGGTGCCTGACGCTATGTAGCAGGGTGGAGCAGGTATACAACGTAACGAGCGCCACACCGAACACGCTGAAACTTACAATATGCCACGCATCGCCATGCAGACAAGCCTGAACAACGAGCAGGATAAGCGCTGCGCAGCTTAAAAGGACGCCAACCCCATGGCTAATGGCGTTTGCTTTCTCTTCTTGAACGGAATATTCCATGTGAATAACCTACTTTCTTTTTTTAGCTGTAAAAAAAATACCTAATAGATTGGACGATGAGAATATGTTATTACCTTCATTTCGACTGGAAAATAAAATTGCCTTAGTGACAGGAGCGGGAAGAGGGATCGGTAGAGCACTAGCGATCGGACTTGCCGAGGCCGGCGCTGATGTCGCCCTTTTTGCGCGTACGTCAAGTGATATCGAAGAAGTTGCAGCTGAAATTCGTGCTTTGGGCAGACAAGCTTATCCGTTCCAAGTGGATGTCACAAGTAGAGAACAAATTGAAGCGGCTGTGGAACAAATTATCGAAAAGGCAGGTAGATTGGATATTCTGATCAACAATGCCGGGATGAACATACGCAGCCAAGCGCTGGCCGTCACTGATGAAGAGTGGGATACCATTATGCAGACGAATCTCAAATCCGCCTTTCTGTGCGCCCAAATAGTTGGCCATCATATGAAAGAGCAGAAGTATGGCCGGATCATCAATATCGCCTCTGTTGCCGGACAGGTTGCCCTACGTACAGGAGTTGTATACGCGGCTACAAAAGCAGCCATGATTCAAATGACAAAGGTACTGGCGCTAGAGTGGGGCAAATTCGGAATTAACGTGAACAGCATCGGGCCTTGGTACTTTAAAACAACGCTTACGGAGAAAATATTGGCTAACCCTGATTTTCTGGCTGATGTTATTGCGCGAACACCTCTGCAGCGTGTTGGGGAGCTTGAGGAGCTGGTAGGACCTGCTGTTTTCTTTGCTTCGGATGCTGCGAACTATGTGACGGGTCAGACGTTATTCGTTGACGGCGGCATGACGATCTATGGTTTCTAATTTATAGTTACTTCTTTTGTATGATTGAGCTTTCATCTCATATCCGATATACTGAACACACAACAATCCATAGAATTCATGTGGTTTTCAGTTTATAGACGGATAGATAGAAGGATAAGGTGGTTGACCGTAATGTCCCGGGTGCGTATTTTTACTGACAGTACGTGTGATTTAAGTGAGGAGCTCATTCATCGATACCAGATTGAAGTTGTCCCTCTTTATGTTATTTTTGACGAATTATCGTTAAAAGATGGCGTTTCCATCAAGCCAGACCGACTTTTTGAGCTTGTAGATGAAACCGGCAAACTGCCCAAAACAGCGGCGCCTTCTCCAATCGATTTTGAGAGGGCGTTTGAAGGGGCTGTGCAGGCTGGTGATGCTGTCGTTTATATAGGACTTTCGTCAGAACTGTCTTCCACAATTCAAAATGCCTCCATAGCAGCTGCAAATTTTCCTGATGGTAAAGTTACCGTAATCGATTCTAGAACTCTATCAACAGGGATTGGTTTGCTAGTGTTGAAGGCTGCTCATTCGGCTCAGGAGGGTAAAAGCAGTTCGGAAATCAAATCCATGATTGAGTCGTTTCGATCCCATATTGAAGTAGAGTTTATTATAGATACGTTGGAGTACTTGCATAAAGGCGGAAGATGTTCGAGCGTCCAGCATTTCCTCGGAAGTTTATTGAAGATTAGACCTGTTGTGAAAGTGATTGACGGGGCTATGACATTAACGGACAAAGTAAGAGGGAAAAGGGAGAAAGCGCTTCATCAACTATTGGATAATGCACTTGCTTTAAAAGATGAAATGGATACGGAGTTCCTGTTCGTCACTCATGCGATGGCAGCCGATGAAGCTGCGTATGTCAAAGAGCAGATTGAGCAGCGAACCAATATAAAGCAAGTCTATATGACGGAAACCGGGTGTGTGGTATCCAGTCACTGCGGCCCTCGCACGCTTGGAATCGTTTTCGCCAAAAAATAAGAAATGAGTGTACACAACATGACGACAATCAAGATTATCACTGACAGCAGCTGCGACCTCCCCAAATTGATTGTGGACGAGCTAGGGATTACCATTGTACCTTTGTCCGTACATTTTGGAGAGGAGTGCATGCCTCCTCACATGGAGCTTTGTGAATTTTATGCGAGAATGAAAACGGAGAGTGTACTGCCTAAGACGTCTAGTCCCTCGCCGCTGCATTTTCTCACGGATTTTCAGAAAAAAGCTGAGGTCAATCAAGATATTCTTGTGATTTGTCTTTCTTCTGCGCTAAGCAGTACGTACAATCATGCCCTTATGGCCAAAGAGATGCTTCTGGAGGAAGGTTATCAAGGACGTATTGAAGTTATCGATTCGAAAACAGCCTCATTAGGACTTGGTGTACTGGCCTTCAAAGCAGCCAAAATGGCCGAGAATGATGTTCCTTTTGAGCAAATTGTTGAGACGATACGATGTTCGGTTGCTTCTTCGGGGACGCTGTTTTTCTTAGATACACTAGAAAATGTCATTAAAGGCGGACGGCTTGATCGGGTCAGAGGGGCTGTCGCTTCTGTTTTGAATATTAAACTCGTCATGAAAGCCAGTGAAGAAGGCTCGATTGAAGTCATGGACAAAATCCGCGGCACGCAGCAAGCGTTGAAGCGAATGATCGCCAAAGTGGGCGAGGCTGTTCATGACTACGATAAAGATGTGATCGCCGTCGCCCACAGCAACTGTGAGGAGAGAGCGCGCGAAGTATTGAACCAACTCCTCCAAAAGCATCCGTTCCGCAATGTGCTATTCGCAAACATGGGCACCGTCATTGGCACGTATGCTGGAGAAGGCGGCGTGCTGATCGCATATTAAAAAAAGACACCTGATTGATTTCTGTGGCACTTGGCCTTAGAAAAATCAGGTGTCTTTTATTTTATGGTGAATCCGTTGTGACAATGTCCGCATCGTCTGTCGAGACAAGAGGAGATAAGTCGCCAGGAGCCATCAGCCACAATTCATGAAGCGCGCGTGTGCAGCCTACATAAAGCAATTTGGCATCCATAAGCGTTGCTTCGTAATGTGCAGCCGTTACATCCATTAGCAAAACGGCGTCAAACTCCAATCCTTTGGTTAAATAGACTGGTACAACCGAAATTCCTCCGCGATACACACGTTGTTTGGATGTGATGAGATTTGTTTCTATGCCGGCTTTGGTCAGGACGTCGTGCAAGTCCTCAGCCTGCTTCTCCGTACGAGCAACAACGGCAATCGTGCTGGATGTTCCTTGTTGTAACGTCGCGATAGCCTGCAGCAGCAGCGGGATTCTTTGTTTGAGGTCAGTCTGCAAAACCCGAACTTTGTTCCCGCTGCGGAACACGGGCACGGCAAGGAGCGGGTTCTCGACACCCCGCTGAAGCACCAGATTGGCGAACTGGATGATTTCCATCGTTGACCGGTAACTGCGCTCGAGTTCGAAGTAGCCGCCTTGCTCTTCTTGAAATAAACTGGAAAATTCCTTCCAGTCTTTGATGCCTTGATAAGCATGGATTCCTTGCGACAAATCACCCAGAATCGTAAAAGAACTGTTGCGCGTATAGCTATCAAGAACAGCCACCTGGAAAGGTGAAAAGTCTTGGGCTTCGTCTATGACGACATGGTCGAACAATCGGTCCGATGGAATGCCATAGAGACGCGTATGAATATAAAGGAGTGGAGCGAGATCTTCAAGCTGCACTTCTTTTTTCTTGAAAAGCTTAAGTGACGCGCTAACAATGGGCTCAGGAAGCTTATGCAGAAGCTCTGCAGGCAGGCTGTCCGGGCGATTGTTTTCAGCGAACAGCATTTTGTAAAAGCTGAATGCCGAATGCTCCGGCCAACTGGTCAAATACGTCCGCAAGCGCTGCGCCGACTTCTTTTTCAGCTCTTTTTTTCGGGTTTGCTCCCAGATTTTGTCGAGCTGCATTTCCATCCAGCGTTTGATACGCGCTACGACACGTTCGCGGCGTTTGACGAGCGGATAATGCTTATTCTCGACGTAAAACCATTCACGGATGTTCGCAAGCGGCAGCTTAACGCCCTCCCAAGGAATGAAATCCGCCGATGGGACGTAGGAGGACTCGAATTTGGTCAAGCAATCATCCAAATATTGTTTGAATTCAATTGAGCCCTTAAACCTGCCTGGGGCGTTATCATCCAGCGGTGGTCTTTTGCTGCCAAGTGAAAACCAGGTTTGCAGGGTGAGCGCTTGATCCGCTAACTTCACTTCTTGATCGAGTACATCGAGTGCCCAATCGGTAAAAGTGCTCTGCTGAATATTGCCGACACCCAGTTCAGGCAGAACGCCGGATATGTAGTCGAGGAACATCGAGTTCGGTGCAAAAATAATCATTCGCTCAGCGTGAACCTGTTCACGGTATTGATAAAGTAAAAAGGCGAGACGATGCAGGGCAACCGTCGTTTTACCACTTCCTGCGACCCCTTGGATTATGAGCGCGGTATTTTTGGCGGCACGGATGATGCGGTCTTGCTCCGCTTGAATGGTGGAGACGATATCGCGAAGCTTGTTATCTTTATTTTCCCCTAATCGATAAAGCAAAAATTCGTCGCCAACGGCTAAAGAGTCTTCGGTGCGATCATAAGTGTCCACGACGCGCTGAAGAATTTGCTTGCGCACCACGAGGTTTCGCTTCAAATAGACGAGACCCTCGATGAGACCGTCCGGTGAGTCGTAGGAAGCAGCATCAAGTCCTCCTGTAAACGAGTAGAACAAGCTGGCCACCGGTGCACGCCAGTCAATAACGAGCAATTGACCCGTACGTTCGTCTTCTACGCCTGATTTGCCGATATATAGCGGCTGGGATGAAGCGGTGCCTGATTCTTGAAAATCCAAACGGCCAAAATAGGGTTCATCAACCGCTTTGGCTAAGTTGTTCCGCCCATTTTCACGTGCGACTTCTAACGCTTGTTCCGTTAAATCGGGACCGTAATAGACTGGCGTGGCTCTAAGCCTAGCCAGTTGTTTGTCAATTTCGATATTCGTTTCTTCGAGTCGCTGCAGTTCTTCTTGATAGGCACTTTGAGTCTTTGTGTCCAAGATCAGTTACCTCCTAAGATCAGATGATATGTCTATTTTGCGAATAAACAGGTAAACAATATAACACACCTGTCAGGATATGGGAAGCTAAAACGTTTTAACATGAAGATATTTGGGGGTGTTGCCAAACAATGCTATAATGGACAAGTAGTTATATTATCATTGAAGGAGTAGATTACTGTGTCCATTTATGATATTGAAGTTCAGACCATCTCTGGAGAAACGAAGTCACTTTCCGATTACAAAGGCAAAACATTACTTATTGTCAATACAGCAAGCGCTTGTGGACTTACGCCTCATTACAAAGGTTTGCAGAGTTTATACGAACAATATCAAGAAAAGGGCCTTGTTGTTCTAGGATTCCCTTGTAATCAATTTGCTGGTCAAGAGCCTGGGACTAATGAAGAGATTCAAAGTTTCTGTGAGCTTAATTACAATGTCACTTTCCCGATGTTCGCCAAAATCGATGTGAAAGGTGAACACGCTCACCCATTATTCACCTATTTGCTAAGCCATACACCAGAACCTTACCGCACTGGCGAAATTGAATGGAATTTCGTGAAATTCCTCGTAGATGCTAACGGCAGCGTAGTTAAACAGTACAGCGCGAGAACGGAACCTTCCGATATTGCAGCAGATATTGAAGCGGTTCTAGCCTAAAGCATTCAGAAAAAAGTTGTTGCATTGCTGACAACCCCCCGCTATAATCAGTAATAATCATGACAGTGAAGGAGTCGAATCAATATGAAGAACACAGCTTGGTTCGTACAATTTCATTATTTTTATAGGCGTTAGCACATACCTGAACTTATCAGGGTGGGCTAACGCATTTCGCGTTGGCCTCCCTGCGAGATAGCAATTCGCGCAGGACCATAGGTCCGGCGCGTTTTTTTATCTCGGGAGAAGGGACTAGGTGAAAGGTATGGGAAACAGCAATCAAAGGTATGAGAGTCCGGAAGAAGAGAGTCGGTTCATGAATCACCTCGAACAAGCCAAAGTTATCCTGTTAGCACCTAAAGCTTCCTTGCAAGTGAATGCACGGATACGTGAACTAACGAGTGAATTGCAACTCGTTGGCATTGGGGTAAGAATGGAATGTCTGGCTTCGGATTCAGGGAAACATATAGCGGAAGGGCTTGGCATGCGCTTCGTCATCTCAATAAGTGATAACTCGAAGGCGGAGAACGAAGTCAGCTTGTTGGATTTGCAAGAAAACACGGAGATGACGATGCCTTGGGATCAAGCGATTTTCGTGATTGAGAACGAGTATCCGCCCGCCAATTTTACATAAAAGAAAACGGAGTGAAGATGAAGATGGGAATTCAAAATGGATTTGTTTATGCGCATCCGGATGATGAGACCTTTCTCAGTGGATGTTTAATTCGCAAATATGCAGATGAAGGCAACGCGCCAGCGCTGCTGCTAGCGACGCGGGGGGACGCAGGCCGGCATGGGTTGGAGAGAGCGACGGATAAGTCGGAGCTTGCCAGAGTGAGAGAAGAAGAAATGAATATTGCCGCTGAAGTGTTGGGGATTTCCATTGCGGAACATCTGGGCTTCCCGGACGGTCAGTTGGCGAATATTGATTTCGAGGATCTGGTTGCAGGCGTTATTTCATTTCTACAGCGTTATGAGGTGGAGAATGTATTCAGCTTTGCAGAAGATGGTGGGAATGGGCATCCGGACCATGTGACTATTTCCAAAGCCGCGACAGCTGCTGTTTTAAGCGGGAAATGCCCAAGCGTGCGCAAGCTGTACTATGCAGCGTCAGGAATTTTGCGGGATCGGGGGCTGCAGCCTTCAATTGTTGTGGATACGGAGCTGGGATGGTCAGTCAAAGCAGCTGCCCTGAAAGCTCATGCGACCCAGCATGTGGCTATCGCGAAATATTTTGGCGATTTGGAGGTTTTTCCAGAGGCGCGCAGATGGGAAGCTTTTGTACTGGGATGGGAAGATGGTGTGATGTGGCCGGAGATGGCGGGAAGACAGTAGGCTGATAAAAGTCGAAACATCATTAACAACAAATGCCATTCGTGCATATGGATAAGTAGGTTGCGAATTTTTGGACAAGGCGGGTAGGCTATAGATGACTATGATCATAAAAGTTGAAGCTGTGCTTATTGCGGATAACCCAGATACATTTATTACAAGAGAAATTGACGTTGCCGAGTTGAAATTTGGCGGTATAGAAGGTGATAGGCATTTTGGTCTATTTGCCAAAGCTGACTCCAGACAGCCCATGTATAAGAGAGGGACGGAAATCTTTAATCGTCGTCAACTTAGCCTCGTGTCTGTTGAGGAACTACAAGGAATCGCAGACCGGTTAGGTGTCGAAACGATTCGTCCCGAGTGGTTGGGAGCGAACATTCTGGTGAGCGGCGCGCCGGACTTAACCAAGCTTCCCATGGGCATTCGCATGATGCTTTCAAGTTGCGGAGGGTTAGTATCTGAGGGAGAAAATGAGCCGTGTGCCGGGCCAGGCAGAGTGATCGCGGAACAATATGACGACAAAAGTTTAACGAAACATTTTATCATTCAAGCGCAGAAAAGCAGGGGAATTGTCGCCTATGTGGAATGCCCAGGTGAGATTAAAGCGGGGGATCATATCGAGATTCACCTACCTACCCCCTGAAAACAGATCGCCGTTGCGAAAGCTATTTTTGATTGGAAATAGTCTGGTAAAAGTTGGCTCTGGAAGGTGTAGAGAAATGACATTAAGCAACTGTGAGGCATGCGGAAAAGTTTTCATAGCACAATTTGAAAAACGATGTAAACCCTGTGCGCAGCTGCTTTTGGTCGAGTCGCATAAGGTCAAAGATTTTGTTCGCAGCCATCCGGGTGCCACACTGATTGATGTGTATCATGAGACGGGCGTATCCCTCAAGACGATCAAAGAGTTGATACAGGAATGAGTGAAAACGAAATCGTGACTTATTTTTTTACATACATAAAACGAAAATAAGCGGACATACTATCTTTGACGGTGAAAGCAGAGAGGTGTCGTGTCAAAGACAATTTACACCAAGGGAAGTTGTTGTTGAATCCGTATAGAAGCGAGGAGATGTGCCGCAGAAATCATTAATGTGGTCAAGTACTGCAATAGTGTGATGAGGTAGAGACCAAGCTGAGTTAAGGTTCATAGCATAGTACCATAAATCTATTCACCGTCAATGAGGACTCCGAGAGGGGTCCTTATTTCGTTGTTTTGGGGAAGGGTAAAGGGGGGGATGAGTAAAAGGCTTACATTGCATTATATACAACGTAATGGGCTCGTCTGAGCGCGAATGCTGTCTTTGATTGCACAAAATACAACCATTTATAGTGAAAAGGTGAGATGTAAGCGTTTTATTGTATGATTCGTTGCATAAAGTACAGTATAGAGGCGTGCTGAGGCCTAATTACAGCCAAATGGTTGCACAATATACAACATAGAATGGTGCTTCAGTCGTAACCTGTTTATGAGTGATAAAAGGTGTGACGGAGTGAGGTAATGAAGGTACGGCTTAGCAGCAAAGTTGAAGGCTTACGTTGCACTTAATACAGCGTAAAGGCGTCTGACGGCAAATACGGTTAAACGAAAACAATCCCCCAGTGCCAGCGAATCGAGTCGAGTCGAGGCAATCGGGGGATTGTTTGTTGTGGTCATCGCTTTGCAAACACATCTAGCAGCAGCTCATCCTTAACGGGATCTTGCATATCCCAAGCTGTTGCAAATCGAACCTGATGCGAAACGCCCATAATCTCGTATTTTTGCACGAGATGCTGACGGGCGGAGCCGATGATCAGGGAATGCAGCCGCAGTTGTTTTTTTTGCCCCAGCAGCGCAAGCTGCTGCTGGGTTGCTTTGGAGATCTGGCCAACGCCATCGGTGACCATCACGAAATCGGCATCGCGAAACTGCGGCTGATGCTGAACGATGTCCATGCCTCTGCTGAGCGGGGCGTCGAAGTTGGTGCCGCCGCCGAAGGCAAGCTGCGCAAGGCCATAGAAGCGGTCCCAGTCGGGACGCTTGTAAGACAAGATGTGCTCGACCAGCTCGCCTTTGGCGCCGAACAGCAGCAGGACGAAGTCCCGCCGCTCGAGAAGCGCAAAGGAGGCGAAGGTCGCGGTGAACAGCTGGGCAAGCCGAAGCTTGCTGCCGCGCATCGAATGGGACGTGTCGAGCATACAGATCACGGGCCCTTTTTGCGGTTCGGGAGAGGAACCGCTGTAGTTATAAGTCATGAGCTTATTTTCCATCCATTTGACGAGAAAATAAGGCTCAAAATCATCATCCGCGAGCAAACTGGCTTCGCTGGGCAGCAAATGCGCGATGTCTCCGGAATGCCGCAGATCATCGTAGGATTCAGGAACATAAGGCGAGCGCTGCTTTTTACGCTGAACCCGCAGATGATGGATGTTGCGGCCCACCTCCTGCAAGAAAGCGACCAAATCCTTGCTGCGCTTCAGCTTTTCAATCCACTGCACGTAGTGCTCGAACGTCTGCCTCCGCAGCTTCCCCAGCTCGCTGCCCCAGCGCCGGTTCGCGAGCCGCTGACTCGCCTGCACGAGCTCGTACACATTAAAGCCGTCCGCCTCTTCAAGGGACAGCGTCTCCTTCAAAGATCGCCCGAGCCAGTCGCCCAGCTCGGACTCAAGCTCCTGCATCGCGGCGAGGTCGCGGGCGCTCATGCGGTCCAGCTGCCGCTTCCGGCGCTCGAGCTCTTCTTCCGCCTTGCGCAGCTTGGCTTTCAGCTTGTCGCGTTTCATAAACTCCGTACGCAGCTCGCTTTGCAGTTCCAAGATGCGCTGTTTCAATGCGCGGATCTCGTCTACAACCAGCGGTCGCGAGTCGGAGGCCTCTTGCTTGTCCTCTACAGCTCTTTTTCCCTGCTGCAGGGTATATCCAACAAGCCTCAGCTTCTCAATTTGCTTATCGGTGAGCCGCTCGCTGACGCTTTTGTCCTCTTGGCCGCTCATTTGCTGTTTTTTCTCCAAACCGATGCCGATCTGCTGCTGCTCTTTTTGCCGTTTCTTTACTTCTTTCTCGTAGGACTCCGTTAGCCACATTAGCGCTTTAAGCGCCGTCTTAAAGGAAGCGTTCACTTGTCCAATTGTGCGCGGGTGAATGGAGATGTAGAAGTATTGTTTGGTCAAGGTCAACACCATCCAACGATGGAAAGGTGTTTCCTCGGTAGCTGCATCGATCTCAGGTTTCGTTAAGTAAAAGCACATGAAGAAATCGGCAAACAGTTCAAGCGAAAACCAGGGAGCTTGCCGCACCGCTTCGCGCATCCACTCCTGGGCGACGCGGGAAGAATGAACATAACCTTCAAACACATACCGATCGACCCGTGTGCAGCGAATGATCATAGCGTAACCTCTTATAGGGTATAGTCGTACACGATTCCCGGAATTTCACGGTCAAACAATGTGCGATATAAACCTTGAATGGATTGTAGAATGCGTTCACCCTGGATGCGAAGGTGCGTAAATTTGACGGCATACTGTTCGGGATGCTGCAGGAAAATGGATTGTGAAGCAATCCATTCGGGCAATTTCTTTTCTTTTTCCTGCCAAGAGACAAGTCTGCCTCGTAAACTGCGTGCTGTATCCTCAAGCTCCGTGCGGCATTCTTCCAGGCTGCCCTTCAGGCGTTCAGCGGCGTCTTTGGATAAGGAACCGCCGATTTCTTTTTTGAATTGGAAGGCATGAAGCTCATCTTCCTTGTCCAGCCATTTTTTAACCGTCATATTGTACTGCTGCAGGGGAAGCTCCTGTTCCATCTCGCGTTTGAGCATATCTTGAAATAACGTATCAAAAACCGCTTTAACTTCAGGCAAATCCTCTGGAAAATCCCAAAGCATGTGCGGAGTGAGGACGGTGTCCCAAACGCCAACGGTGCTTCGTCCGTGAATAGCGGCTGAAATTTTCCAAGTATGTCCTATTTTATTCCAACGCCGATCGGAGAGCACGTATTCTTTCTCTTGAAGGGCTGTTTTCAACTGGAAGAGCATGTAAATCAAAGCATCCGGCAATTGCACATCCATCGCTTGTGATCCCAATTGGTTGATCAACTCTGTTGAAAGCAGTGTGGGAAGAGGCGATTTCGGCGCGTGAAACATCAGTTCAAAGCTGGAAATTTGCTTGACATACTCGACTTCAAAGCGGAACAAAAAGCGATCGTAAAGTGCAGCCAGCTGCTCGTTATCTTCAGGCAATTCGTTGGAGGCCGCCATTAAAAATAACAGAGGTGACGGCTGTTTCAGACGTCCGTTGAAGAAAACGCGCTCATTTAATATCGATAAGAGCGAGTTAAGAATCGCGCTGTTTGCTTTGAATATTTCATCCAGGAAGGCGAAACGTGCGCTAGGCAGATATCCTTCCGTGAGGCGACTGTACTCATCTTGTTTTAATTTTTGCAAAGAGACTGGGCCGAATAGCTCGTCTGGCGTCGTAAAGCGAGTCAATAAATAATCGTAATAGGGCTCATTGCCGAATAATTCTGCTGCAGCTCGGGCCAGCTGCGATTTCGCCGAACCGGGAGGTCCGACCAATAGGACATGTTCACCGCTCATGATCGCAAGGAGCAAGACTCGGATGAGTTCTTCACGCTCCATGAACCTTTTCTCGAGATGCCCCATAGCTTCTCTTAATTTGTTCTGTATGACGATGGGATCTTTCATCATCGGTGTCCCCCTTGGCGTAGACTTCAGCAATATTGTATCAAACTGATCTGTAAACATCGAATTTTCAAGAAATCTATCTCTTCATGATTCAATTACCTTAGTCTGCTCCTAATTCTGCCTTGTATTTGCAGTTCCGTCTGTCGAATGAGAAAATAGGAGCATATGTGGAAAAAGGAGTGATTTTATGCGAATTGGTGTTATTTCCGATACGCATCTATCTGCGAGGGTACTTAAACTGCCGGATGCGCTAGTAGCAGGATTAAAAGGTGTTGACCTGATTCTGCACGCAGGAGATTGGGTGAGTGAGCATGTCGTCGATCTCGTAGAGCAAATTGCTCCATGCGAGGCTGTGGCCGGGAATAACGACGGTCACGACATGATAGAGCGGTTTGGTTTAAAAAAAATCGTGACCGCCGGGAAATATCGAATCGGCCTTATTCACGGTGACGGCTTCCGTAAGACGACAGAGGAAAGAGCCCGGGAGGCATTCCGGGAAGAGCAGCCGGACATCATCATTTTCGGGCATTCTCATGTTCCTTATCATCAAACTGTTGATGGGATCCTGATGTTTAACCCGGGCTCGCCAACGGATAAAAGAAGACAGCCTCAATATTCCTATGGCATTATCGAATTGAGCGATCGTATTCTGGCGCAGCATTATTTCTATGAGAGCAAAGCTTAGTCCCGGGTTAGCGTGCTCACGTCTTGCTTCTACTTCGTCTACATTCGACGAATGTTAAATAATTCCTTCATACTTTTCGTTCGCGCTTAGGTATTTACCGTGTTACTCGCTAACAGAGAGACATACACTGACAATATTCTTATTTGCGAATGGTGGTGGAGTTTAGGTGCGAACGACGGTAGGTGTCTTACTTGACTTAAAAACGTACAAGGGGATTGCAAAGGGAAGAACCGGGAACGAACGTATAGCGTTGTATGATCGAGCAGGCAGCAAGTGGGGAATCAAGCCTTTCTATATGTGTTTGAGGTATGTGAACAGGAAATCAGCTTTGGGTTATTTTTACACCAATCATAAATACAAGCTTGTCCGGAGGAATATTCCTCGTGTCACACATAACCGCGCCATAACCTTAACGCCATATTTGAAAAATAAATTAAACCAGCTATCACGCCATAGTTACGTATTTAATAGGCAAAATCGCTATGACAAACATCTCATTCATCATCTCATTCATAAGAATGCACATCTCCGCAAGTATTTGCCGGAGTCTACGAAATACACGCGCAAACAGTTGGAGTTGGCCATGTCCAAGATTACCTCACTCTTTATTAAACCAACGAACAGCAGTGTAGGGAACGGCATCATGAAAGCTTCAAAGCAAGCAGGCGGAGCTTGGAAACTGCATGGTGTTTTCAGCAAACCTAAGCTTGTATCCCGGGAGCGGGCCATACTTTTAATTAATAAAAAAGTTCGCAAACAAAGGTATATGATTCAAGAAGCCATACCTTTAGCGACATACAAAGGCAGGCCTTATGACATCAGGGTATCTGTGCAGCGAAGTGAGAACGGACAATGGCAGATCACAGGCATCGTGGGCAAAGTCGCGGCTAGAGGCCGTCATGTGACCAATGTAGCCAAAGGGGGCCAAGTGAAGCGCTGCGAGGAGCTTTTTAAGTCGAGCGGGTTTAATGCCGCACACATTACGGAGGAAATACATCAAGCATCGTTAGCGATAGCGAGGCATCTAGGCAGTAGTCTGCCTCACATGGCTGATCTTGGGCTTGATGTAGGTGTTGATCAAAGCGGAGGCATCAAGTTCATTGAAGTGAACGGAAGAGATCAGCGTTATTCCTTCAGAAAAGCGAAAATGCATACAACTTTTTATAAAACATATGAAACTCCGTTAAAGTATGCGAAATTTTTGTTGAAATAACGACAGCACGAGATGACATTCTCGGGAGGCCGTGAGTGTTTTTCGTGCTGGTTGGATTCGTAATCTGGATATACTAGGTTTCGATTTCCTTCAGCCTGTTAAGCGCATCGCCGGCAAGGGTATAGGTCGGGGACAGCTCATAGGCCTTTTCATAGGCGTTTATTGCCTCTAGGTTATTTCCTAATTTTTCCCAGCATAAACCTAAATAATAGTAGGCATGAAAGCTGCCTGTACCTCGCAAAGTCAGATGTTGCCCTGTCATGTCCCCCGACTCAATGCAATGCCGAAAAACGTCAATTGCCGCAGCGTACCACCCCTTCAAATAGCAAATAACACCTTTATAAAAATGAAGATCGACATAATCGGGATACAAGGCAATAGCTTTCTCGATACCGGGCCATGCGCCATCGATGCTCCCAGTGTTAAAGAGGATGGCATATTTCAGTTTATACAGCATAGAAGGGGGCATTTTACCCGATTGAATGAAGCGGACTATGGATACAGCGAAACTGTAGGGCGGCTCATTCAAAGGCACCTCCGGTTTATTCACTTATGGCCATAGATATGCGCACACCTTCAATTACATGAAAGAAGGGATGATCACATGCAGCCATGTCCGCTTATTTATCAGCTGCAAGATAAGACGAGGATGATGGTTGGACTTCAGTCCAACGGGCACGGGCATGAAATCTTTTGCGTTGCGGGGCTGCGCCATGAGTAAATTGACACTTTCCATGGTTGTAAAAAACGAAAGCCACCGCTATTTGCGCAAGGCACTACTCCAGCATCGCGACTGGATTGATGAAGCAGTCATCATTGATGACGGAAGTACAGATGATACTTCAGAGATTTGTGAAGAGCTTTTGTCCGGCATCCCTTTGCAGTTGATTCGCAATCCTGAATCGCGTTTTGCCAATGAGGTGCAGCTAAGGAAGCAGCAATGGGAAGCGACAGTGCAAACCAACCCGGAATGGATCCTGAATCTGGATGGAGATGAGCTGCTGGAGGATCAATTTGCCAATCAAGTGCGTGTCTTGCTGAGTCATTGTGAGCAGGATGCCATCTATTTTCGGCTGTACGATATGTGGAGCGAAACCAGTTATCGGGATGATGCTTACTGGAGCGCCCATCATTACTACCGTCCTTTCCTGATCAGGTATAAACCGGATTTTCCATATCTCTGGAAAGAAACGCCTCAGCACTGCGGCCGCTTCCCGGCCACGATCAACCATTTTTCCTATTTATGCCACCCTGCCAGAATCAAGCACTTCGGATGGGCGAAACCGGAAGACAGGATCGAGAAATATGAGCGGTATATGCGACTTGATCCGAATGCCCAATATGGCTGGAAAGAGCAGTATGATTCCATTCTGGATGAACATCCCAACCTTGTGATTTGGGAGGAATAGCCAATTGATAACGATTAGTTTATGTATGATTGTCAAAAATGAGGAGCAGTCCCTTCACCGCTGTCTTCACTCTGTAAGAGAAGTAGCGGATGAAATCATTATCATAGACACCGGTTCTACGGATAGGACCAAGGAGATAGCTTCCGCTTTTACGGAATTTATCTATGATTTGACATGGAAGGATCATTTCGCTGAGGCCAGGAACTTTGCTTTTTCTAAAGCGACTAAGGACTATCTCTTATGGCTGGATGCGGATGACGAGTTTGAAGAGACAGATCGACTGAAATTCAAAGCGCTTAAAGAGGACTTGGATCCTTCCGTTGACAGTGTGATGATGCCATATCATTTAGCTTTTGATGCCGATCATAATGTAACAACGAGCCTTAAACGTAACCGGTTAGTCAGACGGGCAGCAGGGTTTCGTTGGGAAGGTCCCGTGCATGAAGTGCTGATCGTCAGCGGTAACGTGATTCACTCGGATATTGCCGTTACCCATAAGAAGGATAAGGCGTATACCGACCGGAATTTGCGGATATATCAAAAACGCGAGTCAGAGAATGAATCTTTTTCCCCACGAGATCTGTACTACTTTGCTAATGAGCTTAAAGATCATGGTCTTCATGAAAAAGCGGTTACGTATTACGAACGTTTTCTTGCTACCAAACAGGGATGGCGCGAGGATTGTTTTGCCGCTTGCCTGAAGATGGGAGATTGTTACGGCAATCTAACGAATCGGCAGATGCAGCTGAGGACTTGGTTTAGAACCTTACTTCACGGGAAACCAAGAGCGGAGATGTGTTGTCGGGTGGGAAACTTCTTCTACGAAGACAATAAGTTGGAACTTGCGATCTATTGGTTTCAGAAAGCAACTTCGTTAGGAGAGCCAACCGACTATGCCGGTATGGTTGATCATGCGGCTTGGACGTGGATGCCGCACTTGCACCTCTGCTTGTGTTATGACCGAATGGGACAGAAGCAGAAAGCGGAGCTGCATAATGAGATCGCCTATGTCTACAACCCGACTCATCCGAGCATTTTGCATAATAAAGCTTATTTTGCTAATCTCCGCCGAGAGGAGAAGGCACTTTGAGTCCTAAAAAGCGTGTTCTGATTGGAAGCCCCATTCGCCAAATACCTGAAATTCTTACACCTTTTCTCGCTTCACTTGCTGAACTTGAGCGCAAAAACTTTACGGTGAGCTATTTATTCGTCGACGATAACGAGGTAGAAGCTTCACAGCAATTACTGCTTGATTTTCAAGCGAAATATGGCCGGACATCCATTTACAATGAAGAGAAACATGCCCAAACCTATGAGAAGGATGAATTCACTCACTATTGGCCGGAGGATACGATTTGGAAAGTAGCCGGGATGAAGGACACTATCCTTTCATATGCGTTGGAAAAGAAATTCGATTATGTCTTTCTGATTGACTCCGATCTCGTTCTACACCCGCACACGCTTGAGCAGCTTGTCTCGGCGAACAAAGACATTATTGCCAACATTTTTTGGACGAAATGGCAGCCTGATACGATGGAAATGCCCCAAGTTTGGTTGAGCGACCAGTATACGCTGTATCCCAAAGGCAGACAGGAATCCTTATCCGATGAGGAGTCGGCTAGGCGGACTTGGCAGTTCTTCGCTCAACTGAGAATCCCGGGTATTTATGAGGTTGGCGGGCTTGGAGCGTGCACCTTGATCAGCCGCAAAGCCATTCAAGCCGGTGTACGTTTTGCGGAAATCCCTAATTTATCATTCTGGGGGGAAGACCGGCACTTCTGCATTCGCGCACGAGCCTTGGGCTTCTCACTCTACGTGGACACTCATTTTCCCGCCTATCATATTTATCGCAAGTCAGAATTGGCCGGTGTTGACGCCTATAGGCAAAGCAGCATTGGGGTGAACGCCGATGAACGCAAGATCACAGTCAGTTTATGTCTCATTGTCAAAAATGAAGAAAACGCACTTCCAATATGTCTCCATTCCGTGCGGGGTATTGCCGATGAAATTATAATTGTCGATACGGGCTCTACGGATAGGACGAAGGAAATTGCTGCCAGATATACCGACCGAATTTATGATTTTGCTTGGGTGGATGATTTTGCTGCAGCCAGAAACTTTGCTTTTTCCAAAGCAACGAAGCAGTACATTCTATGGTTGGATGCTGATGATACACTGACGGAGAAAGATCGGCTGCTATTTCTCGAATTGATTCAGACGCTGGAGCCGCTTGTGGATCGCGTGTCGATGAATTATAACCTCAGCTTTGATGAGGATCAGAATGTGACGTATAGTCTGCGCAGAAACCGGCTAGTTCGCCGAGATTGCCAGTTTCAATGGAATGGCGCTGTGCATGAATATTTAGCGGCAAGCGGATCCATTCTCCATAGTGAAATAGCGGTCACACACCGGAAAGATAAGCTGCATACAGATCGCAATTTACAAATCTATCGGAAGAAACTTGCCGGAGGAGAGACGTTTAGTTTACGTGATCAGTTTTATTATGCTAACGAATGCAGAGAACATGGGCATTATGAGGAAGCTGTGACGTATTATGAAGATTTCCTTCAATCGCCAGACGGCTGGTTGGAAGATAAAATTGCTGCTTCTCTTCATTTGGCGACTTGTTACAGCCATTTAGGTAAGAGAGATGAACAGCTCATGGCTTTGTTCAGATCATTTGAATTCGATATGCCTCGCGCAGATTGCTGCTGCCGGATCGGGTCTATTTTTCTGGGGGAGCAAGATTATTTACAAGCGATCTATTGGTATGAGTCCGCAACACAGTTTACCAAGCCAAAGGAATCGATGGGCTTTATGGATCACTCGTCCTGGACGTGGCTGCCGCATGTTCAGCTTTGTTTGTGTTACGACCGGATCGGCAAGCTGGATAAGGCGAAATTCCATCATGATATATCTTATTCATACAATCCCAAACACCCTTCCGTTATTCATAATCAACGCTATTTCGAGCAAATTGGCTTAAATAAAAGTTGAAAATTGAACCTTTGCCATATTGCAGACGCTTATAAAGTGGGATACACTGAGTCGATAGATGAGATCCATTTAGAAAGAATGAGTAAGGAGCGATACTCTTTTGAAGACACTTATTATTGCGGAAAAACCGGACATGGGGCGAAATATAGCCGCCGCAATAGAACCTAAAGCCAAAAATCTTAGGTCCTATCTGGAGGGTGAGCAGTACATTATCACCTGGGCGATCGGACACTTAATCGAGTTGGCTGAACCAGATCAATATGATGAGAAATATAAAAAATGGAACATAAGCCATCTGCCGATCATTCCTGATGAATTTAAGTTGATTCCCAATCCGCGGACGTATGATCAACTGAAGGTAATTGCTGAACTTGCGAAAAAGTGTAATCAACTCGTCAATGCCTGCGATGCGGGACGGGAGGGCCAGCATATTTTCTCTTTGATTCAGCGGCATTTAGGACTGAAGCAGCCGGTGAAGCGGCTTTGGATTTCGGACTTAACGTCGGAAACGATCCGCAATGGCTTCGCTACGTTGAAAGACGGATCCGAATATGAGAATCTGACCCGTGCTGCACGTTCCCGAAGTGAAGCCGATTGGTTAATCGGCATGAATGGCTCGCGTGCTTTTACAACAAAGCATAATGTCCTGCTTTCAGTAGGTCGCGTTCAAACACCGGTCCTTGCGCTCATTTACGATCGTCAGAAACAAATAGAAGCCTTTTCCTCACTCAAATTTTACGAGCTGGAGGGTTACTTCACACAAGGCGATACCACGTATAGAGGCATGTGGCAGGGCGAACGCTTAACGGACCAACCGAAAGTGGAGGCATTAGCGGCCAAGGTGAAGGGGAAACCGGCACGCATTATTTCCTATGAAGTAAAGGAAACGAAGGAATACCCCTTTAAATTGTATGATTTAACGCTGCTGCAGCGCGAGGCGAATGGGAAATATGCTTTTTCGGCCAAGAAAACGCTCGATACCGCTCAGTCGCTTTATGAGAAACATAAGGTCATTTCGTATCCGAGAACGAATTCCAACTATGTCACCGAGCAAAATATTCCGGAAATGCACAAGTCGCTATCCGCTTTGCAAGGAACCGCGTATCATGACCTTGTACAGGGAGCTAATCGCAATCTGGTGCATAAAAACAATAAAAATATTTGCAATCCATCTAAAGTGGAAGATCATCATGCGATTCTGCCAACGAATCGTAAGGCATCTGGACTCACGCCGGATGAGCAGAAATTGTACGATTTGATCGTGAGACGTTTTTTATCGCAATTTTATCCGCCTGCCGAATATAAGGTTCACACGGTGATGACCGAGGTCGAGCAAGAGATGTTCAAGACGACGGTGAAAGAACTTCTCCACTTGGGCTGGAAGGTCATTTATGCCGATCAGAAAAAAGAAAAGCCCAAAAGCTCCAAAGGCAAAGAGAAGGAAGACGAAGAAGACGAAGAGGTTGAAGTCAGCGAACCCTTCTCCATCGATGCGCAAGGTCAAGTTGTTTGCAGCGATGCTGTTGTCAAAGAGAAAGATACTCAACCGCCAAAGCATTTCAACGAAGGTACGCTGCTTAAAGCGATGGAAAGCGCA
Organism: Paenibacillus sp. FW101-FHT12H11; assembly: GCF_058790355.1. NCBI lineage: Bacteria > Bacillati > Bacillota > Bacilli > Caryophanales > Paenibacillaceae > Paenibacillus > Paenibacillus sp. FW101-FHT12H11. The sequence continues at coordinate 348,106 of NZ_JBYTCO010000002.1, read as the reverse complement.
GGCAAGCAGATTGAGGACGAGGAGCTTCGCGATGCAATGAAAGATTCCGGTCTCGGGACGCCAGCGACACGCGCAGCAACCATTGAACGTTTGAAGAAGGTAGGCTATATCGACATGCAGGGCAAAAAGATTGTCCTTACCCAAAAGGGCAGAATGGCCGTCGAACTCATTCGCGGAGCCGGCATCGAGCTGCTTACTTCTCCGGAAATGACGGGCCAATGGGAGCGCAGGCTGAACGAGATCTCCCGCGGCACAGCGTCGGACGAGCAGTTTATGCACAATGTCAAAAGGTTTGCGACATTAATCGTCGACAAAGTCCGCGTGCAACCCAGAGCTGCCAAAACAGCCTTCGAAGGTGAAACGCCTGCTCCTGCGGGAACCAAGAGAGGATCCGCGGCACGTGCGAAGTCATCTGCTCCTTCGGGCAGCGCCAAGGCGAAAACAGCGTCCAAGAAATCGGCGGATGCCAACAGCAGCCCTTTGGACGGTGCCAATTCATTCCTGGCAGCTTGTCCGCGGCCGGGCTGCGGCGGCTCCCTTTTTATGGGGCGTAAAGGGTATGGGTGCTCTCATTATAAGGAAGGCTGCAAGTTTGTCATCTGGAAGGAGAGTTTTGGCCGGAATTTGACCGATACGCAGGTGCAAGCACTTGTTCAAAAAGGGAAAACGACGAAACTCAAGCTCGTGCTTCCAGACGGGACAGCAGCAGACGGACGTATTGTATTGAGAAACATCGATACGGGAGAGCTCGGAACGGAAACAGAGTAATGGGGGATCACAAAAAGTGTTTGATTTAACGAACGATTGGGCTAAGGTAGTAGGCTCCGAATTCGAAGAGCCTTATTTCCAAGCATTATGTGAGTTTCTGAATGAAGAATACCGAGACAAAACGATCTATCCCGAACAAAATGAAGTTCTGAATGCATTGCATTTAACCTCCTACGAAGCAACGAAAGTTGTCATATTGGGACAAGATCCTTATCACGGAAAAGGCCAAGCGCATGGCCTCAGTTTTTCCGTTAAACCGGGCATCACACCGCCGCCGTCCTTACAAAATATGTACAAAGAATTGCAGTCCGATCTGGGCTGCTTTATTCCCAATAACGGTTATTTAGTGAAATGGGCCGAGCAAGGCGTACTTCTCCTAAATACGGTGTTAACCGTTCGTGAAGACACACCTAATTCCCATAAAGGGAAGGGATGGGAGCGTTTTACGGACAAAGTGATTGAGGCCCTGAATACACGGGAGCAGCCAGTTATTTTTGTCCTGTGGGGAAACCATGCCCAAGCTAAGGAGCGACTCATTCAAACAAATCGGCACTTTATTCTAAAATCTGTTCATCCAAGTCCGCTTTCTTCTTATCGCGGTTTTTTTGGCAGCAAGCCATTTTCGCAGGTTAATAAGCTTCTTAAGGAGCTAGGGAGTCAGGAAATTAATTGGCAAATCCCCAATATATGAGGGATAATGAAGACGTAGCCGTTACATTGAATAAAATGCGAGGGAGAGAAGTCAATGAAATTTCAAGACTTTACTTATGTAAGACCCGAATTTAGTACATTTGAAGCGGCGTTTAAAGAGCTTTTAGAACAGTTTAAGCAAGCAGCTTCTTTTGAGGAGCAGGACCATGCGATGGAAGCTATCGTCAAGCTTCGGAGTGAGCAAGAGTCTATGGAGTCTATTGCACGAATTCGGCACACCGTGGATACGACGGATGAATTTTATAAAGCGGAACAAGAATATTTAGATGAAATTGAACCTTTATATCAAGGTTCCATCACTGAATTCTACAAAGCGTTGATCGATTCGGCCTATCGAGCTGAACTGGAAGCCAAATGGGGCAAGCAATTGTTCAGAATTGCTGCTTTATCGCTCAAAACCTTCTCTCCGGAAATTGTTGAAGATCTCGTCCAAGAAAATAAACTGGCCAGCGAATATTCCAAGCTGCTTGCTTCGGCAAAGCTGGTTTATGCAGGAGAAGAACGAAATTTATCACAGCTGATCCCTTTTCAATTATCAACAGACCGAAATGTCCGCAAAGAATCGAATGATGTAAAATATAACTTTTTTATCGAAAATGAAGCGAAATTGGACGACCTTTATGATCAGTTGGTAAAGGTTCGTACGGCTATTGCTAAGAAACTTGGATACAGCAATTTTGTAGAACTGGCCTATGCGCGCATGAACCGCTCCGATTATAATGCCAAGGACGTGGAAGCGTTCCGCAATCAAGTATTGGCACATATTGTACCCGCGGCTACGAAATTGAAGGAACGGCAGAAAGCTAGAATCGGCGTAGACGCCCTTCATTACTACGATGATAAGTTCGGCTTCCCGTCCGGAAATGCGACACCCAAAGGGAATGCCGATTGGATTGTCGAGCAAGCACGGAAGATGTATGCCGAATTGTCGCCGGAAACAGATGAATTTTTCACATTTATGATCGAAAATGGTTTGATGGATCTAGTGGCGAAGAAGGGGAAACGAGTCGGAGGCTACTGCTCTTATATTAGTACATACCAAGCACCATTTATTTTCTCGAATTTTAACGGTACCTCAGGAGACATCGATGTCTTAACGCATGAAGTTGGCCATGCCTTCCAAGGGTATAGCTCCAGAGAGTTTCAAGTGCCTGAATATGTTTTTCCAACCTTGGAGGCTTGTGAAATCCATTCTATGAGCATGGAGTTCCTGGCTTGGCCTTGGATGTCACTATTTTTCGAAGAAGAAACGGATAAATATAAATTTAAACATTTGAGCGAATCGTTGTTATTTATTCCTTATGGCGTAGCGGTTGATGAATTCCAACACCGCATCTATGAGCAGCCGGAACTGACGCCAGTGGAGCGTAAACTTGTTTGGCGCGAGATTGAGCGGAAATATTTGCCGCATCGTGTTTATGAAGATAACGACTTTTTGGAAAGAGGAGGCTTCTGGCAGCAGCAGCCACACATTTACAAAAGCCCGTTCTACTACATCGACTACACGCTCGCGCAGGTATGTGCGTTTCAGTTCTGGAAACGGGCAAATGAAAATCCGGAGCAAGCCTGGGAAGATTATTTAAGATTATGCCAGCAAGGAGGAAGCCAAAGCTTCACGGAACTTGTTCAAGTAGCGAACTTGATCTCTCCTTTCCATGATGGCTGCGTAGCTTCTGTAATCGGCCAAATCGAGAATTGGTTGGACCAAGTCGACGATTCGAATCTTTAAAGCATGGGCTTCACATGCGTGATTTCCAGACCGCTGTCACAGTCTTTCCCGGTTTCATAAGAGCGATTGCCTAGAACGGCCACAAAGGCTTCTAGGTCGGCAGACGACCCTCTAAGCAAAACTTGAATAGCCGCTTGAAGGACGATTTCACCATCTGCCATAGCCATTTTCCACAAGTCCCAGATGCTATGCGTATAGGTCTCTTCCAGCGATGTCGGACAGTTCCAAACCGTGTGGGCTTCGTTTAAATAATCAAGCGGAGCCACACGCTTTTTATAAACCAGCGGCGATATTTTACCGAAGGTTAATACCCTCTTGATTCCTTTAGGATCGTGAAAAAGGCGCTGCGCTTTAATCATATCGAAGTATGCATCGTTCCAGTCTTTCTCCGTTATGCTCGTAGTAATGTCCGGGTAGTTGTTAGCCGTTGCTTGGAGTAGAGCAGGTACAACGCCAAGCGGCAGCTTATCACCCACATAAATTTCTTTCCAAACCGGTGTTTTCCATGTTTGAATTCCACGTTTGTGTTTGACGATCAGTGTGTCCATAATGATTTCAAATCGTTGATGATCCCATTTTTTGAAACCTGATTTATAGAAAACATATGGATGCATGTTACGGTCTAAAATATGGTGTGTGATGAATCCAAGCACATAAACAACTGCCGGATTATACAAACCGCGGCCTTGCACTTGACGGAGTAAATCCTCTAGGAACGGACCGCAATTTTTCGCATGCATGAGACTTCCTAATTGATTGAGTGTTGTATCCTTTTTCCAAGGCAAAAAATTATGATAGAACAAGAAGTCCGGCCCTTGACAACCAAGGGAGAAAACTTGTCGCAGTTGTCTGTCATTCAACATTTGGTCATGACCCAGTTGCGCCAGCAATTCTTGGCCGAATATGAGATGAGTCCAGATGTTTGGCAAGTTGTGATTCCTCCTTCGTACAAACGGATAAATTATAGTGCGACCACTTACATTCTAACATAACAATTACGCTCAAGGTCACATATCGCGAACTATTTATGTTCCAACAGCTTCTAAAGAAGGAATAATATGCAAGTTGTCGAATTCAAAAAACGATCGGTACTGAAAGCCATCCAATGCATATCTATGATAGGAGATAACGTATGAATAGGGTCAATAATCCGCAGGATCGTTCAAACCGTGCAGATCCCGACAATATTCAGGGTTTGCTTTCGAGCACAGAACCGTCTTTTGCCGCAGTTTTCGAATTCACCACGATGGGTATCGCCATTATTTCGCTGAACGGGTTATGGATAAGAGTGAATACGAGTTTATGCACTTTAACCGGCTATACAGAGGAAGAGTTAGTCAATAGGGAGCTGCACGCGATATTTCCACAGGATGAAGCCGAGGAATTAGAAGCTTATTTCGAGCAAATGCTCTCTGGTGATACAAGCTTCTATCAACTTGAGAAAAAATTGATTCGCAAAGATGGAAGTATCGCCTGGGTGGAATTCAGGATCTCTCTAATGAGAGATTCACAAGATGAACCGTTTTATTATATGGCCCAAATCAATTATCTTTCACAGAAAACGGAAATGGAACGGAAGCTTGCAGAGAGTGAGCAGAGGTATAAATCGTTAATTGAGCATAATCCTGCCGGAATTCTCACCTGTGATCTTAAAGGGATGATTAAAAGTCTGAATCCTGCGATGGAAAGGATTTTGGGGTATACAGAGCGAGAAATGGTAGGTCAGTCCATTAACCGCCTATGGAAGCAGGAACATCAAGAAAATAATTGGATCGATAGCATCGTCTCCAAGTCCGATAATTACATGCTCCGAGTTAGGCATAAAAACGGTGAGCAGATTGAGTTAGGCTTGAAGAACGTGCCCATCATCGTTGATGGCATGAATGAAGGGATTTATGTGATTGCCAGAGACATCACCCAGCATAACAAAGATCGCGAATCCCTGCGGGTTGCTCAACAGGATCTACACGATACAGTACGCAGGCAGCAAGGCATGACGATGAAGTTCAGGCAAATGCAAGGAAAGTTTATTCACACGCTATGCGACGGAGAGCTTCTCTATCGATTGGGATTTCAACCTTCCAATATTCTTGGCAATCATCTCTATGAGATTTGGCCGTATTCTATGGCTGTTAATATGGATTCGTTTTACCGCAGGGCGTGGAATGGTGAGGAAAATGTCATGTATGAAGCGACCTTTCGTGGAATTACATACTTAACTTCCTTGCGACCGATTTTTGAAAATGGCCGCGTTGTTGAAGTTATCGGATCCTGTGTGGATATTACGGAACGCAAACGTATGGAAACAGAGCTTAGAGAGACCAAAGATCTTCTTGAATCGTTCATCAGCAATACGACAGATGCCATTTGTGTACTTGATTTACGTGCAAGAGTTACTTTGGTCAATGGGGCGTACGAGCAAATATTTGGTTGGCACCAAGATGAATTATTGAATAAGCCGCTGCCGATTTATCCTGATTTCCTGGAGGAACAGCGCAAAGAAATCTATGACATGCTGAAGGCTGGTAAGCAGATTTCGGGACTTGAGACCGTCAGATTGCGGAAGGATGGACAGCTTGTACATGTGAGCGTAACGAAAACGCCGATCAAAAATGAAAAAGGCGAAATTATTGGCTTCGCCGGCATCTCAAGAGACATCACAGAACGGAATCGAACGGAGGAATTGTTACGTAAATCGGATAAGCTATCTGTCGCAGGGCAATTAGCCGCAGGATTAGCGCACGAAATCAGAAACCCCCTCACTTCACTTCGCGGCTTCTTGCAGCTGCTGCAAAATGATGTAAAGGGGAAACAGCACTATTTTGACATCATGCTCTCTGAATTAGATCGAATCAATTTTATTGTCAGCGAATTCCTTGTGATTGCCAAGCCGGAGGCGATTCATTACAAAAAAAGCGATCTGAAGGATATTCTTCAATCGGTTACTGCACTGCTCGAAACGCAGGCCGTGTTATGCGATGTTGAGCTTGTCTTGGAATTTGAAACGGAGAGCACACAGCTTGTTTGTTCGGAAATGCATTTGAAGCAATTATTTATTAATTTGGTTAAAAATGCGATGGAAGCCATTGCGAAGGATGGGCAAATCAAACTGACGGTTTCCCTGCAAGGTGACGATTGGATAAGGGTTCGGACAGAAGACAACGGCTGTGGCATTCCGGATGATCGATTAAAGCAATTAGGGGAACCATTTTACACGACGAAGGAAAAGGGGACAGGTCTCGGGTTGATGATGTGTTTTAAAATTGTCGAGGCTCATAAAGGGACAATGACCATCCAGAGCCATTTAGGAGAAGGAACGGTCATTGATGTGTGTTTACCTACGTTGACAAGTGGACAAAACAACATGGAATGGAACTGAGCTCGCGTGAAAAAACCGTCTTTCCACTTGGGAGAAGGGCGGTTTTTTCGTTAGTTAGAAACTGATGCTGAATTCATTGGATTCGCGGGAATACCATTTTGAAATTGATGCGTCTTGCTCATTGTGGATTCGTACTTCATCAGGCGTATATTTGACAATAATCCCTGAGCTGACTTGATAATAAACGCCTAAAGGATCTAACGACCAAACGTAGACAGGTGTTTTGGTCAAAGCTGCAATAAAAATCTCTATATCTGTATCCAGTAGTTTAGTTCCGTAAATCATCGACACACCTCTGTCTTATTTTTTTATGAACTTGCACTTATTATTAGTGACAGTATGAACAATTAAACAATCACGGAAACATTGGAACATTTTTTTCGTGGCGTTTTCGGAATAGACGCAGGATAAACCAAAAAATAATGTTTGCAGGACTTTGAATTCCTTGTATAATAGGAAAGCTTTGCGAAAATTGACAGTAGGTAAATTATGATTGGGTAGAAGGAGAAAGGGGTCAATGGCTGTGATTGTGGTTGGGGGAATGATCGGTCTCGGTAAAACATCAGTATCCACTTTACTTGGAAAAGAACTGAATTCAAGTGTTTTCTATGAAAGTGTAGATGATAATCCGATTCTGCCGCTGTTTTACACGTCATCTCCGGAAGAGATTGAGAAGAAGCGTTATCCGTTTCTGCTTCAACTGCACTTCCTGAATACAAGATTTAAGGCGATTAAACAAGCATTGGTACATAATCGAAATGTACTTGATAGAAGCATTTACGAGGATTGGTACTTTGCAAAAGTGAATAGGGAGCTTGGGCGAATCTCTCAACTGGAATTCGATGTGTACGAAGGGCTTGCAGACAATATGATGTCTGAACTTGCAGAGCTTCCCAAAAAAGCGCCTGATTTGATGGTCTATCTCAAAGCCTCCTTTGATACCGTGATGCATCGTATCGGATTAAGAGGACGCAGCTTCGAGCAGGATCAATCCTTGGTTGACTACTATCGACAGCTTTGGTCGGGGTATGATGACTGGGTGATGAATCATTATCACGCTTCTGAAGTGTTGATCGTAGATATGGATCAAGTGGATGTTGTGAACCGTCCTGAAGATGCGCAAGAATTAGTGAATCGAGTACGAGCTAAACTTTCCGAATTAGCGATTGTTTAATAATGAAGACCCCCTCTAACCAGAGGGGGTCTTTCGAATTATATACAAGGTTAAATGGTTTAAAAAAGATAGCATATTGCCCCGTGCAGTTGCATATACATATCGAATATTGACGGTGTCGCGCTTTATTTGTCGGAAAATACAAGAAGGCTGTGCAAAAAATTCATAAAGGAATGGTGATGAATTTGTTATTTATCGTATGTTATAACGGGAAACCGATGTGCCCTCCACTGCCGAAGTTGGCTGCTTCTGAAAAAATGCAAAAACTAAGCCTTTTTTTCTCCAACTTAGAACTGATAGAAGTGCAGCAAGAAAAAGTTGCCAATTGATCGTTAAATGACAATGAATATGCATGATCGTAATACTCCTTAGTCTTTGGATTAAGGAGTATTTGTCTTTCCCGGAATATGATAAAGTAGATGGAAATGACTGGATTTGGGAGGATGGCATGAAGTCTGTTGCATCTGGCAAGAAAGCGATTATTATTGGGGCAGGAATTGGCGGCCTCACTACAGCTTTATTTTTACAAAAAATCGGATGGGAAGCCGTCATTTATGAGAAAAAGGAAGCGCGTGCTGAATTCGGAGCAGGGATTGTCATCGCCGCGAATGCATTGGAAGTCTTGAATGATCTTGGTGTCGCCAATAAGGTGAAGCAAGTAGGTGCCAAAGTCGGTATGGCGGACATTCGCTCTTGGCATGGACAAGCCATCACATCCGTTCCGGTAGCCAAACAAGCAGCCCGCTATGGGACGTACAGCTATCTTATTCATCGGGCGAAGCTGCAGGCTATTTTGGCAGAGTCTCTGAGAGAGGAGTCGAAGTTGTATGATCGGAAAAAGATGATGTCAATGGAACAAAATGAGCATGGTGTTAGCGTTCGGTTTGAGGATGGAACGGAAGATCACGCGGATATTTTGATCGGTGCAGACGGACTGCATTCTGATACGGTTAGGCTTTTGTTCGGGGCAGGTCCGCTGACGTATTCGGGATTTACGGCTTTTCGAGGCGTAGCTGCTTATGTAGATCCAGCTTACACCTTAGAGGTTGGCGGAGGTTTTGAAGCTTGGGGCAGTGGACGGCGATTTGGATTTTCGCAGCTGGGCGAAGGTCAAATCTATTGGTTTGCTGCGATCAATGCTCCTGAAGGCCAAGAAGTGCGGAAGAAAAAAGAGCATGTCCTTCAGCAATTAAGCGGCTGGCATGCTCCGATTGAAGAGGTAGTGTTGGCGACAGACGAACAAGCGATTCTGAAGCATGATATTTATGATCGAGAGCCGCTTACTTCCTGGAGCAAGGGCAGAGTGGTGCTGATCGGTGATGCGGCACACCCGATGCTGCCGAATTTGGGACAAGGCGGAGCGCAAGCGATGGAAGATGCTTATGTACTTGCAAAGTGTCTGAAGGAAGCTGCCGATATAACGCTTCCTAGTATTAAAAGAGCGTACAAGACATATGAAGCGATTAGAATCCCACGAGCTAATCGCATTGTACGGCAGTCAAGACGCATGGCCCGAATGGTACAAATGAAAAACCCGATGACCATAAAATTACGTAATCTATTGCTGAGTTTATTTCCTGATTCATTCAAAATCAAGCAGCTGCACTGGTTGATTGGCTATCGCATGTCCGATTGGGATCGTAAAGAGTGGCTGAACTGATACATTAGAAGATATAACAATGGAGGGTACTAATGAAAATACTCATTCTTGGTGGTACTAAGTTTCTTGGACGAGCCCTAACGGAAGCGGCAATGGCGCAGGGGCATGACGTTACCTTGTTTCATCGCGGCTTGCATGATGCCAATGCCTTTCCAAACGTTCGGCATATTATTGGCGATCGGAATAACGACTTAGACCTCCTGCAAGGTCGTGAGTGGGATTCGGTGATTGATACCAGCGGTTATGAACCTGAGTCGGTCTTAGCCGCCGCTAAGCAGCTAAAGAATCAAGTGAAACACTACACGTTCATTTCTACGATTTCCGTTTACGAGGATCTGAAAAAAACGAAGGTTAATGAGTCAGCTCCTGTTGCTAAACTGACAGATCAGATGGATCCTGGTCAGAAATACGGAGCAAAGAAAGTCCTTTGCGAACTAGCCGTTCAGCAAGAATTTCCGAACCATACGCTGGTTATTCGTCCCGGTCTCATTGTCGGACCGTACGATGTGTCTGATCGTTTTACGTATTGGCCAGCTCGTTTTCACCGTGGGGGTGAAGTGTTAGTGCCTTTGCCGAGAGAACGGAAACTGCAATTTATTGATGTGCGCGACTTGTCAGCTTGGATTATTCGTTTAGTGGAGCAAGAGATGGTAGGCACACTGCATGCGAGCGGAAATGATTATACAATGGAGGAGGTTGTTCAAGCTTGTACACAAACTACTCAGCATGAAGTTATCTGTACGTGGGTGCCGGAAGAGTTCCTAGTGGCAAATGAGGTCGGAGAATGGATGGAGCTGCCGCTTTGGATTCAAAGCGATAGTCTAGTCGGGATGTTCTCCTTGGATAATACGAAGGCTTTTGCTAACGGATTGACAACTAGACCATTGATTGAAATTGTTCGAGATACGTTGGCATGGGATCAAAATCGTTCTATGACTGCGACGTGTGCAGCCGGAATGGACCCTGCCCGTGAGGAGGAACTCTTGCGGATCTGGTCGAAAAATATTTTTTGAATTGTGTGAAAATCAATAGAATAGATGGAAAAGTCCGAATATAATGGAATAGTATACTTTGAGAAAAGAGGTGCTGACCATGTACGATTCCACGGATATTCAAAGTAATAAAGGAATGGCTATTATTGCTTATATCTTGTTTTTCGTCCCGCTGATTGCTGCTAAAGATTCCAAGTTTGCTATGTACCACGCGAATCAAGGGCTGACACTATTCCTCTGCTGCGTGATCTTGAACGTAGTGCTGGGGATCATCCCGATTATCGGTTGGATTCTGCTGCCGCTCGCCAACCTGGCGCTTTTCATCTTCGCCATCCTGGGCATTGTTGCAGCCGCTCAAGGTCAAGTCAAACCGCTGCCGGTAATTGGCGCATACACGCTATTAAAGTAGTTTGACGTACATAATGGAAAGCAGGTTGCCTTGGGGGCAGCCTGCTTTTTATTTTAAGACCCGTATTTCGCCACTCAAAGCTCACTTGCTAGCTCAGCAATCCGTGCGCTCGATTTATCATGAAACAGCCCACCGTGATAACAAATGACCGTTTCGATGTCATAAGCGGTAAACTTCTTAACTGACTGCTTCGCCAACTCATAATCGTAGCAATACGCCGGTATTGGACCCATCAACTGTCCGTCGGCTACAACCAGTGCATCCGCCGCAATCAATGTTTTACTTGGTATGTGATAAAAGCTCAAATGCCCTGGTGTATGGCCTGGCGTCAAAATGACTTGAAGGCCACCAGCGATCGCAAGCACCTGGCCATCTTCCAAGATGCCATGAACTTTCCCTTTAGGAGGATTTTCTAAATTCGTTCGAAAAGCTTTCCGCCATTCGGGCGAAACATCCGCGGGCAAGCTTGCGACAGCGCGCTCAATGGCCTCCGGCGTAACTTTGATCAGCATTTTCTCGCCTTCAATATAAGGTTTCTCGAGCAGGCTGGCAAGTACGGTTAGTTTGCCTGGCATTTCTGATAAAAATGCAGGCAAGCTCCCGATATGGTCAATGTCCTGATGAGAGATCACAATCGTTTTTAAATCTTCAAGAGGGACAGAGGCGTGCTCGAATGCTTTACAAATAAGAGGGTAGTTCCCTGGATAGCCGGTATCGATTAATACGGCACCGTTGCTATCGCTCAATAGGATAGGATAAATAACGTTTGTTTGTCCCATGATGAGAACTTCCAGCTCCAACATATGAATTCCGTTTGCAATTTGCATCTTAATCCCTCCAACGTGATAGTAAAGAATGAAACTATCATACCTATAGAGGGTGTATTAAGTCAATAAAATATTTAATTATAACATAAACATAATGAAAAGTCAATAGTTAATTCTGTGAAATTCAGATTTTTATTTTTGTCCAAAATTTGATCAACGTGTGAATAAAATATGAACATTTTTTTGTTTTTTGTGTTATAATAACTGTATTAGACTTTTACTTCTGAGTTTGGAGTGATGATGATGGCTGTTAAAACAGTAACCGTAAGTAACGAACGCAGTGAACGTGATGTGGTGCCATTAGTAAAGTTAATGACTATCGCGGCATGGGCTTTGCTTGGCATAGGGTTAGTATTAAGCTTGTTGAGTTTGGATCATTTCAGTGATCGCAATGCTACGTTAATGATTGGAATCGGATTCATGGTAGGCAGTGTTTTCGTTTATGTGATTCGCACGGCGATTCATCTGGTTCATTCCCGTGCTGTGTCAAAGGACGAATGAGTACAAAAATCATGAATAAATTTAGCCTTTCAGGTGAATAACTTGAAGGGCTTTTTGATTTTCATGGATTTTCATACTTTTACATAATAGTCAACAAACGTTGTGTGACATTTGTTTTACAGTAAAACGTCGATCCTTTGACGTATTTGTTAAGTCCTGCTAGTGCCTGTGTACTTTTAAATGCAATTTGTTATCTTAGTATTAGATAAAAAAGCGCATGTTAATAAATACTTAGAAACAGCACTTTGTAGATTGTGGATTAGGAGGTTAGTTGGATGAAGAAGAGAAAACTCGTAAGAGCATTGCTGCCCTTGATGATGATTGCCATCGTCGTGTTATTGGCAGGCTGCAGCGGTCAAGCAATGGTATTGGATCCGAAAGGACCGATTGCTGAAACGCAAAAAGATTTGATGTACATCTCCACGGTTATGTGTTTGGTCATTCTTGTTCCGGTTTTGGCACTAACGGCATGGATTGTATGGCGGTATCGGGATCGAGAAGGAAGTAAAGCTTCTTATAAACCGAACTGGGCACACAACACAACACTAGAAGCTGTATGGTGGTCAATACCGATTATCATGATTGCGGCACTTGCTGTAATCACCGTTAAATATACGTATGCCTTGGAGCCATCCAAGCCGATTAAGTCGGAGAAAGCTCCGATTACGATCCAAGTGACATCGCTGGATTGGAAATGGCTGTTCACTTATCCGGAGTTAGGCATTGGCACACTTAACTATGTGCAAATTCCAGCGGATACACCGATCAAGTTTGAACTGACTTCTGACGCTCCGATGAACTCATTCTGGGTTCCGCAGTTAGGCGGACAGATTTATACGATGTCTGGAATGGCCATGACATTATATTTACAGGCAGATGAGATTGGTCATTATTTCGGAACGGGAGCTAATTTTAGCGGATCCCATTTCGCCGATATGACATTCGACGTGAATGCGACGTCCCAAGCGGACTTTGATGCCTTTGTTGCAAAAACCAAGCAATCGCCAACCAAACTTACGATGGAAAGTTATGAACAATTGGCGAAGCCTGGTCAATTAAAAGAGGTTCAGTATTTCTCCACCATTCCAGACGGACTATTCCAGAAGGTGGTAACGAAATATACGAATGGTCAATCCGCTCACAGCGGTCATGGAGCTTCTTCTGAAACCAATCATGATGCGATGAAAACCTCATCGGCATCAGAAAAAAGTGAAGCGAAAGATTCTAAACAAATGGATCATAGCCAAATGAATATGTCAAAATGATAGAACGAAGTTTTTACGAAAGGAAGTCATGCTCATGTTGGATCGTATTAAAGAGTTCGCATCAGAGTTTTTCGTAACGGGCGACCCGCTTATTCTGGGCGCTCAGGTAAGTATCGGGCTCTCGATGGTTGCTATGGTTTTCGTACTGACTTATTTCAAGAAATGGGGCTGGCTCTGGCGGGAGTGGTTAACAAGCGTTGACCATAAACGGATCGGAATCATGTACATCATTTGTTCCATCCTAATGCTATTCCGCGGCGGTGTCGACGCACTTTTGATGCGTGTACAGCTCGCCGTGCCAAATATGCAGTTTCTACAAGCCGATCACTATAACGCAATTTTCACAACGCATGGCGTTATTATGATTTTGTTCATGGCGATGCCGCTCATGTTCGGTTTGTTTAATATCGTTGTTCCTCTACAAATTGGAGCGAGGGACGTTGCCTATCCGTTCTTGAACTCACTTAGCTTCTGGTTGTTCTTCTGGGGAGCGATGCTGTTCAACGTGTCGTTCGTCATCGGCGGATCGCCGGATGCAGGATGGCTGAGCTATCCGCCGCTTTCCGAGCTTTCCCATAGTCCGGGCGTCGGACAGAACTTCTATATTTGGGGGATTCAAATCTCAGGTATCGGTAGTTTGGCGACAGGGATTAACTTTATCGTCACCATTATCAAAATGCGTGCGCCAGGCATGACGCTGATGAAAATGCCGATGTTTACTTGGTCTGTATTTTCCAGCTGCGTCACGATTATCTTTGCATTCCCAATTCTTACGGTTACTCTAGCATTATTGTTCCTGGATCGTTTCTTCGGTGCGCATTTCTTCACGCTGGATGGCGGCGGAAATCCGATGATGTACATCAACTTGATCTGGATGTGGGGACATCCTGAGGTTTACATCGTTGTCCTTCCGGCATTCGGGATTTTCTCGGAAATCGTTGCAACGTTCTCCAAGAAGAAATTGTTTGGTTACAAATCCATGGTTTTCGCGATGTTCATCATCAGCTTGTTGTCCTTCTTCACATGGGCGCATCACTTCTTCACGATGGGTTCAGGCGCGGATGTCAATGCGTTCTTCGCACTTACGACGATGCTGATTGCGATTCCTACCGGGGTCAAAGTCTTTAACTGGTTATTCACCATGTTCAGAGGGAAAATTCGTTTCTCGACGCCGATGATGTGGACGATTGCGTTCATACCGTGTTTCGTCGTAGGGGGAATGACAGGGGTCTTGCTTTCTGTTGCACCTGCTGACTTCCAATTCCATAACAGTTACTTCCTGATCGCGCATTTCCATCAAGTTTTAATTGGCGGTGTAGCTTTCGGATACTTCGCAGGTTTGTACTACTGGTGGCCGAAAATGTTCGGCTTCAAGCTCAACGAGCACTTAGGCAAATGGGCTTTCTGGTTGTGGAACATCGGCTTCTATGTTTGTTTCATGCCGCAATATTTCTTAGGCTTAGACGGGATGACTCGCCGTACGTATACGTACGATTTCGATATGGGCTGGGGACCGCTCAACTTGGTATCCACCATCGGCGGTTTCTTGATGGGGATCGGGTTCCTTTTCCAAGTATGGCAAATTGCCCACTCCATTAAGTTCAGAGAGCCGGATGTGACTGGAGATCCGTGGGATGGCCGTACGCTGGAGTGGTCGATTCCTTCACCTGCGCCAATTTACAACTTTGCTGTACTTCCACAAGTGTCTACGATCGATGCATGGTGGGAGACGAAGCAGAAGCAAGGTACCCAAGCTAAAGCAGCAGCAGCGGCGGCACCAGTCGTCTATGAACCGATTCATATGCCAAAAAATTCGGCTATTCCATTCCTTAAATCTGCATTTTGGTTCTTCGCAGGATTTGGTTTCGTATGGGATTGGATGTGGCTTACGATTCCAGCGCTGATCGGTGTCGGAGTTTGTATGATAGCTCGTTCATTTACTTATGACACGGACTACTACATTCCGGTTGACGAAATTAAACGGACAGAAGCCGCATTGAAAGGAGCGAAAGTCTAATGGCACATGCAGCCGCGAACGGTGGGCACGACGCTCATGCACACGACCATGAACATGATCACGAATCGCTCAAGACCTTCGGATTCTGGATTTTTCTAATCACGGATGTCATCTTATTCGGATCTTTATTCGCCACATATATGGTTCTTCATCAGAATACGAATGGGGGACCTACACCGGAAGAGCTTTTCAAAATGCCGGGTATCATCGCTGAGACATTTATTTTGCTTACCAGCTCTTTTACGAGCGGTTTAGCGGTGTTAGGCATGAACAAGGGGAACATGAAGCAGTTAATCGGCTGGCTGATTGTTACCGTTATTCTAGGGGCTTCTTTCGTCGGGCTTGAGGTATCGGAATTCGTTACCATGGTGAATCACGAGGGAGCATCCATTAGTACAAGTGCTTTCTTGTCCGGTTTCTTTGCACTCGTAGGGACGCACGGGCTTCACGTTTCAGTGGGATTAATCTGGATGATCGGGTTAATCCTGCAGCTTAGACGCAGAGGCATTACAGCTGTAACCAAGCGCAAAGTGGAAATTATTTCTTTGTACTGGCATTTCCTTGACGTCGTTTGGATCTTTGTCTTCACAATCGTTTATTTGATGGGGGTGATGTAAGATGAGCGGACACCAACACCATACAGGAACTCACGATAACCATGCGCACGGGTCGTTAAAATCTTATATCATCGGCTTCGCGCTCTCTATCATCTTAACCATCATTCCACTGGTTGTTGTTATGAACCACATGATGAGTAAGACTGGTACACTGGTTTTAATTCTCATCATGGCTATTCTGCAGTTTGCGGTGCAATTGTTCTTCTTCATGCATGTGAAGGAAGGCGAGAACGCGCGTTGGAATATTATGACGCTGATTTTTGGTCTCATTATTCTCGTGACCATCGTTGGCGGCTCCATTTGGATCATGACTTACAACCAAGTGGCGCATTAATACAAAGGTTAAAAGGAAAAGACGCTCTAAACCGCGATCGCGCGGGAAGGGGCGTCTTTTTCCTATTAGGAGCTTAGCAGGATGACTTGTTATTGCGTTCTTTCATTTCACGTTTATCTTGTTGGGCGGCTTTGTCTCCAAATTGATCCAGTCGAGAAGGGCTGCCGGATGGTCCGTTGTTTTTCGGTTTGCTGTTTCTCCCACTCATCTCTATCACCTCCGAGATTCAGCTTTTGCTAATTAGACAAGGTTCATGCTGGTGCTTTCAGGAAGCAAGAAAGGGGTTGTTTTCATGTTGCTAACATGATACATTATGTATCAGAGATACTAAACGTATCAGTCATCCGTTATGGACAAGCTAATCTATTGAACGGAGAGGAGCCGAATGATACGCCGTAACCAGCGATTTCGTAACCATCTCGATGACAATCTCATTCATTTGCGCAAGAACTTGTTCATTTCTCCATCCGACCCGATGTACTATGAGAAGGTGATCCGGTATCTGGATGCGACTTCACCGGAAGCTCATTATAAAATCGGGCAAAAGTTTCAAAAAAGAGGGAATTTCAAGCGAGCTATTTTTCATTACAAGGAAGTTCTTCGCACCTACCCGTCCCCGTTCTATTCTGCCGCGAATCGAGCGATTCGCGACATCGAAGAGGAGAAGGCCGCACATGCGATGAACATGCAGCAAGCTTTCCCGGAGGAAGCGAAGGGAATTTTGCCGCCTTTTATGAAAACGCTGCTCATCGTTCTACTTGTCCTTAATCTTTTGTTAATCGTTTTGTTTGCGGGGAGTAATCCGCTCTACAAAACCATTTCTACGATGAAGGTCTGGGGCGCTGGCAGCGACATTACCTACGAAACGGTTGACGCTCCTTTCGTGATGTACATCGCACCTGAGACCGAGAACCAAGCGATTGAAACCGCCTTGCACAAACAAGCGCTGGAGCTGGCGAAGGAAATGCCGAAGACGAACATCCTGATCTACGGCGTTATTTCCCAGGATAACACGGCTCAGGGGAAAACCATGCTGCTCCGAGACGAGGAGCTGACGAAGAGTGCTGTGGTCGTTGCTGAATACCATCCTGCGACAGATGAAGCCGTAAAAATTCGTTTCTTGAATACCGAATTTGGAAAGCACCAACCGCTAAGTGCGATTGGTGCTAATTTAGTTCGCACGGCACTGGCGGCATACACCAAAGATCACGGCAGCCCGCCAGCCCGTCTGGATGCGCTGCTGCAGGATTATCCGAACAACTATCTTAGCTTTATCCCTTTGGAAGCGACAACGGGCTCTAATGGCATTTCTGAGGCTTTCACGGGGAATGGGGGCTGGGTGTACGCACCGGATGCGGCCAACCCTTCGCAGATGTTCTATGCGAATTCCGCTGATATGCAAGATATCCCGTACGACCCCGTTCATATTGAAATCAATAAAAAGGAACATCAACTCAAACTCGTAAGCGGAGATTATATTTTATGGGATAAAGAAATCGGCCTTGGCGCAAATGACCGCACACCGCAAGGTCAATTCCTCGTGAAGGACCGCGTGCAAAACCCTCAGGGAAGCCGCACACAGAGTTACGGGGAAGCCGGTTTGGGGTTGGGGGCAATTGCGCTTCACGGCACTTACGATGAGAGTTCCATCGGTTCGGACAAATCGCTGGGGTGTGTGCGATTGACGAACGGGGACGTGCAGCAGCTCTTTCCATTTGTACCTAAGGGCGCAGAAGTACAAATCCAGGCATCGACATGGGCTGGGGCAAGCCATGAACAGCTGAAGGACATCAATCTGCTTATTCCTGCCACGCGGCCGACCTTAGATGAGTCGCCGGAAGACGTCATGTTTCATTGGCTTGGGTAAGTGATTAGCCAAATTTAATGCCATTACATAAAAAAGCAGCTGAAGCTATCCGATCGTTCCGGATGCCTCAACTGCTTATTTGATTACATTAAGTTTTCCGGATTCAGCTTCTCAAGCTCCGGTAGGATGAAACGTCCGTCTTTGCGAATAAGCACATCGTCAAAGTAAATTTCTCCGCCGCCGTATTCCGGACGTTGGATCAGGACCATATCCCAATGAACGGAAGAACGGTTCGTGTTATCCGCGGTTTCATAGGCTTGGCCTGGCGTGAAGTGGATGCTGCCATCAATCTTCTCATCGAAAAGAATGTCTTTCATCGGATGCTGAATATAAGGATTCACCCCGATAGCGAATTCACCGATATAACGCGCTCCGTCATCCGTATCCAGAATATCGTTTAATTTCTTGGTGTCATTGCTGGTCGCTTCCACAATGCGCCCGTTTTCGAAACGAAGCACGATGTTCTCGAAGGAGGTGCCGGAGTAGATCGTTGGTGTATTGTAGCTGATTACACCGTTCACAGAATCTTTCACCGGAGCCGTGTACACTTCGCCATCCGGGATATTTCTCAGCCCGGAGCAAGGAACTGCGCCAATATTTTTAATGGAGAAAGAGATGTCCGTGCCTTTGGCAACTAAGCGAACTTTATCTGTTCTCTTCATCAGGTCTACCAGCGATTCCATAGCTGTCGCCATTTTGCTGTAATCAAGGTTGCAAACATCAAAGTAGAAGTTTTCGAATTCCTCGGTGCTTTTGCCTGCAAGCTGGGCCATGGAAGGGTTCGGGTAGCGCATGACACACCATTTGGTATTGTTAATGCGCTCGTCAAAGAGCGGACGTTGGAAATATTTCAAGTACAGGCGCATTTGCTCATCTGGCACGTCGGACGATTCCGTAATGTTATCTCCGCTGCGAACGGCTACATAAGCATCCATCTTCTTCATGCGGGCAAGCTCGAAATCAGCCCATTCACTAAATTGTTCTTGAGTCCCTTTCATTTGCAAGCTTCTCATGACCATAGGATCA
Organism: Paenibacillus sp. FW101-FHT12H11; assembly: GCF_058790355.1. NCBI lineage: Bacteria > Bacillati > Bacillota > Bacilli > Caryophanales > Paenibacillaceae > Paenibacillus > Paenibacillus sp. FW101-FHT12H11. The sequence continues at coordinate 328,830 of NZ_JBYTCO010000002.1, read as the reverse complement.
CGCAGTTCAATGAATGGCTTGCCGCCTACGGCATATACTTCTTCGATGAAGCATTTGGCTAGTTCGGGATCTTTGACGCCAATCATCTCAATCAGAATGTTCTCGCCAGGTTGAAGGCTAACCGAGTAGCGGATAATGTTGCGGGCAAATGTTTGAAGTCGTGGATCTCTCATTCTATAGGTCTCCCTTAATTGAAAATTAGTACTTAGAAAGTATATCGCAATGGGAGCCTTAAAGCCAATTGAGCCCTCATTTCATAGAACTTTAAAGGGTATGCTACAATAGAGAATTGTGAAGAACTAGACTTGCTTGATCACATCAAACATCAAGAGGAGGACATGCATGGCAAGAGAGCAGATTAAAGTGCCTTTCGGGTATGAACCCCCTGCCCAAACGCACAAAGGCACGGTGTTTGTATTCGAAACCTTCGAAGATTGGACGGAAGCCGACATGCAGGCATTTACGGCATGGGCGGAGGAGAAGAAATTCGTCAGAGCCATCTTTTACCCGCAGCATGAAGAAACGCTTCGTAGAATGGCTATTACGACCAGTATGCCCTATTATGCCAGAGTGAAGCATTTGGAAAGCCTTGTGAAACAAGTGAACACTTCGGTTCAAGTGGATGTAGACACATGGGAGGGAAAACGTAAGAAATATACCCCTCTGGACACTTCCTTGCATTTTTTAACGGAGAAATCATCAGGTCCTTATTTTTTATGCCTAAGTGATCGCTATGCCAATTTGTTCGTTACGTATCCGTCCTTTAAGGAATGGATTAAGAACCTAAGATTATACATTCATGAGCAGTTCCATGTCCCGCTCCATGCCAAGCTGCACGATTACACTCAAAGATGGGAAACTGTTCGTTTTGGAAAAGGCTCTTAAAGAGGGGCTAGCCCCTCAAAAATTAACCATATTAATTATGGTCATTATTGTAGCAGGCATGAGCCAAGGCATGCTTCTGCCGCTGCTTACGATTTTGCTGGATCGATCGGGGGTATCTGCAGATGCCAATGGCCTGAATGCCGCTGCTCTGTATATCGGTATTTTCTCGACGATGTTCTTCATCGAAAAGCCGGTCAGGCGGTTTGGCTATAAGCCGGTTATTATGGTTGGGATGGGACTGGTCATCGCGGCGAACTGCTTGTTTCCTGCCTGGCAGCATATCGGATTCTGGTTTGTGCTTCGCTTAATGGTAGGAATAGGGGATAGCGCTCTTCATTATGCCACACAGCTATGGATTGTAACGTCCAGCCCCAAAGAGCATAGGGGACGCAATATCACGTTGTACGGAATGGCCTACGGCATCGGATTCAGCTTAGGGCCAGTTGGGATTACACTTTTAAAAGTGGGGATTTGGGGGCCGTTTCTGAACACAAGCAGCTTTTTTATTGTCATTTTGCTGCTGATGACAAGGCTGAAAAATGATCGTCCTGAAAGAGGCGAACGGGTGGAAGCTGTACATAAGCGTGCTTCAAAAGTGGCTGCGATGGCCTGGTTTCCACTGATTACTTCGCTTTTATATGGGTATATGGAAGCCTCGATGAACAGCAACTTTCCGCTCTACGGTTTACGCATAGGTCTGTCAGAGGCTAACATTGGAGTTCTATTGCCTGTCATGGGGGTAGGCGGCCTTATCATGCAGCTGCCGCTGGGCATATGGAGTGATCGCATCGGGAGGAAGAAAATCCTCATCTCATCCGGGCTTATTGGCGCGCTAGCCTTTCTATGTATTCCGTTTGCAGGAACGAAACTATGGCTGATTGGCTTGTTATTTGCCATTGCCGGAGGTATGGTAGGCTCGTTTTTTTCGCTTGGACTTGCCTACGCGGCAGACATTTTACCTAGACATCTGCTTCCCACGGCCAATGTGTTGGCGTCTATTCAGTACAGTGTCGGGAGCATTGCCGGCCCTTTAATCGGAGGAATAGCTATTCGTTACTCGAATGTGGCCAGCATTTTTTATATGCTCAGTCTTATTTACGTCCTATTTGCACTCTCTGGGCTTATGTTTCGCCGTGAAACAACGGCATAAAGAAAGACACTCTTACCAGCAATGGCGAGAGTGTCTTTTTCTTGTTTTAACCTATTTCATAATCAGCAGCCTGATCCGTCATATAACGTTCCGTCAGAATGGTCAGCATGGAGATACCGATCTGGTTTTCTCCGCCTTCAGGAATAATAATGTCCGCATATTTCTTGGAAGGCTCGATGAAAGCATCATGCATAGGCTTCACCGTCGTCAAATACTGATCGAAGACCGATTGCAGCGTACGCCCCCGTTCATTAATGTCCCGGGAAAGTCGGCGAAGGATACGCACATCCGGGTCCGTATCAACAAACACCTTGATATTCAAAGCGCTTCGAAGATCTTCATCGGTTAATACATGGATGCCCTCTAGCAACACAATTGGCTTAACTTCAACTCGGATCGTTTCTTGCGAGCGCGCATGTTTCGAGAAATCATATACAGGGATATTGACTGCGTTTCCGTTCTTCAATTCATTCAGATGCTTAAGCAGCAGCTCGTTCTCAAACGCGCGCGGGTGATCGTAGTTAATGCGCTCCCGCTCTTCAAAAGTAAGACCACTATGATGAAGATAGTAATTATCTTGTGAAATTAATGTCACGTTCGTGGATCCCAGTTTATTAATGATCGATCTGGCTACTGTAGTTTTTCCTGAACCGGTACCTCCGGCAATTCCGATAACGAGCATGAAATGTAGTGCCTCCCCAAATAACTTGAAAACCTTCCCCAGTAGTTTAACATATTGTTCATATAAAAAGAAAAAAGCGATCGAATTTCGATCACCTTTTACGTAGAACCGATGTTTACCGAATTTGCTTAGGGGTGTGAAATTTTACTTGATTGGCATCGACGTCCTGAGAAGCTTGGTTCAATTGCTCCATCGTTTGCTGGATTTGCTGCCCATACTGCGCATTATTGTAGGTTTGAAGCTGGGCCTGAGCATCTCTAACTTTGTGTTTGGCTTGCGTCAAAGCTGCTTGAGCCGATTGTATATCTTGAGGGTGAGCCTGCATGATGGCTCTTTGCAGTTTATACTCAGCATCCGAAGCCAATCGTATGGCTTGATCTGCTGCGTCAATGGCATGTTGAACCTGCATCGAAAAATCACGGGTGTCGGACATAGGGGAGAGCCTCCTAAGAATGTAGTTGTTTTAAAATGAACAGCGACTTTACTACATTGCTCCAAAGCTGGGGAAATCATTCTTCATTCGGGAAATGAAATTATTTCCTGGGTAAGCGCAAAATGTGAGCGTTCTCATGACAATTCGACAAGAAAAGTCTGAAAATTAAGAATACATTGAATAGTGTTCTAACAAAGGGTTTTGTTTCCAAAATATAAGTGGACAAACTTTATGAATATTCATAAGCTAAAGAGGATAGCTTTTTTTGAGTACATATCCTTGCATGAATAGACATTTGACGATTAAATAGGGGATGAAAAGATGAGAATTTGTAAAAGTATTTGCTTGGCAGCTGCAATGGCCATCGTCATTTCCGGATGTGGGCCTGCGAAAACGAGTACAGCGCCGACAAATACGTATACGCCAACATTAGAAGTCAGTGCGGCTGTCAATGGCGATGCCGTAACGCTGCAGATGACGACGGACCTGAAGATTTCGAAGGAGCATTATGATCAACAACGGGTTGAAGGGGAAGGGCACATCCATATTTCCCTGGATAAAGGCGAGAAAATTGTCGTGACGGACAAGCAGAAAGTGCTGGATCATTTGAGCAAGGGGCCGCATGAAGTCAAAGTATCTTTACATAACAACGACCATACGCCTTACGACGTTAGCAAATCGATAACGTTCGACGTCAAATAGGAGCCTCTTGCATATGCCCATACTGCGAAAGAAGCTCAGTTTACAGAAACGAATCGTATTTCTGATTACATCGGTGACAGTCATTATGATTTCGACGATGATGGTGTTCGATACGAAGAGTTTAAATCAATCCATCAAAGAAGCTTACGTGAGCCAAATTAGCGGCATGACCATCGCCATCAACGGACGTTACGAGGAATCCCGGTCGATTTCGGATGTGCAGCAAATTTTTGACTATATTCAATATAAAAACACGCGGGTTCTCGAAATGAAGCTCTACAGCAAAGACGGAGCCATTCTGGCTGCTTCTGATCGCGAACAGGTCGGCAAGCGTCTAGATCCATCCAGCGTGATTATTCCAAAGCAGGACAAAACGATCGTAGACCGGCAGCCGATGGCGAAAAGCGAGAAGCCGGTTGTAAGGCTCATTGCGCCGCTGCAGGAAGATGGCATGGTTGTTGGAGCCGTGGAAGTCATTTTCGACTCTTCCGAGGAATCTGTGCTGCTTAAGAAGCGCACGAAGCTCATTTTAGCTGTAGGCATTAGCATTGCTATCATCTTATCCGTTTTGCTATGGCTTATCTTACGCACAATTGTCATTCGACCTTTAAGCAAGCTTCGCGAAGCTGCTGTGATTGTCAAGCAGGGCGGGGAGCTTCCGCTGCTGCAATTTCAGACTTCTCCCGAAATTACGGAAGTATCCGAGGCTTTTAATGATATGGTAAAAAATCTGGATGAACGCTATAAGGAGCTCCAGCAGGCGCTCAACACGCTGCAAATTACGCAGGATCAATTGGTTCAATCCGAGAAGATGGGAGCCTTAGGAAATCTTGTTGCGGGTGTCTCCCATGAAATTAATACGCCCATTGGCATAGGAGTTACCGCGATCACCTATTTGGATCAGAAGACGAAGGATTTCCGGAGCTTGTATGAAACAGGTAAAATGAAAAAGTCTGATTTGGAACAGTTTCTTTCCATCATTGGTGAAACGAACGCCATGGTCCAGACGAATTTGGAACGCGCCTCTTCGCTAGTGCGCAGCTTTAAGCAAATTTCTGTCGATCAGAGCGTGGAAGTGAAACGTACGTTTCTTTTGCGGGAGTACCTAGAAGGAATCGTTGCCAGCTTGAAGCCATCACTGAAGAAAACGAGACTTCGTGTAGATATTTATTGTGATGAAAGTCTTAATCTTTATACATATCCCGGAGCGTTATCGCAAATTGTTACGAATTTAGTCATGAATTCATTGAATCATGCCTATGGGCCGGAAGATGAAGGCAGCTTAAGCATTCGTGTCACTGAACACCAAGACCATATTCGGATCGCTTATTCCGATGATGGCAAGGGAATGACGCAGGATGTACTGGATCATATCTTTGATCCCTTCTTTACGACCAGCCGCGGCAAAGGCGGCACCGGCTTAGGGATGAATATCGTTTATAACCTTGTCACGCAATCGCTGAGTGGCAACATCCAGTGCTTGAGTACGCTGGGACAAGGCAGTTTGTTTATGATCACGATTCCGTTAGAGGAGGAGTCAGAGCTATGACGAGACAGGATGGGTTAATGGACCTGGATGAGCTTCTTTTTGCTGATGAGGAAGAGAACGTTCCCACAAATGATGTTGTGATGGAACAGGAACCGTGGGTTGTCTTAATTGTCGATGATGAAAAACAGATTCATCAAGTGACGAAGATGGTTTTGCAGGATTTCGAGTTTGATGGCAGGAAATTGGAGTTTCACAGTGCTTTTTCCGCTGCGGAAGCTAAACAAGTCTTACAGGAGCAGCCTAATGCAGCATTGGTCTTGCTCGATGTAGTGATGGAACAGGAAGATGCAGGGCTTCAAACTGTAAGATATATACGCGAGGAATTAAAAGATACAGCGATACGCATTATTTTGCGTACAGGCCAGCCCGGTCAAGCTCCTGAGCGTACAGTCATAATGGATTATGACATTAATGATTACAAAGAGAAAACCGAGCTAACGACCCAAAAGCTGTTCACGACCGTCGTTACCGCGCTGCGCTCATATCGGGATTTGAAGACAATTGAGAAAAGCAGATCAGGCCTGGAGGAAATTATTAAATCTTCAGCAACGCTGTTTGAGCTGCAATCTATGAAGAAATTTGCCTCGGGCGTATTAACGCAAATGACCTCGATCGTTAACTTGCATAAAAATGCCATTCATTGCAGCTTTGCCGTAACAAAGGGTGTCGAGGATATTTATATCTTAGCTGCGAGCGGCGACTATGCGTCCAATCAGGATGAAAGAGCGCGTGATGTCGTTCCCGAGCACGTACTCGGTGAAATTGAGCTCGCTTTTTTAACGAAAAAAAGCTCGTTCGCTTCTGACCGTTTTGTGATTTATTTTCAAAGCAAGATGGGGATGGAGAATGTCATTTATATGAATGGCTTCAAAGAGCTGAGCGAGTGGGAGCGGTATTTGATCGATATTTACTGCACGAACGTTTCCGTTGCTTTTGAGAATATATATTTGAATGAAGAGTTGGAAAGCACGCAGCAAGAAATCATCTATACGATGGGTGAAATCACCGAAACACGATCCCGGGAAACGGGGCATCATGTGAAGCGAGTAGCGGAATATTCGCGTTTGCTGGCGATAAAATACGGATTGTCAGAGCAAGAAGCAGAAGTTATTCGTCTAGCCTCGCCGATGCACGATGTGGGGAAAGTCGGAATTCCGGATGCGATCCTGAACAAGCCGGGCCCATTGACACAGGAAGAATTCGAAATTATGAAAACCCACTCGAATTTGGGTTATGAAATGCTGAAGCATTCGAACAAGCAAGTGTTGAACGCTGCGGCAATCATTGCGCAGCAGCATCATGAGCGTTTCGATGGCTCGGGGTATCCGCATGGACTTCGTGGAGAGGATATTCACGTCTATGGGCGTATTACGGCGTTAGCCGATGTGTTTGACGCACTGTGCAGTGATCGTGTCTATAAGAAAGCATGGGAGCTGGATAGGGTGCTGGATTTATTGAAATCAGAACGCGGACGCCATTTTGACCCTGTGGTTGTGGATCTTTTTCTGGAGTACTTGGATGAATTTCTGGTGATTAAGGAGTTATACAGAGAACAACGTTAACGGCATTAAGGATCGATAAAGCATAATTAGCCGGCAGCCTTCTCATACTAGGTGGGAGATGATGGAGGTGAAGGCAATGACCAAAGTGAATCGTCCTGATAAGAAGAATAATCAGCAGAATGACGCTTCCTTGATGGAAGAAGCTCAGACGTTAAAGAAGCAAAATGCTGCTGAATTTCCACCTAGTTTAAACAACATTAACAAAACGAATTCATAGTTAAAGCGGTAAGGCTGTTCAAAAGGTCACGATAGACCTGCGAGCAGCCTTTTCTTATAGGCTTGGGGAATTGGGTCAAAAACGCGGATTATATGGGGTAATCCCCGAATCCATATAAAAAAAGAGCTTGAACCTGCTTCTTTGTCACTCTTACGGAGACGGAGGAGCATTTATTTTAATTGACATTTCCTGTATGCTAATAAAGGGCTAGAGATAGACAGAAAGAAGGTGTCACGATGGAAGGAATTGGACTCGTACTGGAAGGTGGAGGTATGCGAGGCGTATACACCGCGGGAGTCTTGGAATACTTTATGGAACAAGATTGGTATTTCCCGTATGTAGTTGGTGTATCAGCCGGAGCCTGCAACGCGGTATCCTATATTTCGAAACAACCTGGTCGCAATAAGAAAGTGACCATTGACTATATTGGGGATCATCGGTATTTAAGTTATCGTAATTTATTGCGTCATAAGAGCATATTTGGCATGGATTTTATCTTCAATGAATTGCCTAATAAATTAGTGCCGTTTGATTACGATGCATTCTATCGTTCCCCTCAGCAATTCGCTATCGGAACGACTGATGCACATACAGGAGAACCGGTCTATTATACGAAGCATCAACTTGACCAGCAAACGATGCCGATCGTTCAAGCATCAAGCTCGCTGCCGTTTGTTGCTCAGCCCATTCATTATGATGGCCGTACTTTATTTGATGGCGGCTTGGTAGATCCAATCCCTGTGAGAAAATCGGTCGCAGACGGGAACAGAAAGCATATCATCGTACTAACCAAAGAGATGGGTTATCGCAAGACCCCATTCAAACAGCGCTGGTTAGCTAAAAGCTTTTACCCGAAATATGATGGCTTGGTGGATGTGTTAGTTAATCGCAGTGAAATTTATAATGGCACGCTAGAGCTCGTTAGGCAAATGGAAGCGGATGGCAGCGCGATCGTCATTCGTCCATCGTCCAAGGTGCTGGTAGGCCGGATGGAGAAAAATCCTAAGAAACTCGAAGTTTTACACGAGTTGGGTTATCAGGATGCGAAACGGCTGGGTTCGCAATTGAAGGAATGGCTTGTTAATTAATCGATGGATAAGAAGAAAAAGTAACCGAATGTTCATAAGAACCGCGATTTCTGTGAATAGGAATGGTGGTTTTTGTTTGCATTCATAGCGAACATGCGGTATGGTAATATCAAACCAATAAGAACCCACGGGAGCTTGAGTCGTCAGGCTGAGATTGTGACCGAAATGTCACTAACCGTTAATCTGATCTGGGTAATGCCAGCGTAGAGAATTCACACAAAATGTTTGTCTATTTCTTAATTTTGTATGGGTTTATCATCTTTCTACCAATGGCGCTCCCGGATAACGGGAGCTTTTTCTTGTGGTTATATAGATATAAGGGAGAGGGAAACAAGAAATGAACTGGAAAAAAATTGCACCACTCATGCTCGTGAGCTTGACTGTCCTTGCAGCAGGTTGCGGGAAACAAGAGGCGAAACCCGCCAATCCGGCTAGCCCGGCTACTTCTGCTACTCCAGCCGCTTCGGCTAAACCGCTGACGGATGTAAAGGTTGTCCTGGACTGGACGCCGAACACCAACCATACGGGTCTGTATGTGGCGAAAGACCAAGGATTTTTTGAACAAGAAGGACTGAATGTTCAAATTATTGCGCCTGGCGAAGCCGGAGCCGATGCGATGATTGCTTCAGGAGCGGCTGAATTCGGGGTCTCTTATCAAGAAAGCATTACGCAGGGACGCATCCAAGGTGTACCCCTCGTTTCCATTGCAGCTGTTATTCAGCATAATACATCGGGATTTGCTTCACCGGTAGCGAAAAACATTAAAACACCTAAGGATTTCGAAGGCAAAACATACGGTGGTTGGGGAGCCCCGGCGGAAAGCGCAATGATCGACTCGCTGATGCAATCCGAGAAAGCTGATCCAAGCAAAGTGAAAAACGTAAATATCGGTGATGCCGATTATTTCACAGCGGTCAAAAGAGATATCGATTTCGCATGGATTTATTATGCTTGGACAGGTGTGGACGCCGAGCTTCGCGGAGAGCCGCTGAACATGATTTATTTGAACAAATATTCGGATAAACTGGACTACTATACTCCTGTATTAGCAACAAACGAAAAACTGATTAAAGAGAAGCCGGAGCTCGTTAAAGCGTTCACGGCGGCAGCGGCCAAGGGTTATCAATTCGCAATCAGCAAGCCTGAGGATGCCGCCAATATTTTGATCAAAGCTGTACCTGACTTGGATGCCAAACTCGTGTTGGCCAGCCAAAAATGGCTCAGCCCTCGTTATCAGGATGATGCGCCGCGTTGGGGCGAACAAAAACGTCAAGTATGGGAAAATTACGCGAACTGGATGTTGGAGCATAAGCTTTTGGAGAAAAATCTTGATGTAGACGCAGCGTTTACGAACAATTTCTTGCCTGCGGGCACGAAATAATTTTATGACTCGGAAGGGGCTTTTACGATGGCTAACGCACTTGTAAGTATTCAAATTATTCCTAAAACAAAAAACGGTGAAGATGTGATTCCTTATGTGGATCGCGCGATTGAAGTCATCGCTAAGTCAGGTGTGAAATATTTCGTTTCTCCGCTCGAAACGACGATGGAAGGGGAACTGGATCAGCTTATGCTGATCATTCAAGATATGAACACAGCGATGATTGAGATGGGCAGCCCTAACGTGATCTCGCAAGTGAAAATCTATTTTAACCCGTCTGGCGCATCGATGGACAAGCTGACGGAGAAATACAGATAATGAAACTGAAGAACGGATTGAAAGCAGGGTGGCCACCGATTGTTGTGGTCATCCTTCTCTTGCTTATTTGGCAGCTTGCGGTGACTTGGGGAGGAACGGCAAGCTGGCTGCTTCCAAGTCCACTCAAGATCTGGCAGGACGGTACAACGGACATGCCACGGGTATGGATGCATACATTTGCTACAGTACGTTTAATGTTAATAGGGTTTATTGTTGGTGTAACAGGAGGCGTCATCGTAGCAAGCTGCTTGCATCGAGTGCCTTTTCTGAAGGCGGGATTTTATCCGCTCCTGATCTTGTCGCAAAATGTCCCGATTATCGCGCTGGGACCTCTGCTCATTATTTTATTTGGTTTCGGCATCTTACCTAAAATTATTCTAATCGCACTAGTTTGCTTCTTTCCTGTCACGATGTCAACGCTGGACGGATTTATGCAGACGGACCGAAACATGTACAACTATATGCAAATGATTGGCGCCAGCAGACGGCAGATTTTTTATAAATTAGAGCTGCCGCACGCCCTTCCGTTTCTGTTTACCGGACTGAAAATATCCGCTACTTACAGCGTGATGGGGGCTGTCATTGCAGAATGGCTGGGCGGCGGTGTCGGCCTGGGCTATTATATGATTTTGCAGAAATCAGGGTTTCGTGCAGATCGTGAATTTGTCGCCATACTAATCATTGTTGTGATTAGTTTGTTGTTCTTTTGGCTCATTGCCGGGCTTGAAAAGCTCGTTGTTCGATGGAATGTGAAACGGTCGTCTTAGGGAAGGGGAGAAAGGAACTTGAGCAAATTAGAACTGAAAGGGATCCATCACACGTTTACAGGCAAAAAACAACAGGTCCCCGTGCTATCTAATATCTCACTGCATGTCAAAGAGGGAGAGTTCGTTTCCATCATTGGGCCATCCGGAAGCGGGAAAAGCACGCTGTTTCACATCATTGGCGGACTTATTGCCCCTTCCTCAGGAGAGGTTTGGCTGGATGGCTCCAACGTGACTGGAAGCAAGGGGCTTATCAGCTATATGCCGCAGCAGTCGGCGTTATTCCCATGGCGCTCTATTGAAGCGAATGTTGCGCTCGCGCAGGAGGTTGCAGGGGTATCGCGTGCTGATGCCTTGGACAAAGCAAGAGAATGGCTGCCTAAGGTTGGATTAGGGGGCTATGAGCACGAGCTGCCGCATGTGCTGTCAGGTGGTATGCAGCAGCGCGTGTCTTTCCTGCGGGCACTCTTGAGCCCCCAAGAGGTCATGTGCCTCGATGAGCCGTTCGGCTCCTTGGACGCACTAACACGGCAAGCGATGCAGTCTTGGCTGCTAAATATATGGGAACAAAACAAACGGTCCATTTTGTTTGTGACACACAGCATTGAAGAGGCGATATTTCTCTCGGATCGCATTTATGTTCTCTCGAGCAAACCCGCACAAGTACTCGAAGAATTTGTTGTGCCATTTGAACGGCCAAGACATGAAAAAGTGATGATGGACCCGAAATTTCACGAGCTCCGCCAACATATTCAAGGCCTACTGCGTCAGGAGATCCTATCATGAATAATAACAAGGCCATCGATGCACATATACATCTTGATATGTATTCAGAAACAGAAGCTCAGAAGATCGTGTCTGACCTGGATCAATCGCAAGTCGAGGCGCTGATTGCCGTATCCAGACACTTGGCATCCTGTTTGGCAACGGAAAGGTTGAGCCTACAAGCACCAAATCAGGTTTATGCGGCGTACGGCTTTCATCCCGAGCAAGAGATTCCACATGAAGCTGACCTCCAGGAACTATTAAAATGGATCAGCGAGCGTGCGAATACTATGGTCGCAGTGGGAGAGATCGGCTTGCCGTACTATCGGAGACTCGAAGCGGAAGAGAAAGGGGAACAACTTGATTATACCCCTTATGTTCAGCTGTTGGAACGATTCTTGGAGCTGGCAGCAAAGTTGCAAAAGCCTGTCGTCCTTCATGCGGTGTATGAAGATGCCGACGTCGTATGTGATCTTCTTGAAAAGCATGGGATTTCAAGGGCGCATTTTCATTGGTTTAAAGGGTCGCCACTAACCGTTCAACGTATGATTCAAGCCGGATATTATATTTCCATCACGCCGGATGTTCTCTATGAAGAAGAAATTCGTGATCTCGTTCGAAGTTATCCGCTTGAATTGCTTATGGTCGAAACAGACGGACCATGGCCGTTCGAAGGCATCTTTGAGGGTCAGATGACACATCCGCGAATGATCCACAAAGTCATTGAGCAGATATCGCTTCTGCATGCCGTGGAGCCAGGCATCGTGGCGGCAACGATTCTGAACAATACGAAACAATTTTACAACCTGCTTACCCTTGGTTAATTGAAACTGGACATCTGTTCGCATTGGTTCTATAATAAAAGAGAACAAATGTTCGATACCTAGATGAGGTGAGTGTATAAAATGACGGTCAGATGCTCTTGGGTCAATGAGGATCCGTTATATGTCAATTACCATGATCATGAATGGGGAGTTCCAGTCCATGATGATCGCAAATTGTTTGAGATGCTGAATCTGGAAGGGGCACAAGCTGGATTAAGCTGGTATACCATATTGAAAAAGCGGGAAGGTTATCGCGAAGCATTTGATGGATTTGACCCGGAAATCATCATTCAGTATGATGACAAGAAACTGGCGGAGCTTCTGCTGCATCCAGGGATCGTGCGCAATCGATTAAAAATCGCAGCTGTCGTCCAGAATGCGAAAGCTTATCTGAAAGTGCAGGAGGAATTCGGGTCTTTCGACCAATATATTTGGAGATTTGTTGGCGGTCAACCAATCATGAATCATTGGAAGGACATGAGTCATGTGCCGGCGACATCGGAGATTTCAGATGCCATGAGCAAGGATTTGAAGAAACGTGGTTTCAAGTTTGTAGGCTCGACGATTTGCTACGCGTATATGCAAGCCGTTGGCATGGTGAATGATCATAACCAAAAGTGCTTCCGTTATCACGGTGTGAATTAAAAAGGAGAAGGCCATCGGTTAAGGATGAAAGTCCCTAGCAGATGGCCTTTTGTGTGCTTTCACTCAGGCATATTGGAGTTGCTTCTCCATCAAATTATATTTGATTAAATAGATCCGCTTGCGAATGTAAAAATCATAAACGGCGCCAGTTAATTCTCTTGGCTTGATTCGGTTATTCGTGTCGTTGTCTATGATAATCACGGAGCCGTCGTCATAGAACTTGAACGTATAATCGGCATAGTGAGTGTGTGCTTCATCCAGCATGACGTCAATCTGTCCAGGGAGCAGATGGTCAGTGTCACACAATGCCTTATGGTACCAATAATCTCTCTCAATAAACCGGAAATTGTGACTGGCGTTCATCATGTAACTACCTCCTCATCTAAATGGAACATTTGTTCTTGTTTTTATTATATCAAACAAATGTTCGCATTGGAAGAGGGATCTATGAAAAATAGGAAATATTTTCATAGAAAAAAACCTTCAATCAACTAGATTGAAGGGTAAATGTGGACATGATATGTTTAGTAATCGCTAAACCATGCAGCCGGCCAGATTCAATGAAAATTTCGTTCGCATCATATTTGGAGGAAGCCACGACACCCGCAACATACAACCCCGGAATACTCGTCTCCATCGTTTCGGGATTCACAATCGGAGCATTCGTTTCTTCGTGAAAACCGACGCCGAGCGAAGTCAGCAGTTCGCGATCAGGCCGAAAGCCGGTTAGGGCCAACACGAAGTCATTATCCAAGGTGACTCGTTCGCTTTCTTTTCGCACCAAGATGGAGTGCTCATCAATGTGTTCAACCTGGGAGTCAAACCACATCTGGATTCGGCCTTTATTCACCATGCTTTCAAAAAGAGGGCGGACCCATGGTTTAATACTGGCTGAGAAATGGCTCCCACGATAAATAACCGTGACCTCAGCGCCAACGCGGAGCAAATCCATAGCGGCATCGACAGCGGAATTGTTCCCCCCGATGATGGCTACCTTGGCGCCGGAATAAGGATGAGCCTCCTTATAATAGTGCGTCGTTTTCGGGAGATCCTCTCCAGGGATTCCAAGCATATTCGGATGATCAAAATAACCGGTAGCTACAATAACTTTCTTGGCTGTATAGACTTTCTTTTTGCCAAATTGATCTGCGGTATGGACGCTAAATCCTGTCTCTATTGGTTCAATAGATACAACTTCCTCATAGGAATTAATGCGAAGCTGCTCTCTTCTGGCGACCTCTCTATAGTAAACCAGTGCTTCTTGGCGATATGGCTTTTCATGAGGGGTGGAGAAAGGGTAGCCGCCAATCTCGAGCAGCTCCGGTGTGCTGAAAAACTGTAAATACGTAGGATACAAATAGATTGCGTTCACGATGCAGCTTTTTTCTATCACTAAGGGGGAAAGCCCTTCACGCTGCAAAGCGATGGCGGCGGACAATCCGCAAGGCCCTGCCCCTACGACGATAACTTGTTCCAAAGTATGACAACCTCCTCTTAGCATTTCCCTCATCCTATAGTAGCGCAAGCTGAAGGGGATGCCAAGTTCGGGCAAGCAAAAATAGAGCAGAGGCCGACCGATTAAGTTTCGGAAAGCAATCTGCCCTTCATTTACGCTGCCTGAATTACTTCTGATTTAGTTGATGGCCCTCATCGCTTTCGTTAATATCGTCTTTAGCTAAATTGACGGGGGTGATACTAGGCGCATTTTCTAACGTGTCATTCACGAACTCCATGTCTTGACTTTTTGCATTCATATTCGTTGTCCCTTTGTAGTTGCCTGTATGTTTTTTGTTTTCCATCGTTGCCATCCTTTCTGCGTCAGATTAACGTTCAGCCTTAACGTGTACACTTGGGGACTATTTTATTCTCCATAATAAGGAAGGGCCGCGAAAAATCTCTTTAGAGCCGTGCATGAAATCTGATCTTTAGGTTGTGTAGTTCATACCAGCAAAATCCGCTATAATAAGTGAAGTTGGATAAAAAAGGAGACATGAGACGATGAATTCAAAGCGTATTAAACATATGGTCGTTTTTAATTTGCAAGTTGGCAAGGACACTCCTGAAGCTGAGCGGTTTCTCAGAGGAAGCGCGCAAGAACTTGCGGCCATACCTGGGGTCGAGCAATTTGAAGTATTTCGTCAGGTGAGTGCCAAAACGGATTATGATTTCGGATTTTCCATGGTTTTTGCGGATCAAGCGGCTTACGACGCGTATAATGTTCATCCCGTACATACGAAATATGTTGCAGAGCGTTGGGTAAATGAAGTCAGCCGTTTTCAAGAAATTGATTTAACTGTATACGAATAAGGAGCTTCAAGATGAAACCGTTGAAAATACCGAAGGAAGAGAAAGATATACTGATCAATGACTTGCAGGAGCATATGGAAAACGATCATGGTGTTACGATGGGGAATTTAGCAGCGGAACAACTGTTAGACTATATGATCCAACAATTGGCGGCACCTATTTATAATCAGGCGATTGAAGATGCCAGCAAAACGTTAATGGATAGAATGAGTGTCTTGGAGGAAGATCTGTACGCGATGAAAATTTCCAAAAAAACGCGCAGATAGCTAGTTGTCAGGTTGGCCTGAGGAGGAACAGAGCACGTTGAATAAGTCCGAAGAAATATTTGATATTTATGATGAGAAAATGAATTGGCTCGGACAAGCACCACGCTCTGAGGTTCATGAGAAAGGTTTATGGCATGCTACTTTTCAATGCTGGATTGTAAGTCTGGAAAGCGAAGAGCCTGCGCTTTTGCTTCAGTTAAGACATCCAGATAAGGATCTGTTTCCGAATCTGCTCGACATCTCCTGTGCCGGACATCTGGCAGCGGGGGAAACCGTTCAAGATGGCGCGCGCGAGATGAAGGAAGAGCTGGGATTGAGCGTGGACTTCAATGAGCTGGTACCCTGTGGACTTTTTGCAGAAGAAGATCTGATGTCTGATCATCTTATCGATCGTGAGTTTTGCCATGTTTTTATTTACCGCTGCGATCAATCTCTGGACAAATATGTTCTACAAGCAGATGAGGTAACGGGTTTATTTAAAGTGAGTGCAGCGGGGTTAGAGCGTTTGGTGCATGGAGAAATCGGAGAGTTGAATGCAGAGGGCTATCGATCAGTAGGAAACGGACAACAAGAAGAAACGAGTTTGCTCGTGTCTCTGCATGATTTGGTCCCGCATCCAGCCGCTTATTATGATCTGGTTTTTCAAACGCTAAGGAAACATGACTTGTTTGTGTGAAAGAGAATGAAGTAGCGCCGGTGGAGAACACCCATTGCCGCTAAATATTCAACGTTACTGCGACACTTGGAGTAGGGTAACCCTCATACTAGTGAACGATACCCCTTTGAGGAACTACAGGCCGTTATTCTAGCAAATTCAGCCCGTTTCCACGTTTAAGCGGAACTACAGGGCCTTATTTGACTGCCTAATCCAGTTTTCTTGAAGAAAACGGACAAATAGAGGCCCACAGTTCCTCTCCGTGTGAAAAAGAGCCTGTTTCGATGAAATAGCGCCCTGTAGTTCCCCTTGTAAGTGAGGGGCTGCTCACGCTCAACGATAGCAGCGAATTTGATGGAGCGAGTGCTGAACACAGCTAAATTTAAGGGTAGCTTCGCTTAAGTTGAAAAAGAACCGATCGGCTAAGCCGTCCGGTTCTCCAAAGCATGTTAGACGAAGTATTTAGTCGCTATGTAGGAGTAAACGATATAACCTGCGATGGAAAGTCCGAAACACACGATTCCAAGCGCAATTTTACGTTTAAACAAAAGCAAGAATCCGGCGCTAAAGGCCGATCCTATCACTAGCATGGCTACAAATGTTAGAATTCCCATTGAATTTTATCTCCTACCCTTTGTTTACGTAATCGCGTACCATGTCCTCGGTTACATAAGAACGTAGAGGAGAAATACCTTCTTTGGCGTGGGCGATGATTTGAGCCGTAACCGCATTGATCGCATCAACGGTAAACGGCTGTCCGCTTTTGCAAAGTTCAACTGCTGCATCAATCGCACTCTCGCGCTGCGCGTCCAGTTCTGCAAAACGCACGAGGTGCAGATGCTGTGCATTCGAATGTTTGGTTATCGCTTCGTGTACATTCATCTTCAAGTACTCCTTTTCGTGACCAGATATTCCTTCAGTATACACGATTGAGTGGGTCAGGAACAGTTTTTACAAGCGGAATTCCGAATAATAATCGACAAATATCCGGATATTTCGGAGTAGAGGACCTGAAAACCTATTAAAGCGTACAGATCAATTGATGATAAGACTTATTGACAGCTCGGAGTGAAAGAAATGAACACATTACCGATTGAGTCGGTTCTCCCGCAATTGAAAGAAGCATTGCGAACCCATGCGTGCGCTGTGCTGGTCGCTCAACCGGGTGCGGGGAAAACAACGCAAGTGCCGCTTGCTCTTCTGCAAGAAACATGGCTGCATAACCAGAAGATCTTAATGCTGGAGCCTAGGAGATTGGCAGCACGCGCTGCGGCGCGTTATATGTCGCGACTTCTGGGCGATTCCGTTGGACAGACCGTGGGATATCGCGTTAAAAATGATACCTGTGTCGGACCCAACACACGGATTGAAGTCATCACGGAGGGAGTCCTTACCCGTATGCTTCAAACGGACCCTGCCCTGGAGGGGGTGGGGATTGTTATTTTTGATGAGTTCCATGAGCGAAGCCTTCATGCAGATTTGGGCTTGGCACTCAGCCGGCAATCGCAAACCCTTCTAAGGGAAGATCTGCGAATTCTCATCATGTCCGCGACAATTGAAGCTGAGCCTGTAGCTGTCATGCTGGATCAGGCTCCGATTATTCAAAGTGAAGGGCGCGCTTTTCCCGTGAACACGCATTACTTGACTGCGAAACAAGAGGAAAAACTAGAAACCACGGTGGTCAAAAGCATTCGCCAAGCTTTACAGACGGATGAAGGCAGCTTGCTCGTTTTTCTTCCGGGCGCAGCGGAAATCCACCGAGTGGCAGGCAGCCTGGCGGCGCTTCAGCTTGGAAAAGAGGTGGAGATCGCACCTCTCTACGGGAATCTGGCGCAGGAAGCGCAAGATCGCGCCTTGGCGCCCTGTTTGCTGCCAGGGCACCGCAAGGTCGTGCTCGCGACCTCGATCGCCGAGACCTCTTTGACCGTCGAAGGCGTCACGGTTGTAATCGACAGCGGCCTCATGCGGGTGCCGCGTTTTTCACCGCGCACCGGCATGACTCGCCTGACGACGGTGCCCGTGTCAGCAGCCTCTGCCGATCAGCGCAGAGGCCGTGCCGGACGTCTCGGTCCAGGCGTGTGTTACCGCCTGTGGACCGAGACCGAGCAGCGGCAGCTGGCGCCAAGCTCCACGCCAGAGATCCGCGAAGCGGATCTGGCGCCGCTTGCGCTCGAGCTGGCCGCCTGGGGCGTGACAGACCCAGCGGAGCTGGTCTGGCTGGACATGCCGCCTGCTGCTGCTTATCAGCAGGCGCGGGAACTGCTCGTGCAGCTCGGCGCGCTGCACGAGGACGGCGGCCTAACACCGCACGGGAAACGTGTGGCGGCGTTAGGCCTGCATCCGCGGCTTGCGCACATGGTGCTGCAAGCCATCCCGCTTGAGCTCGGCGCGCTGGCGTGCGAGCTCGCGGTCATGCTGAGCGAGCGCGACATCCTGGCGGGCGCTCGGGGCCGTGATGCGGATGTACGCACCCGCATCGAAGTGCTTTGGCGCGCTGCGCAGGGGGAGCAGCGCGCAGACGTTGACTTTGGCCTATGCCGCCGGATTACGGCGGAGGCCAAAGGGCTGATGCAGTCGCTCGGCTTGCGGCCGAGCGGGCAGCGGGCATCGGCGAGCGGCTTGCTGCTCGCCTTCGCCTACCCCGATCGCGTCGCGCAGCGGCGATCGGCAGGGCGGTTTTTGCTCAGCAGCGGGCGTGGCGCCGTGCTGCCTGAGCTGCAGGAGCTCTCGAACGCACGTTATCTCGTCGCGGCCGAGCTGGATGACAACGGTACGGAAAGCCGAATTTTTCTGGCTGCCCCTGTACAGGAGGAAGATCTGCTGCAAGCTTTCGGAGATCTCCTCCTGGACGAACAGGAAGTGCTTTGGGATGCGGCGGCTGGCGCAGTCAGAGCCAGACAGCGACTACGGTTAGGCGCGATGATACTGAAAGAGAAGCCCTTGCAGGAGCCTGACCCAGAGCTGCTCGTGCAAGCTTTGATTGCCGGAATTCGGGCTGAATCGCTGGAGCTTCTGTCTTGGAGTCGCAGTGCGCGCCAACTGCAGGAGCGAGTTGTTTTTCTTCATCATCATCATGCAGGCGAATGGCCGGATATGCGTGAAGGCGCGCTGCTCGAAACATTGGAAGACTGGTTAGCGCCGCATTTATTTGGGATGACAAGTAAAGGCGCCCTTGGACGGCTTAACTTGACAAATATATTAGAGGAAATGCTAACATGGGAGCAGCGGCGTTGGTTGGATGAGTGGGCGCCAACGCACATTCAAGTGCCAAGCGGTTCGCGTATTCCCGTAGATTACAGCGTGACAGAATCGCCGACGTTATCTGTGCGTCTGCAAGAAATGTTCGGGTTGTCGGATACCCCGCGAATTGCTAAAGGGCGGGTGCCGCTTACCCTGCATTTATTATCGCCGGCACAGCGTCCCGTTCAGGTGACGAAGGATTTGGCGAGCTTTTGGCGTGAGGCTTACTTCGAGGTCAAAAAAGATCTCAAAGGCCGCTATCCCAAGCATTATTGGCCGGACGATCCGATGGCCGCAATGCCGACGAATCGAGCGAAACCGCGCGTTTGACTTATTTGGCACGAAGGGTGCCGTGAAGGGAACTGAATGATCTATGACCGTTCACTCCGAATCGGAGGAAATCGTCATCTATATAACGGCCGGCTTTGCGACGGCGCCGGATTTTTTGGACCGCTTTGGCGCAGCGCTGGCTGCTCGCTTTGAAGAGGCGGGTAAACGTGCCCGCGTTGTGATTCATTTTCCCTATGGAGATTGGAGTCGGCAGCGGCAAAAGCAGCTTCGCGAAATAACAAGTGATATGTGGAATAATGCCCACCGGAAGCCTTCGAGATATGGTGGCAAAAGCCTGGCCAAGTTAGTCACCGACCAGTGGAACACTGGTCAAACTTTACTTTTTATCGGGCACAGTGCAGGTGCCGTTGCTTCTATTCAAGCGGCAGGAGCTTTGATGAAGGCAGGCCTCCCCGTTCTTGGCGTGATCCAAATCGGATCGCCGAAATGTGCGATTTCTCCTGAATTGAAGGATCGAGTACTATGTATCCATGGGGTCAATCCCATGGATCAAAAAGTAGATCCGATTCCGCGGCTGGGCACTTGGGGAGGCTGGATTAAGTCTCGTTTTGGCGTATTTCGATGGCATCGATTGAAGCATGCGCCAATTCACAGGGAAACTTTGCCAATGGTTGGCGGGCATGCGGATTATTTTAGAGATCACAATCCCTATATATGGCAGGATGCAACGAATCTGCAAACGACGATTGCGTCCATCTGGTCGTGGTTGGCACAACAGAAGGAACATTTTAAAGAAAAGGAAGATGAAGATGTTTAACATTTTAAAAGCTAATATGGCATACAGCAAAGCGGAGGGGTACCTTGGTCATGTGCAGTTTAGCGTAGAAGGTCACGAGCATCCTTATGAAATTACGCTGCAAAGCTTGCGTGGCAAAGACGATTGGAGTTATGCGTTGAACTTTTTGAGTGAATCCGGTAAAGAAGAGGACATTGAAGCGGTTGAAGAGCTTTTGGAAGAAGACGAGTGGTTTGATTTGCTTGTGAACGCGGGACTTCAAGTTTTAGAGAAATAGTTGGATTGTGGACAGGCATAAAGGGGGATGACAGCTTGGATCCATCGAATGATGCTGGGGTCAAACAGGTGCTGAAGGCGAGTTATGACCAACAGGCTAGACAGCGGAACGGCGAGACGATGCAGTCGTGGAAGATAGATGAGCTGAATGATTTTCTAGCCAGACTGGATAAGGCTGGCGGCAGCAGCAAGCGTGTGCTGGATCTAGGGAGCGGACCGGGTCATCAAGCTGACTATTTGCGGGAACACGGCTGTGAGGTAGTGTGCATCGACCTGTCTGAAGAGATGGTCGCCATTTGCCGTGAAAAAGGGCTCGAAGCTTATGCCATGGATTTCTTCGCTTTGGATTTGCAGCCAGCTTCGTTTGATGCGGTTTGGTCAATGAACACGCTGCTGCATGTACCGAAAGATAACCTGCTGCAAGTGCTCAGGAACGTTGAGCGCGTGCTGAAGCCTGATGGTTTCTTCTACTTTGGTCTCTATGGCGGGTACGAAAGCGAAGGGATTTGGGAAAACGATTCGTATCGACCGCAAAGGTTTTTTGCTTTTTATGAGGATGAGCACATTCAGAAGAAGGTGCGCGAGGTGTTCGATCTCAAGCGTTTTAACGTGCTTCAGATGCCGGATATGCAGCCTAATTATCAGTCGATCATTGCGAAGCGCAGACAAGTAAACCCGTGATCTCACGGGTTTTTGTTGCTTTTTACGTCGTAATGGGGATAGGACGGGAGGCAGCCGGTGGCGCATCCCAGTAATTAACGCCGATTACTCCTGCTATTTGCGCAGTATTTGACACTTTATCCTAAGTAACCGGATTTTCTCCTGCTGATTTCAATATATGATGGAGTTCTCAGCCTCTATCGAATATTTAGAGGTGGTTTTTCCAGTTAATTCCTTCTTTACAGCCGAAACAGCTCAGATTAGCGGTAGATTTTCCTTCTATTCGAGTTGAAGTACCATCAGGGACATTACATAGCTTTAAGAGTTTTATAGAGAACCTCTCAATATGTACATACAAGTTAAGCGAGTGTTATAATACGTTCAGAATCAAACGCCTGAGGTGAAAGAAACATGAAAGAAAAGCAAATGCCGAAATACTTGCAGTTGAAACAGGAAATATTAACTTGGCTTCATACGGGGAGATTGAAACCGAATGATCAGATGCCGTCAGAGAACGAAATTGCCGAGCAATTTCAGATGAGCCGTCAAACGGTGCGCCAGACATTCGGCGAACTGGAGCAAGAGGGATGGCTGTACCGGATGCAGGGAAAAGGCACTTTCGTCTCAACGCCCCAAACGCAAAAAAGCCGTGATGTACAGACAATCGGCATTCTGACCACGTATATATCCGATTATATTTTTCCTCATATCGTGAGAGGGGCGGAGTCAGCTTTACGTGCAAGAGGCTACAGACTTGTCTTGTCGTCAACAGACAACGATAAGGACAAGGAAAAGGAAAGTTTAGCAATGATGTTAAGCCAGCCCCTAAGCGGGCTGATTATAGAACCTACGAAAAGCGCGGAAGGCAACCCGAATCTCAACTACTATCTCTCGCTCGACTATCAACATATTCCGTATTTGATGATCAATGAACGTTATCCGGAGATGAACTGCCCGTCTCTGGTTGTCGACGATGAAGAGGGCGGCTTCAAGGCCGCGCAGCATCTGATCGAGCTCGGGCACCGCAAGATTGCCGGATTTTTTAAGACAGATGACTTACAAGGGGTCAATCGCCTGAAAGGATTTATTCGCGCTCATCACCATTACCAGGTTCCTTTATTGCCGGAGCTTGTCATCCACTACACAACGGAGGAAAAAAGGCAGAAACCTTATGAGCATGCGCTTTCGCTGCTGGGCCATGAGGACGAGCGTCCAACGGCTTTCGTCTGCTATAACGACGAGCTGGCTGTCCACTTGCTTGAAGCTGTACGTACCTTAGGGCTTCAAGTGCCTCAAGATGTCTCGTTAGTCGGTTTTGACGACTCTTCTTTGGCGATGGCGACGGAAGTGAAATTAACGACACTTTCGCATCCCAAAACCGAGTTAGGCACAGATGCTGCTGAGCTTTTAATTGATATGATTGAGAATAAGCGAGTAACGGGAAGAGAGACAGGCAAAACCTATAAGCCTGAGCTCGTGGTTAGGGAGTCTACGATCCGCCTTTCCTGAGGAAAAATTTCATCTAGCCAACTTGTACGTACAAGTGCTATACTGGACATAGGGATTGGAAAATCGAAGGAGGTTCTCTATGTCTAAGAAGTATGCAATTGGCGTCGACTATGGAACGGAATCCGGACGCGCCGTTCTGGTCGATTTGAGTGATGGCACAGAGGTTGCAGATCATGTAACCCCTTATCCGCACAATGTGATTGACGAGAAACTGCCGAATTCCGGCATTAAACTTGAATATGACTGGGCGCTTCAGCATCCGCAAGATTATCTGGATGTGCTCACGCGCTCAGTACCTGCTGTTGTGCAAGCATCCGGTGTTGACCCAGCCGACATCATCGGTCTTGGTATCGACTTTACAGCTTGTACGATGCTTCCGGTCGATGCGCAAGGCCAGCCGCTTTGCTTCAATCCGGAGCTGGCGAATCAGCCGCACAGCTGGGTAAAACTGTGGAAACATCATGCCGCTCAAGACGAGGCGAACCTGATTAACGAAATCGCTGAGCGCAGAGGCGAAGATTTCCTGCCTCGGTACGGCGGTAAAATTTCATCCGAATGGATGATCGCGAAGGTATGGCAAATATTGAATGAAGCTCCTGGCATTTATGAGCAAACGGATCGCTTCCTGGAGGCGACGGATTGGGTTGTCTCACAAATGACAGGCGCTTCTGATATTGTGCGTAACAGCTGTACGGCTGGATACAAAGCAATCTGGCATAAGAAGAAGGGCTTTCCGAGCAATGAATTCTTCAAAGCGTTGGACCCGCGGCTGGAAAATGTCACTGAGACTAAGCTTCGAGGCGAGGTTGTGGCGCTTGGCACCAAAGCCGGCGAATTAACGGAATCGATGGCTAAATTAATGGGCTTGCAGCCAGGCATCGCTATTGCTGTAGGGAATGTAGATGCCCACGCGGCTGTACCAGGTGTCGGTGTTGTAACACCGGGCAAATTGGTGATGGCGATGGGAACTTCGATTTGCCATATGCTGCTTGGGACAGAGGAGCGGGAAGTTGAGGGTATGTGCGGTGTCGTTGAAGACGGCATCATCCCGGGGTATTTAGGTTACGAAGCTGGGCAATCAGCTGTTGGGGATATTTTTGCTTGGTACGTGGAACAGGGAGTGCCTGCTTATGTGCAAGTTGCGGCAGAGCAAGAAGGAACGAATGTGCATGAATGGCTGGAGCGTCATGCATCCGCTTACAAACCAGGTGAAACAGGTTTGCTTGCGTTGGATTGGTGGAATGGCAATCGATCCGTGCTGGTAGATACGGAGCTTAATGGCCTTATTCTAGGCTATTCGCTTTTGACAAAGCCGGAAGAGGTTTATCGATCGCTGCTGGAAGCAACCGCTTTTGGAACTCGTAAAATTGTGGATGCTTTTCACAATAATGGCGTTGAGGTACAGGAATTGTACGCATGCGGCGGACTTCCGCAAAAAAATCGCTTGTTGATGCAGATTTATGCGGATGTAACGAATCGTGAGATTAAAGTCGCGGATTCCAAACAAACGCCGGCACTAGGAGCCGCCATGTTCGGGGCTGTGGCCGCTGGTGCAGCTAACGGAGGTTACGATAGTATCGTAGATGCCGCGCAAAAAATGGCGCGTGTGCGCAAAGATACGTTTAAACCGATCCCAGAAAATGTCGCTGTTTACGAGAAGATTTACCAAGAGTACAGCAAGCTGCATGATTATTTCGGCCGCGGAGAGAACGATGTCATGAAACGTCTTCGTGCAATCCGCGAGGAAGCCCGGCACTAATTCACATTCATCCATTCCCATTATCCAAGGAGGCAAATTGCCATGAAATCTTCAGCAGAAAAAGTATTTTGGTTTGTAACCGGAAGTCAACACCTATACGGACCTGAGACATTGCTACAAGTAGAAGATCATTCGAAACAGATTACGGAAGGGATTGACCGTGATCCTTCGATTCCCAGCAAGCTTGTGTTTAAACAAGTTTTGACGACGCCGGATGCGATTCGCAGATTATGTTTGGATGCCAATGCGGACGACAACTGTGCAGGTATCATTACTTGGATGCACACCTTTTCTCCGGCGAAAATGTGGATTGCAGGCCTTGCCGAGTACCGCAAGCCGCTCTTACACTTACATACCCAATTTAATCGTGATATCCCGTGGGAAACGATTGATATGGATTTCATGAACCTCAATCAAGCGGCGCATGGCGATCGCGAGTATGGTTTTATTGGTGCACGCATGGGGATTTCCCGTAAAGTGGTTGTTGGTTACTGGGAAGATCCGGCCGTCCTCTCCCGAATCGCGGGATGGATGCGTACAGCGACAGCTTTTGTCGAAGGACGCAGCTTGAAAGTGGCTCGTTTTGGCGATAACATGCGTGAAGTGGCTGTAACTGAAGGGGATAAAGTTGAAGCGCAGATTAAATTCGGCTGGTCGATTAATGGTTATGGCGTAGGCGACCTTGTTCAGCGCGTAAGAGACATTTCCGAATCGGAAGTGGATCAATTAATGGATGAATACAATGAAGTTTATGATATAACACCAGAGGGGCGCTCAGCAGGACCCGTACGTGAGGCGATTCGTGAGCAAGCGCGTATTGAACTTGGGATGAAAAGCTTCTTGGAAGAAGGCGGATTCGGGGCGTTTACGACGTCGTTTGAGGATCTTCACGGCCTGAAGCAGCTGCCTGGCCTTGCTGTGCAACGTTTGATGGGTCAAGGTTATGGCTTCGGCGGCGAAGGCGACTGGAAAACAGCAGCGCTCACGCGTGTCATGAAGATTATCGCAGGCAATAAAGGGACTTCCTTTATGGAAGATTACACCTATCATATGGAGCCGGGAGCGGAGCTTGTGCTTGGCGCACATATGTTGGAAATTTGTCCGACGATCGCAGCGACACGTCCAACCATCGAAGTTCATCCGCTTGGTATCGGCGGGAAAGCGGATCCAGCGCGTCTTGTTTTCGACGGAGCTTCCGGTCCTGCGCTGAATGCATCAATCATCGATATGGGCAACCGTTTCCGGTTGTTAATTAACGAAGTGGATGCCGTGCAACCAATGAAAGCGATGCCTAAGCTGCCAGTGGCGCGCGTTCTATGGAAACCGCAGCCGTCCCTGCGTGATTCCGCAGAAGCTTGGATCTATGCGGGCGGAGCGCATCACACGGTTTTCTCTTACGAGGTAAGCACGGAGCAATTGGTAGATTGGGCGGAACTGGCTGGCATTGAAGTCGTCATTATTAATAAAAATACATCTACGCTGCAGTTCCGTAACGAACTACGTTGGGGCGAGGCGGCTTGGAAGCGCTAGGATCGCAAGCTGTCAAATGAACGTAAGACCGAGGACCGTTCTTCCCTAGTGGGAAGACGGTTTTCTTTTTCCATCGAAAAGAAGTCACTTTTGTCGATATCGGCGCAATTTTCGTCCATTGACTTCCTTGTTTCTCATGCTTTAAAGTAAATTCATATGAGCCTGTCCAAATTATGGGCATCGCAATAGGAGGATAACACTGATGACAACGAAAGCCTACGAAGGTATATTCCAAGGAGAGAAAGCGGTTTGGCTGCAAGCGGGCCGTTATGAAGCAGCGGTTTTGCCGGAAATTGGCGCGAACCTGATTGCTTTTAGAGACAATGAGAAGGAATACCGTTTTCTGCGTGAGCCGTCCCTGGATGAAATGGAAGCGTTTAAAGCACGTCCAATTATACACGGTATTCCTGTCTTATTTCCGCCAAACCGTTACGAAGACGGGAAGTTCCCATGGAAAGGCAAAGTTTTTCAATTTCCGGTTAATGAGCCGAAAACGGGCAATCATCTGCACGGTTTTGTCCATGATATCCCTTGGGAAGTAGAAAAATTTGGCACAAATGAAAGCGAGAGCAGCGTTACTCTGGCGCTTAAAGTAAGAGAAGGGCATTCCGTATATACCTATTTACCGTTTGATTTCACGCTTCGCTTGACTTATGTGCTGAATCAATTCGGTTTGCAGCAGCATATATCGGTCCATAATGAAGGTCAAGAAGCGATGCCTTGCCTGATTGCCTACCATACAACGATTAATGCGCCTTTTGCACCGAATTCGCAAGCAGCGGATTACACCTTCAAAATGACCATCGGCAACCGCTGGGAGATGAGCGAGAGAATGCTGCCAACCGGCCAGTATCAACCGCTTTCAAGCGAAGAAGCGAAGATGAAAGTCGGAGGTTTGTCACCATTCTTCGAGTCGATGGACAATCATTACACGACGGCTCCGCAAAATGGACGAAATTACATGGAATTGACAGACGCACGCGAAGGCGTCAAACTGGTGTATGATGTGGGCACATCCTATAAACAATGGATGATCTGGAACAATGGCGCTACGGAAGGCTTTTTCTGTCCGGAGCCACAAATGAATTTGGTTAATGCTCCTAATGTCGATATGCCGGCTGATCAAATCGGTCTGGTGAGCTTGGAGCCTGGCGAAGTGTGGAGTGAGTCTGCTCGCCTTTACACGATTGAGATCAAGAAATAAGGCAATAAGTCAGCCCCCTTTTGACGCATGGAGAGAATCCGCCGTGATGCTCTGCAAGCGGGGAGGGGGCATTTTTATCGAAAGCTCAGGTGAACCGCATGGACAAAGAACAATTACTCGCAGAAAACGAACGTTTGAAGCTGGAGAACGAGAAGCTGAAGCAGGAAATAGCCAAGCTTCGCGGTGTTAAGCGGCCAACAGCAGGTTCGATGGACAGCATGTCTACGAAACTGAAAGAAGCGCTCAGAGAGTAGCGAATCCGGGTCGTTCGACAAATCGGATCTCATTCGTTATAATGAGTACTGGAAAAAGGAGGGAAACATAAATGAACGAAACATTACCGCCAAAAACTTGCACCATTGACCGCCTTGTGACCAAAGAAGCTGAAGTTGGCAAAGTGCTGGCCGGTCAAAAGACAGCTTGCAGACGCAATGGGCGTTATGCAGACATCGGTGAGACGATGGAGCTGCAGGGCAATTCTTTTACTGTAACGAAAGTCTACCAGCAAGCGCTTGGTGATCTGACAGTGGAAGATGCCATCGCCGAAGGACATGCAACGATTGACGAATACCGCGACAGTATCTTATCCATTCATCCCGGCATGCCATGGCTGCCGCAAATGAAAGTATGGGTACACGAATTTCAAAAAGCTGAATAAGTGATGAAAAAAACAGTGTGGATCGCAGGATCTACACTGTTTTATTGAATTTTTCTACAGAATGGATGATGAAGTTGTCCTGGTACATCTTGCTTTTATATATTCATATTTTCAGTGTTGTACTTAGCATTGGCCCTTATTTTGTGTTATTCCCGTTATTGGCTAAAATAAGAACCGCGCCGTTTGAGCTTTTGCCCGAATATCTGGAGCCTTTCCGGATTACGGTACGACTGACGAAACATGCTGGACATGTGTTGGTAGCGACCGGAATTTTGCTTACTTGGCTGACCGAATGGACGTGGAAAACATCATGGATCGTTTTCACGGTGCTTATTATGGTAGCATCCTTATATTTTATTGCGCGTGCATTTTCACCTCTGCTGCGAAAGCTCCGTGCGCCGCACGAGGACAGGGACGTATTGGTGAACAAACTGCGCAGCGCGTTAATTTGGTACGTGATCATAACGATGTCGATGATGTGGTTCATGGTGGCGAAACCTTCGTTTTGGTAAACTTAGGCTTCCGGTTTCTGAGCAAACATAACGACAAAATTATAGTATTTGTACACACAATCAACATCTGCGAAACCGCTGGCTTTCAGCCATGCAAGCTGCTGGTCGAGAGGCGCCATTTTATCCAGTTTGGTTCTTTCATAGGCAGCTTGAAGCGCTTCGCGGGTTAAGTCAGTGGCCTCTATTTTCGCCTCCCAATCCGCGCGGTACAACTGATCAAGATAAGGAGTGCTTCCTAGAATTTGATCTGCATTTACGAAAATGCCCCCTGGTTTTAGCAGCTTAAAAATCCGCGCATATAAGTTCTGTTTGGCTTGATCCTCCAAATGATGAATGGACAAAGCCGATACCACACAATCAAATGGTTCATCCGATTCGAAAGCGGTATAATCTCCTGCCTGAATCGTCAAATTTGCGTTCATCTCACCGAAGCGTAGTTTCGCTATGTCAAGCATCCCTTGGGAAAGATCGATTAACGTCAGCTTCGCAGCCGGATATTGGCCCAGGATAAACGAGGAGAGCAGGCCCGTTCCAGCGCCAAGATCCAGAATGCGCGGCGCAGCTGTTTGCGGCTGAACAAGCGATGTGGCCGTCCCGTAAAAATCATCAAAACACGGAATGAGCTTCCTTCGTTGACCGTCATA
Organism: Paenibacillus sp. FW101-FHT12H11; assembly: GCF_058790355.1. Lineage (NCBI taxonomy): Bacteria > Bacillati > Bacillota > Bacilli > Caryophanales > Paenibacillaceae > Paenibacillus > Paenibacillus sp. FW101-FHT12H11. Next base: position 299,558 of record NZ_JBYTCO010000002.1, on the reverse strand, counting down.
CTTCTCGGCGACTTCATCGAATTTCGTTATCAACTGGTTATTGTTTTTGTCCGTCATAGAAATCATCTCCATATCGTTGTTTAGCGAGACTTGCTTCTTGGGACTATTTTATAGGGAAAAGAAGGAAAAATCTAAGACATAAATCCGATCATCTTTATAGGTTAAACCTATGAAAGTGAAACGACCTATTAGGATAGGTCAGAAAAGGGCTATTTTGCCCGGCGGCGAAAAAGCTGATTCAACACTTCGGAGAAGACGAGTCCGATCGCGATGGCACCCGAAAGCATAAAGGCTTTGGCAGCCAGCTGCACGGCAAGATCGTAATGATTAAGCACGGCGTTTTTCATCGCGTCATAAGCTAAACCGCCTGGCACTAGGGGGATAATTCCCGCGACACTGAACACAATGACGGGAGTTTTATATATTCTTGCGAAAAATTGGCTGATGACGGTGACGAGAAAAGAGGCCATCAGCGTTGACAGAATTGGATCTAATGGAATCAATTGTGTCGAAACGTACATCATCCAACCAACCATTCCAATGAATCCACATTGTATGATCGTGCTTCGCGGCACATTGAACAAGATGGCAAACGCTGCGGTGGAGACGAAGCTGGTGACGAGCTGCCCAAGCATATTCACACCATCCCCTCCCCATTGTAAAAGGATAGAACAAAGGCGATGCCTGCTCCGATGGCAAAAGCCGTGAGAAAAGCTTCAGCCCCTTTGGAAACACCTGACACAAAATGTCCGGCCATTAAATCCCGCACCGCGTTCGTAATGAGAAGCCCTGGAACAAGCGGCATGACAGAACCGATAATGATCGTATCCAAATCATGGCCAAAACCAATGTGCACGAATAAAAATGCTAACGCTCCTATGAATAATGAGGCCAGAAATTCAGCAAAAAACTTAATCCGAACTATGCGATTAAAATAACCGAGGAAGGTTAAACCTGCTCCTCCTGTAAGAAATGCCGGTAGGAAATCATGCCACATCCCTTTGAACATGATTAAGAAGCAACCGCTCGCAACCGCGGCTGCCAGTATTTTAATCCATGTCGGAAAGCTGGTATTGGCCGCATCGATCTCTGAAAGCAGGCGGTAGGCTTCTTGGGGTGATAAATCTCCTTTGCTGATGCGTCTGGAGATGGCATTCACGACGGTCACTTTATGCAGGTCGGTAGATCGGGCCGAAATCCGAATCAGTCTTGTCGTCTGCTCAGGCCCATCGATGGAGAATATAATGCCGGTCGGTGTGACGAAGCTGTGCGAATTAGGGATGCCGAAGCCTTCAGCAACGTGCGTCATCGTATCTTCGACGCGGTAAGTTTCGCCGCCGTTTTCGAGCATAATTTTACCGGCTAACAAACAAACTTGCGCAATTTCATAATTGGTTGGTGGGAGCGGTTCCGTCATTGCTTGTCTCCTGTTTTTGTATTTGACCAAAGTATAATACATTTTGGCAGTATTTCCTAAGACAAGCCTAACGTATGGGGAGCAGGCCGTAAATAAATCTGGACATTTATATACCCCATTGGGTATATAATATGAATCAACAGGAGTGAACATCATGAGTTGAACGATTGTTATTATCGGCGGTGTAGCCGGAGGAGCATCTGCGGCCGCGCGTTTACGGAGATTAAATGAGAACGATGAAATCATTATGTATTAACGGGGAGAGCATATTTCTTTTGCAAATTTTCAAGATCAGCCTTATGATATTTTGATTATGCCACCTGGAGCAAAGCCAATCGTACCTGACATTCCAGGTCTGGGAGAGGCTAATCATGTGTTTACACTGCGCAATATTCCGGATACGGACCGAATCAAAAACTATGTAGATTCAAGCAATCCAAAGCATGCCATAATCCTTCGCGGTGGATTCATCGGCATTGAGATGGCGGAGAACCTTCGTCACCTCGGTCTGGAAGTGACCGTTATTTAACGAAACCCGCAGGTGCTTGGCCCTCTGGATATCGAGATGGCTAAGCTTATCGAAAGTCATTTACTGTTAAAAGGAGTTAAGCTGATTTTCAATGATAATGTACAGGAACTGATGGATAACGGAAGAACGTTGAAACTTCAGTCAGGTAAAGTTTTAACCACGGATATGATTATTTTATCCGTCGGGGTGAGGCCTGAAAGTCAATTGGCAGCGGAGGCAGGACTCACGCTAGGTGTCAAAGGCTCGATTCAAGTCAACGCACATATGCAGACGAATGATCCATCGATTTATGCGATCGGGGATGCGGCAGAAGTGAAAGACAGGGTTCAAGGCTTTGAGACGGTCGTTCCTTTGGCTTGGGGCGCTAACCGTCAAGGCCGCCTCGTTGCGGATCACATTAACGGCCTTCAAGCTTCTTATCAAGGTGCCTTCGGTACTGCAATCGTAAAGGTATTTGATCTGACGGCTGCCGTTACCGGCAACAACGAGAAGACGCTTCGCCGCTTAGGCGTGCCTTATATAGTCATTCATATTCATCCGAATTCGCACGCCGGTTATTATCCGGGCGCGGCTTCGATGTCGATGAAGCTTCTCTTTGACAAAGATAGCGGGCGCATACTTGGCGCTCAAGCCGTTGGAGCGAGCGGAGTGGATAAACGTATCGATGTGATTGCAACAGCTATGAGAGGCGGTTTGAGAGCGGATGAACTGGCTGATATTGAACTGTCGTACGTTGATTCAAGAAGCCGTGGAGCTTCTCGTCAAAAGCAGATAAAAAAAGGGGGTGTCACATCAGGTTAGGAAAACTTGATGGACAACCCCTTTTTTATACGGTAAATTCAACTTATTATTGTGCTCGCTCGGTAGGATGCACAACAGATCTTTCCCAATCCAGCAGCAGTTTGACGGTTTCATCCAATTGTTGCTCGGCCGAAATTTCCGCAGGGTGATCCCCTTTCTGAAAGCCGTAGCTGCCGAATTGCGAATGGTTTCCGCCGCGGATCGTGTGATATTCAGCCGTATTCGGTAAATCGCTTTTTGCTTTTGTCAGCGCCGCCATATTGATGGCTCCATCATCGGAACCAACGATGGAGAATACGGGTAAGTTAGACGAAACTAAGCTTCCTTTAGGATCTGGATAAGAGGCAAAGAAAAAGACACCATCCAATTCGCTGGCATGAGCTGCAGCATAACGAGCTGCCATCACGCCGCCAAGAGAATGGCCGCCAAGCAAAAAAGTTTCATCCGCCGCTTTCGCCGCAATGATCGGCTGGGCACGGTCTCCGCCGAATATGGCGAGATTCAGAGGCATTTTCACAATATAAACGCGATGACCTGCTTGTGCAAACGCTTTAGCATAAGTCGCATAGCTCTCCGGCTTCACGAGGCCGCCAGGATAATAAATGATGCTGGGTTGTACAGGGGTTTTGGGTTCAAAACGGATGACCTGTTCCACATCACTGACCGTAATCTCATCAGTAGACTGCATGGCAGACAACGCGGCTAGACTTGGCTGGTAGGGTCTCAAATACAAGTAGATGGCTCCCATCAGAACAACAATAAGAGCTAACCCCGCTTTCCACCAGTGGCGTTTGAAAGCTTTCACGATCCATCACCTCTCGCCGAGTAGGTTATCAATTCAAAGGGGGAGTGTCAAGTGTATCCTTATGAGGAGGTTTTTTAATGAACAAAGGTTATTATTTGACTGATTTAGATGGTACTATGCTTCGCTCAAATGCCACTTTATCCGATTATACGGTCCGTGTAATAACGGAAGCTTTGGAAGCTGGAACGGTGATCAGCTACGCAACAGCAAGGAGTTATCAAAGCTCAACCGCTGTTGTTTCCCAAATTCCCTGGCGTTACCCGCTTGTCCTCTACAATGGAGCCTTGCTGTTTGACCCCGTGGATAAACGTGTGTTGGACGGTTACTTTCTTGACCGGGAGCGTACGGAAGCAATTTTAGCCATCGGCAAATCAAGAGGTTTTGTTCCACTCTTATTCGCTCTAGACCATGAAGATCGGGAAAAGGTCCTGCATGAAAAGCTTGTTAGAACAGGGGATTTGCAGTTTGCTGCTAGCCGACCGAATGATCCTCGATTCAACGAAGTGAAGGAGTTAAGCTGTCCGCCACATTTACGTACACTGCTTATCACATATATTGGTTTGCTAGAGGAGTTGGAGCCCCTCAAAGCGGCAGTTACTTCAGCGTTTGGCGCTGAGATCCATATTCATATGATGAAAGACAACTATATTGAAAACCATTATTTTCTGGAGTTCAGCCATCCCCAAGCGAACAAGCAGGAAGGACTCCTTTTATGGGCAAAACATGTTGGCTGTGCGGCAGATAAAATCACTGTGTTTGGCGATAATCTCAATGATGTCGGGATGTTTCGCGCTGCTGGCCGCAAAATTGCTGTGGAGAATGCGCATGCTGAGATTCTGCATTTGGCGGATGAAGTCGTGTCAAGCAATGATCAGGATGGCGTTGCTGCCTATGTGGAAGCCCGTTTGAGAATGGGTGTATAATGGAAAAAATAGGGGAAAGGAGTGAATTAACCAATGCCTTATAACGATGAAAACATGAGTTATTCGAATACGTTCATTCAAGTCGCGACGGATTGTCCTGTTGAGATGGGAGTCGAGCCGCCGATGAAAAAGGAAGGCAAAACGGCTCACCGAATTCAATATGAGCTGTTGTCGCAGAACCCTTACAAATTCACGCAGGGCGAACTCATCTATGCGGTACATTTGCAGCATAAACAGATTACAGATGAGGAAAGCAAGCAGCGCGGCGCCGAAATTCGTGAGGCGCTGTTTGCCAAAAATCACCCCTGTCTTCGAGCATCCATGCTCCCGAAGAAACACGGTTGGGGCGTTCACTACAATGAAGAAGGCAAAATAGCGATCTACCCGATGGAATCGGAAGCATACCGGCAATTTGTTGAAGCGGGGTCAGACCAGCCGGACGGGCCTAAGCTTTTGTTTGCCATGCGCAGTTCACGCGGATGAGTGGAAGAATATGTTTGGGGGTAACCGAACCAAAGGTTACCCCCTATTTGTTTTTTGCGCAAAGGGATGAATTGGTATCACCTCACGCGTTGTTGACATATTTATAAACAAAATAATATAATGTCTATGAATTACTAAACAATTTGAGGAAGTGTTTGTTTTGGAAGTGTCTGATCAGTTTTGGCAGACTTCAATCGACGACTGGAAGCGCGGCTACGTGAAGGAGAATGAATACTATTGCTGTCTGTTATGCGGAAAGCGGACGGAAGCGGGAATTATTTATCCGGAAAGCGGAGTTTTATATGAAGCAGAACGATATATGAAATGGCATATCCAACATGCGCATGTTTCAGTTTTTCACTATTTAATCGGTCTGGACAAGAAACTTACAGGGTTAACAGATCATCAGAATAGTTTGTTGAAGCTGTTCTACGAAGGCAAGAACGATAGTGAAGTTCAGCAGGCAATGGGGATTGGCAGCGCCTCGACCATTCGCAATCATCGCTTTGGGCTGAAAGAGAAAGAGCGGCAGGCCAAAGTTTTTCTAACGATGATGGAGCTGTTGAAAGAAAAGGATCAGCATGCGCCAACTTTTGTAGATATTCATAAAACGGCTACGATGGTGGATGAACGATACAATGTCACAAAAGATGAGTATGAGCAGATTGTCAAAAAATATTTCCCGGAAGGTACATCGGGTAAGCTCACCTCCTTCTCACAGCAAGAAAAACACAAGTTTGTTGTTCTTCGTGAGATCGCCAAACGATTCGAACAAGATCGCTTTTATGGAGAAAAGGAAGTTAACGAGTTGTTAAAACCGGTGTATCACGACTATGTGAAAATCCGCAGGTATCTAATTGAATATGGCTTCCTGGACCGCGAAGAAGATGGCAGCCAATATTGGTTGAAAGGATGAAATGAGACCATGACAAAAAAGGAATCAAATCAACGGAGACAAGAATTGCAGCAAATCTATAAAGAAACGAAAAAAGAATCCGGAGTATTTCAAATCCGCAATACGGTGAATGATAAGCGCTGGATCTCGAGCACAAAAAATTTACGCTCCTTAAACGGCAAACGAATGGAACTTGATATGGGTAAACACATGAATCATGCCCTGCAACTCGAATTGAACGAATTTGGAAGCAGTGCATTTGAAGTTGAGGTGCTGGAAGTGCTTAAAGTAAAGGAAACAGGGTACTTCGATGAGGATGACGCCTTGAGGAAGCTGGAAGACAAATGGCTGGAACAATTGCAGCCTTATGATGATCGCGGCTATCATAAGCGAAAGCCTGAATAACCCGGATCATTTTGCACGCATGAATAAGGTTTTGGTTTAGTAATGGATTTACTGAGATTTTTTAGTATAATCGTAGGTAGAGATTGAAAACTCTTACTACACTTTTACTAATAAGGAGTCTTATCATGTCAAAAACACTTATTTTCGGACATAAAAATCCGGACACTGATTCAATCACATCAGCAATTGCTTATGCAGCACTGAAAACGAAGCTTGGCCAAGAGGTTGAAGCTGTTCGTCTAGGCAGCGTGAATGGTGAAACACAATTTGCACTCGATACGTTTAAAGTTGCGGCGCCTCGTCAAGTCGAAACGGTTGCGAACGAAGCGGCGAATGTAATTTTGGTTGACCACGTTGAGCGTCAGCAAAGCGCTGCGGACATTGATCAAGTGCGTGTAGTGGAAGTTATCGACCATCATCGAATTGCAAATTTCGAAACCAGCCACCCGCTGTACTACCGTGCAGAGCCAGTTGGTTGCACAGCAACGATTTTGAATAAATTGTACAAAGAAAACGGCGTTGCCATCGATAAGGACATCGCAGGTCTGATGCTTTCTGCTATCATTTCTGATTCCTTGCTGTTCAAATCTCCGACTTGCACAGAACAAGACGTTGCCGCAGCTCGTGAGCTTGCAGCAATTGCTGGTGTAGACGCTGAAGAATATGGTCTGCAAATGCTGAAAGCAGGCGCTGATCTGAGCGACAAAACCGTTGCTCAATTGATTTCCCTGGATGCAAAAGAGTTCCAAATGGGTAGCTACAAAGTGGAAATCGCGCAAGTTAACGCGGTGGATGTCAACGATGTGCTTGCGAAGCAAGCCGAGATCGAAGCGCTACTTAACACCATTATTGCTGACAAAAACCTGGATCTGTTCCTGTTTGTCGTGACAGATATTCTTAACAACGATTCCGTGGGTCTTGCCCTTGGCCGCAAAGCTGAAGCTGTTGAAAAAGCATACAAGGTAACGCTTGCCGACAACAAAGCACTTCTGAAAGGCGTAGTTTCCCGTAAATCGCAAATCGTTCCTGTACTTACAGATATTTTCAATAACCTGTAAGCAGGAAACGGCATACCGCAGGCATCGTTCGCGCAAGTGGACGGTGTCTTTTTGGTTATCACGCAAACTTTTGGTATGATAGAAGTGATTTCAATGAAAGAGGTGGAGAAGAGATGGAAACTAACGTTCAACAAAGTAAATATGACAAGGCAACATTTGCCGGGGGTTGCTTCTGGTGTATGGTTACACCGTTCGACCAGCTGCCGGGGATTGTGTCTGTTGTATCTGGTTATATAGGTGGTCATACAAGTAATCCGACATACGAAGAGGTATGTTCGGAAACAACAGGTCACGCTGAAGCCGTCCAAATTACATTTGATCCCGAACTTTTTTCGTACCATAAATTATTGGAAACCTACTGGCGCCAAATCGACCCTACAGATGCGGGTGGACAGTTCCATGACCGCGGCTCCTCCTATCGTACAGCGATTTTCGCACATACGGATCAGCAGAAGTTGGAAGCGGAAGCCTCCAAGCAAACTTTGCAGGATAGCGGACGTTTCAACGCTCCGATCGTAACGGAAATCGTGCGTATCGATGCGGATGCTTTCTACCCGGGAGAAGAGTACCATCAGGATTATCATCATAAAAATCCGCTGCGCTACAAAGCATATCGCAAAGGCTCCGGGCGCGATGCGTTTATTTCCAAACATTGGAACACGGCCAAAGACAAAGAGGAGCGCAAGAAAAAGCTTACTCCATTGCAATATGAAGTGACGCAAAACAGTGCGACAGAACGACCTTTCGACAATGAATTCTGGGACTCCCATGAAAAGGGATTGTACGTAGACATTGTTTCAGGCGAACCGCTATTTACCTCCATCGATAAATTCGATTCAGGCTGTGGTTGGCCCAGCTTCACGAAGCCGGTATTCGAAGGCAACGTGAAAGAGAAAACCGACACCAGCCATTTCATGGTCAGGACGGAAGTACGCAGCCAGGAAGCGGATTCGCATTTGGGTCACGTGTTTAATGATGGTCCTGGACCAACTAGACTCAGATATTGCATCAATTCAGCTGCACTTCGGTTCGTCCCTCTAGCCGATATGGAAAAAGAAGGATATGGAGCTTATCTTCGTTTCTTTGAAGTTTAATTAATCAAAAAAGACGCCAGTCAGGTTTATGCCTGATTTGCGTCTTTTCGCTTATATGCTCTGTGTTTTAATCTTCGTACCAGGGATTTAAATGGATAAGAACTTCGTCAACATCGGCGTGCTGGTCCATGATCGATTTTTTGATCACACGGGTAATATCGTGTCCTTCCTGAACGGTTAGTTCACCAGGGATGGATACTCTAGCATCTACCAGAATGTAGTGTCCATGTTCTCGAGCACGAATACGGTCTATTCGTTTTACTTCAGGCACGGCCTCAATCAGTAAGATGTATTGGTGAAGTTTCTCTTGATCAACTGTTTTTTCCATCAAAATATCGAAGGATTCTTTGCCCATTTCCACGGCTAATCTTAGAACGAGCAGGGATACGATAATTCCCGCCGCTGCATCGCCAATGGATAACCACGCAATGTTATAGGCTCCTCCGACAAATGCCAAACCAATACCAATAACTGCAGCGAGCGAAGCGTAGACATCGGCTAAATGATCTTTCGCAGTCGCTATCAGACCCTTGCTGCTCGTGTTAACGCCAATTCGCATGGTGTATTTATAAAGCACATACTTCCAAACGGTTGAAATAACAGCAGCCGTAAAAGCGACCCAACTTGGGGATTGAGGTTCGTGAAATAAGGCAATAGTAGAATGATAGCCAATATAAAGTGCTGCAATCAGCAGGATAAAAGCGACAAATCCAGAGCCGAGCACCTCAGCTTTACCATGCCCGTAAGGGTGGTCCTCGTCAGCTGGCAGTTTGGATATGCGCATCGCGCTAAGGGCCGCGATTGTGGCGATAATATCGCCGGCATTATGGAGTCCGTCGGCCAGCAAAACTTCACTTTGGAACCATAACCCGATAATAATCTTCATGAGCGTTAGAAAAATGTTGCTGATCAGCGAAAGCCAAATCGCCAATACGGATGATTTGTTGTCTACAGTCATGAATGATGACCTCCTACAGAAGTGTTTCCCGAAGGAAAAAAAATCCCTTGACCTAGGTACAGCTCAGGTCAAGGGATTTTTTGATTTATATCGTAATCTAGTAACTATCAATAGGCGCATAATCAACACTTCACTTTACACAAATATCTTTGTATAATACCACACATAGCAGAAATTAACAAACCACGAATCAGAGAATCTTGGAGAGGCACTAATTTGTGGGGGAAGGAAGTCTGGAGAAACAATGTTAAAGCCATGGTTACTTGAGATCGAACATCAATTATTGCCACAGTTAGAGATATACAGCAAACAACCCTACGATCCGATTGTAGTCCATTATATTCCGAAGCCGTGGAAATTGCTTGGTTCAGGTAACTATGCGGCAGTACTTATGCACCCCAATTATTCGGATCTTGTTGTTAAGGTATACGCGCCAGGCAGGCCGGGAATCGAAGAAGAAACGGAAGTCTATCGACGACTAGGCAAGCATCCCGCTTATTCCGAATGTTTGCATGCAGGAGACAATTACTTAGTTCTGCGCCGATTAACTGGCGTTACGCTTTATAAATGTTTGCAGCGTGGACTTCCGATTCCAAGGCAGGCCATTGAGGATATAGATGAAGCATTAGCCTATGCGGTTAAAAGAGGCCTGAATCCACATGATGTTCATGGAAAAAATGTGATGATGAAAGATGGCCGTGGATTAGTTGTAGACGTGTCGGATTTCATGAAACAGGAATATTGTCCGATGTGGGACGATTTGAAAAACGCATATGACCGATTTTATTATCCATGGGTTCGCAAAATGCCTATACCAAATTTTGCTTTAAATGTTGTGCGGAGAAGCTATCGGAAATGGAAGAAATTTCGCCGAACTCGTGGTACAATCTAAGTAGAAGAGATGAGATTTCCTAAATTTTAAACATAAGGAAGGCGCGTCTATGAGAGTACATGAATTCGAGCTTGGCGCTGACTTGCAGCGAAGTGATCTAACGGCGATTTCGGCCAAATCTTCACATTTTATGTCGGACATTACAATTGATTTTGAGTATGATCATTCCATGCATTGTGTCGATGTGAAAAGTTTACTGGGTATGCTGTTAATACCGATCAGAGCGGGGACTACGCTGCGCTTGCTGACCAAGGGCAAAGATGAGGAAGAAGCGATGCACTACATGTTCGATCTGTTTCAATCCTATCGGTAAAATCAAATAGATCCTCAATGGCGCGTGACGGGCGAGACCGGCAGTGCCATCTGGGACGGGGCTGGCGCACCGTACGCCGAGGTTGTCGCCGGCGGCGAGCAAGCCGGCAAGTTCCTTCGCGAGCATACGCGTATTGACGCGGAAGTGAGCTGGCAGGGCCGCAGCGGGCACGCTGGCTGCCTGGATGAGATGTTCGCGGCGCTGGAGCAGGGACGCCGTGCGGAGACGGACTGCCGCGATAACATCAAGAGCATGGCCATGGTGCTTGGCGCCATCGACAGCGCGAAGAGCGGCCGTAAGGTCGATCTGAGCAGCTACTGGAGATGAGAAAAAGGGTTGAACAGATGAGATTCTGTTCAACCCTTTTTGTGTGTTTAGTGAATGTCTTTCTTTTTGAAGCGGCCGCCTTTGACATCGTGAATGTTACCAATGGCGAGAAAAGCCTTGGGATCGAGCTCATCGACGATGGATTTTAATTTGGCTTCTTCCAGCCTGGTGATGACACTGAAGATGACTTTCTTGTCATCTCCCGTGAACGCGCCTTCGCCCTTGAGATAAGTAACGCCGCGGCCTAAACGGGAGGTGATGGAGTCACCGATTTTGCTGAACTCATCGCTGATAATCCAAACCGATTTGGATTGATCCAGCCCTTCGATGGTGATATCAATCATTTTGAAGGCGATGTAATACGCAATCAGCGAGTACATGGCATGATCCCATCCGAAAACAAAGCCTGCGCTGCCAAGGATGAAGAAGTTGAAAAACATCACGATTTCGCCAACGGAAAAAGGCGATTTTTTGCTGAATAAGATCGCGACGATTTCTGTCCCATCCAGAGAACCGCCGGAGCGGATAACGAGTCCGACACCGATTCCCAGTATGATGCCGCCGAAAACTGCGGCTAACAGAGGATCAATCGTGAACGCTTGAACCGGGTGGAGCAGGGTCGTTCCGATGGACATTAAGATAACGGAAAATAGCGTAGATAGGGCAAAGGTTTTACCAATCTGCTTATATCCGATTAATAAAAATGGCAGATTTAACAACACCAGAAAAATACCTAACGGGAAGTGGGATAAATGCGACAAAATGATAGAAATACCCACAATTCCACCATCGATAATATTATTCGGAACTAGAAAGACTTCTAAAGCGACAGATACTAAGGCGGATCCGATAATCATAAACATGACTCTGCGTAAAAATTTGAGGCGGGTCAACTTTTGATGTTGGGAGCTTAATTGTACGGCTCCATTTGGCAGGTTAGACATAATAGGTTCCTCTTTTCCTCATTCATTTCCAACATAGCGCTCTTATGAAATAGGAAGTATGAGGCCCGTGTAACCCGAGGTGAATTTAAGGAATGACAGCAGAATTGTTTTTAATCTAAGCCAAATTTTCTTGACAAGATAAATAATGAAAATAACAAAAACGGTAATTTCATACTGTGTATAAACATCATACGGCCATTGGAGCTTATCAAAGCGCGTATAGATTGTTTTTTTGGCAGGAACATGCTCCTGAATCGAAAGGACTTGCGAGGTATTAGCGAGAACAAGTATTTCTGTATCTGACGAAAAATGATGGGAAATCGGCGGAGTTAATGGAAAAATAAATAAACCGAGAATGATCCAGACCAATATTTTCCACTGATGTTGCCGTGTAAATCGATGCAAGAGTCATCCCCCTCCTTGTGCTAAATACAACTAAATTTGTTTGAATTGTAGCATTTCATCTTATCTGAGTCAAACCGCGCTAGGGTGGATTTATGATTTTCAATTCTTACAGGGAGTGATAAAATGGGGTGGAGGACAAAAACCGACATAGTTATGAAGTAAGTGTTCGATTTACATATTTTGTAAGCGTATACATATTGTTGGGGTTGAAATTTTAATCTGGATTAACGCATGAATCGCCTTCATTCATCATTTTTTTTGGAGGAATTAAGCATGAGCATAACCAATTCATATCCAAAGAAGATCATATCCGCAGCCAACTTGCATCAGAGTTTCAGCTTCCATGGGGGGAATTTGTTTGATAAAAAAATTACTACATAAGAATACTTGGTTGCGGTATGGGATTGCGGGCTTAGTATCCTGTGGTTTATTTCTCGGCTTATATCACATGATGACTGTCGAAGGGGCCGATAACAATCCGCGGTTCATGATGCTCCGATTGGAAGACATTGGCCCTGGTGGTTATTATAGCTCTCTTGAAGGTCTAGGTAAGTTAAGGGCGGTCCTCCACTATTTGGATGAGAAACACGTGCAGTTCGGCATGGCCGTCGTTCCGCGCTGGATCAATTTTACAGATGATGGAACTCGCTACGATAAATCGATCGATCAGCTGGACGATACCTATATTCAAGCCTTTGATAAGGTTATCAAAGAGGCTTCGGAGCATCGAGGTACAATCGGCATGCACGGTTATACGCATCAGGCAGGGGAAGTGCGGCGCGGTGATGGCCAGCACGCTTCCGGCGTTGGCAACGAGTTTAATGTCAGCGATTTGCCGGAGACGACGACGGCGGCGTTCGCGGAGAGCCGGGTTAAAGAAGGGTGGGGGCGTTTCCGCAATGCCGGTATGACACCTCATTTCTGGGAAGCGCCGCATTATCATACAGCTCCCGAGCAGGATAAGGTGTTTCGCTCCTATTTTGGGCTCCTGTATCAACCGGATGTCAATATTGATCCCAATCCGCCAGTCGCGAGATATGAAAATATGGTGAATAAAGGCTTTGGAAATGCATCGCTCGGCAGTGTATATGTACCGACGACGCTTTCTTACATTCCAATCGGTAAAGACGAGAAATTTATATTGAACCAATTAGGGGTTGCAGAACGCATTTATTCTTTCTTTTATCATCCCTTTTTGGAATTCAATTATTTGGAACCTGAGCTGGATGAGTTCGGAACTCCCGTTATTCGCGATGGCATTCCAGCTTACCAATATACCGGTGAGAATAAAAGTGTACTTCAAAAGTTGATCGCACAAATTCAGCAAAAGGGATATCCATTTTATTCGATCCATGATTATGTTCCTTTTACACCGGGGGAGAGGCTGAAGGTCGGCAGCACGAAAACAGCTTTGACGGAGATCGGGAATGTCAGCGGCAGCGGTCAAATGGACATCGTGACGTGGGATAAGAAATCGGCAGCCATGTCCGTTATCCAAGGGCAATACAAAGAGCTGCGCAATGATCGTCAGCCGGCATCGCACACATGGGCGTCGATACCGTATGCTGATGGCGCGGCATTTACTTTGAACAGCAGAATCGATAGTAAGAAGCAGGGCCTTTGGATCGTGCGTCCTAACGGTAAGCTAGAAGCCTACGCGTCAACGGGAGATTCATTCAAGCGAAGCCAAGCGTGGTCCATCCCGGCAAATCGCTGGTACGATCTGTATGAACTGAAACAACCGAATGGAGATTGTATCCTTGCTGGGCAATCACAGGATCGAAGCAAACTTCTCGGATTATATTTACACGGGAACGAAATTAAAAGCATTAAACCGTATACGTTCAGATCGAGCGCGGCTCGAGATTTAATCGTGCGGAATTTAGCCGGCAAGGATCAGCAAAAGCTGATGTTATTTAAGGAAAATACCTCACAAGGTGTGGAATTTGAGCTGGATAAGGCTAGTATGCAGTGGAGACTGGACAAAGTTGAGTTGGACATTCCAGATGAGCTCGGCAGCATTCGTTTCGGTGATTTTAATGGGGATGGGAGAGAAGATATTCTTCGCTGGGATCCCAGAAATTTAACCAATCGTGTGTATCAGCAAACGGAGGATCATACGTATAAGCTGCTTTCCATTTTTGGACCTTGGGGTAAAACAAACGGCCGCCTATCTATCGCTGATTTCGATGGAAACGGGAAAGATGATATTGCGATGTATGGAAATGAAGACGGATTCTTGGATGTAGCTTTATCGTTTCAGACCGATCATGTAAAATAAAATAGGTTCATTCGGAAAGAAAAACTTGGAGGATCACCATGCGAACACCTATTTTATATGGATCTGTACACATTTTATTTTATCGAAATGACGAGGTCTTATTGTTAAAACGGCAAAATACCGGGTTTCAAGACGGCAATTGGAGCGTCGTGGCCGGCAGGATGGATGGCAACGAGGAGGTCGTTGCTGCGGCGATCCGGGAAGCAAAGGAAGAAGCAGGCGTCGATATCGAGCCTGGTCAGCTTGAAATTATCGGCATGATGCATCGCAAAAACACGACTTCCGAATGGGTAGATTTCTTCTTGAAAGCGCACGACTGGAAAGGCGAGATCACGAATATGGAGCCGGAGAAATGCGAGCAATTGACATGGTTTCCATTAAGCGAGCTTCCGAGCCAAATGGTCAGCTATATTCGGGTGGCGATCGAGCATAAACAAGATGGGCTTTGGTTTGAAAGTATAGGTTGGAAATGAAAGGAGCTGGCGCTGCCGGCTTTTTTATTTTTTTGCAGCGTTTTCCTCGCCCTCTCAGCCCCAGAAGGCAAGTACTGGCAGATGTGAACTTGCGGTTTAGCATGTGAAAAAAGGCTCATGAATGGCGTTCTTTTGGACCAGAAAGGAAGCAAGTGCATACAGTGTTATGGATGGCTTTTTGGTGGAGGTGTTCATATGCGCAACGTAGTGGGCATTCTTTTGGATCGAAAAACGTACTTAGGAATACAGAGCAAACAGACCGGATATGAACAAATTGATTTGTATAACCAAGCGGCGGAAAAACTGGGTATAACGCTTTTTTATATTTGCTTACAGGAAACGAGCGCGGAGTCAGCCCTTGGTTTATGTTTTGAAAACAAAAGCTACCGCCTACTTCGTCTTCCAATCCCCAAAGTCATCCATAATCGAGCTATTTCGCTTTCCCCATATATGCTTAAGAAATTGAACCATCTTGCTGCATCAAGTCATGTCTTCAATCGTCAAAATCGGTATGATAAACTGCGTATTCACAAGTTGCTGCATACGAAGGAGTCGCTGAGGGCGCACCTCCCGGAGACTTTGTCGTATTCACGCACGCATCTGCTTGAGGCTATGGAGCAATTTCCTGATTTATTCGTCAAGCCTACAAACAGTTCCGTAGGCAAAGGGATTATTAAGCTTTCAAAGCAGGAAAATGAGACATGGGAATTGTTTTGGAGCAATAACCAGCCCAAGAAGTTGACCCGTGACCAAGCGCTGGCTTATATCAAAACCAAGGTTGGAAAGCAAACCTATCTCATACAGCAAGCCATTTCTTTAGCAACGCATCAAGGCAGGCCCTACGATTTACGAGTTTCTGTGCAGCGCGGTGCAAAGGGCAAGTGGCAGGTAAACGGAATTGCAGGAAAAGTTGCCGCCCATGGCAGACAGGTTACCAATTTGGGCAAAGGCGGAGAAGCTTGGCGATGCGAACTTTTATTTCATAGGAGCGGCTTTCAGCCTGAACAGATGAAAGAAGCCGTTGAGCAGGTATCCCTGAGAGTAGCAGAAGTATTGGGCAAACGATTACCGAATATGGCAGATATAGGGTTGGATATAGGTGTCGACAAAACAGGGCACATCTGGTTTATCGAGGCTAACGGGAGGGACCAAAGGTACGAATTCAAGCAGTTAAAAATGGAGGATTCCTTCTATCAGACTTATGAGACACCGCTTGTGTATGCCAAGTATCTACTAAATAAACGGGGATAATCACCATCTAGAAATGGAGAATTCATCTAGTACACTAGCAGTGAAAAGTGAATAAATTACTATTATAGCGCTGTAAAGGTGGAGTTTGATAGTGAAAAATAGGGTGTTAGTCATTAAAATGAATTTATTGCCCTGGTACAATGAGCTCAACGATGAATTGGAAATTAACCATCCGGCTTTTCCTATCCCAGTGAAAACGAAAATTTTATTGTTCGGTGAGTATTCAATTGTAGCTATTAATCGAGTTGAAACAAGATTACGACAGATACGCCAACAATCAGACGAAAAAACCTCCAAACCGTAACCTGGGTAATGGAGGTTTTCTTTCTTTTATAAGTGAAATCTTTCTATTTGTTCCCATTGGTGTTCAAGCTCCAAAATTTTCTTTTGGATGGGCCCAAATAAGTCGTAATGCGGATATGAGGGACTGTGGTGAATGTATTGCGGATTGAGACCATGGGACAAGCACCAGTTGGTTAATCGTTCCAAATCCGAACAGCCGACCTTGGTTACGGTACTTACGCCAGCAAAACGATCATCAAGCCAATAGTGGGTTAAAAAGGCGATTTCACCGCGGCTGACAGCGTCTTTCCATCGATAAAGCTCATCTCTTTTTATGCCAAATGCCATGTTGAACTCCATCCTACTGTTAATTTTCAATGTTAAGGCTTAGAATATATAAAAGTGTGTTATAATTATACAATACATCAATGGTTCATGGAAAAGGGGCACAAAAATTGAATGTTCATTTGAATTTTACGAACAAAGGTAAGCTGGTCATCGAGAATTTTAACAACGAGGAATTAATCGAAATTTTTAGTCGATATATGAATACATTGACGAAGAAATACGCCGTAGATGTTAACGTTCCGGAAGAGGCCAATCAAAACATTGTCCAGGATGGTTCATTTAAGGTTGTTCTAAGCAATGTACAATGCGATGTTGACACTTTTTTCAAAGAGCTTGGTCGTGATATCAAAATTCCTCTGAAAAAAAGATCTGAAGGCAAATTGGAGAATGTATTTAAAATTCAAGTGATGGAGTAATTGACGCATGCTCAGTTTAGAAGAAAAGTTAGCGATTGTGGAATCATTTCCCGAGTTACATCGTAAGGATGTTTCTCTGGGACGCATTAATTTTCATTATGAAGAAAGCAGCTATGATAAGAAAATTGTTGTCTACCACTTGCACCCGAACGGCAACGGATTTGTTTATGCGGAATATGTGAAGGGGTATGCAACAGATAGTAAAGGGTTAATCAATATTCGTGATTTTAGCGCGGAAGAGCTTCGTGACATTATTCGAAAGTCCATCCAATCATTAACAAGCACTGCGATTCAAGTTCAACCGGAGTCAGACTCAACGCAGGAAGAGCTGTGGACGGATGAAGAAGGCCATGCTTTGGCCGTTACTTTTGAAGAAGATCTGTGGTATGTCTATGCCGGCAGTAATCTGGACTGCGCTTTTGAAACCTACGAAGAAGTTGAGGAATACATGGCGGAAGAAGGATTCATCAAGCAATAAGATCATATTACGAGCCAGGCCGTCCCGAACGTTATGGGAAGGTCTTTTCTATTTTGAGATATCATCAAAGGTTCTTCGTTAATAGAATGTGCTATAATAAATGGAAAATCAAGCTAGCAACAATTGCTTATAGTGGGGGTAAAGTCATTGGAATTTCGGCCATGCATCGATCTACATAGCGGGAAAGTGAAACAAATTGTTGGTGAAACGTTAGGCACAGAAGGAAAAGCTATTATTGAAAATTTTGTATCTTCATTTGACTCCAAGTATTATGCGGCCATGTTCAAAAAGGATCAATTAGTTGGCGGGCATGTCATTATGCTCGGAGATGGAAATCAAGATGAAGCCGTAAGTGCGCTTCAGGAATATCCGGGCGGTTTACAAATCGGGGGCGGCATTCACGCTGAGAATGCCATGTATTATTTGGAACGCGGTGCATCCCATGTCATTGTGACGTCGTACATTTTCCGTGACGGACAGCTTAATCAGGAAAATCTGGATAGAATAGTAGAGAAAGTTGGAAAGAAACGCTTAGTCATCGATTTAAGCTGTAAAGAGAAGGACGGCAAGTGGTTCGTTGCGACCAACCAATGGAAACAGCTAAGTGACTTTGAGCTGAATGAAGAAAATATTCGGTTTCTGGAGCAATACTGCGATGAGTTTCTTATCCATGCCGTAGATGTAGAAGGCAAGCAAAGCGGTATTCAACAAAGTCTAGTCCGCACGCTCGCGGAGTGGGTTAAGATTCCCACAACGTATGCCGGCGGAGCGCGATCCTTCGAGGATATTGAGTTGTTTAAACAATTATCAGCCGGAAAGCTGGGTATTACGATTGGCAGTGCCCTGGATATTTTCGGTGGAAACCTTTCGTATGATCAAGTTGTCGCCTACATGAAAGAGCAGTGAAGTTGAGTTGAAAAAGTAGCGAACTCTCCATACGAGAGCGTCAGCTACTTTTTTACATAGGAAAGGATGCATAGGATGGCTCTTTGGAAAAAGTTGTACTATTCGGCTATGATTCTGACGCTGCTCTTAGTTGTTTTGGGGGAGTTGATTTGGCTACCGGACCCGCTGCGGCTCAGCTCTAAGATCTACTGGATTGATATGATTGATGAACTTATCTATGTCCTCATCCTCATTCCATTGCTTTGGATCGCTGGTTCACTCATCCACCTAAGGTCGCACAGACAGGCAGGGATGTGGGTGAGAGCTGCTTTCATCATCGTGGCAGGACTGGCCTGTATCATCATCTTATTGACGGTACCGAAGAAGTTAGCGTATTCGGCAGGGGCATTTATTTTGACCTGGCTGCTAGTTTTTGTCGATTTATTCGTTCATGAGCTCAAAGGGCGCAAGCTGCCTATAAAAAGTATAAGTCTTTTTGCTGCAACGGTAGCTTTGATGTTGGTGATGTTTTGGCCGACTAAGTATTTAGTGACGTATCCTGGCTTGACGCTCAATATGAACCGATATGCACATACCAGTGAAAGTAAGGTTCATGGAGACATTTCAGGGGTGCTGGTGTTTGAACGTCCCGCATTTCCGATCGATTGGGTATATGCGAAGCTCTTCGCGAAGTATTCATTTGAAGTCGAAAATTTAGGGATGACGTTAGGCGAATACAATCAAGAAGTAAGGCTCATGAAGGCCGATGCGAATGCCGCGGGAAGTGCGGTTGCTTTTCAGAAGGTCGGAAAAGGGAAGGGAATCACCTCCGACGGTGTTCGTATCATAGCCATTCTCAAGGATAGCCCGGCGAGCAGCCAGATTCAGTTAGGGGATGTGATCCAACAAGTGAATGGGCAGGCTGTCACCACCGTCCAAGAACTCACTGAGCGTATGAAATCGGTCAAGCCCAATGATCAAGTGGCTCTCATAGTGCTGCGCGGCGGCAAGCAAGTCAGCTTGCAGGCTAAGACACGTACGAATCCAGATGATCCGAGTCGTGCTGCCTTCGGCATCCAAGTGGAGAACGAGGTGCAATATGATCTGCCAATCCTTGTAAGTTATCATGATTATTTATTGCATGAGGGCGGACCTTCCCATGGAGCGATGCTGGCGCTAACGTTAATTGATCAACTCACTCCTTGCGGTGTAACCTACGGCAATCATGTCGCAGGTACGGGAACCATGGAACCGGACGGTTCTATCGGCCCTGTCGGTGGATTGGAACAGAAGGCCTACACCATTAGCAGAACGAATGCCGACGTTTTCTTTGTCCCGGCCGCGAATGAGGCGGAAGCGAAGAAAGGGGCGCCAAGCCTGCAGATCGTGCCCGTGCGCACGTTAGACGATATTTTGAAGTGGTTAAAAGATCACCCGAAACAAGCGGCGGGACAGCTTTCTTGTCCTTAGTCTTTCACCAACATTTAAGAAAAGTAGGTTTACTTATATGGCAACGAACGGTCAAAAAATGTATCGGTTCAGTGAATCTCCCATCTGGGAGCTGCAGCGAGCCTATTATGAAGAGATGGGCATAAGCGCATGGCAAAATAACGAAGTCCCTGAGTACATCACAAGTAATCCGGTGATGGCTACCTCCTATGCGGAGATTATATTTGGTTTTTTGCAAGATCGGGCAAAGTTAGGTTCTCTGTCTGAGCCTGTTACGATCGTTGAGCTTGGTGCAGGCTCCGGTCGGCTCGCCTTTCATGTACTGAAGGAATTGTGTGCCATGAGGGATTATGCGGCGGGAATGGCTCTGCCTGCTTTTCGTTATGTTATGACGGATTTGGCGCTCAAAAATTTGGCGTACTGGCAGCAGCACCCAAGTTTGCGGCCTTTTGTGGCGCAGGGGATCCTCGATTTCGCTCAGTTCGATGCGGTGCAAGATGCCGAGCTGAATTTGACGGAAAGCGGCATCAGTGTCCGAAACGGAGATTTGCAGCAACCGCTGCTGGTGATTGCGAATTATTTTTTCGATAGCATCCCGCAGGAGCTGCTCTACGTGGATGATAAGCGCGTCTATGATTGTATGGTATCGCTGCATCTCAACGATGAGGTCACTGGTGGCAGCGCCGCTGATATGCTGGAAAGCGCAACGGTCGAGTATGAATATCGGCTTGCTGAGGAATACGAGCAACAAACGTATGCGTACAGCAACGTTATTGCGAAATACACCCAAAAATTAGAAGATTCACATATCCTATTTCCGGAGATTGGTTTGCAATGTCTTGAACGGTTGAATCAACTTTCGAGGGAAGGATTCGTCCTGCTGACGGCTGACAAAGGAGACCACCGGCTGGAAAGCTGGGAGTACTGTGAGCCGCCGCAGCTGATCCATCACGGCAGTTTTTCGTTAACGGCGAACTATCATGCCCTGAACGAAGTATGGGAGCAAAAAGGAGCTCTGTGTCTCTTTACACAGCATCCGTATCATCACCTGAACATTGGCTGTATGTTGATGCTCACCCAGCCAACTGGGTATGGAAACACTCGTTTAGCCTATCGGCGATTTATCGAGCGTTATGGACCGGACGATTTTATCACGGTGAAAGAGTGGCTCGATGGTTACTTGAAGCAGCTGGAAGTACCTCAATTTCTTGCCTTTTGGCGATTGTGCGGGTATGATGCTCAGTTTTTCCTGCAATTTGTAGGAAGGCTATCGGAGCTGCTGCCGATGTGTGAGGAAGGTGTTTACTCGGACATACGTCTAGGCATTTACCAGATGTGGGAAGGGTACTACCCGATGAAGGAGCGGCATGAAATGGCTTTGGAATGCGCAGCGCTTTTGTATCAGATGGAGATGTATCAGGATGCCCGTGTCTTTTTCGAGAAAACGGAAGAAGCGTACCATCAGAATCCGGATGTCCTCTATGATATGGCGATCTGCTATTATGAGGTCGGGAATGTCGAAGCTGCTAGGCGATACGCAGAGCTTACACGAAGTTTTGCCCCTGAACACGAAGGTGCTTTGGCACTATTGAAGCTTTAAGACTAGCTAGCTGTAAATGAGTCCTCCCATCGAAGGGATGGCGGTTACATCGGGTAAGATCGGCTTCTCAAGTAATTAAACCAACCCACCGCGCAAATCACGCACATCGTAATGATGCCCACCAAATCGAACCATTCCTCTTGAAGCAGCAGCAGGATACCTGGTTCTTTTTTTATTTGCAGAACAGCTAGTTGCGCCAGTAAGCCGGCTATGACGATTTCGAGCCAAGGCATCTTGAAAAAAAACATTTCCATTTTGGAGGAGAAAAAGAACAGAAGAAACAAAGCCGGGAGCACGCCTGTTGCGATAAAAGCGACATTATCCGAAAGTCTGGCCGATAGCAGAATACTGTCGATGCTCATGACTAGATCTAAAGAAGCTACGCTGCTGAAAATCCATAATAATGAGAAATGTTTTCTCATTTGATTCTTGGGCAGGACCATTCGAATCGCAAAAAATAACATGATAGCGGCTGTAGCCAAGTTGATATAAGGAATTCGATACGAGGATTGGACACAAGCGATGTAGATGATGCGCAGCAAGCATAAAAGCCCAAGAAGATACAATTTGAATTTACTTCTAAGGCTATATCGGTTAAGGGAATTTTGAATCATAATGGCGTTATCGACGTTGGTAAATAAATTGTATATGAAAATGATAAACCAATTCTGCATCCTTGGTCTTCCTCTCCAGGACATCGGCCTGTCCTCAGAAACTAAGATCATTATATGATTGAGATTCCAAAATAAACCAAATACTACATAGGGAAAAGAGAATATAAATGGACGAAAAAGGTCTTGTACGGATAACAGATAAACTTACTGAGCTTGGTATTCCTTATGCGCTAGGCGGAAGCGGTTTATTGCACGCTTTGGGGCTCGTTGAGCAGATGAATGATTGGGATCTTCTAGTGGAGTGTCCGAAAGAAAAGCTTACTGAGGCTATTCAAGGGTATTCCTGGCAGGAACAGACAAGTGGAGAGGGTCTTTTTGCAAGCGAATATCGGATCCAGGTTGTCCCCTTATCTATTGATTTTATTGGTTATTTCGCACTAAGGAGCACAAAAGGGATCGTGAAGTTGCCTCTTGGAAAAAGGGAAGGGAGCACTTGGCAGGGCATCCCATTGAGCGCGCCTGAAACTTGGTATGTGGCTTATAAAATGATGGGGCGGGACTCTAAGGCAGAGCTGTTGTACAATTATTTGAAACATACAGACAGGAACGAAGAAATCATAATAGAGCTTGCAAGAAACGAGATGATGGATGAGTCGATCAAAGCGGACTTGATTCGGTTGCTTGGCTGAACGATGAGTTTTCATGGGAAATTTTGCAACATTTTTCGAACGGATCACGTTAAGAGGGTAACTACAGATCGAGTCATCACAAAAATAGTAAAGGAGAGAATGAGGATGAAAAAATTAACCGCTATCACATTTACGTCCTTGTTGATCAGTTCATTGACCTTTAGTTCGGCATTTGCCTTTTCTGATCTGGAAGAGGGGCAATCCGATGCTGTTATGGCGCTGAAAGACCGCGGGATTGTATCCGGAATTGACAACGAGCACTATGTGCCAAAAGGGAAAATCAGCTATGCGCAAAGCGTGCAAATGATTGTAAAAGGCTTGAATTTGAATATGGATACGATACGTTTCATCAAACAGCCATTGGCATCGGATACGTACACGAATGTTCCAAATGATGCTTGGTATGCAGATGCCTTCATCATTGCTCATTATAACGGACTGGACATTCCCAAGGATGTGAATCCGAATGCAACCATTTCACGTGAGCAATTCGGGGATTTATTAGTCCGCGCTCTTGAAACAAAAGGCAATTTCCCGCTTGTTAAAATGTTTATTGTGATCAAGGATGAGGATCAAATCAACATCAATTACCAGGGCACTCTGCAAAGATTGCTGTTGTACAAAATCACACAGCTGGATAGTGACGGCAGGTTCAATCCGAAAGCTGAACTTACACGTGGCGAAGCAGCCAACTGGGTTTATCAGGCTATTCAATTTGTAGAATCTCATGCGCAGAACCAGGCCCCGGTTGAAGAGGTTTCGGTGAAAGTTGAGAAGGTGAATGACGAAGTCAACAAAGTGACATTGTCCAAAGAAATGCCGAGTCCCGGATACGGCCTTGCTATACAGGCTATTGAGTTCCAAACAGATGGGCAGGCTGTCATTCGGTACACGATTCAGCAGCCAAAGCCAGGCATGATGTATCCGCAAGTGATTACTGAAGCTAAGGCGGAAACGTTTGTATCTTCCAAATATAATGCGATCGCTAAACCAGCGGTCTCGCCATAAGTAGTGGCATGCTGTCGCCTTGTATGAGGTGACGGCATTTTTTGTGCGTCTGCATCACTGTCATTTGGACATGTCCGATGCCAAGTCTCTCTCATAGAATATAGCATCCTATTTTCATAGGAGGTGAGAGAGATGAAAGTAAACTACTACACGTTAACTTTGGGCTTGATCGGTGCTGCCAAATTGATTTTGGACGCATATGGAATGGACCTTATTAAAGATGCGGATATGAACGCGATTGCCAATGGTGTTGCTGCGTTGCTATCTGTCGTTGGTATTTATACAAACCATCAGAAATCCTAATTAATTTCCAAAAGGGATGGATGTGGGCGAGGAGGCTTCGAGCGATAGCTCGAGGCTTTTTTTATCTGAAAATATGTCCAAAGGTTCTTGAATATCGTCATGGTAACGTTTTCTTGAAATGATTATAGTTAAGTTGCGGGTAAGAAATGGAAGAGGGGGATCGACAAAGAAAAAGCGATAAAAGGGTCCATTGGTGTGGGCACGCCTTATTATCGCTCGTCGGTAGTGAGACTGAATTTTTGGCGAAATTCAATCATCACTACAATTTTGACACAAGAGGGTCCTGAGATGCAACTACTATAATCTGTGTTTAAATTGAAGGGAGCTTGAAAACAGGATGAAAATGAACAACTTTAAAGTGATCGGTTTAACTTGTATTTCTTTTGCCATGGTTTTGTCGGGATGCTCGACCACGAAAACAGCTGAACCTGCTGCAGCGACAACAGCACCAGCTGCTTCAACAGCAGCAGCGACTAAAGCGCCAGAACCGGCAAAAAGCGGTGAGAAAATTACGATCAACTTCTGGAACCCTTTCTCTGGTAATGACGGTCCGTTTATGAAGAAAATTGTGGACAATTATAATAAATCACAAGACAAATACAACGTGAAAATGACGATTCAACCTAACGGCGACTACTACAAGCTGTTGGATACCGCGATTGCGACGAAAAAAGGGGTTCCTGATGTGGCCATTATGCATCTTGACCAAACGCCTACGTATATTGCCAAAGATTTGCTGCAGCCGTTAGATGAAGTGGCTAAATCCGCAGGTGTGGATAAGGGCAACTTTCCGGCAGCAACGGTGGACTATTCGACCAAAGATGGCAAATGGTACAGCATTCCGTTGGATATTCACCCATTAGTGATGTACTACAATAAAGATTTGTTCGCAGCTGCAGGTATCACGGCTCCTCCAACGAATCGTCAAGAATTTGTTGATGCAGCGAAAAAGTTGACAGATCCGTCCAAAGGGATTTGGGGAGCGGCGATGCCAACGTTCTGGATTCAGAACTTCTTATTCCCAACGGTCTTATTCCAAAATGGCGGCAGTTTCCTGGATGAGAAAGGAAACATTGCGTACAATTCACCGGCAGGCGTTGAGGCCGTTACCTTCATGAGAAGCCTAACCACGATGAAAGTTTCCCCGCCAACGGTGGCGGCGGACGGCGATTTCAACTTGTTCCAACAAGGGAAAAGCGCCATGCATTTCAACGGCCCATGGGCGAAAGACGCTTTCGATAAAGCGAAAGTGAACTATGGCGTTGCAGAGGTGCCGCAATTAGGTACAGTGAAAAAAGCTGTTTTCGCCGGTTCGCACAACTTTGTCATTCCTAAATCAACGACGGATGCAGCAGTGCTGGCTGGTGTCGGCGATTTCTTGAAATATGTATCGAATAATTCCATCGATTGGGCCGAGTCCGGCCAGGCCGTTGCTTCCAAAGTCGTTCGCGACAGCGCAGCGTTTAAAGCAATGACACAACAGCAAACAGAAGTTGCCAAAGAGTTTGATTATGTGCAATTTGCGCCTAAAGTTTTGAACTGGGGCCCAATCTCCGACAGTATTTGGAGTGAACTGGCGAATGCGCTGCAAGGGAAAAAGGATCCAAAAGCTGCCCTTGATGATGCAGCTGCGAAATCCACGATTGCGATGAACAAAAAATAAGGCTGAGCGAAGGCAGGCGGGTACACGTTACCCGTCTGCCATTTTAAAAAAAGGAGGGGAAGCCCTTGCCTACAACATCCTCTTGGAAATCAAAGCTGACATCCAGCTTATTCATACTTCCGTATTTTGTGGCCTTTATGGCGTTCACGCTGATTCCGATTATTTATGGTTTTGTGATTAGTCTAAAACAATATAACCTGCTTGATCCCGTACATCCTTTTGTTGGACTGGACAACTATAAGAGCATTTTCACAAAGGGTACGCAAGAAAATGATCTCTTTTTTATCGGTATGAAAGCGACTTTGAAATTTGTTATCTTTTCTGTTCCATTCTTAGTTCTTGTGGGTTTAGGCTTTGCCTTATTGTTAAACGCGCTTCCCGCCAAACTGCGCTCCTTCTTCCGCTCGATTTACTTCATTCCGTATGCGGTTTCGGCTACCGTGATGGCAGTCATTTGGAAAAGGATGTTCGATGTTACGGGTGGATTCATCAATTTACTCTTGGCTAAGATGGGGATCCATGAATTTGACCCGATCCCTTGGTTGCTGGACAAACCATTTGTGTGGATTGCGTTGGTCGTGGCTACGCTCTGGTGGACGATTGGTTTCAATATGATTATCTTTGTCAATGCGCTTAATGGCGTTCCAGAGGATCTGTATGAAGCTGCCAGAATAGATGGGGCAAATGGTTGGGAAAGGCTGAGAAGCATCACGCTGCCATCGATCCGGCCTGTGATCATTTTTGTGCTGATTACGTCCACGATTGCTTCTTATAATGTATTCGCTCAGCCCAATCTCATGAGCAACGCCGGGGACGAGACCAACGTTCTGCTTATGGGCATTCTGCAAACGGCTTATACAGCCCGGGAAATTGGCTCGGCATCGGCGATGGCCATTTTGATGGGATTAACGATCATGATTGTATCGGTCATTCAATTTAAAGTCACGAACAGAAAGGAGTAGAGGACGTTGAAATCTTTAAAGCTATTTTATGTAGTGTTGGCAAGTGTGTTAGGCATCATATTCATTTTGCCAATTCTGTGGATGTTTTCGAATTCGTTCAAAACCGACGTAGAAGTAATGTCTCCTGTGTTTCATTTGTTGCCGCAGGAATTTACTTGGGATAATTTCCATACGATATTTGTCGGCGGTGACGTCGAGGTACCGATTTTCCGTTGGATTTTCAATTCATTTATTGTGGGATTTGCTGCAACTTTTTTGGTCATTCTACTGGACACGATGGCAGCGTACGCGTTAACGAAGCTTGATTTGCCTTTTAAAAAGACGTTAATCTCCTTGTTTGTCGGCTCTTTGATGGTGCCAGGCATTATTTCTTTTCTTCCGCAATACTTGAACTTCAGTAACTTAAATTTGATCAATACGTATTATGTGCTTATATTGCCTTATTCCGGCGGCGCGCTTGGCGTATTTCTGTTGATTCAATTTTTCCAATCGTTCCCGATCGAGATTATTGAAGCTGCGAAAATGGATGGGGCGAACAAATGGCATGTGTTCACGTCCGTTCTGCTGCCGTCTTCTGTTTCGATTGTAACAACATTAGCCATTTTCACATTTATGGGGGTTTTCAACGATTATGTGTGGCCGTTTTTTACGGTAACCGATTTGGAAATGCGCACGCTCACTGCGGGAATTGCTGTTATGGCTACTGGAAGTTTTGTGCAATCGTATGGTAAATTAATGGCACTTGCCACACTGTCGACTCTTCCAACACTGCTTATTTTTCTAATCGGGCAGAGACAATTTATCCAATCTATTACAGCCACGGGAGTTAAGCAGTAACAAGGCTGTTTCTCGGGGGCGGTGTGTTCAAGGTGCGCATGTTTATTGTGATGTTCATTTGCTTCCTGCTTACAGCGGGTTGCACGAAAGGGGCTGGAAAAGAAGTCATGACGAAGACATTTACGAATCCAATTCTCGATAACGGAGCAGACCCATGGGTGACTTCGAAAGACGGCACTTATTATTATACGCATACGACAGGTAACTCCATTAGAGTGTGGAAATCGCAAAAGCTGACGGGGCTCGCTGACGCCGAATATAAGGACGTGTGGTTCCCGCCTGTATCAGGCCCTAATACTTCAAACATCTGGGCGCCTGAACTGCATTATCTGCAGGGAAAATGGTACATCTATTATGCGGCTGATGATGGCCAGAATGAGAACCATCGCATGTTCGTGCTGGAATCAGAAACGGATGATCCGCAAGGCCGATATGTGGATAAAGGAATGATGGATACAGCAGGCAAGTGGGCAATTGACGGGACGACACTGCAAAAAGAGGACGGTTCCTTATACTTCATATGGTCCGGTTGGGAAGGAACGGTCAATGTCAGTCAGCACTTGTACATTGCTCCAATGAGTAATGCCTACACCATTAAAGGCAAGCCTGTGGAAATCTCGAGGCCTACGTATGATTGGGAATTAAACGGTACACCAACCATTAATGAAGGTCCACAGGTTTTGCTGCATAAGAATCAAATTTATGTCATTTACTCAGCAAGTGGCAGCTGGACGGATGATTATTGTTTAGGGATGCTGAGCGCTGCGATGCAAAGTGATTTGTTGAACCCGGCGTCATGGAAAAAGCACGAGCAGGCTGTTTTTTCCAAAACAGACCAGGTATTCGGGCCAGGCCACAGCTCCTTTACGAAATCGCCGGACGGCAAAGAGGATTGGATTCTGTATCACGGTGCGAAGACGCAAGGCTCTGGCTGGAATCGCAATGTACGTATGCAGCCATTCAAGTGGCATCCGGACGGTTCTCCTGATTTCGGAGTACCGATTGCAGAGGGAGTCCCTATCCCTGTGCCGAGCGGTGAATAACAATCGAAACATCTCCAGGATTGGGGATGTTTTTTTGCAATTTATTGGGGATCCAAAAATATGTCCATGTCTGGTGGAAATAGGTCATTGGATTCAGATGGGCCAATTTGTATAATGAAGACACACTATGTATGGAGCGAGGGATTTCTGTGAGAGGCAAGCTGCGAGCTAGAATTAGCACCATGATCCTTCTGATTCCATTCAGTTTACTAACCATAAGCTGCAGCTCTCAGCCGGATGTACAAGTTGATGATGCGGCATCGAATAAGCTCAGAATTACGTTCTGGTCGCCATTTAGCGGTGGAGACGGGCAATTCATGGCTGAATTAATTCAGCAGTACAACAATGAGAACAAAGATCATGTAAAAATTGATCAGATTAATAATAACTCAGGTGATTATTATACCAAGCTGTCCACAGCGATTGTGACAGAAGAAGCGCCTGATATCGCGATTGTCCATTCAGCCAAATATTCGCAGTATGCGCCTGCTGGATTTTTAACGGACTTGAATACGCTTGCTTCAGAAGCGGGTGTGAACTGGCAAGATTTTAACCAGACGATATTGAAAAGTACGGTTGCCGATGAGAAACATTACGGTATTCCGCTCGATACCCATCTGGAAGTGATGTACTATAACAAGGCTTGGCTCAAACAAGCAGGCCTTCTAGATGAGAAAGAGAAGCCTGTACTGATGAATGGCGAGGATGGATTCTTGCAATTTTTACAAAAAATAAAACAAAGTGTTCCCGCAACGGTGACGCCATTGGCTGAACCAAATGTACGTATCGACTCATTTTGGCTATGGTACTCCTTTTATAGTCAGATGAATGTAGATGGCGGCCGATTTTATACAGATGACGAGAAGGAAGCGGCCATCGATAATGCTTCTGCGCTTCAATCTCTGAATTTTGTTAATTCCCTCTATTCGCAAGGGTTCATTATTCCAAATATAAACGATTCGGTACAAACCTTTTCGAAGGGCAACGCCGCTTTGTTAATTACGGGTGTTTGGGCGACGGGCACGTTTGAGAAAATTCCGGATCTTAACTTCGGTGTGACGAAAATACCGCAAATTTACGATCATCCCGCTGCTTGGGGGGATTCGCATACCTTTTCCTTGCCTTATCATGAAAAACCGGATAA
The DNA here is from genome assembly GCF_058790355.1 of Paenibacillus sp. FW101-FHT12H11. Classification (NCBI taxonomy): domain Bacteria; kingdom Bacillati; phylum Bacillota; class Bacilli; order Caryophanales; family Paenibacillaceae; genus Paenibacillus; species Paenibacillus sp. FW101-FHT12H11. The sequence goes on along the minus strand of NZ_JBYTCO010000002.1, from coordinate 269,583 downwards.
GAAAAAGCAAATCGCAGCGCTGAAATTTGCGAATTGGGTTGCGGCGCACGGCGCCAGCTGGGCGAAAGCCGGCCACATTCCAGCGGTGAAACAAGCGGTTCAATCTCCGGAGTTTCAGAGCTTGAAGTATCGTCCGGACTATGCAAGTTCCGCTGACGATGTGAAATATTTTCCTAATCACCCTAGACAGGGGAAAATGAATGAAGAGATCGTACGCGAATTCGAAAAGATGATGGTGGGGCAATCCACCCCGCAAGAGGTGCTGCGTAATGCGCAAAGGATTATTAACACGAATATTCAAATACAGCAGAATACAGCTCCAGACTAAAAAGCAGTGGATCCAGAATCTTCCGATCGTCACCAAATTGATCGTTATCAGCTTTATCCTCATAGCCGTACCGCTCGGGATAGCCAGCTATTTGACGTTTACAAGCTATTCGGTTTCGATTCAGAAAAACACAGGCAAATATCAAATGGACGTTGTGAAAGAGTTAATGGCTAACATTGACACGTACATGAATGAGCTTAATCTTTTAACCTTATTGCCATATCAATCCCAGGATATTGTGAAATATTTGGAGTCGAATAAGGGGACGGAAACGACGATCTCGTTTGATGATCGGGTAACGGTAGAAGATTTCGCCAAGCGTGTGTATGCCAATGGACGTGTAGATATATCGGGATTAACGCTGTATCGCCAATCAGGCGGCACTTATACGGCCATGTTAGAGGAACAAGCAAATTATTCCATGAAAAAGGCTGAAAATGAACCTTGGTACCCCAAGGTTTCCACGACAGGGAAGGTTGTCTATATCGGCACGTACAATAAGAACGCGTATGATACGACGAATCAGGTGTACTCTTTTGCGAGGAAGATACGCAGTGTAGATACCGGTAGGGTTCTTGGTTATCTCGTTTTGGATGTGGATAAAAATATCATTCGCAACAAAATCGAGACGCTTTCCAATGACAAGAAAAACATGATGATTGTCGACAGCGAAGGGGCTCTCATTTATAAAAGCGCTGATACTTGGGTAGATTTGGACAAAGTGCAGCAATATCAGGGTACCGGCACAGTTATCTATAAGCAAGGTAAGGATACAGAGCTGTTATCCTACTATACTTCGCCGAATACCGGATGGACGATGATTGAGATGGTGCCGCTCGCGTCATTGCTTCAGGATACCGTGAATGTGAGGAATTACATCATTCTGATTGGCGTTGTTTGCTTGCTGCTGGCTGTCATTCTGTTTACAGCCTTAGCTTTTCGTATCACAAATCCAATTGGCGAACTGCGAAATCTCATGAAAAAAGTGGTGCTTGGCGATCTGGACGTTTCGATTCCCATTCGAAGCCGGGATGAAATCGGTCAGTTAAGCCAATCTTTTAACCTCATGGTCTCGAAGCTCAGTGATCTGGGCTACCGGCTTTACGAATCGGAAATCAGAGAGAAGAATGCGCAAATATCTGCGCTGCAAAGCCAGATTAATCCCCATTTTTTGTACAATACTTTGGGCTCCATTAGCATGTATGCTGAAATTCAAGGCAATCGTGAAGTTGTCAAAATGACGAATAATTTAAGCAAGCTGCTGCGCTACAGCATCAATAGCCATAAAAGCCAAGTGCCGCTGAACATGGAATTGGAACACGTGAAAGGTTATATGGCTATCCAGCAGATCCGCTTCGAGGATAAAATACAATTTCGGGTCGATATCGAGCCTGAATTGCTTGTCTATTCGGTGATTCGGTTTATTTTGCAGCCGATCGTCGAGAACAGTATTGTGCACGGTTTTGAAAAAGGAAGCGGGTACGGGACCATTACGCTCAGCGGTAAGAAGCAAGATGACACAATGGTTATTATCATTCAGGATGATGGTGCGGGGATGAGTGAAAGCCGGCTACAGCAAGTGCTTCAGAAACAATTTGATTTCACCCCAAACGAAGAGGGAACAGGCGGGCACGGATTAATGAACGTGCACCGGAGGATTGTGCTTCGTTATGGCCATCCATACGGGATGAAGATTGAAAGCCTATTACACCGAGGAACGACGATTATTCTCACATTACCACTCCTCGCAGATGAACTTGAAGGAGGCAAACTGGATGCCTAAGCTCCTTATCGTGGATGATGAAACCATCTTCCGCAAAGGCATTGGTTTAATGATTGCTGATATGCAGTCCCAATGGTCGGTTATTGACGAAGCCAAAGATGGCGTGGAAGCTTTAGAGAAAATTGAAGCCTTGCAGCCGGACCTGATTATTACGGATATTAAAATGCCCCGCATGGATGGCATACAGCTGCAATACATTGTGAAAGAGCGATATCCGCATATTTCCTGTGTGGTGATGAGTGGCTATGACGATTTTCAGTACGCACGTGAATCGCTTAAATTAGGGGCGAAGGACTACTTGATGAAGCCTTTCGAACGGGCAGAGCTTTATACTTTGCTGGACAGGCTCCAGGTTGAAATCGCGCTTGGGAAGGAACAATTGACGACGAACAAGAAAGACAAGCAAGTTCAGAATCAAATGCGTCAGCATGTGCTTGCCGGACTGTTGACAGGAAACATTTCACATGGAGAAACAGAACTGCTCGATAACGTCGGCGTACAGTTTTCGCTTCCCTGCATAAGCTGTTTGGTAGCCAAGCTGGACCGTGAATCCGTCACGGATGAAAGGTATTACCAGTTAAATCCATCCTTATTTTCTGTGTACATTCAGCAGTTTATACAGGAGAGCATCGAAAAGCCGCTGCTTGGTTATGTGTTCATTTTAAATGAGAATGAAGTTGTCGCGCTAATTAATCACGAAGATAAGGCGGCTTCGTTTGCTGACATCGAGAAATTAACCAAACGAATCCGTAAGGGAATCCGTGGGCAGTCCAATTTTACGATTTCATTCGGGCTCGGAAGTCCTGTGAAAGATTTGGAGTCGATCTCCAAGTCCTATAAGGAAGCGGGTTTGGCTCTGCTCTACCGTTTAGTGATTGGCGGGGACCGCCTTCATTCCAGTGATACAATTGCTGAAATGACGATGGAGAAGCTTGAATGGCACACTGCCGATTGGAATTTGCTCAATCAGTATGTGCAGGAGGGCGATTTGGCGAATGTGCATCTTCAATCCGATCAATTCGTTACCAAGCTCTGCCAGCAATGGAGGGATCCCGAGCTGATTCATGAGCAAATTTGTAAAATGCTGCTGCATTTTTACGAGTTGGCCGTGAATTTAACCGTGGTGAAGATGTGGCTGCAAGGCACGGATATGAAGCAGGTATTGATGGAGATTTATTCGATTTCGTCCAGTAAAGAGTTAAGCGAGCGCTGCCAGAAGCTGCTGGGGGATTTGAGCGTGTGCATGGTGAACCGTAAAAAGAAATTCGTGACTAGCCCTGTTGAATTGGTGGTGCGGTATGTGGAGGAGCATTACGCGGAATCCATTACCCTGAACATGATGGCGGAGATCGTCTATCTCAACCCCTCTTATTTGAGTTCTTTGTTTAAAAGCAAGCAAGGCCAGTCCTTTATCGATTTCTTAACGGAAAAACGGATTGAGAAAGCGAAAGCTATGCTGCTTCACTCTGATGAGAAGATTCAGGTGATCTCGGATTCTACAGGATTTACGAACATTCGCCATTTCAATCGCGTATTCAAAACGCTTACGAATCGAACGCCTACGGAGTATCGGGAGGGTAGACAAACGAGCTGATAAACGGCTAATCAAGTGGGAGGAAATTATTTTACTAGGGCATACTATTGGAAAATGTCTGGCAGGAGGGGTTCCGCTTGCAAAAGAAACGCGTTGTTGTGATAGCTTTCTTGTTAACTCTAACCACTGGTTGTTTCTATCGAGCAAACCCTCTTGCTCATAAAGAATCGGAGCCTCCAGTTACGCGAGAAATTAAAACAGAAGCTAAGCGCGATCAGCCACCGACTGTAACGGTACCAACGATTCCGCCGATTGTATCGGAGCCTAGGGTAAGTAAAGTCACTTTGGGAGCCATCGGGGATGTTCTCATTCACAGCGAAATCTACCAAGATGCGAAGCAAAAGGACGGCACGTATAACTTCTTCAAAATGTTTGAAGATGTGCAGAACTATCTGCGTATGCCTGACATTTTGGTGGCGAATCAGGAAACGATGATTGGGGGGAAAGAGCTGCGACTTTCCGGTTATCCATCATTCAATAGTCCGCAGGAAGTTGGGGATGCTCTCAAAGCGGCCGGGGTGGACCTGGTTACAGTAGCTAATAATCATACGCTGGATCGCGGGGAAAAAGTGATTCAAAGCGCTCTGTCGTACTGGGATCGTCTTGGCATTCCGTATACCGGATCTTTTAAATCAAAGGAAGATCAGAAGCATATTCGTACGATGGTCAAAAATAACATCACGTTTTCGTTTCTGAGCTACGCCTATGGCACGAATGGCATCCCCCATCCGAAAGGGAAAGGGTATTTGGTTAATCGCATCGATACTGCTCAGATGGCTCAAGAAGTCGAACAAGCCAAGCGGATATCCGACGTTGTCGTGGTTGCTATGCATTGGGGGACAGAATACGAAACTTTACCTAATGAGAGTCAGATGGCGCTGGCTCAAAAGCTGGCGGACTACGGTGTTCATATCGTCATCGGAAATCACCCGCATGTATTGCAGCCGCCTGCTTGGGTATCAGGCAGTAATGGCCACAAAACGCTGGTTCTGTACTCGTTAGGCAATTTTATATCCGCCCAAGGCGGAGTTGCCAAGCGGGTAGGCGGAATGGCAACGATTGACGTCGTCAAAACGATGGGGAAAGAGAAGATCATTACGCTGAACCATCCGTCCTTTCTTCCGACATTTACCTCTTACCAAAACATGACGCAGTTCAAGGTGCTCCCGTTGAAGCAAGCTGTTCCTGTGCAGATTAGGAACGGAACGATTCAGTTTGATCCGGTTAAGCAACATATGAGAAGATACATGCAGGAACTTCAATTTATCGGCACGGAATAAAATACCCCTCGAACAGGTGTCGAGGGGTATTCGCCGCTGTGATTGCTGCGTGACATCAGGAGAGACTTTCGTCATCCTCATTGCTTGCAGATGATTGCGTAGTACGCGCTTCAGCTAATTGTGCATGCGCCGCGTCTAACTGCTCCTGCGCACCTTGAATCACCTGCCGGCGATTATTGTTGGCGGTCTGGGCTACGTTCAGATTGTGCAGAGCATCCGCCACGGCATTATGAGCCTGGATTTCTTCGTTTTGTTGTTGATCGGATTGTTGATCTGACATGGAGCATCCTCCTAATTGTTGGAATTTTTCTTCGTTAATATGCCCTAGAAGGCAGGAATCATTCATGCAGCGATAGAAAATGTCAGGTGAAAGGAGGAAGAAGCGTTGAATATCAAAAGTGTGAACCATTTTCTTTTTTCGGTAACGGATTTAGATAAATCGATTTCATTTTATCAGGAAGTGTTTGGAGCCAAGCTTTTGGTCAAAGGGAGAAACTTAGCTTACTTTGACTTGTGCGGCATATGGCTGGCGTTGAATGTCGAGAAGGAAATTCCACGGAATGAGATTCAATATTCATATACCCATATGGCTTTTACAGTAGAAGAGGCGGATTTCGATGCTGTGTTGGAAAAGCTGGAGCATTTAAGGGTCAGTATACTGCCAGGGCGGGAGAGAGATGAACAAGATAAGCGATCTGTCTACTTCACTGATCCGGACGGGCATAAATTCGAATTTCATACCGGCAGCCTGGAAGACCGATTAGCCTACTACAGGAAAGAGAAGCCGCATATGACATTTTATGAAGATGATTTCCCTAAATAGAAAGAGGCTGACCCAGCGGGCAGCCTCTTTGCTGTCTAATCCTTAATCCTGCGAATCACTATTGGAAGATGAGGATGAGTTGGATTGGAATACTTCTGCCGCTTCCTCTGCGGAGAATTCTGTATCCTCTTGACCAGGAACCGGTAATTTATTTAGTTCGGTAGTCTGTACTTGCGCTTTGGATGCTTGATTGGATTGATTTTGATTTGGCATTGTGACACCTCCTTTGCTCTGTAAACAACAAAGAGTAGTATGCCAAAGTTTGGAACTTTCTATACGGATTGTGTGGACATAAAAGAATAAATCAAATCTTGAATGTTAAAGAAGCTACGTTCTTTCGAGAGCATATGGTGCACCAGCCGTTTCAGTGGGGTTCGTTCCTCGTAATAAGGTGGGGCATATTTGCGAATGTGAATATACGGGAATTCCAGAAAGGGGTGGTAATAGAATGAAGCCAAATCATCCGCACCGTATTGATTCACTTGATCCATAATCCTGTTGACGTCCTGCTCTACGGCATCCCCCCTGACAAACCCCAGTGGCGTTGGTACGTAATAGGTTCTTCCAACGATTGAAGCAGCTATTTGATAGGTCACCTGGCGATTGGTTGGGTCATGGGGATTGTCTTCGTAAATTAACCATGAGCATGATTCAATAATGGTACGCTGCACATCCGATGCTGCGTAGTGTGGCGTTTCAAACCAATCGGGTCGCAGGCCGGCGGCTTGAAAGGCGGATAAGGCCATATGAAATCTGCCATAAGCATAGGACCTCTGAATATGCAGACTATCAGAAAGGGAAGACCTCGGGTCATCCGGCGGACAATCTTTGAGGCAGTCCGGATATGCGAATTCGTACCCCTCGCCGCTGATGGAGTGCCCATATTGATGAGTGTACCCGTGAATGCCTAGTGAAGCTCCGCGAGTTCGTAAGGCTTGTAACGTTTCAACAAATCTGACGGAAATGGCATCAAACGGATTGCTGATGGTGCAGTCATATTGCAGATTCGGATTGATGTAACGGGGAATGACGGCCACATGAAAAGGGATCTTTTGCATATATAAATAATCCGCAACGGCACGTAACTTCATTTGGTCTTCTGTTTTTTCGTAAAAACCGCCAGGTCCGATATCTTCAAGCCGCAGTAATGCTTTCACGGTGAAATCCCTCCGCAACGAGTAAGTTGGATACTTCCAATACCATTGTATGTGTAAGACTTCCGTTTCATTTCGCTGAATATAAGGGGTGAAATTCATGAGGATTTATGTCGATGTTTGTCTGAAAAAGGAGAATTTCAACAAAGAGAAAGGAAGGTTAAGGTAAGCGGTTTCAAATTTTATTAAAATAGTGTAAACCTCTTTTGTACCATTAGGTTAACCGCTTTCCTTATTTTACGAATTATTAATAAAAAACGTGTTGTAATTTGTCTGTTTTTAACTATAATAGGAAATATGAAGGGCGTTAAACCGGTTTAATTAAACCGCTTTAATGATTTGAAAGTGAAAGCTATTTTCAGTTGCATAGAGGAGGTGGAAGGATGGCTACCATTGATGATGTTGCCAAGCTTGCGGGTGTTTCCAAAGGAACAGTTTCAAGCGTTTTCAGCAAAAAGAGACCGATTTCTCAACCGGTAACGGATCGAGTACTTTCGGTAGCCAAGGAACTGGGATATTTCCCGAATCATATTGCCAGAAGTTTGGCAATTAAGAAGACGATGATTGTTGGACTCAAAATGCCGATTTCTAAAGAAGGCTCGACGACGCAATTTGAAATTCAAATGCTGAATGGGGTCATCAAGGAATGTACGAAGCATGGATATCGTATTCTGCTAGACACGCTTCCAGAGCATGAAGATCTTACACAATTTTCAAGCGATCCTGTCGATGGCGTTATTATGTTGAATCCGCGCAAGCACGATCAGCGCATTGAGCGATTCGAGCAGATGAGAATCCCGTTAGTGCTGGTAGGCAGACCTGATCCCTTGGAAAGTTCAATCAGCTATGTCGATAATGACAATGAGCAGCTTGCCTACGAGGTTGGCAATTACTTATTGAAGCAAGGCCACCGTTCTATTTTATTCTTAAATGCATCAGCGAACATGACGGTTTCAGCCGATCGTGTAAATGGCCTTAAGAAGGCATATGAAGAGCACGGTGTTTCATATGATAATGTCCATGTTATGAACTTTATCCGTCAGCAGCATGCGACACCGATGGATTACGGCTACATGTCTATCATGCAAATGCATGCACAGATTCCTTTTACAGCGGTTGTGTCGGATACAGACAGAGTTGCACTAGGGATTCTGCGGGCTACCCGTGAACTCGGTATACACGTTCCAAGAGACCTTTCGATTGTGGCGTTAAGTAACGATGTGAGGCTGGCCGAAGAGATGTCGCCGAAATTGACTTCTGTTGAGCTTTCAGCGGAAACGTTAGGAGCAGAGGCAGGACGCATTTTAATTCAAAAAATGAAAGATCCGTCAACGGTGGAACAACTTATCGTAGATGCACAGCTCATTGTACGTGAATCGACCCGAAGTTTATAAGGATGAGATGCCAGGAAGAAAGGTTCATTGCCTATTGTGAAAGCGCTTTATTAATATTACGTAAAGGTTAATCCCATAACAACGCATATAACGGAGGGTAATATGAAAGCCAAAAAAGCGAAAGTTGTTACGTCGATGATGGCAGCTCTGCTTGTCGGAAGTTTAGCAGCGGGTTGTACATCTAACAGCAGCACAGGAACTGAAGCTCCGAAAGCATCCGATCAGGCGAAGACGGAAGGGAATAAGGAAGAGCGCTCTTTGCGAATGATGTCTGGTGTTGTTGGCGGTAAAACACCTGAAGAGAACGTCCTGTTTGAGAAAGAAATCGAACGTTTGAGCGGCATCAAAGTTAAGATGGAAAAGCCGGCTTCCGATTATAATCAGAAGCTGATGGCGGCTGTTTCCTCCGGCGAGAAATACGACCTGCTTCAAGTAAGCAAAGAGTTGATGAACACGCTGACTGAGCAAGGTATTCTCATGCCTTTAACCGATCAAGTGAAAGGGTCAAAAACACTTCAAGATCCTGAAGTTTTGCCAACGTCGGAGTGGGATCAAGTGAAAACCAAGGACGGCAAGATCTACGGCGTCTTCAGTAAATTCCAAGGTGGAACGATGCCGATCGTTCGTGCAGACTGGCTCAAAAAACTCAATTTGCCTGAGCCGAAAACGTTTGATGACTACTACAAGGTCTTGAAAGCATTCACGGAGCAAGATCCGGATGGTAACGGGAAAAAGGATACATACGGATTAAGCACCGCTGGGATGTACGAACTGCAAGGTTTCTTCAGCGGAGCCGGCTTGAAACAACGTTATGTGGAGAAGGACGGGAAGCTGGACGTTCCCTACTCAACTGATGCGGCTATTCCGGTATACGAGTGGTTGAACAAATTGTACAAAGAAGGCATTCTGGACCCTAACTTTGCAACGAACGATACAGGTAAAATGCGGAATCTGTTCCTTGCTGACCGTGTAGGTATGATTACTTACTGGGATGCTTGGGTTGGTATGCTGAACAATACAAGAAAAATTGCTGATGCCAACACCACTTTTGAAGCGAAGGGCCTTCCAGGCATCGCCGGAGCTGACGGTAAATATATGCTGCGCCGTGGAGATCCGGACGTTTGGGTCATTCCGGTGAATGCACAACATCCAAAAACCGCTTTTGAATTCATTGAGTGGTGGCACTCCAAAGATGGCATTGTTTTGGGCAGCTTGGGAATCAAGGATACGGATTATACGGAAAATGGCGGGAAATACGAGCTTACACAAACAGGGAAAGATCATGCTATGGATCACGGCGTACCTTTCTGGTATAACAAGAAATTCCCGAATCCATTCGGTTTACTTCCAGGCGTGAAAGAAGCGCAGGATCTTATTTTGAAAAATGCAACGCTTGAGCTGACGCCACCGAAATGGGCCGATGCTGAGAAAATCATTAATGAATATTCCTTCAAAGCGATTCTTGGCGAAATGCCGGCAGCGGATGCTGTGAAGAAAATGCATGAACAATTAAAATCAGCGAAATTGATCGACTAGTTCATATGGACAGGGGAGTATGCACGACATATGCAAGACATACTCCCCTTACAATTAACGGCAAGGTGGTGACTTCGTTTGAAAGTTGTATGGAAATTCAAAGCCCTCTATTTGATGATGCTTCCAATCATGGCTTATTTTCTTGTGTTTTCCTATTATCCGCTCGTTCGCGGCTTTATCATTTCCTTCCAAGAGTTTCGATTGATTGGTAACCGGCCTTTTATCGGATTTGATAACTATATTACCGTCCTAAAGGATCATGCTTTCTGGGAAATGCTGCAAAACACATTGCTGCTAGGCGGAGGCATGTTGGTGATCGGATTTATTATGCCAATCTTGCTTGCGCTGTCGCTTAATGAGATCCTCCAGGCATGGTTTAAAAAAGTGGTTCAGATGATTGTTTACATTCCCCATTTGTTCTCATGGGTTGTCGTTGGCGGCATGTGGATTCTTATGCTTTCTCCGGACACCGGTATTGTGAATGCGATTCTCAAGCTGGTAGGTGCGGAAAAACCGATTACTTTTATGGCCAGTGCGGACTCTGCCCGTTGGGTCATGGTGCTTACTTCGGTGTGGAAAGAGATGGGTTTTATCTGCATCCTCTATCTAGCAACGATTGTAGCCATCAATCCGGCGTTATATGAGGCTGCTCGAATGGATGGAGCAAACCGTTGGCAATTGGTTCGTTATGTTACACTGCCATCGCTGGTGTCAACGATGAAAGTTGTTATTATGCTGAATGTGCTTAGCATTTTGCGTATTTTTGATCAAATCATCGTGATGCGCAACGGTGCCATTGCCAAGAAAGTGGATGTCATCATGATGTACACGTACCAAAAAGGGATTCTGGAATTCAAAGTAGGCTTAGCAACATCAGCAGGATTTTTAGTGATTTTCGCGACATTGCTCATTACGTTTGTGACCAGAGCGATCATTCGCTATGACGAGGGGTGAAGGGATCTCCATGAAAACAAACAATTTGCCTACGAGCTGGGGAAGCCGGTTATTCGATGGGGTTAATTTATTATTTTTATTCATTTTACTGGCTACCATGCTTATTCCGTTATTGAATACGTTCGCACTGGCTTTCTCATCCAATTTTGCTTCCATGCAGCCAGGCATCATTTTATATCCAAAACAATTCAGTGTTGAGGGCTTCACGACGGTTTGGAATCGCATGCAATTGTATACGCCGTTTCTGAATAATGTGATTGTCACGCTTGTAGGGACAGTTTGTCATGTGCTGCTGTGCTCGATGGCTGGTTATGTATTGATCCAAAGAGGGTTGCCCGGGAAAAAGTTTATGGTTTCTGCAATTCTCCTTACTATGACGATTCCAGGCGAGGCGATCATGATTCCCGTTTATGTGGTGAACAAAGAGCTTGGCTTGTTAAATTCTTTAACGGCATTAATTATGTCCGGACTAGTTTCCGGCTTCAGTATTTTACTTATGCGTAATTTCTTCCTGTCCGTACCTGTTGAAATGTCGGAGTCTGCGACGATGGACGGGGCGGGAGCATTTCGTATTTTCATTACCATGTACATTCCATTAGCTGCTGCAGGGCTTGCTACTGTGACGCTTTTCGAGTTCGTTAGCCGTTGGAACCAATTTACACCAGCGTTATTATTTATTAGTGATCATGCGAAATATACGCTGCAAATCGCCTTGAAATCTTTAATCGTAGATACCGATTCTACATCCAGTAACTTTATTGTCACGACGAATGTTAGGATGGCAGGGATTGTGATTGCGCTTCTCCCACTCGTTATTATTTATCCCTATGTGCAGAAATATTTCGTCAAAGGCATTTTGGTCGGTGCTAACAAAGAGTAACATATATGAAAAAGGAGCGTGGAGTTCGTCATGCCGCAGACAAGCCGAAGAAACCAAGTCACGACTTACCGTAGAGAGATTCATCACAGTGAGCAAAGTACATATGTGGAAGTTCCTTTCGAAATGCCTGAAAAGGTGGAAGAGATTCATGTGCAATTTGCCGTTCAATCTCACGGTGATGCAAAGCCTGTCATTGATCTTGGCGTCAGAGACAGCCATAAAGTGCGAGGCTGGAGCGGAGGGGCTCGCTCCGAGTTTGTGATCGGGTTGGAGAAGGCGACTCCCGGTTATTTGCCTGGTGAACTGCAAGCCGGGGACTGGGCTGTTCTTCATAACACCTATAAGGTTCCCGAAGAAGGCTGTGAAGTTACGATCACCATCACGTTCTTTTTTCATACGGCACGCTGGCTCAAAGGGGACTTGCACACCCACAGTGTTAACAGCGACGGCTCTTATACGCTGGAGGAAAATGCGGCGATCATGGAGCAGCTGGGCTGCGATTTCATTGCGATGACGGATCATAATGCGGTTAGCCAAAATTATTCGTATCCCCGGAACACGCCGGTCGTCATGATCCCGGGCATGGAGTTTACGACTAATTTTGGCCATAGCAATTTCCTTGGCGTTCTGGAACCGATTGATGATTTTCGAGTGAAGAATCAAGATGATGTTAATCTTCGACTCGCAACGGCACGTGAGCGTGGGGCGAAAATCGTCCTTAACCATCCCCATTGCGATTATTGCCCGTGGGAGTGGGATTTCAATACAGATCACGACTGGTGGGAAGTCTGGAATGGCCCTTGGACAGCTCGCAATGAGCGGGCGCTGGCCTGGTGGCAGGAGCAGCTTGCCTCAGGCAGGAAACTTGTCGCAACTGGCGGCAGTGATGTTCACCGACCTGAACGTTATGTTAAACATGCGATGCCGTGTACTTGGGTTTATGCCGAAACCAAAACGGTGAATGGCATTCTTCAAGGGATCGATAAAGGGCATGTAGTGATTAGTTATTCGCCGGAAGGCCCTTTCGCGCAGCTAACTTGTGGTGATTATATGACAGGCGATACCGTATTAAATGATGTGAAAGACAACGTGCTAGTCAGGATTGAACACATTCGTGAAGGCGACCAAATCAAACTGATTAGTGAACATGGCGTAGAGTCAACGGAAGTTTGCTCATCAACAGGATTATGGGAACTTACGGTTGAGCAAAAGGGGAGAGCATTTTACCGCGTTGAAGTATGGCGCCATTTTGAGGAATTCGATCAGACTTTAATGGCGATGTTAACGAATCCAATCTATTTTCAGAGGTGAAAGCAGATGGCATATACTGTAATGACATTTAACTTAAGATACAACAATCCGGGTGATGGACGGAACGCTTGGCCGAATCGAATTGACAAGGTAGCGGAAATGATTCATGCGCACGCGCCACTCATTGTCGGAACGCAGGAAGGTTATTACGAGATGCTGAACGATTTGCAACCCAAATTAACCGAGTATGCGTGGATTGGCGAAGGCCGTTTTGGTGCCCGCGAGAATGAACATTGCGCTATTTTTTACAAGCAAGAGGACCTGAGTCTTCAGCAGCATGGGCAGTTTTGGCTGTCAGAAACGCCGGAAGTGACCGCTTCGATTTCGTGGAACAGCGGTTTTCCTCGCGTCTGTACCTGGGCTGTTTTCGAACATAGGAAAACGGGGAAGCGTTTTATCGTATACAACACGCATCTTGATCATCAAAGCCAGCAAGCCAGAGATCTCGGCACGAAAGTAATCTGGGCATATATTGCTGCACATCACAAAAAACATGCGCTTCCCGTGATTCTGATGGGAGATTTCAATAGCCGACCTGCGGATTTACCGATTCGTTTCCTGCGTGGAGAAACCGATTTGGATGGCGAGCAATCTTGGCTAAAAGATGCCTTTAGCCAGCTGCCGGATCCGATTGGATGGACAGCACATGACTTTCAAGGCGGCGAAGCAGGGGAGCCAATCGATTATATTTTTGTATCACCGGATGTGGCAGTGGTTCGAACGCTTGTAGATCGAAGGGAAATTGACGGGGGTTATCCGTCCGATCATTACCCAGTCATTGCTCAGATTAACCTCTAAGAAGATCAACTAGATGACAGTCAGAAGGAGACAGAGGAATGACACTTGAGAAGATTTATGTCGTTTTTAAAACGCATTTTGATATTGGATTTACAGGCTTAGTTTCAGACGTCGTGGGGCGTTATCGCTCCGAGATGCTGAAGGATGTTATCGAGATTTGTGATCAAACCCATACGAATGAGGAACATGAAAAATATGTTTGGACCATGTCAGCTTGGCCGCTGCTTCAATCCTTAAAGGGCAGCCAAGAGGAAGAGAAGCAGAAGGCGCTTGCCTATCTGGAGAATCGACAGCTGATTTGGCATAAGCTTCCTTATACGACGCATACGGAATTTTGCGGTTTTGAGGAATGGATTCGCGGGATGTATGTATCGGAAGGACTTACCAACCTCTATGGCTACGATCCGAAAGATGCCAAAATGACGGATGTACCCGGGCATACCTGGATTGTGCCGTCGCTCCTCAAAAAAGCAGGCGTGGAGTTTCTGCATCTCGGCTGCAATCCGGCTACAACTCCGCCTGACGTTCCGCCGGTCTTTTACTGGGAAGGCCCTGATGGCGAGCGTTTGTTGACGTTTTATTCCAAAGGGTCCTATGGGACGGGCATTTTGCCGCCGGAAGAGTGGACGCATCCCGTATGGCTTGCGATGATTCAGACCAGTGATAATCACGGGCCGCATGACGCTAGTATTATCGAAGAAATGAAAGCCTCCATTCGTGAAAGCGGTTCAACGGCAGAGCTGCATATCGGCAGCTTGGGCGACTTCGCAGCGGATTTCTTAGCACGGAATCCGGAATTGCCGGTTATTCGCGGCGATATGGCCGATTCCTGGATCCATGGGGTTGGAACTGCGCCGCGCGAGGTGGCAAGGGTTAGAGCGCTAAGAAATGAGGTTACCGCAGTGGAAAGCGCGGTGGCTGTGAATCATTTTGAGGGTGCAAAACAAGAGTCTGATAAGACTGTAAAAGCCTTCATCGATGAAAGCTATGAGCACACGCTGCTTTTTGGCGAGCATACGTGGGGGATGGATTGCAAGACGTTCCTATTTCCGAGAGTTGCTTATGATAAGAAGTCATTCCTGCAATTAAAGCAAAGTGAACGCTATCAACGCATGGAACAATCATGGGCGGAACAGATTAATTATTTGAACAAAGCGGAGAACTCTTTGCATGAGGCAAAAGCGGAATTGACAAGCGGACAATGGACAGAGAATCAGGCTGCTAAGGCGCTGCGAGTCCATTCTAATTTGGGTTGGAGCCGCGCGGCCAAAACATGGATTCAAGAAAGCGATCTGCCTGCTGACGATGAGGTACTAGTCGATGCGGAAACGGGCGAAGTGATTGCCTTAAAGCGGTCCGAGGGCGGTGCAGAAGCTTACATCTCCGGATTGCCTGCGCTTGGCTATAAGACGTTGAAATATGCGAAGAAACATGGTCAGACTCTTGCCGCTGAAAATAAAGGGCTAGCGCGTGCTTATCTAACGGAGACGCAGGCTGTTATCGAAAATTCTTTTATCATCGTAAAAGTGGATCGAAACACGGGCTGGATGCAAAGCCTCTGGGATAAAAAGCTCCGGAAGGAATGGATTGACGATCGTGCGGAAACCGGTTTTGGTCAATATAAGTACGATATTTACTCCAATAAAGAGATCACGCGTTATTTGAAGAAATACGCCTATCGCTTTTATGATTGGGGTGTCCATGACTTTGGTAAAACCGATTATCCAGAACAGCAGAAAAGGCTTACGTTTACTACACAAGCTGCGGATATTCAAATTTGGGAAAATGGCGGTTCAGTCGGCCTTACTTGCAAAGCACCTACAGACATTGAAACGACAACGGAGTATGGCAATGCGAGTTCTATCGAATGGACATTCTCGTTGACTGAAGATTCTCCGTATCTGGATGTTGCCTACAAGCTGCATGCCAAACAGGAAACCCCGCTGGCAGAATCGGGACATATCGTTTTCCCGCTGAAGCTTGAACGCCCGCAATACAGCATCAATAAGCTGGGCTCAGTCGTCAATCCGCTCACGGATACGATTCGCTCATCGAGCACACTGCTTCATTGTTGTGAGCATTTTGTCGATATTTCCAATGGATTCGCGGGAATGGCGATCATTCCGCTCGATTCGCCGCTCTTTTTTATCGGGAAAAATGGCATGTGGGACTTCGAGCACGCGTACAAGCCGGAGAAGCCGGAGCTGCATTTCAATGTATTCAACAATTGGTGGGGAACGAATTTCCCCCAGTGGAGCGGCGGAGACTTGCATTATCGTTATCGTTTGGTTCCGCATGCGGGTGATTGGCGAGAAGGCGAAGTTTGGAAAGTGGCACAGGAGACGATGACACAAACGGTTACGATTACGGCGCCTGCAAATGAGCTCCAAACGATGCAAGACATTCTTCCGGCGGGATTGGACGGGATGGCGGTTAGCTGCTGGAAAGTTGCAGAAAATGGGGAAGGCTGTATCCTGCGTATTCGTGAATGTACAGGCGTTCTGAGAGAAGTTGAGATTGTTCTCCCGGAGCAGGTCAAAGAAGTCCGCGTGACGAATCTTCTGGAACGCGATCAAGACAACATGCCATTAAGCAATCATCGTATTCGACTGATAACGAAACCATTTGAAGTGCATACATTTAGAATAATCAATTAATTGCTATTCTCACGTTTACAGCTCGGCGGTTCATATCGTATGATAAAACCAATATGGATTGTCTGTGATAGGAACGTTTATTGAGAGGGGCAAGGAATGAAACCGACCATCTACGATGTTGCCCAAGCCGCCGGGGTGTCCATCGCTACCGTCTCCAAAGTTATTAACGCCACGGGCCGAATCAGCGATAAGACGCGGAAGCACGTACATAGCGTAATGGAGCAGCTGAGATACCAGCCAAGTATGGTAGCGGCAGCATTAACGGGGAAAAGCACTTACACAATTGGACTTACGCTACCCGATTTGGCGAATCCTTTCTTCGCCGAGATAGCCCGGTCTGTCGAAGATCGGGGTCATGAGCATGGTTTTAACGTGTTTATATGTAACACCGATAACGATCCAGACAAAGAAGTGAAATATTTATCGCTGCTCTCACAGAAGCGAGTAGACGGAATTATCTCGGCGACCCGTATTCAGAATGATCAGTTTTTAAAAAAGCTGATCCAACAAAACATACCGATTGCTTTAATTACGGGCGAAATGCCAACGCTTGCCGTGGATACGGTCATGGTTGACGACTATCTTGGAGGTTTCCAGGCGGGCAACCATCTATTAGAATTAGGTCATAAGCGAATTGCTATCCTCGTTGAGGATATGGATAATATGAGTAACCGGGAGCGACTCAGGGGCTGTAAGCAAGCTTTGAGCCACGCCGGTTTGCATGTTGAGGAACGGTTGATCGCTACAGGCGGTTTTTCCGTAGAGACCGGCCAGCAGGCGATGGCCCAACTGCTACAGCTGGAAGACAAGCCTTCGGCGGTGTTCGCTTGCAACGATCTGCTAGCTATCGGCGCCATTCGCGCGGCTAGAGTTGCTGGCATGCAGCTGCCGAGCGAGCTATCGGTCGTCGGTTTCGATAATACGATCCTGGCAACTTTGATTGATCCTCCCCTTACCACGATTGCTCAACCAATCCAGGAAATTGGACGCAGGGCGGTTGATCTGCTCGTAGAGGAGATTAAAGGAGAGAAAGTGCTGAAACAGCGGGTTGTTTTGCTGCCGGAGCTTGTTCTACGGAACTCATGTACATCTTACAATAAGCAATAAACGAGGCCGTTCTACCTCTCATGTGATAGATTCGTGAAGATAGAACGGTCTGCATTATTAAGATTAGGTTAAGCGCTTACCCTAATGTACCCCGAGGTGCTATCATATAGAAGGAGGAATTAGGATGAAAACTTTGTTAATTGCAGAAGGAACCGTGACACCGAGCTGTTCCAAAAGTCATATTACTTACACGCTTCATCTGCCTAGAGATTGCCATGAACTTCATGTGACATTCGCCTATGAGCCGAAAAAGCTGGAGGATGAGGATCAAGCGGAGGCATTGATTCGTGAAGGGCTTAACCAATACATCTTAGAAGAACATAGAGCCTCCTACAATTGGCGGGAGTTTCTGCCTTTGCAGAATTTATTGACACTATCCTTTGATGATGAGCATGGTTTTCGCGGCGCCGGACACCGCCATGATCCTGTCCAACACCTCACGGTTACTGCCACGGAGGCTTCCCCCGGATTTACGCCGGGTGTCTTTCCGAGGGGGCAACTAAAGATCATGATTAATGTTCATTGTGTTGTAACCGAGGAATGCCGCTATCGCCTGCAGGTAGGGGATGGAGGTGAAGACGCATGAAGCAATGGCTGCCATTTGAGCTTCACTGTCATACCTTTCACAGTGACGGCAAGCAATCCCTGTTAGAACTAGCTGAAGCTGCCAGAGAATTAGGGCTGCGAGGTGTCGCGCTAACAGATCATAATACGATGACAGGTCTTTCGAATCGTGATGAGGTCGTGGCCGCAACCGGGGTCGAGGTGATCCCTGGATTGGAGTGGACCACTTTCTTCGGTCACATGCTGACACTCGGATTGTCCGAGTATGTCGATTGGCGAAATTTAAGCCCGTTTCACATTCATAGAGGCATAGAAGGTGTTCATCGCCAAGGCGGGCTTGTCGGGCTGGCGCATCCTTTTCGTGTCGGCAGTCCCATGTGCACAGGCTGCTACTGGGAGTTCGAGGTCTCGGACTGGAACGAGATCGATTATATTGAGGTATGGTCAGGGTTATTCCCATCGATACGGAGAAATAACGCACGCGCATTTGCCATGTGGACGGATCTGCTTAATCAGGGTTATCAGATTGCCGCGACCAGCGGCAGAGATTGGCATGTGTCCGATCCGGTATCTGAGCCGATTTCAGCGACGTTTTTAGGATTAAGCGATTCGCTCGTAGCGAGCTCAGGCCTTGTCGCTGCAGCGCTTGATGCCTTGAAACGCGGAGCGGTCGCGGTTTCCATGGGGCCGCTGCCGCAGCTTCGCGTTGGTCAATACGGCCGTGAAGGGGCAGAAATCGGCGAAAGCATTCAAATCAAGCAGGGTGAGCTGACGGAAGTCACGGTTGGCGTGGATTTTACGGCGAGAGAGGGCCACTGGGAGCTTCCGGATCATCCGTTAGAGATGAAACTGGTTAGCAACAAGGGGGAGCTTGCCGTATTGAAACTGACGCGAGACCAATCCCAGCTGACAACTGAGCTTGATTTAACAGGCGTTACGTGGATGCGAGCGGAGATGAACGGTGTTTTTTGCAACGTTCATACGTTAATCGGATTCACGAATGCGATTTATTTGACAGAAGATAGTGGAGGAGACGATAAATGAGTTCATTTCCACGCATGACAGCCCACACCGGCTGTATGGGTACACCGGATAATACGCTCAAATCCATCGAAGCCGGATTAAGTTGCGGAGCCGATATTCTGGAAGAAGATATTCTTGTTACGGCTGACGGGATGCTTGTTCTTTCCCATGATGATAACGTTCATTTGGCAGACGGCACGGAATGCTGGATCTCTCAAATGAGCTATGAACAATTGCTTCAATTAGATGTTAAAGCCCATAATGGGGCACCTGGCGAAACCATGCGCATTCTTTCCTTGGACGCTGTACTTCCTTACCTGAGCAAGTCTGGTGTGCGGATGAATTTGGATCTTAAATCAGATGCTTGTGTAGAGCCTATAGCAGCGTGGATTGAAAAGAATCAACTGCTGGAACAAGTTTTCTTGTCCGGCTGCGAGAAAGACCGTGCCCAGCTTGTTCAGCAAGTAAATCCGCGTCTACGCAAGCTGTTAAACGTTGATCCTGCTGTATTTATGACGAGTGCCCCTTACTTGGAGGTTGCTCATCAAATTTGTAAAGACGCCGCAGCTTCAGCCTGTTTCGGGCTTAATTTGAATTATCGCGTGGTCGCACCTGAACTGCTGCCAATCGCAGCGGAGTATGGGCTAGATGTCTGCATTTGGACAGTCAATGAGGTAGATGAGATGGAGCATTTTAGTCAAATAGGCGTTCACTCGATTACTACACGTAACATTGCCGCCCTCGTCCAATTAAAGACTGACCGGCAAATATAGAAAAAGAAAACCTCCCGAACCACAGTTGTGGTAAAGGAGGTTTTTTACTTGTTCCTCATGACCGGAATCATGTTAAGGAGATGGGTTCTTCCAAAATGGACTTCAAGGGTTGTCCTTCTTTGTAATACAAATGAGGGGACAATAGAATAAAGAAGATATGAACATCGCCATAGCCATGCGCGGCTAGCAGGTTATTCATCTCTTGCGCAATGCGGTCGTGCATTTCCTGATCTCTTGGAAACATGAGAATTTCGAGCGATTGCGGCGAATTGCTAAGCTGTTCTACTAGCAGAAGCTCGATTTTCACCTTTTGCGGCAAGACGCCGGTTACCTTGGAAAACTCCTGCACCACGCTGGTTGAGATCGAAGAAACGAAGTCCTTCTGAAATCCTTTGAAACGGAGAAACGGCATGCTGATTCCTTCTTTGCATAGTTGTTAGCGAATTTAATCATTCTATTGAAAACTAAACATTAAAACAAAACCTATTTTAGATGAAATCATTCTCAGATCTCGATAGGTCGTGTGAACGATCTTGTACACTTAATCGTATTATAGTTGTTCAGATAAGTTTAGGAAAGTAATGCTGAATGGAAAAAATTTGAAGCTCGGAGGTACTCCTATGCCAAGAACCGTTGAATATACGAATGACCGCCTTATTCTACATCTATCAGGATTGACTAGTGCTGCCGCGTTAAAACGTCAAGTCGATATCCCTTTTAAAAACATAAAAAAAGTGTCGGTTGAAGATTTTAAACTATCGATGTTTCAATTCCGGGTGGGTACTTCGGTCGCCGACATTCGAGAAGGTCGTTTTCTGATCGGGAACAGATGGTGCTTCATTTCTTATGAAAATCACAAGGATGTCGTAGTTCTTGAATTGGATGAACATGAATTTGGCAAAGTGGTGTTTCAGATCGATCATCCGGAGGAAATTAAACAGCGTATTTTGGAGCAAACTGTGAGATCATAATCAGTGAAAAAGGGAGAGAGTTCAAAGGAATGGATATTCCTTGAACTCTCTTTTTAGTAAGTAAGCCTTATATAAAGGATTAATAATGTCTAGCTGTTATGTAGCGAGTACTCCAGTAACCTGTGTTTAAAGACGTAATGACAACGCCGGAGCTCTTCGTGTTACTTATGAAATTACCATTACCAACATAAATCCCTACATGATCGATTTGGCCAGGCTTGCTCACGCTGAACATGACGAGGTCGCCGATGGCTAATTGGCTCTTGCTTGGCACGCGGGAACCGAAACTCGTTTGAGCCTTGGAACCCCAAGGGATATTAACACCATTTTGCTTGAATACAAATTGTGTAAATGCGGAGCAATCAAAGGTGAGATGCGCCGGATCTTTGGTACCGAAACGGTAAGTTACTTTACCGATATAAGATTTTGCTGTATTTACAAATTTATGACCGTTCGTGGCATAAATCTCTTGTGCCGATGCAGAAGCAGGCATTGACACCCCAACCGTCGAAAATAGTACAGAAAGCGCTACCGTGGTAGATATAACTAGTTTTTTCATATGTGATGACACATCCTTATTCCAAATTTGGTAGTAAAAAGCCTTTATGGGATAACTGTACCATAGAAAATCATGGTGGGCTTTAGTGGATTAATGGGTACGAAGGGTTTATTAACCATGGCAATTATTGTGCTTACATTTAAACGTAAGATAGAATAACGAGTACGATTTGCTTAGAAAGAAGGATGAGAAACCCTATGATTCAATTGCAAAATGAAGCTGTGACCGTGTTCCAAAGCGCACTGTTTCAAACCACTTCGACCGTCATACAAACGAAAGAAATGATCATCATCGTGGATCCAAATTGGCTGCCGAATGAAATTGAAGCCATCCAACATTATGTCCAATCCATCCAGGGGGAGCGGGAGATTTATCTGCTTTTTACACATGGAGATTTCGATCATATCATTGGCTATCAGGCGTTCCCGGGTGCGAAAATCATTGGAAGTTCGGCGCTCCAAAATCACCCCAAGAAAGACCATAAGCTGAAGCTTATCAGAAACTTTGACAACGAGAATTATGTGATCAGGAATTATCCGATTCTATTTCCCGAGCTGAATATCGTGATCCAGGAGGATGGTCAACAGTTGCAGCTGGGAGAAACGACATTGACCTTCTATTTGGCGCCAGGACACACAGCAGACGGATTAATGACGGTAGTTGAACCCTTGGGCATTCTGATCGCAGGGGACTATTTATCGGATTTTGAATTGCCTTTCATTTACGATAGCGCGAAGGCGTACACTCAGACACTTGAGAAAAGCAGCAGAATCCTCGAGCAGCATCATGTTCAGCTATTAGTCCCTGGTCATGGTTTAGCCACATCGAATCAAGGTGAAATGAAGAGACGTGTGGAACTGGCAGCCGATTACCTGGAAAGGCTCCGCCAGTCTGTTATCGCGAACGATGAATCAGCACTAGAGGCGCTTCATCTAGAACATGCTTTTCCATCTTCCTTTACGGAAGAGTGCCATAAAGAAAACGTGAGGATTATGAAACATGAATATTTGTAGTTTGTGGAGGAATTGAGATGAGGACTGAAAAAGAGATGCTTGCACTTCTTCTAGGGTTTGCACAAGAGAGCGAAAACATTCGAGCGGTCATCATGAACGGTTCACGCGTCAATCCGAACGTTCCGAGGGATATTTTTCAGGATTATGACATTGTGTACGTGGTGACCTCTTTGCAATCCTTTATTCAAGATCGCAGCTGGATTGACCGCTTCGGGAAGATTATGATCATGCAAACACCGGATGAGATGGGGGAGGAAGTTTCAGAACCTATACATAAATTTACATTCCTTATGCAATTTACGGATGGTAATCGAATTGATTTATCCTTCTACGAAGCAGATCATATCTCAGCTTGGCATAGAGAAAGTTTGAGTGTATTACTGCTGGACAAGGATGGAATTATCGCGCCATTTGATGAACCAAGTAACCGCGACTATTTGACGCATCCGCCAACTTCATCTCAATTTGCAGGTTGCTGTAATGAGTTCTGGTGGGTAAGTACCTATATAGCGAAAGGATTATGGCGCAGAGAGCTTGCCTATGCGAAATTCATGTATGAGCACCCCGTGCGGGATATGTTAATCAGGATGCTTCAATGGCATATCGGAATCAAAACGGAATTTGCTGTTGACTCCGGAAAATGCGGTAAGTATTTCGAGAAATATCTTGCACCCGCTCAGTGGACGGCATTCGTTCAAACCTATCCAGATGGGGATTATGATCGTATGTGGCAAGGACTTTTTATCATGTGTGAGCTTTTCAGGGAAACGGCAAAGGAAGTAGCTCGATATTGTGGTTATGCCTATAACCTAGATGAAGATGAGAAGGTTTCGGCTCATTTGGCACATGTAAGAGAACTTCCTGTGAACGCGGAAGGTATTTACTAAGATTAATTGGTTGGGATATCCTAGCGATCTGTATCCTACTCCGGGCGGGGCAAGATAACTGGAACGCATGGGTTGGGATGTGATGAGAGCGATGGAAAGTTCGGCCCCCCTGGTCGGCGGATCATCCGATGACGTCCCATGATCCGCTCGTGGTCGCCTGCTTATTTGAGCCAAACCTTTGTGACTATCAAATTGGGTGCATCGAGGTTGATTTTAAGCATGAACAGAAGCTCGGGATGATGAGTTTTTATGAGAGCGAGGAAGGGAGACACGTAATAGCTTCAGCGGTTGACCGAGCGTGCTTTTTTGAACATTATTTTTCGGTTGTGTGTGGCTAGTTTTATCGGGGGAGGGCGCAGTATGCATGAACTTGTTGGTACATGTGAAAAGTGCAATAAACCGATTTATTGCCGGGAAGGTTTTTTGGACGGTGTTGTTTTGGAGGACAAAAGCCTCGTTTGTTTTGAGTGTATGGAACTTTCGAAGCCGCGGGAGCCGTCAGAGTAACGATGTATATTCGTAATATAAAATGTCATTGAATGAATTTTGTTATCTTGCTGTCATATTCGAGAATACGTACAAGAGCTTATTTTGGGGCTATACTGTTTGTGGACACCATTATCATAAGGGGGAGACTTACAATATGCCTGAAAGCCTCTTGTTAAGCGTAGAGAATCTGGATTGGAATAGAATTCAGCATATGCTGGACGAAAATGGTTATGCTAAACTACCCAGTTTGTTAAAGAAAAACGAATGTCAAGAGCTCATCAATACTTACGAAGAAGAAGGTCTCTTCCGAACGACTATCGACATGTCTCGATATCGGTTTGGGGTTGGAGAATACAAATATTACAAGGCTCCACTCCCATCATTGTTAAAGAAGCTGCGTGAAGGATTGTATACGGAGCTTGCTATAACTGCGAATCGCTGGCTGAAACAATTAGGTCTCGATGCTTCATACCCGGCAACACTGGAAGAATTCCTTGACCAATGTCATCGAGAGGGACAGAATCGTCCAACCCCACTGATCCTGAAATATGAAGCAGGAGGGTATAATTGCTTGCATCAGGATTTGTATGGGAAAGTATTCTTCCCATTTCAGGTCGTATTCGCTCTCAATCAAAAAGAAGTGGATTTCACAGGTGGTGAATTCCTATTGGTGGAGCAGCGGCCGCGGGCGCAAAGCCGTGGGCACGTCATAACCTTGAATCAAGGGGAAGGTCTTATTTTTCCGACCAACCATCGTCCCGTAGTAGGAACCCGTGGTTATTATAGAACGACACTTAGACATGGTGTAAGTACTGTAACTACAGGTACAAGATACAGTTTGGGGATTATTTTTCACGATGCGAAATAGAAAAAACACCTAGACAAGGGGCCTAGGTGTTACATATTAGCATCAGTTTGGTACTAGTTTAATGTAATCAAGTGACAGATCGTAGTCTGAACTTGAACCATTTTTACCTGCAACGTTAAACTTGAAGGATTTGTCGCCTGCCGAGCTGAAGGTGATGTTGGCGACATTCAGTTCCACATAGTTAAATGCAGTTGAATATAAATCCTGAACCACACCATGATTTACACCGTTTACCGACAATTGGAACTGCCCTCTGTTAGGTCCCTTTTTCACACCGACCCTTACACTATAGCTGCGTGCCTCGGGCACATTCACCGTGTAGGTCACATAGTCATTGACGGCATTGGCCTCCAATGCAGTTCCAAATCCACCGCTCAAACTGAGGTCACGACCAGTTCCATTTCCAAACATGGTGTGTTTATCGCCTGAGGTAGCGCTTACAATTAAATTTTCTGTTTCGTATCGGCTGCTTAGAACGGAGATATTATCAAATTTGGCTGCTGAATCATAGGTTCGAACGCCTACACTTCCTCCCTTATAAGTCGAATCCGTCACACTAACCTTTGGTGTCGTCATATCCCCAACATAAACCTTAAGGGAGTCGTCTTGTGCGACTATTTTAACATGATACTTTGTATTAGCGGTTAAGCTCATCGGAGCCGTGGCAAGCGGGGTCCAGTTATTATTGGCCTTGCCAATCAACACTTGCTGATTGGGAACATCGAGTCCCGCATAGTAGCCTTGGTAAGCATCCGCACCCGTTCCGGGATTGGATACCCTAAATACCAGACCTGCATTGCCAGTTGACCCCGGTGTAACATCAGCTTCATAGATCAAATCTGAGAAACTGGTATCCAAAAGAGCCTTGGCACCCGGATTTGATGCTACACTATACTGACCGCCAGCTACGGACCATGCACCGCCATATGTTGTCCATCCAGTATCATTACCGTCATCAAAGTTATCTTCTTCGGCCATTTCGACTGGCTTAATCGTATTATCAGGATTAAATTCAAATTTATCATACGCCAGTACGCGTTGGGAATTATTCAGATAACGTTTATGGTAAAAAATGTACCAATCATTAGTTGTAGGGGATTGAACAATACCATTATGGCCAGGGCCATCTGCAGTCGTCGTATCCGTATGCAGCATAATACCTTGTGGTACAAACGGTCCTGTTACAGAGCTGGACGTTGCATACATAACCTTATAAGATGAATCAGCCCATACACCTGCAGCATAATTCATATAGTAAATGCCGTTTCGCTTGAACACTTTAGGCGCTTCAAAGTAGTCATTATCGCCCGTTTTAGCCGGCGTAACTTTCTTATAGACGGTTCCGTCGGGCCATGTTCCCAGAGACTTCATGTCAGCGTTTAGCTTTACAACATTGCACTCGCCCCAGCTGCCATAATACATATATGCCTGACCGTCATCATCGATAAATACATCTTGATCCATTGGCCCTGCACCATTTCTTACAACATTGATAAGCGGTGCCCCAATCGCATCAGTATATGGACCTTCTGGATGATCAGCGACTGCAACGCCAATTCCGCCTAATTGTCCATCGCCATTGATTGCGTTAGCAGCAAAATAGATATAATATTTGCCATCACGATAAGCCCCGCTTGGTGCCCACAATGAATGTTGCAACCATGAGATATTGGCCGAACTGATGACATTTGAGTATTTGGTCCAATTAACCATGTCCGTTGAAGAAAAAATGTCCACAGATTTTGCGCCAGTGTTGGATTCACCAACTTGAGTCGAACGTGTCGGATACACCCAATATGTGCCATTATATATCTGTACATCAGGATCTGCATAATAGCCATCCACAAATTGTGGGCCAGCGTGAATCGGAGCAGCATAAGCCAGTCCCGGCATCGATACAATCAAGCCAAATACGATCGAAAAGCAAATCAATACCCATTTAGATTTATTTATTTTCCCCATAAAATAACCTCCTTTTTAGCTGACAATTTACTATTCTTGTTGGCATCTGTTACTTGGAATACGGAAGGTAAACGCTTTCAAAATAGATTAATTGCTACAAACGGGCCACCTCCTAGAGAATGTATCCGCCACTGCTGCCTAGCGTTCTGGATTTGCGGTTTACACTTAGCACAAATGTGATCGGGAGAAGACGCTGTTGGAAATTTTATACAGAGACCTCTTGTGAAAAATTATACGCTCATGAATTTTTATTAAAAATGTAATTTGATAAATAATTTTTGTAAAAAATTAATATGTGAGATTTAGCCGAAATCCTCACCTTGACGTAATTAAATAACTTTACTAAACTTAGTTACAAATAGTAAGTATTTAAAGGGGGATTTCCATGTCAGCGACTCTGCCTAAGGATATGAAGCTTGGCATCATCAAATTGTTTGTCTCCGATTTAGAACGTTCCATACGCTTTTATCGAGAAACGGTAGGCTTTCGACTAGGCAAGACAACGTCCACATCCGCTGAATTGACGATTGACGGCATTGAACCCTTTGTATTACTGGAAGAAATGCCTGATGCACAGATTACTGCACGCAGATCTGCAGCCGGGCTTTATCATTTTGCCATTTTGCTGCCGACACGGAAAGATCTTGGTTTGAGTTTAAAAAATTTGATTCAATCCGGCATCCATATTGGTCAAGCGGATCATTTGGTAAGCGAAGCCTTGTATATCACCGATCCGGATCATAACGGAATTGAGATTTATTGTGATCGGCCAAGAAGCACATGGCGCCGCGACGCCGAAGGAAACTATATCATGGCAGCAGATCCGATTGATTGGGATGGCTTGCTGCATGAGGCGGAAGGTGCGGTATGGAGCAGTTTACCCGTCGGTACGGTGATGGGACATATTCATTTCCATGTTAAAAATCTGCAGAAGTCCAAGGAATTCTACTGCGATATTCTGGGTTTCGATGTGGCGGCAGATGCCCGAATGGCGATGAAAGCCTTGTTTATCTCCGCAGATGGCTATCACCATCACATCGGTTTGAATGTTTGGGCCGGTGAGGAGGCGCCATTACGGCCTGCCAACGGCACAGGGCTGGATTATTACACCTTAGTGTTTCCTGACGAACAGACCCGTAATGAAGCCGTCGAGCGCTTGAAGCTGGCGAATGTGCAAGTGAGTGAGATCGCTAATATCTTTATGGTAAAAGATCCGTCCGGCATTCCGCTGAGATTGGGTTACGAACAATAAAGCTGAAAGAAGCAGATGCCGGGGTATCCCTGCCTGCTTCTTTTTTTGGGGAACTACAGTAAGGGCCCCCAGTTCCCCTTCAGTTCAAAAAGGGCCTATTTCGCGGAAATAGCGCCCTGTAGTTCCCCACGGCCGAGTCACAGCCTCGGCCCGGCTTTGCCGCCACCATGCCAGGCAGCATGCGGCGGCGCATAGAGGAACCTGAGGGCACTATTTGTGCCCTCAGGGCTGTTCCAGCGCTTTCCGGGGAACTACAGACTCGTAATCGGCTGCCGCTATAAGTCTGCAAAAGGTACAGAAATTAGTTCCAGATTGTCCCTTGCGCTTCGGACGAACCACGCATACTTTAGCATAAAGGATGGCATGTACAGAGGAGGAGTCTTTCATGCGTCGAGTTGCTAGTAAATGGTCGAAGTTCGCTGTTCTGCTGCAGCATTCCGGTGTCGCCAAGCATATTCCAGCTATGCGTCGCTACAGCGCAGAGAACCTTGCGTCAATGCTTCGTCAATTTGAATTTGTCGTAGCCAAACCAATCGTAGGAACCGGTGGAAGCCGTGTGATGAAAATCCAACGGGCAGGCAGCGGCTTCATGCTTCACAACGCGGGTACGAAAAGAGTATATAACTGGAATGAACTGCTGCAAGCCATTAACCGCATACGCCAGAACCGCCCGTTGATGCTCCAACAGGGCATACATTTGACTACCATCGATGGCAGGCCTGTGGATTACCGTGTGAAGCTGGCCAAAGTCGGACGCACCTGGGAGATTCGGGCGGTTGTAGGCCGGTTAGCGCGTCCAGGCCTTTTCGTCACGAACCTGTGTCAAGGCGGTACGCAGCTGAAAGGCAAGCATGCCGTGCGCCGAACGTTCCCTGCTGCGCTTGTCAAATCCAAAATCGACACTATGGTTGGTGTTTCCCGGACTTCTACCATGTTACTAGAGGCCAAATTTCCCGGAATTGGGATGTTAGGCTACGATTTTGGCATCGATAAAAGGGGAACTGTCTGGATTTTTGAAGTGAACACAAGACCTCACTAATATTGGCCTCATGCTTCAGCCCACACGCCTTATTCCTGAGCGCATACCAATATGGTAGGTGCATGACTACTTACAAGTCACAGGAGGCTCATATCATGTATAAAATAATATATCATTGGAGCCGTTTGGATTGGTACTTTCCTCAGACTGTGATGAAGGAAGAATTTGAAACAAAGCAAATTTGGAAAAAGGCGATCCCCGCCAGTGTGAAAGTTGATCATCAAGGACAGTATTATGTATCGGTTCCGCGGTGGTCTCCCGATATTCCTGCAACGATGAATCGCATCGTGGTCAAGGAAGATAAGCCGCTGCTTGAAGCTTTTCCAAGTTGGGCATGGAATGAGGTTGGGGACATCACTACCCTTCAATCAGTCCTCGGCTTCGAAATTGATGAATATAATCGCATGTGGCTGCTGGATCAAGGAAAAATTGCCTTCGAGCCTTCGCCGGACGGGTCTCAGAAGCTTGTGATTTGGGATTTAAACAGCAATTCGTTGGTTGACGCCATCGTCATTCCGGATGAGATCGCACCGTATCGGACCTCCTTCCTTAATGACCTCGTGGTGGATAATAAAAATGGTTTTGTTTATATTACTGATTCCGGCTGCGGCTACCCGGACCATCCGTTACGCGGCGGCATTATTGTGTATAACATGAAAACCAAATCGTTCCGGCGTGTGCTCGACCGGCAGTTCAGTACCCAGGATTTCCCTGATTTTCATTTTCAAATTGATTATAAGCCCGTATTCAAGGATAAACCGCTGCGTATCGGAGTCGGTGGTATCGCTTTGTCAGGGGATCGTTCTACACTCTACTATTGTCAATTAACTGGCCGTAATTTGTACGCGGTTCATACGAAACTATTGCGAAACGAGCAAATACCGCTCGAACAAATAAATGGCTCTGTGCAGGTCCTTGGGAGCAAAGGGACAACGACAGATGGGATGCATGCGGATAATCGGGGTAATTTGTTTTACACGATGTTGGAGGGAAAAGGAATCGGTTTTTTCGACGCAAGGGATCGCAGCTTCCATAAATTCGTTTCCGACGACCGGATGTTGTGGGTTGATGGGGTTGCTTTTGATCAGAAGGGCTCCATCATCTTTAACAACAATCGGCTTCATGAAATGTTTGAGGATCATGAAATCGATTGGAACAATCCGTACAACTTCATTATCTGGAAAGCTTACGTTGGAAAAGATGTGAAATCCTATTTATACGGGTAGCTTTAAAATATATAAAAAAACGGTCAAGAAGGTAGAAGCTACCTAACTGACCGTTTTTTTTGTTTTCAGTCGTTTTAGTTCAGCAACGATAACAAAGGATACAATCACAAGTAAAAACCAAGCCACAATTTTGGAAGGATGCACGATATGCCACAAGTGATCTTGGTTGGGATACCGCCATGCACCGAAATAAGTAGCAATATTTTCTGCGATCCAAATGAAAAAACCGATGCACAAAAAAGATAATGGCAGTGGCATTGCAAACTCAAAGCGGGATAACTGAAATGTGATTTTTACGCGATAGAAGAGTACGCAAAGTAATAAAATGAGCAGGTATCTCACATCGTAAATGAAATGATGCGTAAAGAAATTGAGATAAATGCAAGCACCGAAAGGAATCGTGATCCATTTTGGCGGATAAGCATTCAAAGAAAGCGATAATCGACGCCATGATTGACAGATGAAACTTGCTACACTTGCATACATAAAGCCGCTGTAGAGGGGAACGCCCCAAAATTTGCTAAACCCATGCTCTGGATAGCTCCATGATCCCATATGTACTTTAAACAATTCTAGAGCAATACCAATGACATGAAAGACACAAATAACTTTTAATTCATCCTTCGTTTCCAACTTGCTGAGATACATAAAAACTTGCAGGAGGAGACAGCCTGCCAAAATAAAATCGTACCGGGGTAACCCAGGGATTGATATGAATTTGCTTAAAGCAAGCGTTATGAAAATGCCCACAGGGAATATACACGACATCGCTTCGTGGTAAATAAAAAGGCTTAACAGCTTAATAAACAGTCTCACGCCATGCCTTCCTTTCGTGTACGATTCATAGCTAGTATATCGGCACTATCCTAACAAATTGACTTAAATTTTTAGTGATTTGTTCAAAGCAATCTTTTCCATTTTCAGCAAACGTTAAGTTAGCTTTCAACTTTCTTTCAGCCTGTGCTCAGTAGGGTTTCAGCCAAACCCCTTAGACTCCTAAATGTGAGATCTATATGACGAAGACAATCGTGGTCTTGGTACTTGGGAGAGGGGAAATCAACAATGAACTTGAATCGGAAGAAAAAATGGATCATTGTCGTTGTGGCTGCGATGTTATGTGGTGCTGGAACTTACTACTACATACACAACAAATCGAAGCCTGTAGCAGCTGCTACGGGGCAGCAATCGGCAATGAAGGTAACCAAAGGAGCCATATCTTCATCTATATCGGGAACCTCTCAGCTGGATGCTAAAGATAAGCAAAATATCGTAATACCCGTGGACGCAATTATTAAAACAATGAATTTGACACAGAATCAGGCGGTAAAGAAGGGCGACGTACTTGTAGAGTTGTCTGTTCCTTCCACAGAAACAAATCTGAAAGAAGCGCAAGTCACTCAGCAGCAGCTGGAAAAGGAACTCGCTGAGCTGCAGGGTGAGCAGAACCATATGACTATATCCGCATCAATGGGCGGAAAGCTGACTTTGGCTTCCAATTTGGATGTAGGCAGTCAAGTGAATAAAACGACGAAGATCGGTACGATTTCGGATACTTCACAGTTTAAGGTCAAACTTGCTTTCCCTCTGCAAGAAGCTGTTCAACTGCAGAATGGGGAAAACGTCGAATTGACGGTAGACGGATATTTATTGTCCAAGATTGGGACGGTATCCAACGTATCTCATGAAATGAAAGCTGATACGAACGGCAATAAGATCGTTGACGTAGAGATACTGGTCACGAATGACGGGACACTTTCTGCCGGCATGAAAGTGAAAGGCACTATCGGAAGCGGCGATAGCAAAATTGAATCAACAGAGCTTGTCGCTTTGGATTATGTGCGCACAACGCCTATTTTTTCCGAAGCTAGCGGCACGGTTAAAAGCTTGAAATTTAAAGACGGAGACACTGTGAAGCAAGGGGATCTCATCGCAACGTTATTTAACGATGATCTTCAGCAAAACATCATCAGCAAGCAAGCGGCCATCGACAGCCAGAAAATTAAAGTCGACGATGCGCAGCAGAAGGTGAATCAGTTGACCATCACAGCGCCATTCGACGGTGTGTTCTCGGCGGATTTTGCGAATAGCAAAAGCAATGTGCTTCGCAACTATCCGGTAGGCGCACAAATCACGGCCAATACTACGCTTGGTGCGGTAGCGAGTTTAAGCACGATGCAGCTGGCCATTGCTGTGGATGAGCTGGATTTAACGAGTGTGAAGGTCGGTCAGAAAGCTGTCGTAAAAGTGGACGCGATTTCGGGTAAATCTTTTGAAGGTGAAGTAACCTCCGTGTCTAATGTTGGTACGACAAGCAACGGAGTAACCACCTACGATGCCGTTGTTTCCATCCCTAATCCGGATAGTGTACTCAAATACGCGATGACGGCAACGGCTGAAATTTACATTCAAGATAAAAAGGATATTCTCGTAGTCCCAATTCAGGCAATTACAACGACGAAGGGCAAATCCACCGTCTCCTTGAAGAAAGCGGATGGCACCGTTGAAGAACAGCATGAAATTAAAACGGGCATACGCAGTAAAACACAGGTTGAAATCTTGAGCGGTTTGGCAGAAGGCGATGAAGTTGTGATGCCGACGCGCAAAGCTACCACGACGAACACACAGATGAACATGCAAGGCGGTTTCCCTGGCGGAGAAGGAGGTCCTCCTGCCGGTTTCCAAAGAGGCGAAGGTGGAGGCGGATTCCAAGGCGGAGGCGGAACGCGCCAGTAATGGGCAGTTTCGAGGAAAGGAGCCAGTCGTATGAATATCATTGAATTAAC
Source organism: Paenibacillus sp. FW101-FHT12H11 (assembly GCF_058790355.1). Taxonomy (NCBI): domain Bacteria; kingdom Bacillati; phylum Bacillota; class Bacilli; order Caryophanales; family Paenibacillaceae; genus Paenibacillus; species Paenibacillus sp. FW101-FHT12H11. The sequence goes on along the minus strand of NZ_JBYTCO010000002.1, from coordinate 236,575 downwards.
GGGAGTCACCAAAAGCTACGCTCGCGGGGAAGAAGAATTGCAAATTCTCAAGGGAATTACCCTGCACATTGCCAAAAGTGATTTCGTTGCTATTATCGGCCCCAGCGGATCGGGGAAATCCACGCTAATGAATACGATCGGATTGCTGGATATACCGACTTCAGGCACATACTCGCTTGATGGCGTTTCTACGGTGAAAATGTCCGACAACGGCTTGGCCGAGCTCAGAAATCGGAAGATCGGTTTTATTTTTCAACAGTTCAATCTGCTGCCCCGGCTATCCGCTATAGAAAATGTGGAATTGCCGATGATTTATGCAGGTATTCCTGCTAAACAACGCCGAGAGCAAGCTCAGCGTATGCTCGAAAAGCTAGGCATGGGCCAGCGCGGACATCACAAGCCAAGTGAGCTTTCAGGGGGACAGCAGCAAAGGGTGGCGATTGCCAGAGCGCTGGCCATTTCACCATCGTTAATATTGGCCGACGAACCGACCGGAGCTTTGGACTCCAAAACAGGGATTGAAGTGCTGGAGTTAATTCAGGAGCTTAATCAGCAGGGCAACACGATTGTACTGATTACCCATGACAATCATATTGCCGATCATGCCAAACGTGTTGTCACGCTTCGAGACGGCGAAATCATCAAGGATGTTCGCAATCAGCCGATGCCGGTTCCGAAAGTGGAAGAGGCGGTGACGAGATGAGACCTTGGGAGCTTTTTCAAATGGCAATGGCCACGGTTCGTTCCAATCCGCTAAGGACGGTTCTGACCATGCTTGGCGTTATTATTGGGGTTAGCTCCGTAATTACGCTGGTATCTATCGGACAGGGAACCTCCAAATCGATTGAGAAGCAATATGAGGGACTAGGAACGAACCTGCTTACGGTGAATCTGCTTGGCAATGGCCGCGCAACCCAACTGAAGTATGAGGAGATCATGGAGCTCGAAGGCACAGCGGGAATTAGCGGGATTGCCCCGACGATGACCAGAAACAGCACGAATATCAAGTATGACCGCACAACGGAAACGTACAACGTGATAGGAACGAACGACCGTTATCTGAGCATGCAAAAAGGAGAAATGGGCAGCGGGCGTTTCCTAGCCGAAGCGGATTTGGACTATCGCAATCACGTGGCGGTCATAGGAAGCGAAGTGGCGACGAAATTTTTTGGCAAGGATGATCCTGTGAATGAGGAGATCAATGTCAACGGCTATATGTATACGATTATCGGTGTTTTGAAAAGCAAAGGTTCTAATACGAGCGGAACGTCGCTTGACAGTGCGGTTATTGTGCCGCTGCCAACAATGAGCAGAGATTTTAAACTAGGATCCATTCGCTCCGCGTATGTAGAAGCAGCAAGCGGGGACGAGGTCAGCAAGGTGCAGGCTGTTCTTGAGAGATACTTATCGAGCAAATTCAAGAGTACGTCAGGTTATAACATTTTCAACTCATCCGAATTGATCAGCGCCAAACAAACGGCGTCTAGCACGCTAACGAATCAATTAGTTGCTGTAGCTGCGATATCTTTATTGGTTGGCGGTATCGGAATTATGAATATCATGCTTGTGACTGTTAGCGAACGAACGCGGGAGATTGGGATTCGTAAATCTATTGGAGCCAAACGCCGGAATATTCTCTTGCAGTTCCTGGTGGAGGCTACGTTAATCAGCGGAATGGGCGGATTCATTGGCCTTGTTGTTGGGGTAGCGTTATCGCTCGCTTGGCCCTATATCAATCCCAGTCAGGAAACAAGTCTTTCCATTAACGTAGGCCTATACGCATTTTTATTCTCAGCATTAGTCGGTGTCATTTTCGGATTGTACCCGGCCAATAAAGCGTCCAAACTAAAGCCAATCGATGCTCTTCGTTACGATTAATGCATAACTGCTGAGTAATTTCTTGACTATTCTAAGCTACGGGAGGTAAACACCATGATTCGCAAATTGACAACACTTTCTTTGAAACATACGACCTTAGCCTTGTTATTGACTGGCAGTCTAACCGCTGCCTCTTTACCCATAGGTATGGCCCAAGCAGCAGGGGAAGCCGTTTATATTACTTCTGCTTCTTACTTTACAATCAGCCAGGCTGCGCTCTCGTCCTCATCGTTACAATTCGCGGTTTCCTTACATAATGGGGACCAAAATGCAATCGACTTCAATCAATATGGCGTGCGCGTCACCGATACGTCTGGGCATAGTTTTACAGCTAAATTGAGTGAAAAGAAGAGCGCCAGCGTTCTTCCCGGGCAGGATACGAGCTTCCGTTTCTACGCCAATTTGGCGGAAGGCGAATCCGCAGATCAGCTGAAGATCGACGTCTTCCGTTGGGATGCAGGGCAGGCTGATTTCATGAAACATCTGGGTCAACTTCCTGTAAGTTCTGCGCTTGGAGAGGGCCAAGTGACCGTGCCGGAAGAGATTATTAATCTTCATACTCTCGACAGCACATTAGCCAATGATGCTTCACTCGCTTTCCAATTAGGGCAGAGCGTTCGCGTTTCGGAGAATGGAAAATGGTATCTCTATACGCAAGTATCCGCGAAAAATCTCGGTTCCAGCAGCGTTAAACTGCCTGCTGCTCTTCAGTTCAGATTAGTAGATGCCAATGGCTTGAAATATGCTTCTACCTATGCGAACGGATCCAGTACAACGTTCCTTCCGAGTGAATCGGATACACTAACGTTAAAAACGCCTATCTCGAAACAAATGGCGATGTCTGGTGCATCGTTGGAATTTTATTACTTGAATCAAACTGAAGATGTGACGCTGGGGAACATGAGCCTGAATGCATCTCTCCAAACAACAGCGCTAAAAACGAAACAAGTGTACGGCGGACAACAAGACGGAGAGCAGATGACGGTCCAAGCGAGTTCGTCCCAGTACTCGACGCAAGCTGACGGCGTTCATGTGCAAACCGTTGTTACGTTAAGCAATGACGGCGAAGCGTCTGCTGCAATTCCATCTTTCATTGCGACTTACCAAGTTGGAGATTCCGGCACCGCATTGTCCGCAGCGGATAATACGGCTCGCTCGGCATTTTTAGCTCCGAAAGAAACAACGACCTATTACTTTAATGCAATTTTGCCGTCCGGCACTGATCCGAATGCGGCTCAGCTTGTCCTCTGGGAGAAGACGTCGGGCACGACGAATGCAGGAAGTGGAGGCAGCACGGGTAGTGCGGGGAATACGAACAGCACGACTAGCACAAACAGTGCCAGTGTGGACACAACGTCAACTACGGCTGGAACGAACGAGACGTCCGTTTCGGGAACTACTTCTGCGAGTGGCGGAACGACTGGGCAGATGCCAGTGGCGGTGTTCCTGCTGAAAGGCGCGAGCGAAGCCAAAAACGGATTTACGACAGCTGCAAGCTACTCGATTGGCAATAAGCTGACTTTAACGGATAATTCCATTGTGAATAAAAATGTAGATGTTTCGCTCGTCGAGCTGCATGCTCACGAAAATGATGATCTTGGCTACAAAACCGCCATCGCCAAATATAAGATTACAAATAACGGCTCTAACACGATTGCCTTGCCTGAGCTTCAAAACGAGCTGCTGGATAGCAGCGGCAATTCGTACACGGGCACACGCCAAAGCTCTGTCAACACGCAGCTTACGCCGGGCAGCTCTTATGTGGTTAGTTATTCCTATCTGCTTCCGAATCGCAAAACAGCGGACGATGAAGCTTTTGCGCTGAACATCTATGATGATAAATCAGTGTCCGAAGGCAAAGTATCACTCGGAACGTATCAGGTTGCTCTGCAGAAAGAGGATGAGGGAGACACGATTGATCTCTATCCGTTCTCATTGAAAGTGAATGATGAGTCAATCAGTTGGCTTTACAGCGGCGGTTCTTACTCTTATCAACTTAACCTTGATCTAGATATCACGCACGAGGATCAAGTCATCATTGACTCGAACTTCTCCACTATTGAGTTCGATATGGTGGATTCGCTTGGCCGCATCGTAGGAACTCAAACGTCCTCACTGGTCGGTACGGGCAAACTGACGAGCGGCAAGCAAAAAATTGTTGTCACTGGACTTAAAAACGAGCAAGTAGACTCGGGTGTCGTCGTCAACATGTACGAAGTTATTAATACCCCTAACGGGACAGCTAAACGACTGATTAAGCAATTCCATTAAGATTTGCAGTATGCAGCCTGAAAACGTTGAACCAAGCAGGCGTAAAAGGAAAACAGCCTTGTTTATAATGCCATGGAAGAAATCATTTACCTATTGGAGCGGCTCAAGAATGTCGATTTATTACGAGAAGCTGGGTTTCAAACCATTTGAGGGTTTGAAAAATGTGGGTGATATTACACTCGAAGGCATTAGCGAATTAAATCCGGAGTACATTTTTATCGGCAAAGATTACACGCATAGCAGTGAGATAACGCTGGAGGAACTGAATAATAATGCCGTGTGTAGTTCACTTTCTGCGGTTAAAAACAAGAAGTTGTTCGTCGTAGATACGGAGATTCTCGGGCCACTTGCTATGGGGCAGTTCAAAGGATTAGGGTATATGTCGAGTTTATTTCAATCTAAATAAAGCGTAAACCGAAAACCAATCATACTTGATATGATTGGTTTTTATATATTAGGCTAGTAGTAGTGTAAACGAAAAATATGAAGCCGACGGGAGCTAGTAGAAAATTATGAAACAAAACAAATATGACGATCACAGTTTTTTTGAAAAATACAGCCAAATGGCACGCTCGACAGGTGGACTGGATGCGGCAGGAGAATGGCCTGCACTTCGCGCGCTGCTGCCGGATCTTTCTGGCAAAGCCGTGCTTGATCTTGGCTGCGGATATGGCTGGCATTGCCGATATGCACGCGAGGAAGGAGCTCGCTTCGTTGTAGGCGTGGATCTTTCAGAGAAAATGCTGGAGCGTGCGCAAGAACTAACGGAGGATGAAGCCATCACATATCAGCGACTTGCGATTGAAGACATCGACTTTCCGGCAGGCCAATTTGATGTGGTGATTTCATCACTTGCCATTCATTATGTGGAACATTTCGACGACCTTTGTCATAGGGTTCATCATTGCCTCACAGAAGGGGGAAGCTTCATCCTCTCCGTCGAGCATCCGATGTTCACTTCGCGTGCTGAACAAGATTGGTTTTATGGTCCCCAAGGCGAACGCCTGCATTGGCCAGTAGACAATTATCAGGATGAGGGACTAAGACAGGCTAGATTTCTGGAAACAGACGTCGTGAAGTATCATCGAACGGTTGCCACCTATATGAATGCGTTGATCGATGCTGGATTCAGCATAACTAAGCTCTCCGAGCCTCAACCAACGCAAGAAGCATTGGACAAGTATCCGGAGATGAAAGATGAAACCCGGCGTCCCATTTTCCTTTTGATTGCAGCAACAAAACGCACCTAATAAGCTCATTTTCAATCCTTTCATGCCCAGCCATATAATTCTCTTGATTGTTAGGCGAACTTGGTTATAATAAAATATGTAAGTTTATACATTAAACAAACTAAGTTTAACGAGGAGAAAATGGACATGAACAAGCCTGCACAGCCTAAGGAACCTTTAGTTACGCATATTTACACGGCTGATCCATCTGCCCACGTATTTGATGGCAAAATTTATATTTATCCTTCCCATGACCTAGACCACGATGGACCTTCTAATGATAATGGCGACCAATATGCGATGGAAGATTATCATATTCTCTCCATGGACGATTTTAATTCACCTTGTGTCGACCATGGCGAGGCTTTGCACCTGAGAGATATTCCTTGGGCGAAGCAGCAATTATGGGCGCCAGACGCAGCGTATAAGAACAATACGTATTATCTCTTTTTCCCGGCTCGGGACAAAGAGGACATTTTTAGACTTGGCGTCGCTACAAGCTCAACGCCTGCTGGTCCTTTTACGGCTCAGGAAAATTATATCCCAGGCAGTTACAGTATTGATCCTGCCGTGTTCATCGACGAGGATAACAAAGCTTATATTTATTTTGGCGGACTATGGGGTGGTCAGCTGGAGAAATGGCAGACAGGAACATTCCTTCCTGATGCTAAAGGGCCGGCAGAAAATGAACCAGCCTTGGGGCCGAGGGTGGCTGTTTTAAGTGAGGATATGCTCACGTTCACGGACGAGCCGCAAGAAATCAAGATTGTGGACGAAGAAGGCAATCCAATTCTAGCAGGCGACGAGGACAGACGATATTTCGAAGGTCCGTGGGTTCATAAATACAATGGATATTACTATCTTTCCTATTCAACCGGGACTACACATTGTCTTGTTTATGCTATGAGCGAACATCCTCAAGGGCCGTATGTGTTTAAAGGTACGATCCTTACGCCGGTAATCGGGTGGACAACACATCATTCCATTGTTCAATTCGAGGATAAATGGTACTTATTTTATCATGATTGCTCCCTGTCAGATGGTGTTAACCATAAACGCTGCGTCAAATATACGGAATTAACGTATAACGCGGATGGAACTATCCAAACGATAGACCCTTATAAATAAACAAGTATTCCTATAAAACTGCTTCCTACGGTCTTGTAAGACTAGAGGGGGCAGTTTTTTTCATGCATAGAATCCCGATTTTGGATAAAAATACATGGAAGGAAATCAATGGTGCGAAGAAAGCTGCAATCATCTAATGAGATGTACAGGGGGCGTATTCGGATGACGATTTGGCAATGGTATAGGCGTCGAACAAGACCAGGCTCCCAAAGTCAACAGACTTCCAAGAATTCGCATGTCGAAACACCCGCACATCAGACTTTGGAGAAATATGCTGAAGCTACCATTAGCCATAAACTCGATGACAGCTTGGACTTCGTTCAGGGCATACTTGGCGACAATGACGATTTTATCATGCGCCGTTTTTGCATATGTGACGAGCATCCGGCAGCTGCTTTATATTTCGCTGATTTAATTGACAAACAACATTTGAACGATCATATATTAAAGCCCTTGATGCATACGACCTCGAAGGAATATCCGAGGGATGATAACCGTTCAATGAGAGATTATCTGTTGAACGATACCTTGTATTCATGTGAAGGCAGAACGGAAACCGAGCTGGATGAGATCATCCAAGCCATTGTAGAAGGGAAAACCGTCATCCTGGTTGACGGTCTGGCGGATGGTTTTGTTTTCAGCACCCGCCAAATTGACAAGCGTGCGATCTCGCAGCCGGAAACAGAGCAGGTGATCAGGGGAGCCCGGGAAGGTTTTATCGAAATATTGGGGACGAACTTGGCACTTCTCCGCTATCGGCTCCCGACACCGGATTTGCGAATAAAAACCATACGCATTGGGCGAGTTACGAAATCCAAAGTAGCCCTTTGTTATATTAATGGCATTGTGAACCCTGAACTCGTGGAAGAGGTGTTCAGACGTCTATCACTTATTGATATTGATGGCGTTTTAGATGCAGGTTATTTGGAGCAATTTATCGAGGATAATCATGTCTCGCCGTTTCCTCAGATTCAAAATACAGAACGGCCAGACAAGGCTGTCGCCAATTTGCTGGAAGGCAGGGTCATTCTGCTGGTAGACGGTTCACCGTTTGCTCTTATTTTGCCAACGGTTTTCAGTCAATTTTACCAAACAGTGGAGGATTACTCGGAACGGTATCTCTTGGTCAGTTTCATACGCCTATCCCGCCTCGTTGCGCTGGTATTTTCACTGATTTTTCCATCGTTGTATGTAGCTCTAATCTCGTTTAATCCGGAACTTATTCCAACGGAATTCGCCGTTGCGGTGGCAGGGGGAAGAGCAGGGGTACCATTCCCGTCGGTCATTGAAGTGTTAATCATGGAAATCTCCATGGAAGTTCTGAGGGAAGCGACGCTGCGGTTACCGCAACAAGTTGGCGGAGCCCTTTCTATCGTTGGCGTGCTTGTTGTTGGACAAGCGGCAGTAGCGGCAGGATTTATCTCACCGATTACGGTTGTTATCATTGCCTTAACGACGATCGGTTCTTTTGCAACACCGGCCTATAATGCAGCTTTAGCGCTTAGATTGTTACGATTCCCGCTTGTCATTTTGTCAGGAATTTTCGGTCTGTATGGCGTGATGATCGGATTAATTTTGATCGCGAACCATATGCTCTCCTTGCGTTCATTCGGCGTTCCCTACCTGAGCCCGATTGTACCTGGAAATTTCCAGGGGATGAAGGATACGCTGGCACGTTTGCCACTATGGTCGATGCCCAAAAGACCTGGGCTTTTACATACTCCTAATGACACTCGTCTAAGCAAATTAACGAAAGAAATGAGTGGCAAAGCACCAAATAATACGTTAGATCCATTGAAGGTTGGAGATAGGAGGAACGTAACCTATGGAGCATCCTCGCCAGATAACAGTGATTCAAGCCGCGATCATACTGATTAGCACGATTATTGGAGTGGGGGTGCTAGCTCTCTCACTCTTTGCTGTCCGAGCAGCTGATTCCGGGGCACCATTAGTTACTTTTCTCGGTTTAATGCTTGGTATAGCTGGTCTTTGGCTTCTAACAAAGCTCGGAATGCGATTTCCTGATCAAACGATTATTGATTACAGCAAGGATTTAATCGGCAAATGGACGGCTGGCGTATTCAGTATACTAATCATTGCCTTCTTTGCTTTAATTACTGCACTGGCAGCCCGGGAATTCGGCGAAGTCGTCGTAACGTCCGTTTTGATGAAAACTCCGCTTGAGGTGACAGTGATCGTCATGCTGCTGCTAGCCGCTGTTTCCTCACGCGCGGATATCACCACGTTTACCTATTTCCATCATTTTTATTTCCCGGTCATTGTATTTCCTGGATTATTAATTGTTGTGTTATCGCTTAAGAACGCGCATTTAGTCAATTTGCTCCCGATATGGGGGAATGAACCAAGCGGGATGTCTGGCGGCATCCTCACGATGGCAGCCTTATTTCAAGGCTCTTTCGTCATGACCATTGTCATACCTGCGATGCGCAGACCGGAGAAGGCTATGATTGCCGGCTATGTCGGGATGGGAATTTCAGGGGCTTTATACGTACTTATTGTCATTGCGACGGTTGGCGTCTTTGGATCGGAGGAAATAAAAAAATTGGTATGGCCAACCTTGGAATTAGCCAAAACAACTTCACTGCCTGCGAACATACTTGAGCGTTTGGATGGGGCGTTTCTTGCTGTATGGGTTACGGCGGTGTTTACAACCTTGCTGTCATCGTATTACTTAGCCATTTATTTTATCACTCAGCTCTTGCGACTCAAGGATCACAAAATGTTCACCTTCTTTTTAGTTCCTTTTATTTATGTGATGGCTATGTTTCCTCAAAATTTGCTGCAGATGTATGAAATCATTCAAGTTGTTGGCCGCTGGGGATTAATCATCACAGTGGTATATCCACTTGTCTTATTTGTAGTGGCATTGATTCGTAAGAAAAAAAGTCGGGGTGATCAACTTGTGGCAAAATCTGATTAAACAGATTCTTGTTGTCGTGTTGATGACCCCTTTGCTTACAGGCTGCTGGGACCGCCTTGAAATCGAAGATCGTGCGGTGGTATTAGCCATTGGCATCGATGAAGCAAAGCCGGGAGATGAGATAGAAACCAGCAATGCGACACATCTTCTTAATCAGGGAACCTCAAAAAAGGGACTTATTCGTATCACCGTTCAAATTGCGGTACCGGGTCGCATTCCACTCGGAACAGGGGGCGACACAGGAGGGCCAGCTGCTCAAAAACCAGTTTGGGTATTGACCAGCGTAGGAAACACGATTGAAGATGGTTTAATGAACTTGCAGCAGCAGCTCGCGGATCGGTTGTTCTTTGGCCATTTAAGGGTCATTGTTCTGTCGGAAGCGGTTGCCAAAAAAGGGATTCAGAATGAGAATGATTTCTTTCGCCGTCAGCCTCAAGTTCGGAGAACAGTGTGGATGGTTGTTTCCAAAGGAGCCGCAGCAGACATTATGAATGCTACTCCGCAATTGGAACGCGTACCGTCCTTATATTTGCTTGCCACCTTGGAGCATGCCAGAGAAATGGGCAAGCTGCCTAACATTTTCTTAGGTGTTTTTTTCAGTGCCAGTTCGGCTAAAGGTCAAGAAGGGACGATGCCATACTTGGAGCTTAAGAAGGAATCGAATATCGAACTTGCTGGAATGGCTTATTTTAAAAATGATAAAATGGTGGGCACCTCAACAGCTCTCCAAATAGGCCACTATATGGCTATTAAGCAATTAAACCCCGGCGGTTACAGCATCCTTCAGGAAATGCCGAATTCTCATACAAACGTTATTTTCAAAACCACACATCGGAAATCGAAAATAACAACAACAATCAAAAATGGGAAAGTGTTTGCGACGATTAGATGCCAAGTCGAAGGGGATTTAACGGAAAAATCGGATGAGAAGGTACTCGTGACGAAAAATAATTTGATCAAATTGGAAGAGAAGATTCAAAAAGACGCCGCGGAGGGATTTAAAGATTTCATCCAGCAGACACAAGAAGATGGCAGCGACATTTTCGGCTTTGGAGAATTTGTACGTGCGACGCAACCAAGCTATTGGAACAAGGAAATTAAAACCAAAGAAAAGTGGGAGAGCCAATATAAAGAGATGAACGTGGAAGTCTCGATGCGCGTCAAGATTAGACGAATTGGCACGAAAACGAAGTAAGGAAGGATTCGGCCTATGATCACCTTTAATAATTACACAGTTTTGCTGCTGCTGGTCTCCGGACTGCTTGTCTTAGTTTTCGATGTGAGAATTTATAAGAAAGCAAACTTGCAGAGGGAAAAAAAAAGCGCTCTTTTTACCGGATGGTTGAATATATCCTTAGGGGTTCTTTCCTATTTGGGCTACTTTGTTTATGAAAAATGGTTCTGGAAATAAGCGCGCACAGCCGTCTCGGTGTTATTCTTCAAAAGAGGGAAATAGGAGATATATGGAGAATATAGACATGCTGCACTTTGTACCAAAGCCACAATTACGAGGAGGGGGAATTAGCAATGAAATACCGTCAACTAGGTGATACGGAACTTAGCATTAGTGAGGTTAGCTTTGGCACATGGGCCATCGGTGGGAGCTGGGGACTATCTAACGATGATGAAGCCATTAAAGGCTTGCACTTGGCTATGGAAGATGGGGTTAACTTTTTTGATACAGCCGATGTTTATGGATCGGGGCATGCGGAAGAACTGCTGGCCAAAGCAACTAGAGGAAAAGAAGATGACATTTACATAGCAACAAAGTTTTGCCGCGCTGGAGATATCTATGATGCAAAAACGTATTCAGAGGAAACGGTTCGAGCGTATTGTGAAGACAGCTTGAGAAGATTGAATCGGGAAAGAATCGATCTCTATCAAATTCACTGTCCACCGTTAGCCATTTTGAAGGATGGTCACGTTTTCGAAGTGCTGGACAAGCTCAAAGCGGAAGGCAAAATTCGTCATTACGGCGTTAGCGTCGAGACGGTGGAAGAAGGTTTGTTCGCGCTGAGTAAGCCAGGAGTCAAGGCGCTGCAAGTGATTTATAACCTGTTCCGGCAAAAACCGGCGGAAACTTTATTTCCGCAAGCGCAAGCTGCGGGGGTAGGGATTCTGGTCAGACTTCCGTTAGCCAGTGGCCTGCTGACCGGGAAGTTCACAGAAACGAGCACATTTGCTGCCGATGATCACCGGAATTTCAATGCGGATGGCGCACAGTTCAACGTTGGCGAGACGTTTGCCGGGCTTCCATTTACTAAGGGAGTGGAGCTGGCAAGGGAACTGGCATGGATCGCGGAAGGCCGCGGCAACATGGCGCAAGCTTCTATGCGCTGGATTTTGGACAATCCGAATATTACCTGCGTGATTCCGGGATTCAAAAACGAACGCCAAGTTGCTGATAACCTCGGCACGGCGAAGACAACATCTTTTTCCGAGGAAGAAATGGCGCGACTTCAAACTTTTTATGAGGACAGGGTGAGAGACTACATTCGGGGGCCTTATTAGAAGATGATGTTTCTATGATTGATTTTTTTAAAGACTTTATATTAAATATCTTCTTGATTTTCTCTCCGCTTGTTGTTTATCCCTATTTGTACAAATTTCAAAGTCATAGCATGAAGTATCGGCTGTGGCTTTGCTTTTTTTTCACAGCAGCCATTGGGTTCGCGATGTCCATTCCGGTTAATTTGAATGGTTTGGTCTATGATTTTCGATCCATTCCACTGATTGTCGGATCCCTGTATGGCGGAATTTATGTGTCGATGTTTCTGTATGCGGCAATTATCCTAGTCCGTTATCTTCTCGGAAATCCAAATAATTTGATTTATTGCGTTTCGTTTATTCCAACCATTATTTTTATCGTCTTGCTGCTAAAAAGATATCGACAAATGCGTTTAGTCCATAAAATGATTTCTGCCGTCATTGTTTGCGTAGCGGTTAAAATTGTTAGTTTTCTCATTTATTTAACGAGTATTGGTAAGATGGAGCTTTTTACTGCCAATCTCATCTCCTCCTCCCAAACCTACATTCTGCAGAGTGTGGTAATCGCCGTCTATATTTATCTAATCGAGTTTCAAAAGAAGTACATTCATATGCAGGAAGACGCAGTCCATGGTGAGAAAATGAGGATTGTCAGCGAGATGGCGGCGTCGGTTGCCCATGAAATCAGAAATCCGCTCACGGCCGTTAGAGGGTTTATTCAACTTATGGGGGTACCTCATTTGGCCCCATCGAAGCTCCAATTTTATCAGCAAATCTCACTGGATGAATTAGAGCGGGCACAAATCATTATTAGCGACTACTTGGCCATCGCAAAGCCTGAACCTGAGAAAGACGAGCTGATCCTGATGAAGGATGAAGTGCAATATATTTCTCAGGTGTTATTAACGATTGCCAATTATAACGATGTCAAAATTGAAGTGATCTTGCAGGATGAACAAATGTATATTCAAGGGGATCGGAATAAGCTTAGGCAGTCGCTGATCAATATTGGGAAAAATGCCATTGAGGCGATGTCGAAAAGCGGTGGTGTTTTGGAAATTGGGCTAAAAGAGCAGACCGATAAGATTATGATTACAATACGTGATAACGGGATTGGCATGACGAAGGAACAAATTAGCCGATTGGGTACGCCGTATTTTTCCACCAAAGAGAAAGGCACTGGCTTGGGTACAATGGTCTCATTCAGTCTTATTCGAGCGATGAAGGGGAAAATACATATTACCAGCGAAGTAGGCAAGGGGACGGAATTTGAAATATCATTCCCAGCGGTTCCGCGAGGATTGTGACAAAAGTCGAATAACAGTTACTTAAGGGGCTCGCCATTGGCAGCTCTTTTTTTGTTTATATTCACTTAAAAATTGTCCCGTATAGTTGATCGCAAGACAACATAGGAGGCGGACACAATGGCAAAAGAAAGCATACAAAGCCGGTTCATTAAAGCTGGATTACGATTCATACAAGTCAATGCCATATGGAAAAAGACAGGGGAAGCCCTTCGAAGCGAAGTAGGAAATAGGCAGCATAAAGAAAGTTATGAACCGCCTAAGAATATGCTTAAAAAGTATGATTGCCACAACTATGAAGCAAACGGTCATGCTTATTATGTCGTGAAACCTTTGGAATCAGTGGCAGGAAACAAGCATATCTTCTATCTGCACGGCGGTGGCCATGTGCTCAAAATCACCTCGCTGCACTGGGAGTTTATAGGGTATTTAATTGATTCGTTACACTGTACGGTCACGGTTCCGATGTATCCTCTTGCGCCAGCGCATAGCCACAAGGATGTTTTTGAGATGCTCGTCCCTCTGTATCGCCAAGTGTACGCGGATGTTGAGGAACGAGATATCGTTATGATGGGAGATTCGGCCGGTGGCGGGATGAGCTTGGCTTTGGCACAATTCCTGCGGGAGAAGGGGCTTAAACAACCAGGGAATATCATTTTGATCTCCCCTTTGCTGGATATGACCTTCAGCCATCCCATGATAAAAATGATCGAGAAACAAGATCCGATCTCAGCTACGCCGGCGCTGCACGATATTGCCAAGTGGTATGCGGGCGAAGAAAGTGTGAAGCACTATTTGGTTAGCCCAATTTACGGGAATTTCCATGACTTGGGAAGGATCAGCGTGTATATCGGAACGCATGATATCTTATATCCTGATGCGAATAAATTCAGTAAACTCGCTGGCATGCAGGGTATTCCCATAAATTATTATGAATACCCGTCTATGCTTCATGTCTGGCCGTTATTTCCTTGTCCGGAAGCCAAGCAAGCACGGGAACAGATGATGCATACGATTCGATCGACTTAACAATTTTTTAACAAATTCGCTTGACAGTTAAAACGATTTGGATTGATAATAAAAACGACTGTGTAGTCATTTTAAAGAGAGAATAGATGAGGAGGATTTCAATGACTAAACGCCATGATCAATTAGTTAAATATGCGTCTTTGGCTATACAACTGGGAGTTAATGTGCAGCCGGGACAAACACTAGTCATTTTCGCACCTCTAGTATCGGTGGATTTTGTACGCTTATTAGTCAAACGCGCCTACGAAATAGGGGCAAAGCTTGTCTATGTGGAATGGGCTGACAGTGAAATTACACGCTTGAAATATGAATTGGCGCCATTTGAAGCGCTACTTGAATACCCGATGTGGCAAGCCAATGGTTATGAAGAACTAGCAAGCCAAAATGCCGCTTTCCTATATGTTTCTGCCAATAACCCGGATCTGATGAACGGTATTGATCCCAAACGGCTTCAAACCGCCAGCAAAACATCAAGCACGGCAACCCAAGGGCTAACGATGGCAAGATTGACAAACAAAGTCAGCTGGACGATCGTCGCTGTGCCAACTCCAGCTTGGGCGGATAAAGTTTTCCCGCTCCTCCCGGAAGAGGAGCGGGTAGATGCGTTATGGAGTGCCATCTTCCAAGCAACGCGGGTCCAGAAAGATGATCCGATCGAGGAATGGAGGAATCATGCCCGTACATTACTAACCAAATCCGATTTGCTGAATGAGAAGCAATATAAGGCGCTTCATTACCGCGCGGAAGGTACGGACATTACGGTTGAATTGCCTCAGGACCACTTATGGGTATCGGCCGGCAGCAATAATCAGCAGGGAGATCGCTTTATCGCAAATATGCCGACAGAAGAAGTGTTTACATCTCCCTTACGCACTGGTGTAAAGGGTACCGTAAGAAGCACGAAGCCGCTAAGCTACAACGGTGTTCTTATCGAAAATTTCTCTCTGACTTTTGAAGAGGGAAGGATCGTTGATTTTGCAGCGGAAAAAGGCGAAGAAATGCTGCGCACTCTCGTTGAGATGGATGAAGGATCTCATTATTTGGGGGAGATTGCACTTGTTCCGCATCGCTCGCCGATCTCGGATATGAATCTCATTTTCTACAATACCTTGTATGATGAGAACGCCTCTTGCCATTTTGCCATCGGTCGGGGATTCCCGTTTTGCTTGAAAGACGGCGTGACCATGAGTGGAGAGGAGCTGCTGAAACGCGGCTTGAACGAAAGCTTGACGCATGTAGATTTTATGATGGGTTCGGCCGATATGGACATCGACGGGATTAAGATGAATGGCGAAGTTGAACCGGTATTCCGCAAAGGGGACTGGGTCATTTAATAGAAAAGGAGGAGCAGCATGTCACCGAAAGTCACGCAAGCCTACAAGGAAGAGAAGAAGGCCGTCATTCTTGAGGGAGCGCTCCACTGTTTTACGGAGAAAGGCTTCCAGGCTACGACGATGGATGATATCGTACGGCATTTGGGCATTAGCAAAGGCGCTATTTACAGCTATTTTGCCAGTAAAGAAGAAATGTATATTCAGATGGCTGATGATAAAATGAATGCCATGCTGGAGAACTCTACAGAAACCTTCAAGAGCATGCCTAGCGCAGCGGATCAAATCCGTTACATGTACAACCGATTTCGCAGCCAATCGCTGGCAGAACTTCGCAAATGGATAGCCTTTCATTTGGAATTTATGCTGTATGCAGCACGCCAACCCGAATTAACACAGCGATGGAATGAGTATGCGGACAAAGCCTTAGTGTTCATTAAGGAAATCATGGATGGCGGCAAGCTTACAGGCGAATTTCGCTCGGATTTGGATAGCGCGGCAGCTTCCCGGTTATTCTGGTCCATTCGGGATGGCCTCGCTCTGCATTACATGTTAAGTGGCGAGGAAGCCGACTACAAGCGCACAATTGATGATATGGAGAGTATGATGTTCCGCTATATCACGGGGTAATCCTTTGAAGGGAAGAGGTAGGCAATGTTTTTCAGAAGAATGAGCGAAATGTCCGCCGAAGATATGGTAGCGCTATGGAATAAAGGCTTCGAAGGGTATTATCTCAACAGTTCGCTGGACATGAGCAAATTCATGGCAAGAACCGTTCATGAAGGTCTCTCCTTGGAGCATTCGTTGGTATTGTTTGAAAATGAAGAGCCGATTGGTTTCGTCATGAACGGATTTCGCGCCATTGAAGGGAAAAAGGTGGCGTGGAACGGTGGTACCGGAATTGTCCCTGATTACAGAGGTAAGGGATACGGAAAACACTTAATGCTTAGAAATTTGCAATTATATCAAGAGCAGAGTGTGGATAGCGCCTTGCTTGAAGCGCTTGTTCAAAATGAAGCTGCGATTAAACTTTACCAGAAGGTCGGCTACGAGATTACTGAACAGCTTGTCTGTTTGCAGCATACGGGCGAGATTAATGTTAACCTGCTGGAATCAAATCTCCCAGAAAGATATACGTTACGTAGGGGACATCCCGTTGAAGTTAATGCGGTGCCATTCAATAGGCCGGTGTCTGCCTGGCAGACACAATGGCCTAGTATGAAAGGCGGCGAAAGCGTAATTGTAACGGCCTCTGAGGAAGTGGTAGGTTATGCACTTTTCAAGCGAGTTTATGCGGAGAATGGCAGTTTGGCATCGATCGTCCTTTATCAATGTGAAGCACGTCCGGGACGCGAGGATGAAACGGAGATTCTGAAAGCGGCTTTAAGGGAAGTATACGCACCACTTGCCTCTTCATGTACGCGATTGACGTTGAATATCAGACATTCCAATGAAGGGTTAAATGAACTGTTAGCTGGATTAGGCTTTACCTCTTTTGTCGATCAAGTACATATGCTGCATCATATTTGAAATCTGCCGGCTTGGAACATGTGAACGTGACGTATGAGTTGGGCATGGGGCGCATATGAATCGTTATGGGCAGAAAACGATGAATGGAGGGGGTACCCCATGTCTTTTTTTGACAAAGTCAAACAAGGTGCAACGGATGCCGCGAAGAAAGCTCAGCAAACCGTTGAGCTGACGAAGCTTAAAGCGCAAGTCTCTTCCAAGGAGAAGGAGATAGAGAAATTTTATAATCTCATTGGAGAGTCCGTGTATGCCGCTTATATGTCGGGAGATATTGCCAGTGCCGGCGAGATCGTCGAGAGATTCAGCCTTGGCATCGACGCGGTTAAGCAAGAAATTGCCGTATTGGATCAAAAAATCATTGAACTTCGCAATGAAAAAGAATGCGTTTGTGGAAAAGTCGTTGTGGCCGACACGAAGTTTTGTTCATCTTGCGGCCATCAGTTTTGAGGAAAGTGGAGACAGTCTGTTGAGACTGTCTTTTTTGTTGCGGGTGCAACATTAACCCTGACGGAACAACCCCGTCAGGGTTTATAAGCTAGCTACTTCACCACCCTTCTTCCTTCCAGTCACATAAATGCACGATATAGCCAGCTTCCACCTTCCAGTCACATAAATTCACGATACAATCAACTTCCTCCTCAGTAGCACACGACAAATTTCATGAACCTAGCGAGAATTCCGCTAAGGAGATTTTAGAGGAACTGTGGTCCACTATTTGCAGGTGAATCAGCTTATTCCTTGGTGAGCGGGAACTGCAGGCTCTTATTTGGCCTCAGAGTCACGGTTTTCGGATGAAATCAGCAGAATAGGGGATCGTAGTTCCCCTGGCAGATGGAAGAAGTATTTTTTCAGAGGATTAGCGGACTGTAGTTCCCATGACATGCAGGGATATGCTGGGTCATAGGGAATTAATGTAAGTGGAATGCCAAGCAAGCGACAAATAAAAGCAAAGGAGTCCTAAATGTCCGATTATGAATGGGATAACAAAATTGAATATTTAAGAAATACAAGAGATTTGTACTACAACGATGACTATTTGGAGTTTTTAGTGAAGTCAGTCTGGAAGATCACTCAGCCAGTGAACGTCGTTGACTATGGTTGCGGCTACGGATTTTTGGGGCTGAAGCTGTTACCGCTTTTGCCCGAAGGGTCCACCTATACGGGGATTGACAAAGGAAAAGAGCTAATTAACACAGCAAGGGAAATCTTTGCAAGGCTGCCTTTTACAACAAATTTTATCGTAGCAGATGTTGAAACGTTAGCGATCGACAGAAAATATAATCTGGCGGTCTGCCATGCGTTATTATTGCATCTGTCAGACGCGAAGAAGTTACTCGACAAGATGATCGATTGCGTGAAGGATGAAGGGATGGTCATCTGCTTCGAGCCGCATTGGATTGCCAACATGTCTAACTACAGTTTGCAAGGTTACGATCAAAGCCAAGTGATCCGCTTGGGAATATTGCAAAAACTATTTGAGCAGGATACCAAAAGTAACGGAAAAGACGGAAATATCGGGATAAAAATACCCGAATATCTAAGCGAATTAGGTTTAACAAACGTGCAGTGCAGACTAAGCGATAAAGTTAATTTTCTAGATCCGAGTGCGGAGCCACAAAAGAGACAACGGCTGTACAACTCCTTGAGAGAGGAAGGGATTGGCGGTTTTCCAGGGGAAGAAAGCAAGTTTATACGCAATTTGATGAACCGAGGGCTGACAGAGAGCGAAGCGCAGAGTCAATACGAGGCGGAGTACTTATTTTCAAAAATGTTCAACGAGGATTCGGTACTAACCTACGCTCCTAACATGAAGATTTCATTCGGTTTAGTGAAACGATGAGCACAGAAAGCAAAAAGCTTTTTAAAAAACCTGTGATCGTTGGGGCAATCGGATGGGCTGTCATACTTTTGTCAATTTCTACTTGCTATCTTATTTGGTTATTTGGCCAATATGCGATCCTCTACTTCTGCGCATTTTTATTTGCAATTTTCCTTGTGGTTTGGTCGATAGTTTCTATTTTTGGTATAATACAGAGTTTATTGGATTTCAAAGAATTAAATTTTTTGAAACCTTATCTCCATCCAGCCGAAATGAACAAGTGGAAAAAACTGTTTGTTTTGGGACTTCTCGCAAATTTATTATTAATTCTGTGCAACAGCATGTTAATTTTCTGCCTATACAAACTATGGCAAAAGGTTTTTCCGTAAAAGAGAATACCAACCAACCATGTCAGAATTGTGCCGAAAAACAAAAATAAGAATTCTCATCGTAACTATATTGACACTATGTAAGGGGATACATTAATATGTAAGCATGCTCAGGAAAACGTTTGGGCAAGAATTTGGATCACGGTTTTGGATAAAAAGGAGCTGTCACTATGCCTACACTTAAGGATATCGCTGATTTAGTGGGCGTCTCCATTTCAACAGCCTCGCGAGTGGTTAGAAATGATACAAGCAGGCATATAAATCCGGAGACGAGGGCCAAAGTTTGGGAGGCCGTTCGCCAGCTCGATTACACACCGAACGAGTCAGCACGCCATCTTGTGAATAAGCAGAAGACCGAGAAGAGACAGACTAAACAAATCGGCTGCATTATTCAAGCGGCACGACTCAATGACGATCATCCTTACTATTCGCCGATTATTACGGCTTTTACGAAAAAGATTTTGGAGTCAGGCTATTCATTAGCCTTCATTCATACTTCGGACGAGCTCGCGGACGATGCTTTGCTTCACCGCTGCATCCATGATATTCAAGTGGACGGCATCATCATCGTTGGCGAAGTCGGGCCGGCCATTCTGGATTATTTGCAAAAGGTAGAGGACCTAGCCTTAATTGGCATTTGTACGATTGGGACTGAGATTACGATGGTGGACTACGATCGTATCCACGCTGCCAAATCCGCTGTTGATCACCTCATTGCGCAGGGCCACCGTTCTATCGGATTTATCGGCGGGCCAGGACATACGGGAGAGCTCAACAGTGAAGAAAGGTTCCAAGGCTACAAATTCGCGATGTATGACGCCGGCATTCCCTTACATAAAGACTGGGTGATAGACACCCGTTGGGAAATTGACCGCAGTTACGAATACGTGAAAGAGCAATTGAAACGGACCGACGTGGAGCGCCCAACGGCAATCTTCTCAGCAAGCGATCAGTTGGCGATTCCGGCTATGCGCGCTGTGATCGAAAGTCAGCTGCGAATTCCGGAGGATATCGCCTTCATCTCGATGGATAATATTGATTTTGCGCAATACACGACGCCACCGTTATCTTCGGTGCATGTGCCGAAAGTGGAAATCGGTTTGACAGCGGCTGCAACCTTGTTGGATATGTTAAAAGGAGAGCAGCTGGCGCTATCCAAAGTACTGCTGCCACATAAAATTATTGTGAGAGAATCGTCCACATTTGCTAGAAGCTAATTTTTTTTATTACTCAGGATAACGTTATCCTGAATTTGGCGCCAAACTATTTTATTACGTCAAGGAGGTGAAATCAGCTTTTACGGGTTCCATTTTTAGCAAGGTCATGTTTCTTTCACAAAAATTAAAAAAGGGTGATTGCGAAATGGTAAAGAATACAAAAAAAATCGTCTGCTTAACTATGTTGATGTCTTCAATGGTTGTTGCAAGTGCTTGCGGTAATTCCTCTTCCTCTAATCCCGTCTCATCCGGTGCGCCTGCAAATGATGCAAAAGCAACAGCCGCCGCCAGCGGTGAGAAAGTAACCATTACTTATGGCGGTTGGGGCCTGGATACGATGACGGAGGTTATCAAAGCCTTTCAAGCCAGTCATCCGAACATTGAAATTAAAGCAGAGAATACACCGTATAAGCAATATTTCACCAAATTGGAAACAGCGGCACAAGGCGGAACGATGCCTGACGTGCTATGGATGAACGGTCCGAATTTCATTAAATACGCGGAAAATAAAATGTTGTTGGATTTGACCGAAAACATTAAAAAGGACCAAGTTGATCTCAAAAATTATCCGACATCACTGGTTTCCCTTTACAGCCTTAGTGGTAAAAACTATGGAATTCCTAAGGATTATGACACGATTGGACTATGGTACAACAAGAAGCTGTTCGATGAAAAAGGAGTTGCCTATCCAGACGCAACTTGGGATTGGAATAAGCTAACGGAAGCTGCGAAAAAGCTTACCGATCCTGGCAAAGGCATCTACGGCTTCGCAGCACCAATGATGAATCAAGAGGATTACTACAACACGATTCTTCAAGCCGGAGGCAACATTATTTCCGATGATCACAAGAAATCGGGTTATGATCAGCCGGAAGCGATTGAAGGTTTGAAATTCTTGACGGATCTCATTCAAGTTCATAAAGTATCGCCTACATTGGCGCAAATGACAGAAACGGCACCTTCGGATTTGTTTACCTCCGGCAAGCTGGCGATGTATTTTGACGGTTCATGGGCAGCTTTCATGATTAATCAGAATGCCGATATGAAGAACAATGCCGATGTGGCACCACTTCCAAAAGGGAAAAAACAAGGCGTTGTTATTCACGGCTTAGGCCATGTCATCTCCGCGAATTCCAAGCATCCGAAAGAAGCATGGGAATTTGTGAAATTCCTTGGCTCGAAAGAGGCGGCAGAAGTTGCCGCTAAGCAAGGCGGAGCGATTCCGGCTTTCAAAGGCTCTGAAACAGCTTGGTTAGCAGCATTCCCGCAATACCACGCCAAAGCGTTCATCGATATGACGGAGTATGCTTCCCCTTATCCGGTTTCCAAGAATACATCCGTATGGACAACTTATGAAACTGAGATTTTGAAAAATGCATGGACAGGAGATAAACCGGTAGCTGACGCAGCCAAAGAGCTCGGCGCCAAAATGAATCAAGCGCTAGCTGCAGAAAAATAAGCTTTCGGTGCGGAGGTTCGTTTGCAAGTGGAGCGAATCTCCCTCCTAACTACACTCATGGGAGCGTGAGTACTCATGCGAATCAGCTCGAAACGCCGGTCCGATTGGATGTGGGCGTACATCATGATCACACCTTTAATGCTCGGTTTGCTCGTTTTCTACATTTGGCCCGTGTTTCAAACGTTTTATTTTTCATTCACGGATTGGGGTTCATTCGGCAAGTATACATGGTCAGGATTGGCGAATTATAAGCAGCTTTTTACAGATAAAGATTTGCTATACGCCTTTCGAAATACGGGAATCTACATTATAACGGCTGTCCCGGTCGGCATTATTTTATCCATTATCTTAGCTGTTCTGCTGAATCAAAAGGTAAAGGGGTTATCGGTATATAGAACCCTGTATTTTCTCCCTGTCGTTACAATGCCTGCAGCGGTAGCCATGGTGTGGAAGTGGTTGTACAATTCCGACTTTGGACTCATTAACTATGTACTCAGCAAATTGTCCATTACAGGGCCGCACTGGCTGACGGACAATCGAACGGCATTATTATCTATCATTATCGTAGCCATTTGGAGTTCCATTGGCTCGCACATGATTATCTTTTTATCCGGCCTACAAGGCATCTCGGAGTCTTATTATGAAGCCGCATCGATCGATGGGGCAGGTTCTTTTACCAAATTCACGCGAATTACGATGCCTCTTTTAACGCCGACGATTTTTTTCGTCATGGTAACGTCTCTCATTGGTGCGTTCCAGGTATTTGATTACATTTATATGATGGTTGGCGAAATTGTTATGGAATCTACGCAGTCGATTGTATTTTTATACTACAAATACGGGTTTCTCAAAAATGCCAAGGGGTACGCCTCTTCCATTGCCGTCATGCTGTTCGTCATTATCATGATCATTACGTATATTCAGATGAAAATTCAGAAGAAATGGGTTCACTACGAATGAGAGGGGCGAGTGTATGAATACGAAACCATTCAATCAGAAATCGCTTCGAATCGGCGGAATCCATCTTATCCTCATATTGGGTGCAATTATCATGGTTACGCCATTTATCTGGATGTTTCTTACATCGGTAAAAACATTAGCAGAGTCAACGGCCATTCCTCCCGTTTTGCTGCCAAAAGCTTTTCAATGGAGCAATTATGCGAAGGTTTTTGTAAACTTGCCATTCTTTACTTTCTATTGGAATACATTCATAACAACTTTGGTTAAAGTGATTGGCCAGTTGATTATCTGTTCGTTAGCGGCATATGCTTTTGCAAGGATAGCTTTTCCGGGGCGCCACTTCTTTTTCATCCTGATGTTGTCGGTCCTCATGGTTCCTGGGCAAGTATTTCTCATTCCGCAGTATATGATTATGAAGGATCTCGGCTGGTTGAATTCATTGACAGCACTAATTGTACCGGGTCTATTCAGTGCTTTCGGGACCTTTTTGCTGCGCCAATTTTTTATGACGCTGCCTAATGAATTGGAAGAAGCCGCGAAGCTGGATGGTTGCAATCAGTTCCGAATCTATTGGCAAATCATGATGCCGCTTGCAAAATCCGGGATGATTGCGTTAGCTATTTTCACCATGTTGTGGTCGTGGAACGATCTGATGTGGCCGCTCATTGTCAACTCATCGCCGGATAAAATGGTATTGTCCGCAGGAATCGCCTTCCTGGAAGGGGAGCACAAAACGAATTATACGATCATTATGGCAGGCTCCATGATGGCGATTTTGCCAATGATCATCATTTTCTTCGTTTTCCAACGTTCTTTTATTCAAGGGATCGCATTCACAGGAAGCAAGTCTTAATCATTGGCATATATTAGCCTATCGTTATCATTATCGTTATAGACGAAGTCACAGGAGATGAGTATTTGATGCAAAAAGTAACGGCAATCCTGCTCGGCGCAGGTGATCGAGGGGCGCAAGCTTACGCGCCATACGCACTGAATTACCCGCATGAATTACAAATTATAGCAGTCGCTGAACCGAATGAGGAGCGTCGCGCTGTCTTTGCTTCCGCACATGGGATTGCGCCGGAACACGCTGTTGAGAATTGGGAGCAGCTGCTTGCACAGCCCAAGCTGGCGGATATCGCCATCATTTGTACGCAGGATCAAATGCACTATCATCCCACATTGAAAGCGTTGGAGCTTGGCTATCATGTTTTGCTGGAGAAACCGATGTCTCCTAGTCCGGAAGAGTGCGTGGAGATGGAACTCATGGCGAAGAAGCATAACAGGCTGCTAACCATTTGCCATGTTTTGCGGTATACAGCTTTCTGGACGGCAATGAAACGCGTGATTACAGAAGGTAAAATCGGACAAATCGTCAATATTCAGTTGAATGAAAATGTCGGCAATATGCATATGGCACACAGTTTTGTACGCGGCAATTGGAATAATTCCGATAAGTCTTCCCCTATGATTTTAGCCAAATCATGCCATGACATGGACATTCTCTCTTACATCATGGGCGAGCCATGCGAGCGTGTCAGCTCCTTTGGTTCGTTGATGCACTTCAACGAAGAGAATGCGCCTGCAGGTGCGCCTGCGCGATGTTTGGACGGCTGCCCGGCAGAAATGAGCTGTCAATACTATGCACCTAAATATTATTTGGGAGCTGGACGCCGTTGGGCGCGTAAATTCACAACGGATACGAGCAATGAAGGTATCATTGAAGCATTGAGCACGACGCCTTACGGGAAGTGTGTGTATCGCAGCGATAATAATGTCGTTGATCATCAAGTTGTTAATATGGAGTTCGCGAGCGGTGCGACTGCAATGTTCAGCATGTGCGGATTTACCCGTGATAACACGCGTATTCTGCAAATCATGGGCACGAAAGGCGATCTTCGCGGCAACATGGAAGAGAACGAATTCACCATTCATGATTTTGTGACGAATGAGAAAACGACCGTGCGTGTGCACGCCTCGGAAGAGGGGCATAACGGCGGAGATGCGGGCATTGTGCGCAGCTTCTTGAGCGAAGTCAGAACGTATAACGGGGGAGAAAGCAGTTCTTCCGCTTCCGTTTCCGTGCGCAGCCATCTGATGTCGTTCGCAGCGGAGGAATCCCGCTTGAATGGCGGCAAGCCCATTGCGATTGAAGAGTTCTATAAGCGACTCGTTACGGTATAAACAAAACGCAAGCAACCAGAGAGGCTGGCTGCTTGCGTTTTTTTAAGAAGATGGGTAGTAAATAAGAGTCTTGTATACCGCTTTGTGATCAGACAAATTCGTATACGTATGCGGACGATCTGCTGTGAAATGGATTGCGTCTCCAGGTTGAAGAATGTAGCTTTCCTGAGCGATTGAAATTTGCAGCTTGCCTTCGACCATTAGAATGTACTCTTCGACACCCTCGTTGTGCGGCTCAGAAGCATGGGTACAGCCTTGCTCCATTTCGACGGTGTAGATTTCAAAGCTTTTTTGCGGGTGAAAAGGGAAAAGGGGATAGGCGCGATATTGGCCGTCCTCCTCATCAAAGGAAGAAAGATCTTCGGAACGAACAACCGTAATCTTCGGTTCGTCATCCTCAATCAAGCTCGTGAAAGAGATTTGTAATCCGCTCACAATTTTCCATAAAACGGAGATGGTGGGGTTCGAATCTCCTCGCTCAATCTGCCCCAGCATAGCTTTGCTGACACCCGTCAATTCGGCAACTTGATCTAAGCTTAAACCTCTTGTTTTCCTTATGTTCAGCAGCTTTCTGCCCACCATTTTGTGTATCGGTTCCTGCATCAATGTGGCTCCTTTTATTTAATTTGTGTCCGTAAAAATCGCCTATTTACAATATAACATACATTCGTGTACTATGGTATATATAGACAGTAAAACGCACGTATGTGTACTATATTGCATATTTGTCCTAGGAGGAAAAATGATGGGCGCAACAATGATAGGGTTGGTTAAAGAACACCGAGGACCCGGTGCTACACTGAAGGAAGTTCCCGTTCCCACGATTGGTGACGATGAAGTGCTCGTTCACATTAAGGCAACTTCCATCTGCGGAACGGATTTGCACATTTACAATTGGGATGCTTGGGCTGATAAAACGGTGCTGACACCTAATGTCTTCGGGCATGAGTTTGCGGGCATCGTCGTTGACATCGGGGACCGCGTACGAGGCGTTAAGATCGGAGATCATGTTTCAGCAGAAGGGCATATGATATGCGGCACTTGCAAGGCTTGTCGAACCGGAAACGGGCATGTTTGTCCGAATACGAAAAGCTTTGGGATTACCGCGCCGGGATGTTTTGCCGAATATGCGGTTGTGAAAGCAAGTAATATTATTCATAATGCGCCTGAGCTGCCTTATGAAATCGCTTGTTTGCAAGATCCGCTAGGGAATGCGGTGCAAACCGTTTTGTCCGGAGACATCGTGGGTAAAACAGTGGCGATTATCGGTGTAGGACCGATTGGCTTGCTTGCCATTAAAGTAGCCAAAGCTTGCGGAGCAGGAGCGATTTATGCGGTAGATATTAATCCAAACCGATTAAAGATGGCTTTGCAAATGGGGGCGGATGTAACGATAAACGCGTTGGAAGCGCGTACATCTGAAGAGCTGCGCAGACTGACAGACGGCGAAGGCGTTGAAGTTGTACTTGAAATGTCCGGAAACCCCGTGGCGATTGCGGATGCGTTTGAAGCTGCGGCCAATGCAGGCAGGGTGTCCTTGCTCGGAATTCCGACGAAAGAAGTAAGTTTGGACGTAACGAATCAAATTATTTTCAAAGGACTCAAGGTAGAAGGCATCACGGGCCGTAAAATGTACCAAACCTGGTATCAAATGAAAGGATTATTGAACCAGCACCGGGTTGATCTCGCATCCGTCATCACCCACAGATTCACGCTGGATCAGTACGAAGAAGCGTTCCGTTTGATGCATGAAGGACAATGCGGAAAAATCGTGTTTACTCACTAAAACAAGGCTTGGGAGGGCAAAGATGAACTACTTAAACGATTTGGCGGCAGATATTGAGGGCTGGAAGCGCGATGGACGTTACCGCACGATAAAAATATGGGAAAGCGGTTCGGATACATGGATGAATTTGAACGGACGCAAAATTCTCCAAATGTCCTCCAACAATTATTTGGGATTGACCCATCATCCCAAATTGAAGCAAGCCGCGATTGCCGCCATAGAGAAATACGGCGTCGGCAGCGGATCCGTGCGTACCATTACTGGGACGCTGGATATCCACGAACAGCTGGAGCAGGAGCTGGCTGCTTTTAAGGGCACGGAAGCGGCGCTCGTGTTTCAATCGGGTTTTACAACGAATCAAGGCGCTTTGTCTTCGATTCTTGGCGCAGACGACGTTGTCATTAGCGATGAATTGAACCATGCCAGCATTATTGATGGCATTCGTTTGACGAAGGCAAGCCGTAAAATTTTCGCCCATAAAGATATGAATCAGCTCGAAGCTTTGCTGAAAGAAACGCAAAAGCACCGCAAGCGTGTTGTAGTAACGGACGGCGTATTTAGTATGGACGGCGATATCGCGCCGCTGCCGGAAATTGTACAATTGGCGGAAGCCTATGATGCCATTGTGTATGTCGATGATGCCCATGCGAGCGGCGTCTTAGGGAAGAATGGCAAAGGATCAACCGATCATTTTGGGCTTCATGGCCGAGTTCATATTCAGATCGGGACATTGTCCAAAGCGATCGGAGCTGTTGGCGGGTATGTAGCCGGTGCGCAATTGTTGAAGGAACATTTGATTCATACGGCAAGACCGTTCCTGTTCAGCACCTCGCAGACGCCAGCGGTAGCAGCTACGTGCTTGGCGGCGATTCAGGTGCTGCGCGAGAGCGAGGACTTGGTAACCCAATTATGGGCGAACGCCAATGGATTCCGCAGTGAATTGCAGCGTTTGGGCTTCGACACCGGAGCAAGTGAAACGCCGATCATTCCAATTATTATCGGCGATCCTGCACAAACGATGCGTTTCTCGGACCGCTTGCTGGAAGAAGGCGTATTCGCGCAAGGGATCGTTTACCCGACCGTTGCCATGGACAAAGGGCGTGTACGCTTGATTGTGACGGCACAACATACGAAAGAGGATTTA
Source organism: Paenibacillus sp. FW101-FHT12H11 (assembly GCF_058790355.1). NCBI lineage: Bacteria > Bacillati > Bacillota > Bacilli > Caryophanales > Paenibacillaceae > Paenibacillus > Paenibacillus sp. FW101-FHT12H11. The sequence continues at coordinate 208,489 of NZ_JBYTCO010000002.1, read as the reverse complement.
GCGTTTGCGTTGAACAGCCTTCAGAAGGTTGGCAAGGAATTTGGATTGGTGTAAAGCCAGTGTAGGCGACACCGCGGTATTTTTCTTAAGTGGACAAAGATTTGCGGAATAGAAAGTCAGTTGCTCCTATATAATTAGGTCGATAGTTACATTTTGTAACATAACCGATGAGGAGTGATGGGATTGAGCAAGTTCCGTAAACAGGCTTTTATCTTCTTTATTCTTAGCGTGTTGGTGCTCGCGTTCAGCGTAGTTCCGGCGGCGGCTGCAAGCGATGATTATGACATTTTTTTGAAACTGGATGGCATTAACGGGGATTCGATCACAAGAGGGTATGAGAAGTGGATTCAGCTTAATGATTTCTCGTTCGAAGTGACAAATAAGGCGACGGTGGCTGCCGGAAGCGGATCTGCCGCAGGCAAAGCTGCCGCTCAGCCGATATCGATCAACAAAAACTTTGATTCCGCCTCGATTCCCTTATTTTTAAATACAACAACAGGGAAAGTAATTGAGAAGGGCCAAATTGTTTTCGTAAAAAACACGGGCAATGAAAGGCAAGTTGGCCTCGTTATTGATTTGGAAAAAGTCCTCGTCAGCAATTTTAGCCTATACGATACGCATGAGAGCATTGAACTCACGTACGGAGCCATTACTTTTAAATACAATGTTGTTGGTCCTGATGGAAAGACGTCAAGCACGGTGACAGGCGGTTGGGATTTCACAAAAAATCAGAAAAAATAGTATAACCGGATAAGATCTTTTGGAAGCGATAGGGCTTACTCGAGAGGACTGAAAAGTCCCTTTGGGTAGCCCTATTTTCATAACAGCAAGGAGATTATGTAAATTGTACTTCTCTTCTCGATGTCGATATAATTGGAATTATTTCTCAGATATTGAGGAGGGAAGAGCGTTATGTTCATGGAAGAGGAGGTCATCGTGTACTTGAGAGCGGGATTTCTGATCGTGATGCTGCCGGTGATGGCGGCCGTCCTTTTCTTAATGCTGAAATTCAAAAGGATGGGGTACGGGTGGTTTTTGATTCATCTGGTGCTGTTCTCGATTGGAGCTCTTTGGTGGATTCGGTTGCTTGAAACTAGAGCTTTTACCAGTTCTATTTATAATTCTCTCATGATCGCGATGATTGGTGTGCTGTGGCTGATAAGTATGATCTTTTTCGTCAAAGGTTTATTTTCGCTACTTAATAAGGGGGCGCGGGTGTGATTAGATCTGTGGGATTAGGGATTGTGGGTGACAAGAACATTATTAGATTAGATACCGCGTAGTCGCAGATTTTTCATTTGATGTGATAAGGTACTTGTCAGAACATAATAACAAGTAACTTATCACATTACAAACGAATTCCTTGGGACTGTTTACTAATTGATAAACGAGAGGAAGGTTAATATTATTTATCATTTGAAAGAGTTAGTTCAATAATGCGTGACGTTGTATTATCTACACATAGATAAACTTCTTTACAGGCGAATGTAAAATAATTAAATGCAATTGAGTTTGTTAACAGGTCTGAAAATTGCCAACTTGGATAAAGATGTACATAAGTTTTGTCAGAGTAAATTTGTTTTATTTTATGCCATATTTGGTCAAATGCTTTAATGTGAATTGAATTTATCAAACCTTCATAAGAAGGATTTACAGACTCATTATTAAATTTTACATACTTGTAATTACCTGACGCATCATGTTCGCCATGAAAATGGTATAAATCAAGAATGAATGGATTTATTTTTTTTTGATCCATGCGTGAATTAAACATTAACTTAGATTTATTTTCAAGATTTGATAATCTTATTTCTACGGGAATTCCCTTTGAAGTTATAACAGTAACATTTTGAAAATGACATATCAATTGCCTCAATGCTTCATCATTTAGATCTATACAAGTTAGAGGAATATTAATGCACATCTGCTGTGTTAAAAATATAAATGGTGCAATATAAAATTCTGCAAAAGGAGATATATCATTGTTTGTAATGTCGCTTGAAAAAGATTTGAAATTAACATCTTCTAGTCGTGGATAATTCGTACTAGTCAATTCTTTAAAAAAATTCTTATCGATGTCATCAAAGTAATCCATGGAAATTATCTCCTTAAATTATGATATAAGGAGCGTAGATATTGTAATGCTCTACGCTCCTTGAAAGAAACTGTTTATCTGGTAATAATATAACCTAATTCGACTGAGTTAGAATACGCTGTAGCCGAAGGGAATGTCCCAAGTTCAAGACCTGTTACAGTTCCTGTTACCTTTATTCGGTAATCCTGATGATTCGCAGATGGGTATTGTTTTTGTATTTGTTCATGAACTTCATCTACTGCTGTGAAATAAGATTTTTGAAGAGGAGTAATATCAACTGTATACCATCCTTCCGAATCATCATACCTTTGTATCTCTACTGTTAGATTAATTGATTTTACTTTATCTTCAGGCTGCAAAAAAACATTACTAATTCCAGCATCAATATTACATTTTAAGAAGGTATGGTTTGTTCCTTCAGAAAAACACTCAGGGTCTAACCAAGAAACAGCTGAATCAGCGGAAGCCGTAAGCGGTATGCTAAGAATAATTGTTAATAAAGAAAACCAAACTAATATTATTTTTTTCATTTAGTTCACTCCTTTAATAAGTTTATTATTTGAAAGCTGGCCAGCTGCTCAAATCTATTAAAATTGTAATAGTGAAATAATTGATAATAGTACGTTGGTAATTACAAATTTAACCTAATTAGTAAAAAACCAATGATATAATAGTCCTATATTTTTACTTTTTTAAATAGATAAATTGGTGAATAATGTAGTACATTGACATATAATGTAATTTTTTATTCATTAAATTGTTGTGAATATTAAAACTTTTCAGGAAAAGTAAATTTAGAAGAATGAAAGAAACACTATGCGAACAAAGATTCTAGCAATCCCATTCTATACTTTTAAAAAAATAAAAAGCGTTATGCATTGTTATTTATGCAAAACGCCCAGGTAACGCATATAATCTATAGTAAGCTATTTATCAATCTTCTTAATTAATTCACTAAGTAGCCTGTTTCTTTCTTGCATTCCCTTAATATAAGTTGTCGCAAACCAAATGATCAAGATTGGAATCCCAATACCTAACCATAAATAAAATGCAACACTTAAAATAGTAAATAACGGCATACTTATTACCATATTCTATCCTCCTTAGTTATTCTACTTATATATTCCACCATAAGATAAGAATTGTAAATATTTGTCGCGCCATGCGGAACATATAACATATTTAAGTGTAATATATAGTAACAAGGCATTCCTGGCGGTCATATCCACAATGGGGGCAGACTTGCGATCGGTCCGGATCATATGTTATACGTGACAACCGGTGACTCAGGCGAAGACAAGCTGGCACAAGATGTGAAAAGTACATCGGCCAAAATATTGCGTATGACCCTTGATGCGCGGTCAGGGATTGGGATTGAAGCGGACAACAACACGGACGGTAGAGGAAGTCTTTCGGCGAGCGATGACCGTCTTTTGATGCTGAAGAAGTAAAAGAAAGAACCTAACCCACGCAGCAGTGGTTGAATGGATTAGGTTTTTTTATGGAAACAGTTAGATAGTCGTTTTCTTGAAAACGAGCACGGCATTATGACCGCCGAAACCAAAAGAACTGGACAAACCGTAATTAAGCTCTGCTTTTCTGGCTACGAGTGGAACGTAATCAAGATCGCACTCTGGATCTGGATTCTCCAAGTTAATGGTAGGAGGGATTACGCCGTCTTGTAAGGTTTTGATCAGCGCGACAGCTTCTACACCACCGGCTGCACCGAGCATGTGCCCAATCATGGACTTGTTCGCGCTGATGGGAACATCGTACGCGCGGCTGCCAAGAAGCCGCTTGATGGCGCGTGTCTCCGACAAATCACCGGCAGGCGTGCTTGTCGCGTGCGCGTTGATGGTGTCGAGCTCCTCGGGCGCCAGGCCGGCATCGGCCAGCGCATCGCGCATGGCCCGGTAGGCACCCGCGCCTTCAGGATCGGTCGCCACGATGTGGTAGGCGTCCGAAGTTGAGCCATAGCCGATGATCTCGGCATGGATGCGGGCACCCCGGCGCTCGGCATGCTCGAGCGACTCCAGCACGAGCACGCCGGCACCTTCGGCGGCGACGAATCCGTCGCGCTGCGCATCGAACGGGCGGCTCGCCTGTGTCGGCGCGTCGTTACGCGTCGACAAGGCTGTCGCGTTGCCGAAGCCCGCCAGCGCGAGATCGGTGATCGTCGCTTCGGCGCCTCCGGCAATGACGGCGTCTGCACCTCCGCGCTGGATCAGCTTAAAGGCTTCGCCAATGGCATTGTTGCCCGTGGCGCAAGCTGTTACCGGCGCAAGGGTAGGGCCTTTGGCGCCGAACAAGATGCTGACTTGCGCCGCTGCCATGTTGGCGATCATCATCGGCACGACGGTCGGGCTGACGCGGCCTGGTCCGCGGGACAGCAGAGTCCGGTAATTGTCCAGTATGGTATGAATTCCTCCAATACCAGAACCAATATAGACGCCGACCCGTTCCTCATTCGTTGCATCAATAGTAAGGTTAGCATCCTCCATGGCTTGCTTGGCTGCGGCAATAGCAAATTGTGTATAGCGATCCATACGGCGGACCTCTCGTCGACCGACGGCTGCTTCCGCATCGAAATCTCGCACGACCCCTGCGATAGTGGTTTTATATTCGGATACATCCATGTGATCGATTGTAGAAATACCTGAAGTTCCATTGATGAGATTTTGCCAAAAACGGTCGACTTGATTGCCAATTGGCGTAATTACGCCCATCCCTGTCACAACTACACGCTTCATAGATAACGCCTCCTTGGTATTTTTCATAACTTGCTCTTAGTACCTGATATCAATAGAATGTCACACTTGTTATCCTATTACAAGTTATCGTTTATACTGGTATAATGACTTCTATGATGAGATGTGAAGGGGGTAAATGAAGTGAATACGAAGGAACGGCTCCAAGCCCTTTCTGCGTTCTTAACCACTCACCGGGCAAGGCTTAAACCCGGTGATGCGGGGCTTCTTGGCGGTAGCCGGAGACGCACGCCTGGCCTCCGCAGGGAAGAAGTAGCGACAATCGCTGGCGTGAGCACAACCTGGTATACCTGGTTAGAGCAGGGAAGAGAAATCAAAATGTCGGTGCAGGTGCTGGACCGAATCGCCTTTGCTTTACAGCTCAACCAGGATGAGCGTCAATATTTGTTCATGCTGGCTCTTGAGCAGCCAGCGCCAACGACCATTGTTGATCAGGCACCGACCATATCGCCTGCTTTGAATCGAATTTTGGAGGAGCTTCATGATTGTCCCACCATTATTTCGGATCGCCGATGTAATATCGTCGGTTGGAATCAAGCGGCGGCGGCAGTATTCCTGGATTTTGCACTGGTTCCGTTGGAAGAGCGGAATCTGATTTGGCTGCTTTTTACGAGGAAAGAATTAAAAGCATTGGCTGTGAACTGGCGTGAGTTTGCGATGGGTTTTTTGGCTATGTTCCGCTCCTATTATGGGCAATATCTGGGCGATAATTGGTATAGCGAGTTTATTGAGCGCATTAGCGGAGAGAATCAGGATTTTCGGACATTTTGGAATCAGAGCGATGTGAGCAGCGCTCCGGAAGTGTTCATCGAGTTTCGTCATGCGAAGGCAGGGAAGCTTTTATTTGATTTGACGACATTGCAGGTGCAGGGCCGAGCGGATTTAAGATGCAGCGTGTATACGTCGTCACCTGGTTCGGACTCGGATTCTAAAGTAAAGCAGTTGATGAGTAGAATTTAGGGTATGAGGATGTGGGGATAGGATGCTGTCTTTTAGAAAAATGGACTACCAGAAAGACTACGACTTTTTGATGGATATGCAGTATGAATCGATTTACATTTTGGAGAACAAGCCGCCTAAACTGGAATTGTTGAACGATCCTCATCTAAAGATATATCACGAGGATTGGGGAAGACACGGGGATAGGGCTGTGCTTGGTTTGATGAACAATGTGCCGGTAGGCGCAAGTTGGTACAGGTTATTTGATGAAACCAATCGAGGATATGGATTTGTTGATCATAAGACTCCGGAATTAGGAATAGCTGTTTTACCGGCGTATCGAGGTCAGGGAATAGGCGTTAAGCTGATGCAAGAGTTGATCAAACAAGCACAGAAAGATGGCTTTCCATCTTTATCTTTAAGTGTTGATCCGAGTAATCATGCCGCTGTGCGCATGTATGAGAAGCTTGGGTTTGTGTTTTGCGGCGTAGTGGGGACCTCTTGGACGATGAAGTTAGTTTGAATTTCTGGGAAAGCAAGTGCTTCGGATAGCTTATAGGGCGATCATTAATAGAGATGCAGCAGCAGGAAAAACTACCGTTAATCTGCTCAATGCCGGTCCGGGCAACGCAATAACTGGAGAAGCTCCTGTTAAATCGTCACACACTTCCGGAATTAGCCTAAATCTCTTCTGATTAAATGGAGTTCATCCATGTAAATAGCTCAAACGTGGCTCAGAGGAGGGAATTAGCTGGAGTAATCGGCGTTATTCGCAAAACATGAAGGTGCTCGCCTCGCCTAGTCAGGACTTTCGTTTATAGCACACAAAAAAAGGAACGCTATTCAGCGTTCCTTTTAAACGGCTCTATTTACGTATGAGATAGTTTTTTGTCCTCACGTTCCAGTGCTTTCTGCTGCTCTTTGGTGAAGGTACAACGAAGTTTGGCTAATCCGGTATGTTCGTTGACATAAATGATTCTAACAATGCCATGGATCGATTTCAGTTGTTTAGTCCATTCTCGCGGATCGAACATGAACATCAACTCCTTTTGAAAACGCTTTATTCTTTACTTCATCTTATGTGCCTGGGACAAGTTTCATGCCTGAGGTATGGAAATGCTAAAAAAGTGGCATTCTGGTTAGTAATGACATGAGTGTACGGTGGGTGAAAAGGTTGAAAGTAGAAAAAAGTCAATCAGCATTATGTTCGTATTGTGAGGAATCAGCAACATTTCGGATCGGGAACGAAGAGTACGCGCTGCATGCTTGTGATCGTCACGAAGATTCTGCGTATAACGAATTCGATTTCGTGAGCGGTGAGGACTCTTGGCGCATCATTTCCATCGCGTCGCACGGCTTTCCTGAACAAGCCATCATTTAAACAGGAGGGATTCCCATTCGTTTATTTCATTTGAGCTACATTCTTTTTTTCAGCGCTGTGCTGCTTGCTGGCATCATTGGAATCGCTTGGTTTGTTTTTCATCGCAGAAAAAGAAAAGCGCGTTAATGTTCATAATCATGGTTAGAAACCATAAATTAGTTTATGCAAAAAAGCCTCCACATTCCACTAAATACGTGGGAGTGGAGGTTCTTTTGTTTTCAGCGGACGCCTTTCATAAAGCCTTGAATTTTTGGAGTCATCAGAAAGAGGATGATACTCAGGACCAAAGCAATCGCGCCGATAACACCGAAATACAGCATTTCCGAGTCGGGTGAGTAAAATTTCACGATCTGCGCGTTGATGGCTTGGGCTGCAGCGTTTGACAAGAACCACAAACTCATGGTCTGTGCTAAAAAGGCCGCAGGAGCTAACTTGGTCGTTGCCGAGAGCCCGACTGGAGACAAGCATAATTCCCCGAGCACGACGATGAAATAGCTGAGCACAAGCCATAACGGATTAACGAGCGATTCATTGCCGCCGAAATAAGCGGGCAGCAGGATGACGAGAAAGGATACGCCGGCGAGCAGCAAACCTATTGAAAATTTGGTGGGAATGGACGGCTGCCGGTCTCCGAGCTTGACCCAAATCCACGCAAAGATCGGCGCGAATACGATAATAAATAACGGATTCAAGGATTGGAACCATGCTGGAGAGATATGTATACCTGCAAAATCTAGCTGTGTCCGCCGGTCCGCATAATTGGCGAGAATCGTTGATCCCTGCTCCTCAATGGCCCAGAACATGACAGACGCAATAAAAAGCGGGATATAGGCGAGAACTCTGGAGCGCTCGATGCTTGTGGTTTTAGGGCTTCTATACATGACAATGAAGTAAATGGTTGGAATCAAGATCCCCAGCAGGCCAACGATAGCGCTAAAAGTTTGAAAAGTGAGGTACCCCGCAGGGATCGTTATGACAAGTAAGAGGATGATGATTACGGCACCTAACCCAATCCATGTCATGACCTTTGTTTTTTCCGATGGTGAAAGCGGGTTTACGACAAATGTACCTGCGAGTCCCAAGCTTTTTTTCTTCGTAAACAAGAACACAGCCAACCCAAGAAACATGCCGATTGCCGCTAATCCGAACCCCAAGTGGAAATTAACATTCATCCCTATCGTACCGACGATCAGCGGGGCAATGAAGCCTCCGAGATTGATACCCATGTAGAAAATGCTGAATCCTGCATCGCGGCGGGCGTCCTCTTCACTATAAATTTCGCCTACAATGCTGGATACGTTTGGTTTTAGCATGCCCGTCCCTAACACAATCAGCACCATAGAAACAAAAAATAACGCGACGCTTCCTGGTATGGCTAGTACAATATGGCCTAACATAATGAATATGCCGCCATATAGCACAGCTTTTGAATTTCCAAAAATCCGGTCAGACAGCCACCCGCCAATAATGCCGGACATATAGACAAGTGAGCCGTAAATCGACATAATGGCAAGAGCGGTACTTTCGGCAATGCCCAATCCGCCTTTGGAAACTTCATAATACATATAAAAAACAAGAATTGCCCGCATGCCGTAATAAGAAAAACGTTCCCAAAATTCTGTGAAAAAGAGTGTGAATAACCCTTTCGGGTGACCGAGGAAACCGTGTTGTGGAACACTTGAGACAATCTTTTGTTTTTCATTTATGTCGGTCATGAAGTAATCTCCTTTAGTTAACCTAGTTGTGAGCTTTCTGCTGTATCCCCACAAGGTAGATTTCCCATGTAGATAAAGTTCTACACTTTTTATTAAGTTCATATTCGAAGGAAAGGGGAAATCATGCTAAAATATGCTGCAGCCATCGTCGTGACGATCGTCTTAGGGTTAAGTTCAAGAAGGTTCTCAAATGTACTTCCTGATATAATCGCTGTAAACGCGGGAGACATCCTTTGGGCAAGCATGATTTACTTCGGGTTTCGGTTTATTTGTACAAAAAGATCGTTAGCTTGGGCAGCAGGATGGAGCGCCATCTTCTGCTTTGGCATTGAATTCAGTCAGTTATACCAAGCGGAATGGATTGTAGCGGTTAGAAGCACAGTCATTGGCTCGCTGATCCTTGGCAGAGGATTTTTGGCAATTGATTTAGCTAGATATGTGATAGGCATTGCTGCTGCATGGATCGTTGACAAGATTGCCTTCCAGCGCAGTAAGCGTTAATTCGGCTGTGGAGATGATGAAATGGAAATTAGACGCATTCAAAAAGAGCAGGCCTGGCAGCTGCGGCATGAAGTAATGTGGCCGGAGCGGGAGCTGGCTTATGTTCAACTTTCGGATGACGATAAAGGCGTACACTACGGACTTTTTGAAGCGGAGGCGCTTCTTTCTGTCGTATCGCTATTTATCCAGGGAGATGAGGCTCAATTTCGAAAATTTGCCACCAAGGTATCTGATCAAGGCAAAGGCTACGGCAGCCATCTGCTTCGCCACATGCTTACGGAAGCTAAGCAGGCAGGTGTGAAGCGCATTTTTTGCAATGCCAGGAGTAACAAGGTCTCTTTTTATGAAAAATTCGGGTTGGCCGTAACAGATAAGCAATTTATAAAAGGCGGAAAAGATTATGTTGTCATGGAACACCATGTCTTCCCGGAACTTGATCTAGCCGAAACAAGAAAGGAAGATTCACATGTCTAATAAGCTGTATTACGATTCTGCCTATATCCGAGAATGGCAAACAACGATCAGCCGCGTTATAGAGAGAGAAGATGGGGTTTATGTCCTTCTGGAGGAGACAGCCTTTTATCCACATGGGGGCGGACAACCTTGCGATGAAGGGCATATCAATGGTGTGCCTGTATTGGATGTCATCAGTGAAGAGGAGAACGTGCTGCATAAAGTGGCGAGTCTCCCTGGAGAGGGCACTGTGTCCTGCGAGGTGAATTGGCAGCGAAGGTTTGATCATATGCAGCAGCATAGCGGCCAACATTTATTATCGGCGGTATGCCGTGATCTCTACCAGGCAATGACCGTCTCTTTTCACTTGGGAACGGATTATGCCACCGTTGATGTGGAACAGCCGGAACTTTCATCTGAACAGTTGGCGGCTATTGAAAAAGAAGTGAATGAGCAGATCTATAAAAACCGAACAGTCATCAGTTATTTCGTTACGGAAGAGGAATTGGCCAAACTGCCGCTGGTGAAACAACCCAAGGTGACGGAAAATATCCGCATTGTTGAAATTCAAGGTGTGGAATATAACGCATGCGGAGGCACACATGTTTCGTCAACGGGCGAAATCGGGATGATCAAACTGCTGAAAGCGGAGAAGCAGAAGGGGAATACGCGGATTTATTTTAAATGCGGATATCGTGCCCTCCAGGAGTTTAATGATAACCTGAAGATTTTAGGCGCTCTATCCATCAAATTCAACACAGGTAAAGACGAAATTATCGATCGATTAGAGAAATGGGAATTCGAGACGAAACAACTGCAAACGGAATTAGCCCAGTTAAAAGAAGAGAACGACACTTATGTTGCAGGTGAGCTTCTCTCCCAACGAGAAGGGAACTTGATTGCCCGCGTGTTCGAAAATAAGTCCCTAAAAGATTTGCAAAACCTCGCTGGCAAGCTGGCCGTTCAGAGTGATTGCCCTGTGCTGCTTGCCACCCTTGGGGAGAACAAAGTTGTATTGGCGAATAATAGCGCATCGTTATCCTGCGGCGCATTCTTCAAAGCGAATTTGGCTGCCTACCAAGGCAAAGGCGGCGGGAGTGACAAAATCGCCCAAGCGGGATTTCCGTCATGGGATGACGCCGCAGCATTCTTGGAGCACGCGAAAGAAAAGCTTAATGCTTAATGAGTAAGAAGAACAGGCAGCTCTCTTTATTGGAACAGCCGCCTGTTTGAAAGTTAGTCAGCGGATGTGTGTCGTTTCTCCCATATCGATTCGAGCTCGGGGAGTAAACGAACGCTTTCCTGTTCATTCGGATCCGTTCTTGCCAGCAGGGCGGTGCAGGACTCGCTTTCACTAGGATTATAGGGCATATGGGGCATTCCAGCTGGGATGTACAGAAAATCGCCTTCCTCCACCTCCATATGCTGGTCGAGCTTCTCGCCATACCACATGGCTGAGTTCCCTTGCAGCATGTAAATGGCTGTTTCATGTTGTTCATGCAGGTGGGCTTTTGCTCTCTTGCCGGGGGGAATCGTCAGCAGATGCATGCATATTCCTTGCGAGTCAACGCTTTCCTTGGATATGGCTTCCGCATAGTCGAAGCCTTGTTTGCCATGGTATGTGCGAGATGAACGAATGAGTCGACAAGTTTGTGTTGGCTCCATGTTCAAACACACCTCCTTATGATTCAAACTATTAAGAAGGATGAACATTCATGCAGAAAAACCCTCATCTAAGGAGATGAGGGTTTTCGATTGATCATTAGCAAGGACGGAAAGGGAAAAAAGGTCTAGTATCCAGTAAGGCAATAGCCAAAAGATCAAACAGGACGAGCGGTAAAATAAACGGTAGAAATGAGATTTGCGCCTTGTTCCCGTTTCGAGACGGTTTCAGATAGACTTTATTATTGTCCACTTTGACAATGGTGCCCTTGTAAGTGCCGTGTGTTGTTTTGATCATCACTTCGCGATTGAGGTACTTCTTACAAATTCGATAGGAATCCGCTTTTTTCATCGTGAATACCTCCTCTCTAGCTGTCTTATTCTAGTATATGTTCGTCCAATAGAACTAGTGCGTGGAAATAGGAAGGAATGGGAGAAAGATCCAATGAGCATTTTGAAGAATAAATGATATAATCAATAAGCAAATTACACCGCTATCCCATAAAATTGCAGGGTTAAGGAAGAGTAGATCGATATGCACAAGAAGTCAGTAGTAAGGGTAAAAAGCTCTTTGAAAGTGACCTTGCTTTATGTCTTGTTTGGAAGTTTGTGGGTTATTCTATCAGATCGATTCATTGATCGTGTGAACTTGACCGATGCCATTTCCGTAAATTCATCAAAAGGTCTTTTTTATGTCGTGATTACCGCATTTATTTTGTATTTTTGTTTAAAACGGTTGAAAAAGGCATTGTTGGAGAGCGAGGAGCGGTACCGTGTCCTGGTAGAGCATTCGCCGGAGCCAATCGTTGTTCATAGCGATGGGATCATCATTTTCATTAACCCTGCCGGTGCCAGAGTGTTGGGTGCCCATTCGCCTGAAGAGCTCATCGGACAATCCGTCATGACATTTGTGCACCCCGATTTTGTAGATATAACAAAGAAACGGATCCGCCAAATTACCGAAGACAAGCAGCCAACGGAACCGATGGATCAAAAGTTTTTGCGAGTCGATCAGCAAGTTATTGATGTTGATGTAAGAGAGGTGCCGATCGTCTTTCTTGGCGAGCCTGCGGTGCAGTTGTTATGCCGAGACATCACAGAGCATAAACGGGCGCAATGTATGCTGGAAATGCGGGAACAGAGCTATAAATCGCTTGTTGATCACAATCCGGATGCGATTTTCACGATGGATTTAAAGGGGAATGTGCTGTCCGTTAATGCGGCTACTGAGAAAATTACCGGCTATACGGAAGAAGAGTGCACGCAGCAGACATTTCTGCCCTTTCATGGTTCCAATGATCACGAGATGGCATGCGAGCTATTTGTGAAAGCGATGCAGGGCGAATCCAACAATACGGAAATATCGCTTATGCATAAAGAAGGAAATCAAATCGAATTAAATTTGAAAATGGTTCCCATCTATATTAATGATAAAGTTGACGGCGTCTACGGCATAGCCAAAGATATTACAGAGCGTAAACGGACGGAAGAGCTGCTGCTCAAATCAGAAAAGCTCTCCATCGTTGGACAGCTCGCGGCAGGGGTCGCCCATGAGATTCGAAATCCACTGACTTCATTGAGAGGTTTTGTACAGCTTCTACAGTCAAAAGTAGAAAATTATCAATATTATTTTCAAATCATGTTATCGGAGTTGGACCGAATTAACGATATCGTGAGCGAGTTCATGGTGATTGCGAAACCGCAGGTGATTAATTTTGAAATGAGAGATATCCGGAAGATCTTGCAAGATGTCATCTCCCTGCTGCAAACCCAAGCTATTCTTAATAATGTGCAAATTCATACAGAGATCTTGACTGAAATTCCTTTCATCAAATGCGAGGAAAATCAATTGAAACAGGTCTTCATTAATATTCTTAAAAATGCGATTGAAGCCATGCCAGACGGAGGAAATGTCATTATCGAGTTGAAGTCGGATGACGACAAGGTTCTGATTCGTTTTATTGACGATGGCTGCGGCATCTCGGAGGAGAGATTGGCGATACTAGGCGAACCTTTCTACACAACCAAAGAGAAAGGGACGGGCTTAGGTTTAATGGTTTGTCATAAAATCATCGAAGCTCATCGTGGATGCCTTAAGATCGAGAGTGAAATCGATCATGGAACCACCGTACATGTCTATTTGCCAATTGATGAAGAAAGTTCGGTTCGATGAGCTTAAAACAAAAAAAGGACTGCTCAACAGTAGGTTTTCTACTAGGAGCAGTCCTTTTTATAATGACTGAATGATTATTTTTTCACGCGTTCCCGTACGACTTCCCGGGACCGGAATAGGACAAGTTGAATCTTGATAAGATGATAGAAAACACCAACTTTGTCATCCATCATGTATGTCGTAATAGAGTAGGAGTGGTTGAAGTTGAGCGTAATAGGAAAGGGCATCCTAAGACTTGAATCCCGGGATAAGGTAACCGGTTTCGCTACATATACGAATGATACACAATCTCCAGGTCATCTGCACGGCTGGACCGTTACAAGCCAATATGCGCATGCTTTACTAACATCGATTGATATAACCGATGCGCTTGCAGTGAGCGGAGTTCACGCCATTCTTAGGGGAGAAGATTTCCCAATCTTAACGGGTACGATTCTTGCAGACCGTCCGCCACTTGCCTGGAAGAAAGTACGGTATTTCGGCGAGCCAATCGCTGTCGTCGTTGCAGAGACGGAACAAATTGCCAAACGTGCGGCGGCATGTATACGAGTAGGATATGAACAGCTTCCTGTTGTTCATTCGCCTAGCAGCGCTTTACAGCCGAACGCTTCGTTGATTCATGAAGATTTGGGCAGCTATCAGAAATTCGGGGATGTGTATCCCGTTCCAAGAACAAACATCGGCAACTTTGTAAAAATCCGCAAAGGCGACATGGCCACAGGTTGGGCAGCAAGTGAAACGACGGTGGAAGGGACCTATGCGTTCAACACTTCGGATCATTGCGCGATGGAGCCGCGTTGTGCCATCGTCGAAATAATGCCGAGCGGTTTAATTGACATTCAAACGTCGACGCAGGATCCTTTTATGATAAAAAGAGCTTTCGAGCGCTTTTTTCAAGTTGAGCAGTCCAAAGTGATCGTGCATGTTCCGTTTGTAGGCGGCGGATTTGGCGGCAAGGGTTCCATCCAATTAGAATACTTGGCTTATCTGGCATCCAAAGCTTGCGGTGGCCGTCCCGTCAAAATCAATAATTCCCGTGAAACGGATATGGTCAGTTCCCCTTGCCACATTGGCCTGGAAGCGAAAGTGAAGCTCGGCGCTACCCGAGATGGCAGATTAACAGCAGCTGAAATTACGTTTTTATTTGATACGGGTGGCTATACGGACGAGGGAGCCACGGTGACGCAAGCGGGAGCAATAGACTGCACGGGACCATATCGCGTGGATAACGTGTGGTGTGACTCTCTATGCGTCTATACCAATCATCCTTATGCAACTGCTTTTCGGGGATTTGGACGTACGGAAGCGCATTTTTGTATGGAGCGTACGATGGATATGCTTGCGAAAAAGCTGGGGATAAACCCTTTGGATTTGCGGCTTCGCAATGCGATCCAACCGGGCGACACTACACCAACGCAAACATTGCTTACGAGAAGCTCATTGGGAGATTTAACCTTATGTATCCATAAGTTGAAGGATCTGATCCAGTGGGAACAGGGCCAGCGGGTTGAGGTGGGCAGTAATAAAATCAGGACAAAAGGAATGGTTTGTGTGTGGAAAGCCTCGGGTTCAGATATCGATACCGGCAGCGGGGCTACGATCACATTCAATCACGACGGCAGCGCGAATCTCAGCGTAGGATCGATTGAACTTGGTCAAGGGAATCGAACCGTTATGGCGCAAATCCTTGCCGAGCAGCTGAATATGGAAGTCAGCGATGTTCACGTCAAAATGGGCGTAGATACACAAATCACACCTGAGCATTGGAAAACGGTGTCAAGCAGCACTACGATGATGGTCGGTCGTGCTGTTCAAGATGCGGCTGAAGATGTCATAGCCCAATTGAAAGATAATGCTTCGATCGTCCTGCAAGTGCTGCCGCAAGATTTGGCTGTCGGCCGTGGCATGATTTATGTCAAAGACGATCCGATCATCAGTCTTCGAGTCAGCGAGGTAGTCAGCGGTTACCAATATCCGAATGGCAGTGCTTCAGGCAAACCGGTCATTGGCCGCGGCAGGTATCGCGTCCATGAGACTACGCGGCTTGATCCCGAAACAGGGAAAGGCGTCGCAGCCCAGCAGTGGACCGTTGGCGCACAAGCCGTTGAAGTTGAGTTTGATACTCGCGACTGTACGTACCGTGTTCTTCGAGCGGCCTCTGTATTTGACGCGGGCAAAGTGATTAACGAGGCGACTGCGCGCGGACAGGTGGTAGGCGGGATGAACATGGGGTTAAGCTTTGCTACGCGGGAAGGATTTCTGTTCAATCAAGCGGGGCAGGTGCTAAATCCGCAGCTGCGGTCCTATAAATTGTCACGGTTCGGGGATAATCCGGATTATCTGGTGGAGTTTGTGGAGACACCGTTCACGGAAGGTCCTTATGGTGCCCGAGGTATTGGAGAGCATGGAACAATCGGGATGGCTCCTGCTCTGGCCAATGCCTTATCGCTTGCAGCCGGTATTGAATTGAACGTACTGCCTTTGACACCAGAGGTAATCTGGCAATCGATGGGGAGGAGCCAATGATTTCATTTGACTTTGACTATTATAAGCCGGCTACCTTTGATGAAGCAGTATCGATCTATCAGAACATGGTGGAGAGCGGTAAATCGCCATTGTACTATGCCGGTGGGACAGAAATCATCTCCATGGCCAGAATGCATCAGATACATACGGGTGCAGTGATCGACATCAAAGGGATTCCCGAATGCCGCGTATTTCATTTTCAACATAATCAGCTTGTTATTGGCGCAGCACTTCCACTTAATGCGCTTGTGGAATCGCCTTTGTTTCCATTGCTTGCGGACACGGTTCAAGACATCGCCGATCATACGATTCGCAATAAAATTACAATCGGCGGCCTCTTATGTGGAAAGTTCATTTATCGGGAGGGGCTGCTGCCTTTTCTCCTAGCGGACAGCGAGGTTATTCTGGTAGGCCCTAGCGGCATGCGTCAAATCCCAATTCGCCAAATTTTGAATGGAGAGCCGCGATTGGAGCCGGGTGAACTTCTCGTCCAAATCATAACCGATGCAAACTATTTGGAAATGCCTTATGTGACGATAAAGAAGACCAAATTGGAACGAATCGATTATCCAATCGTCCGCATAGCTGCACTTCATACAGGAGAAAGGATTCGTATTGCTTTCAGTGGAGCCAGCTCGATACCTTTTCGATC
The DNA here is from genome assembly GCF_058790355.1 of Paenibacillus sp. FW101-FHT12H11. Lineage (NCBI taxonomy): Bacteria > Bacillati > Bacillota > Bacilli > Caryophanales > Paenibacillaceae > Paenibacillus > Paenibacillus sp. FW101-FHT12H11. Next base: position 191,624 of record NZ_JBYTCO010000002.1, on the reverse strand, counting down.
AAAGAAAATCGAAGAAATTTTAAACGATTCCTCACTTTCTTTGGAAACTCGCGTAGATAACGCCATTCAATGGTGGCCTGTGCCGATTCTGAATGACATTCTCAGCACATCTGCTTATCGGACATTTGTGCTTCGAAACACACTATTGGATGCTATGGCAGCTCTGGAACAGGGGAGGCGATGAGAATGAGCGGAACGTTCAAAAGTGAAGTTGAATTCGTTGTCAACGATAAGCGGCATCACGCTGTTATTCGATCCGCGGATACGCTACTGCGAGTGCTGCGGGAGCAACTGGGGCTAACTGGAGCAAAAGAGGGCTGCGAAAATGGCGATTGCGGTGCGTGTACGGTGAATGTGGATGGGGTACCTATCAAATCGTGCTTGATGTTGGCCATTGAAGCTCCGGGATGCAACATTACGACGATTGAAGGGTTAGGCGGAGATACGCCTATGCAAAGGGCTTTCGTCGAACATTTTGCTTTTCAGTGCGGATTCTGCACACCGGGTTACATTATGGTCGCACATGCTTTGAGCCAGCAATGCCCCAATGCGAGTGAAGACGTGATGCGTAGATGGCTGCAATCCAATATTTGCCGCTGCACAAGTTATGAGGAGATTGGGAAGGCTGTCAGGTCTGTGATCTCGACTTCGCAGAAATAGGTAAAGGAGAGATTGAAGGGAACTACGATCCTCTATTTTTCTGAAACCTACATCATCCACAAAGAAGGGGAACTACAGTTCGTTATTTTGTCATTTTCAGCCGATAATCGCGTTGTGGAGGACAAATAAGTGCCTGTAGTTCCGCTTAACAGTCAAAATAGCTCGTTTTTCTCCAGATAGAGGATCACAGTTCCCTTCATGCTCCCAAGAGTCGGAGTCCTGCTAAGATTCTAGAAGTATATACAGCTTTTGTGAAAATTGGGTACGGGAGCTCGGTTTGTTTTTATGAAAGGAAATGAAAGGGTGCAGTTAGAATTCATTAGTATGCCAAATAAAAAGGAGGATCCTGGGAAGATAGACGGATCAGGGTAAGTACAAACATGTCAACTATTATCTTATTTCGCGGGAAAGCTGGGACCGGCAAAACAACGTTATCCAATGAACTTGGTAAAAGATTGAAGACAACTGTGCTTCATAAAGATGATATTTATGATACTGTCGCAAAGGAAGTTTTCGCACATGAGGCGAGAAATCAAATTTGTTTTGATTTTCTATATCGTTTTCTTGAAACGATCATTGCTACGGATGCTAATATCATTCTAGATTATGGGTTTAATCATTCTGAGGATGTGCTTAGATTTATGAAGTGGGTCGAGGAAAGAGGAGGGAGATTAAAGACGTTTTATTGCATATGCAGCGATGAGTCTACTTGGGCGCAGCGGCTTGCTGAGAGGAGCCAAGCGCCAAAGGCCAATCAATTAATAACCGATTTAGCTAAATTGAAGGAACATTATAACCAGGTTAGATTGGAATTTTTGGATGGTGAACTTGTTTTGGACACGGTTCAGCCGGTCGATTCATTAATGGATCAGGTTTTCAAGTCTCTTTGAATGAGATACTATAATTCATGTAGATATAACAAATTTAGGAGGCAATGGAATGAATAAAATCGAGCTTTTGCTTCATGGATGGGATACCTGCTACGAGAAAGAGGATTGGTATCCGCCGCTTACGGATGCTCTCCAAGGTTTGACTGCCGAGCAGGCCAATTGGCGGCCGGAAGGCGAGTATGTGAATACGATTGCAGAGAATTTAAATCATTTAATTTTTTATAAAGAACGATTGTTGTATAGAATGACTGGACAAGAGTCCGAGTATCCGGATATGACGAATGATGATACGTTTGTTGTGGCATCAACTTCAAATGAGACATGGCAGACAACTTTAACTCGTTTGCAAGCTGTTCACCAAGGTATACGAGATCGGATCGCGCAGTGGGAGGAGCATGATTTTGAACATGTGTATCCGAATCGTTCGCAATCCGTTGGTCGTTGGGTGAACAGTCTGATCATGCACGATGCGTATCACACAGGACAAATTATGTTTATCCGGAAGCTGCAGGGATCCTGGCCATCCCGTCGTTCATTTGAATAAAAAATGGTACATGTGGGGCTTGACGGAGATTGACTTGTCAAGCTTTTTGCATTGTTTATAAAGGGATTTGCCGTTTTAGTTCGAATAAAGAAAATAACTGAATGTAAGGAGGTCTCGTAGAGACATGAATATGAACATGGCATTGCCCCAAGCAGCCCCTGAGCAACTGGGGATAAATGGTGATAAATTACAACTTGCTTTCCAGCTGTTAGATCGTGAAGAGGAAATCGGTGAAATACCAGGTGGTGTGGCCATTGTTGGGCGAAAAGGGACTATCGCAGGAACGTATGCCGTGGGTCACTCCATTATTTCGGACGATACGAAGCTGAAGGTAACGGAAGATACGATATACGACTGTGCTTCTTTAACCAAGGTGATGGCCACTCTCCCCTTGATTATGCAGTTAGTCGATCGTGGCGAGCTGCGGCTCAGAGACTCCATCACCCGCTTTTTCCCTGAATTCTCAGGGAATGGGAAGGATGAGGTGACGGTGAAACATTTATTGTCACACACGTCCGGGCTGCAGGCTTTCAAGGATTTGCATTCTCATGGCTGGACGCCAGAGCAAATTAAGGCTGCTGTGCTTGGAGAGAGTCTGAGTCATGCTTGCGGCAGCAGTTATGCGTACAGTGATTTTAACTATATCATTCTTGGCGAATTGGCTGCGAAGCTGTTTAGCATGCCGCTAGATGAGGCCGCTACCCGATATGTGTTTGAACCGCTGGGAATGCACGATACGGGTTATTGTCCAGCGAAAGAATTGCAGTCGCGCATAGCGGCAACCGAATACATGGACGGCGCCTATCGATGGGGCGAAGTGCATGACGAGAACGCATGGGCAATGGGAGGCGTCAGCGGGCATGCCGGTGTTTTCTCAACGGCGATGGATGTTGCGAAATATGCCGCCATGTGGCTGAACCATGGAAAGCTTGCTACTGACGGCCATGGCCATGTGCTGTCAAGTGCATCCGTTGCAGCAGCTACGCGAAGCTACACGGAAGACAAGGTGAATGCTAATCGTGGCCTTGGTTGGGTGCTGAAGGGAGATGTCTGGGACGGTTCGGGGGATTTGTTTTCCTCGCAAAGCTACGGGCACACGGGGTTCACAGGGACCAGCATTTGGATGGATCCCCAAAGCAGCGTTTTCGCCGTATTATTAACCAACCGTGTGCATTTTGGACGTGAGAAGTCTGTCGTACGGCTGAGGGATTGCTTTCATAATGCCATTGCCGCATCGATTGAATCCTAAAGGTGGAAAAAGTACCAGATGAGGTGGAATCGCTTCATTGATAAGGGTTTAGCGCTGCTTGATAATGAGGATAGAAGTAAATCTCATTGTTGGGGGAGCGAATCGCCATGAGTAACGTCCACACAGGTAACCAAGTCCACATCACATCCGAGCAGATGAAGCATTATCAGGAGCAAGGCTATATCATTTTTGAAAACCTTTTTTCAGGGGAAGAGATGGATCGTATTCGGGGTATCATTGACGGCTTCGACGAGGCTTCAGAGAAAGCCTTGCGCGCGAAAGGGAAGGAATTCATTAGCAGATCAGGTCAAATTAATTTTACTGCAAATTTGAATTTCCTAAGCGCAGAGCTGCAGCAATTTATTGCAGATCAGCGTTTTGTTGATATCACGACAACGATCTTGGGTCCAGACATTAAGCTGTACTGGGATCAGTCGGTGTACAAACGTCCGGAAGCAAGCAAAGACTTTCCATGGCATCAGGATAACGGATATGTGCCGACGGAGCCGATCTACTATGTTACATGCTGGCTAGCGCTTGAAGATGCTACAGTAGATAACGGTTGTATCTGGGTTCAGCCAGGTACGCACTTGGATGGTTTCGTGGAGCATGTGAAAACAGATCTCGGCTGGGTTTGTTATTTTGGAGAAGAAAAAGGCATCCCGGTTGAACTGAAAAAAGGCAGCTTGGTTGCCTTCCATTCCTTGCTCTTCCATCGCAGTACGCCAAACTTGAGCAAAACGCAGACACGCAAAGGTTATGTGGTGCAGTACTCGGTGGACGGGTCTTTTAATCCGAATACCGGTCAATTATTCAAGAATGGACCGCTGATTGCAAAAGATGGGAAGTCTGCGTATGAAGCTTTTGTAACAAGAGAGAATTGTTCTTAGTGATTATAGGCAATACCCGGGAAATCGGTTAAGTTGAACGTATGAGGTGAATGTCAATGTCAACGAAACCGCCAGATTGGGTAGAAGGGCCATGGTCCGTTCAGCTGCACAGTGTGAATCGATCGCCGTATGCCAAGCTTCACATGGAAAATCGCAGTTTTCCGAATTGGATCATTAGTTATGTGAAAACCGGCCATGTCACGACAGGCACAGGAGGCGAAAACCATACGGCGAAAGCGGGTGATGTGATGCTTCATCCGCCTGGGCTGCCTTTTTCGGAGCATGCGGATGTTGGCGGTGTTCATTTATGGATGCAGGTGAGCCTTCTGTGTTCCCATCAATTCGACCTCCTGATGCTCTATCGCGTCTCACCGGTTATTACCCTGCATGAACCTGGCCGTTATGAGGCTGTATTCACCAAATTGCTTGCCGATTGGGGAAATCGAGAGCTGTCTTTTCGTGATTTGAAACTCACAACCGCAATGCTGCAGCTAACGGAAATGATTCTAACCGGTTGGGAAAAAGCAGGAAATCCGGAGCGTTCAAGCGCATACAGTTCATCTGGTGACCGCTTCGCCCGGTTAATTGGACAGATGTCCATGCGGCTGGAAGAGAAGTTGACCAGAGAGGAACTCGCGTCGCTCGTTTGTCTGAGTGCAAACTATATGGATAGAGCGTTTCAGCAGCAGTTTGGACTAACACCTATGCAAATGCTGCGAGATATGCGCCTTAAGCGTGCCAAACAGCTGCTCGAAATGAGCGAAGAGACGCTGGAAACCATTGCCGCACGATGTGGATTCACGGATGCGTCCTATTTATGTAAACAATTTAAGAAAGAGTATGGCGTACTTCCTGGGGAATTTCGCGAGTCTGTCCGATATAAACAATCCGAAAATGTGTATGGTTAGGGTGAAGTCATGCAGGAACAACTAGATGAGCTGATTCGTTATTATTTTGAGGAAAAGGATTATGAGACGGAGGCCGTTCCGTTTGGACTTACCAATTTAACAAAAATAGTTACGCTAAACGACCAAAGGTATGTTCTCCGTGTTTATAACCGGCATACGAAGCATGCAGAGGGTATCGAGTTTGAATCAAAAGTGACGTCATTTTTAGCGAACAGAGAGCTGTCTTTTCAAGTGCCGGAATTTCTTCCAACTTTAAGCGGGGACGATTATGTTCGATTGTCTGGCGGAAGCTTAGGCGCGCTTGTCGTCTATCTTGAAGGCACGAATCACGTGCTTGCAAATGTCCATGATGCCGCTGAATTCGGGCGTGTTGTTGGTGAAATGAGCCAGGTACTCCAGCGATTCGATAAAAGTGGGCTCGATTATCAAGGCATATCATTTGGGGATTATTACAATCTTCATCCGCTTGCTGATCAAAACGCTGTTGCCGCTTTTATTGAAAGTCCATCGTTTCATATTCCAGAAGCGAGTTTGAATTTTTATAGAACCAAGGTCGAATCCGTTGGAAACAGCCTTAGTGAGATACAAAAACTTCCTGTTCAGCTTGTTCATCATGATTTGTTAATCTTTAATTTGTTAGCTCAAAACAACCGTATTTGCGGCGTATTGGATTTTGATTTTATATCGGCGGATGCAAGCTTTATGGAGTTTGCGATTTGTTTGAATCATATTTTACAGATGTCGAGTGGTTCAATAGAGATGGCAGAGGCTTTTGTAAAAAGTTATTCCGTTTACAGAACGCACAGCTTGCAAGAGATTGTACAACTGCGGAATTTAACTCAGCTGTATCATCTCGCAGTGCTGCACATCTATATCGGCCAGCATTATGCGGGCATTGACATTCAACATAACTTCAACTACATTTTGAATCAATTTATACATAGAGATGCATGGTTAATGGAGCATGGCAAAACAATTGAGCAGATGCTGATAGCTCATTTGGTTGGGTGAAGGTCATAGATTCAAAAAAAAGGCTATCCCTCCGTCATCCGTGACGTCGGGACAGCCCTTATTTATTACCAGGCGTACGCTCGTGGAGCATCTCCGCCGGGACCCGGGAAGATTTCATCTAACTTGCTTAATGTGGATGCATCGAGTTGGATATCAACCACTCGTAACGTATTTTCGAATTGCTCCAACGTACGAGGTCCGATAATCGGTGCCGTCATGGCCGGATGAACGAGGGTCCAAGCCAAGGCTACATTTGCTTCACTCTCGCCGAGTTCCTTGCATAATGCGGAGAAAGCTTCCAGCTTGGCGCGATGTTTTTCGACACGCTCAGGGTTGCTCGCGCGCTTCGAGCCGGCGATTGGATTTAATGCGTTGCCACCGAGCAGACCGCCATCGAGAGGACTCCAAGCGATAACGCCAATGCCTAGCTCTTCTGCAGCCGGAAGGACTTCCAGCTCAGGCAATCTGCAGAGTAAGCTGTATTTATGCTGCTCCGACACAAGGCCAAGGAGATGACGGGATTTGGCTTCATATTGCGCTTTCACCAGATCACGCCCGGCGAAGTTACTGGAGCCGACGTAACCAATTTTGCCTTGGTACACAGGAACTTGAAAAGCTTCCCACAGCTCGTCCCAAGATACGTTTCGATCTACGTGATGCATCTGGTACAGCTCGATATGGTCGGTTTGGAGGCGGCGCAAAGAAGCGTCCAAGTGACGGCGCAATTTATAAGCGGATAAACCGCCTTCGCGGTTCGGTCCATCGTTAGCGTCATGCATATCACCATAGAATTTCGTGGCGATAACGGTCTTCTCACGGCGATTGCCGCCTTGAGCGAACCATCGGCCGATAATCTCCTCGGTGCGGCCTGAATTTTCGCCCCATCCATAAATGTTGGCTGTATCAAAAAAGTTGATTCCGGCATCTAAAGCAGCATCCATGATGCGAAAAGCTTCTTGTTCATCGGTATCTACACCAAAGTTCATCGTTCCGAGGCACAATTGGCTCACTTTCAAACCAGAACGCCCCAAATAACTGTATTTCATCGTAATCTCCTCCATAAACGTTAAGGTTGGGCAAAGCTTGTTCGTATCCATCACTTCTATCTTACTAGATTCACAGACGGGGCAGAAGTACGCACTTTTCTTTTATTTAGTAGACATTGGGATACCTACTCACTTATAGGTAAGCGCTTATTTGTAGCCGTAATTTAGCAATAATGCTATGATGGGAAAGTTACTTATTACGGAATGAAGGTGTAGAAATGAGTACATTAACTAAAGCAATTCTGCTAGCAGCCAAAGCGCACGACGGTCAAACCGACAAGGGCGGAAATCCCTACATCTTGCATCCGATTCGATTAGCAAGCAAAGCCAAAACGACGGAAGAATCCATTGTGGCCGTCTTACACGATGTCGTTGAGGATTCAAATATGACCTTATTCGATCTGAAAAATGAAGGATTTAGTCCAAACGTCATTGCAGCTCTGGACTGCTTGACGAGGAGAGCGGATGAAAGTTATGAAGGGTTCATTAAACGCATTAAACTTAACCCGCTTGCCTCGAAGGTGAAGCTTCTGGATCTGGAGGATAACTGCGATATCAACCGAATTCCGCAGCCCACCGAAGCTGACTATGCAAGAATTGATAGATACAAAAAAGCGATCGCAGAGCTCAAGTTCTAGACGCGCAGAACACTCCATTCCAGTTAGGAATACGAGTGTTTTTTTGTCTCATTTTGTCGTAAAAAGAAATAAAAATTCACTCTGTTATTTGTGCAATAAAATAAAGTTTCAAAATCTATTGACCCTCCAATTCTTTTTCAATAGTATAAAAACAATAGTCATTCTACTAATTGGAAAGGATGACAACTTAACAGGGAGGGGGCGATCGAGATGGCCATTTCTAAGGTACATAAGTTCCGAATTGCCCTTTTTTGGCGGCTTTTTACCAACTATTTTATTGTGATTTTGATTCCCGTTATTGTCGCCAGTATCCTTGCACATGTGCTTGCCGTCCGGACGATTGAGAAAGATGCCGAAAAGCTGAATGATGTCGTGATCAGCCATTTTTCCAAGCAAACCGATACGGCCCTGGATTCGCTCAAAACCAATATGATCAACATGCTCAGTTCTTCGAATGTAACAGGTCTGCTCAGGGTTGTTGACGATTCACGGGAAAATCAGCAGCGATCGGATCAGTTTCATGCCCTCAGAGAACAATTGATGAAGCTTCAGTCGGATAAATTGGTCTCAAAGGTATTTTTATATTTTGCCAATCATGACCTGATTGCGGATGTCGATATTTATACGGATAAAGCGTACTACTTTAACATGACTTATCCGCTTGATGAGCAGCAGAAGGCGGAATATCTCGCCCATTTTACAGGTAAAAAAATGATGGATATCATAGACTCGCGTACGCTCGGCATGTCTGCAGTTATGAGTTATCCGTTCAATACGGAAACTCCTGAAGTTTATCTGGTCGTGCATTTTGATCAGGACAAATTGAAAGAACAAATCTCAATCCCTGAGAAGTGGGTCACAGGTACGGCGATTGCTACTAGCCAAGGTGAAATTTTGAATCAGCATAGTTTGACGGATAAAGAAGTCAAAGCGGTGCTGGAGCATACGCGTTCGAAGGTTATTGAATCTCAATTCCTGGTCACAGATGAAATTGCCATGTCACTGGTGAAATCCCGGTTCAACGATGCTTGGTATTATGTGACCATCGCAGACCTTCGTACCTTGATGAAGCCCGCTTATATGACAAGATTGATTAGTTGGGGATTTCTGGTCTTTTTTCTCGTGGTGGGCAGCGTGGTGTCGTATTATTTAAGCCGTCGTTTGTATCGGCCGATTCAAGAAATCTCCAATGAAAATAAAGAGCTGTCACAGCGAATGAACGGCATGTTCCCCTTGATGCAGGAGCTTTTTATCACCAAAATATTGCAGGGGGAATATCAAGACGAGCTGTCCATCGCTTATTATGCGAAGGAAATTGATTTTACCTATGACAAGATGGCCATGCGCACAGTGCTGTGTATTGCTTTTCACTATAACTCGGAGGTGTATGACCGGCTGTCGGAGACGACCAAGTCTTTCATGTTCGTGGAGATCAAAGAATTGATACGCAAATCCACCCCATCCATGGTCTGGCTATGTCAAACGAAACCGGATGTGTTAGCCTGCGTGGTTACCCACGATACGTTCCTGCATCTAGGCGCGGAAGAGGCTGCGGACATTACGAAATTGGTGCTGGAGTCGTACAGCCAATATTTCAAAGCAACGATTGGCATCGGGAAAACTGTGAACGCCGCAGAAGAGCTGCATGAATCATATGAGCAAGCCTTAGCTGTCCTGCAGAATCGCGGATTGGATGCCGATGTGGAAATATGCCGCGGACCGCTTGTAGGTGAACGCACGTTGTGGGAAAGTTTTCTATCCGTCCAGGAAGTGAACCGTATCTTCAATCAGCACAAAACCAAGGAATATGAGCGGTTGCTGGAGTCTGTGCGTGAGAAGCTGGAGGACGGTAAACTCAAAAAAGCAACGGCCATGCAGGTCAAATATTTAAGCACAGACGTGCTGAATACATGGATTCGTGCGGTTGAAACCGAGCACAACGATTTTAATGTGCCATTTTTTTCTAGTTTGTACGATCGGCTGCACAGTTGTATGACGTGGGATGAATTGGATCAATGTTTCTTTGACATCCATCGTGTTTTATTCCGAACGGAGGAACCCGATCAGCGCACGCAGCAGTTTTCGGAGATTCTGAATTATATTCATGAGCATTACAACGAGGAGCTTTCGATTGAATATTTTGCCGGGCTGCTCAACATGTCGAACGGGCATTTCAGCCGAACGTTTAAAGAGGCGGTGGGCGAGAAGTATGTGGAGTACATTGCCAAATACAGGCTTATGAAAGCGAAGCAATTTTTGCTGGAGACCGACATGAAAATCGATGACATCGCGGAGAAAGTGGGCTATTGGGGCCGAAATTCGTTTATTCGAACTTTTCGCAAATATGAAGGTATCACGCCCGCGAAATACCGCACGATGCATCATTAAAGGATAGAGACTTCATTTTTTCCGAAGTCTCTATTTTTTCTTCCAGCACCGGACAACCGCCGAGAAAACGCTGAAAAACCGCATAAAATCGGGCTTGTAAAAAAAGAGACACGAGGTAATTATGCGATCTTTACGCTAATGCCATGCTCTCGGTATAGTAAAGCCATCAACTTCCGAAAGGAGGAGGGGGGAGGCAGTATGCAGCAGCGTAATGGGATTTGGTACGTATTGAAAAAACATAAAGCGCTATATTTGTTAATGCTGCCGGGGATTTTATACTACATCATTTTCAAGTATGTGCCTATGTACGGGGTCGTCATTGCCTTTCAGGATTATTCGATCGGCAGAGGAATTTTGGGCAGTAAATTTGTAGGATTTAAGCACTTTATTGAATTCTTTTATGTCAATCCGGATTCTTGGAAATTGATTCGCAATACGGTCATGTTAAATGTGTATGACCTGTTGTTCCATTTTCCGGCGCCGATCATTCTCGCCATCTTGTTTCACGAGCTGAAGAACAAAATGTTTAAACGCATCGCACAAAGCATCAGTTATATGCCGCACTTTTTATCAACGGTCGTTATAGCAGGAATTCTTGTTACGTTTCTATCGCCGCAAACCGGCATCATTAATTTCTTACTGGTGAAAGTATTTGGCATGGAGCCGATTCTTTTCCTTGGGCTGCCTGAATGGTTCAGAGCGATCTATGTCTCCTCGGAAATATGGCAAAAAATCGGGTGGGGGACGATTCTTTATTTGGCAGCGATTGCCGGGATCGATCCGACCTTGTATGAGGCGGCGAAAATGGACGGAGCGAACCGTTATCACCAGATGCGCCACATCACTTTCATCGGTATGATTCCCGTGATGATTATTTTGTTCGTTCTGACATTAGGCCATTTTATGGAAACAGGGTTTCAGAAAATCTTGCTGCTCTACAACTCCATGAACTACGAAACCTCTGATGTGATAAACACGTTCGTCTATCGGCGCGGGATTTTAGATGCAGACTTCAGCTTCGCAACAGCAGTCGGATTATTTCAGTCCGTCATAGGTCTCATTCTCGTCATTGGTGCAAACCGCATTGCTAGAAAACACGCAGAGACAAGCTTGTGGTAAAGGAGGAACTCTATTGAAAATCAAACAGTCAGCAGCCTCCGTCATTTTTGACACATTGAATTACGCCGTTATGATCCTTCTTATGCTTGTCATGATTTATCCGCTTGTCTATGTGTTTAGTGCTTCGATAAGCGATAACGCTCTGGTTTCAAGCGGTGATGTTCTGCTTTTACCCAAGAAAGTAACGCTGGTCGCTTATAAGCAGTTGGCAGCAAATTCAGATCTATGGATCAGCTACTGGAATACGATCCGTTACACGGTCGTTCATGTCATTCTGACGTTGATTACAACGGCAGCGATGGCCTACCCGTTAGCGAAAAAATGGCTGCCCGGCCGCAAATTGATCTTGATGATGGCGGCATTCACACTGCTGTTCAGCGGAGGGATGATCCCAACGTTTCTCGTTGTGCAAAAGCTGGGCATGTTAAACTCCATCTGGGCCATCGTTCTGCCTTCGATGATCAGCACCTGGTATTTATTCATCATGCGGACGTTTTTTGAAGCTTTGCCGGAAGAGCTGGAAGATGCAGCAACGATAGACGGTTGTTCTTCCCTGCAGGTGCTTCTGCGAGTTGTTATGCCGCTCTCGATGCCTGTAATGGCCACAATCGGACTATTCACGGCTGTGAACCAGTGGAACGCTTTCTTCGACGCCCTCATTTACTTGAACGACCGCTCAATGTATCCCTTGCAAATTATGCTGCGCAACATCCTTGTAGCCGGTACTACGATTCAAGGAGAAGGCGATATGAGCCTGCTGCAAACCATGAAATACGCGATCATTATGATGGCTACGCTCCCGATTCTGTGTGTGTACCCGTTCATTCAGAAATATTTCGTTCAGGGTACGATGATCGGCGGTATTAAAGGGTAAGATCGGATTGCGATTGCGGCTATAGCTAGTAACGACGTTTTAAAACAGTCTTCTAAACACATTGGGGAGGTTTTTCCATGAAAAAAAGAACAGTAGCAGCAGCAGTATTCGCCGTTATGCTTTCCAGCTTGGTCGCAGGTTGTACGAGTGGGTCAAAGGATACGCCCGTATCCGGAGATGGCAAAAAAGGAGAAGAGTCCAAGAAGCCGATCACTTTTTCCTGGCTGGCTTATGACCGTCCGGAAGGGAAAGTGCGTCAAGACTGGGAAATTTTCAAGGAAATCGAAGCAAAAACCGGCGTAAAGGTGGAGTTTCAAGTGGTCAGTCAGGAAGGCCTGAAAGAAAAGAAACAGATCATGATTGCGACCAATGCGGTTACTGACTTCATTCAGGTAGATACACTGGAAGGCAGACAGCATGGACCGGACAAAGTGTTTCTGAATCTGAAGGATTACATGGATAAAGCCCCGAATATGAAGGCGTTTTTCGATAAATATCCGGAAGCCAAGGCTGTTGCAACGGGAGCCGATGGAGGGATATACACCGTGCCGGTTATCGAGGGCGACGCCGAAGGCAAAGGGTTCAACTTTATTTGGTATACGCGTAAGGACATTATGGATAAATACGGATTGAAAGCGCCGACCTCGGTGGAAGAATTTTACCAGTTCCTGAAAACGCTGAAAGAAAAACAGCCGGATACATATCCATTGATCAACAACGCCATTACAGGCGATACAGGGCTATTCACGACATTCGGCAGAGCCTTCACTGGCATTCACGGCTTCTATAACGTTGATCCGGCTACGGGTAAATATGCTTTTGCACCTTACCACAAAGGGTATAAGGACTCTCTGATCTTCCTCAATAAACTGTATAACGAGAAGTTGCTGGATCCTGAATTCTCGATGATCACGCAAGCGCAGTGGGAAGAACGGATTCTTAAGGGCAAATCGTTGGTTACCTTCTTCTGGAAGGCCGATCTAGAGACGCTTATGGATAAAGGACGTAAAGCAGGAATTGCCGATTACACGCTGGATGCGATTCCGCAGTTCGCTGCTGACGGCATCAAGAACTATCAGTTCTCGCGTTCTGTTGTAGGCGCTACGGGGCGCGCGATTTCCGCCAAGGTCAAAGATAAAGACAGAGCCGTTCAATTCCTTGACTACCTGCTCAGTGAAGAAGGTTCGAATTATCTATCCCTGGGAATCGAGGGCAAAACGTATACAAAGTCAAACGGTGTGCCTGTGTACAACAAGGATTTCGGGGCGTCGCCATTTACAACACTACGGAAAGATTGGGGCGTCTGGTATGACATGATTACGCTGGACAATGCCAAATCCCGCGCAGTATGGGAAAGCGGCTTAAGCGATAAGAGCAAAGCGATTAACAAGCTCTATGAATCGGTTATTATCCCGGCACCGAAGCAGATCGTTAAAACCAGCGAAGAGTTAGAGCTGGAAAAATCGAAGCTGAACAATTTGAACAAGTATTTGGAGCAAAAGCTGACTGAATTCGTCTCCGGTAAAACACCGATTAACGATAAAACATGGCAGGAATTTATTGATCAGACGAAAAAGCTGGGAGCAGATGACCTGCTGAATATGTACAATGCCGCATACACGCGCACATATGGCAAAAAATAATCATACTGGTACTGTAAGGAGGCCCTTTCACTCAGAAGGGGCCTCCGAAATGGAGGGATAGAGATGGCCGAAAAGATGAAGGTCATTGATGTGGATGTCCACAATGAGCAGAACGATTCCGATTTGCTGCCTTACCTGGCTGAGCCTTGGCGTTCACGCGTTGCGGCTACAGGAATCGGATATTCCGGTTCAGGTTACTACTCGCCGGTTGGCGTCATGAAGAAAGACGCCATTCCGCCGGGCGGGGGCAAAGCGGGTTCTGACCCGGATCTGATGATTAAACAACTGCTGGAGGGCTATAACGTCGAATACTGCATACTCACTGGAGTTGTGTATAACATCTCTACGACGCATGATGCGGATTATGCAGCGGTGATTTGCTCAGCGTATAACGACTTTTTGGCCGCTGAGTGGCTTGGCAAGCATAAGGCGTTTAAGGGCGCTTTGGCTGTTGCCACGCAGGATCCCTATCTCGCTGCAAGAGAGATTGACCGGATGGGAGGGCATCCCGACTTCGTCGAGGTGATGATTTCCAGTGCGGCGCGCGCGCCTCTCGGCCAACGCCAATTCCATCCGATTTATGAGGCGGCGGAACGCAATGGTCTTCCTATCGCGCTCCATCCCGGAGCGGAGGGCGGGGGCGGTTCAACAGCGCCTACGGCGGCTGGATATCCGTCCCGTTACATTGAGTGGCATACCTGTCTGTCTCAAATGTTCATGGCTCATCTCGTATCGATGGTCTGCGAAGGGGTTTTCGAGAAATTCCCTCGACTGAAAGTCGTGCTGACCGAGGGTGGAATTGCCTGGCTGCCGCATCTGATGTGGAGGCTGGATAAGAACTATAAAGCGCTGCGTTCCACAGTCCCATGGCTCAAGAAGATGCCAAGTCAATACATTCGCGAGCATTGCTATTTGACGACGCAGCCCATCGAGGAGCCGGACAATCCGCAGCACTTGATTGATTTATTCAATATGATCGATGCAGAGAATATGATTCTCTATTCAAGCGATTATCCGCATTGGGATTTCGATTCTCCGGATATGATACTGCGAAGATTAAAGCCCGAAGCCAAGCGGAAAATCTTTTATGACAACGCCAAAAGCTTATACAACCTTTAAGTGATGGAGGAGCATATGACGGTACATTATGTGCTTGATGTAGACGAAGTTCCCGAAGGCGGGCACGCCGTCGTCACAATCGAGGGAAAGAGTATCGGCGTCTACCGAATTGACGGTGCCTATTACGCAATCAACAACTATTGTCCGCATCAAGGTGCGCCTATGTGTGCCGGACTCGTCTCTGGAACGACGCTCCCTTCAGACGTCTACGAATATGAGTATGGTAAAAAAGGGGAGATCTTGCGCTGCCCGTGGCATGGCTGGGAATTCGATATCCGAACCGGCAAGTCGCTGTTCAGCGAGAAGATTTGGTTGAAGACGTTTGAAGTCAGCGTACTTGACGGCAGAATCGGCGTTCAATTGCAAAGAACGTAATGAGGGTGAAGATAAGGGATCGGAGAGGCAAAGCAGCCTTTTCGGTCCTTTTTTTATCCGAAGATTTTCGCAGGAAAAGCAAGCATCCAAAGCGAATGAAGTTCCATACAAATCGTATCCATAAAGGAGTCCATCTCATGAATTTATTAATTGTGGAAGACGAAGTTCGCCTTAGAAATGCGCTGGCTAACAACATTCCATGGGACAAACACGGGATTGAAGTCGTCGGACAAGCAGGGAACGGAATGGAAGCGCTGCGGTTCATCGACCGCAATAAGCCGGAAATCATTCTGCTCGATCTGCAGATGCCGGAGATGGATGGGTTAACTTTGGCCAAGCAGCTTCGTCAGAGCGATCCTTTGTTGAAGATCATCGTGCTAAGCGGGCATGATGATTTCGTTTATGCGCAGGAGGCGCTATCAATAGGAGTCATGAAATACTTGCTGAAGCCGGCTGGCGACGAGGAAATTCTGGAGACGGTACTCGAAGCGGCCGAGAAGCTGAGATCAGAACTGGAACAGCGCCATAACGAGGATGAGCTGAAACAGAGATGGGAGCAGCATCTTCCTTATTTGGTGAACGACTTTTTGCAAGGGTGGCTGAAAGGTAAATTCGAGTTGTGGGAGATTGAACAGCGAAGCAAGTATCTTCAAATGAACATGCCGAAAGGCGCGCAATTTGCGGTGGCTGTTGTCGATATGGACCCGCTGCCGGATACGGAAACCCGATTCAGCAGGAAAGATATGTCCTTGCTCCAATTTTCACTGGGAAGCATCGTGCAAGAATATTTGCAATCCACTTCCTGTTGGGTTGTTTCAGATTATGCGGGTTATACAGTTGTCGTGTATAAGCTCTCGGGGGATGAGGCTCCAAAGGAAGCCCTGCAAAGGATTAATGTGCTGACGGAGAAGCTGCTTTTTACCGTTCTAAGCTGCCTCAGACTTACGGCGAGCGCGGGAATTAGCGGAACGATAGGCGGTTGCGAGGATCTGAACAAGCTGTACGTGCAGGCTGTCAGGGCGCTGCAGAACAGGATTATGCTGGGTCACGATCTCGCTATACCCTATCAAGAAGTACAAGGAAGAGAGCCGGAGTTCGTGCTGCAGCCGAATTTGGAGAAAGCGCTGGAGATCGCTCTTGAAACGGGAGAAGAGAATAAGGCGGCTGATATTCTTTCCGCACTCTGGGAGGGAGGCATGGCCAAAGCGGAAACCATCGAGGAAATTCATGAGCATATATTATATTTCGAAAGTCTTTTTGTACGTATGATTCAAAAACAGGGATGGTCCGTGCGGGAGGTCGCAGGAGAAGACTATGTTTATTTCCATAATCACCGGGAGCTGATGGTCAAAGAGCAAATTTTCATTTGGCTGCAAAGGATGGTCAAAGCTTATTTAACCCATGCGAGAGAACGTCGAAAATCAACTAGCCACGATATGATCAAAACGATTCTAAGCCTCGTTGAAAATGAAATCGACCAGGAGATGACGCTGCATGCCGTAGCTGATCGGCTGTATGTCAATTCCTCTTACTTAAGCCGTTTGTTCAAGCAGGAAACCGGGAAAGCGTTCTCGACCTATGTGATGGAAAGAAAAATGGAGCGGGCAAAGGCTACGCTGCAAGAAGGCGTTCGCGTTTATGATGCTGCTGCGGCCGTCGGGTACCGGGATGTGAGTTATTTTACAAGAGTATTCCGTAAATATTGGGGGGTAACCCCCGGGGAAGTTCGATCTTGATTTCCTCTTCTTTTCTGAATAGAACCTTCTCCCTTATTGGAGGAGGTTTTTTTGTTCCACTTGTGAAGCCGTAACTCAATAGAGAAGTACTGAAAGTACCAAAACAAGTAATATTACTCTAATTCGCATTAAATCGACTGATGATACACTAAATCTAGAACTGACAGACAAGAAGGAGCGGGCAGCTTGAGAGAATCTACCGCAACGGAGGAAACTGTTATGCTTACGCCAAATAACGCAAAAAAGAGCTATACCCGGCGATTGTGGATCGATATCCGAAAGGATTGGGATCTATATTTGGCTCTCATCCCCGGTATCGCATTTCTGCTGATTTTTAAATACACGCCGATGTACGGGATTATTATTGCTTTCAAGGATTTCAATATTTTTGATGGCATGTCCGCAAGTCCTTGGGTAGGATGGAAGCATTTCGAGAAATTATTGTCCTCCGACAGCTTCTTGCAGGTATTTCAGAATACGTTAGCCATCTCGATTTATAAAATCGTCTTTCTTTTTCCGCTTCCAATCGTAATCGCCATCCTGCTGAATGAATTGAAAAACATGGCGTTCAAACGAAGTGTCCAAACGGTTATTTATTTGCCGCATTTCCTCTCTTGGGTTATCGTCAGCGGCTTGTTCATCGATTTGCTTTCCACCAACGGCGGTATCGTCAATAAAATGATCGTCGCTATGGGCGGCGAACCCGTTCGCTTTTTTCTGGACAGCCATATCTTCCGATCGGTTCTGGTATCATCCGCAGGCTGGAAGGAGACGGGCTGGAATACGATTATCTACTTGGCTGCTCTGGCCGGCATCGACCCGGGGCTCTATGAATCAGCGAAAATCGATGGCGCCAATAGATGGAAACAAATCCTCCATATTACGCTTCCCGGCTTGCTCCCGATCATCTTGCTGATGTTTATTCTCCGGCTTGGTTACGTTTTGGAAGCGGGGACGGAACAAGTTCTCGTTATGTACAATCCGAGCGTATATAACGTAGCTGACGTAATTGGCACCTATGTATACCGGGTCGGTTTAGGCGAGCAGGATTACAGCTTTTCAACCGCTGTCGGCGTGTTTGAATCGGTGGTTGCCTTTATTTTAATACTTACGGGAAACCAATTGGCGCGAAAGTTTTTTGGACGCGGTATTTGGTAAACGGGAGAAAGGAGGCATGTCATGCAAGTTAATCAAACTGTGAAATCTCCAGTCGCAAAAGCTACAAGCGTTATTCGCACTTCTCTCAGTGAAAAAGTGTTTACCGTGCTCAACTATGTGTTCTTCATCATAGTAGGACTTTCGACGATATTTCCATTTGTTAATCTGATTGCCAAATCGCTCAGCAGTGAGGCAGCCGTTGTTTCGGGCATGGTATCCCTATATCCCATCGATTTTCAAATAGGGACTTACCAATATGTGGCCAGCAACGCGATGTTTCTGAACGCATTCACGATTTCGATCACGGTGACGTTGATTGGATCGCTGCTTTCTTTATTTATGACAACGCTAGCCGCATATCCGCTCTCGAAGCCGAGGCTGCGGGGACGTAAGTTTTTTATCCTCCTCTATTTATTCACGATGCTGTTCAGTGGCGGTTTGATCCCAACCTATTTGCTCATGCACACCCTGCATTTGATCGATAAACTACCGGTGCTCTTTCTGCCATATATGATTAACGTGTATAACATGCTGATTATTAAAAATTATTTCGAAGGCCTGCCCGACAGCCTTGAGGAATCCGCGAAAATTGACGGTGCCAGCAATATGACGATTCTTTGGCGCATTATTTTGCCGCTATCGCT
The DNA here is from genome assembly GCF_058790355.1 of Paenibacillus sp. FW101-FHT12H11. Taxonomy (NCBI): domain Bacteria; kingdom Bacillati; phylum Bacillota; class Bacilli; order Caryophanales; family Paenibacillaceae; genus Paenibacillus; species Paenibacillus sp. FW101-FHT12H11. The sequence continues at coordinate 172,732 of NZ_JBYTCO010000002.1, read as the reverse complement.
GCCCGTGCTTGCGACCATTGGTTTGTTCTATGCGGTTACTTACTGGAACGATTATTTTACTTCCTTAATTTATATCAATTCAGCCGATATGAAGCCACTCCAGCTGTATTTAAAAGAACTTTTCGTCTCTTCCACAGATGCGTTTCTGCGTACAAATGTGGATGCCTCGCTGAATGTATCACCGCAATCGATTCAAGCAGCTTCGATCATTCTGGCTACGCTTCCCATCGTTATCGTTTATCCTTTTTTACAGAAATATTTTGTCAAAGGCGTGCTGGTTGGTTCAGTTAAAGGTTAATTGTTGCGAGGTCGGCTAGAACTATTCGAAGGGTGGTGGTGGGCAAGTCGAGGGCACTTTTTGAGATACGAATAAAAGGGAGGCATCTGCATGTTTAAAAAATGTTTAGCTGCATTGTCGATCACAACTTTGGCGGCGTCTTTGGCCGCATGTGGAAGTGAAGGAGGGGCTTCGTCCGGTACGGCGGCACCATCTTCATCCGGGGCTCCTGCCACAACCGCAAGCGCGAATGCACCCAAACCGGAATTCAAGGCGCTTCTACAGTACGCTCGATTTGATCCAAACGCGGAAGTTGTGGCGAAGTTTCTGAACGAGAAAACAGGCTACAAAGTCACGTATGACATGCTGCCGGTTGAAAATCCAGACGATAAACTGAATTTACTTATGGCGAATAAAGAACAATATGCCTTCATGCTGCTCACGGGTCCTCAATATTCGAAACTTGCTTCTTCTGGCGCTTTGGAGCCAATCGACGAGCTGGTTAACAAATACGGGACCAATATGAAAAACGTGATCTCGCAAAATTCCTGGAACGGGGCTAAGCTAAACGGTAAAATTTACGGCATCCCGCAAACGGGTTCAGGAACGGTCGTTAATTCGGCGCTAATCATCCGTCAAGACTGGATGGATGAGCTGGGACTGAAGCCACCAACCACGCGTGATGAACTATACAATGTGATGAAAACGATTAAAGAAAAGAAGAATGTCATGGCCATGTCAGGTGGTAAAAGCCCGCTGCTTCCTGAAATACTACCGACTTTCGGACTAACCATGATACAATCAACCTTAACGACGGGTTGGCAGGATATAAATGGAAAACTCGTGAATACCGTTGAAAATCCGAATATGAAAAAATATTTGGAGTTCATGAAAAAACTTTACTCCGAGAAATTGATTGACCAAGAATGGTCGCTTAACCAAGCGAATAAAGTGATTGAAAACTTTACAAGCGGTAAAACAGCCATTATATCAAACGGTTATTTTAATGCCCCAACGGTTCAAAACGCCCTGCTTAAAAATTCGCCGAACGCCAAAATTGCCAGCCTGCCTTACCTCAAAGGGGACGATGGCAAAGTTCTAGTCATGGCGAGTGCTGGAATCAGCTTTTACGTAGGAATTCCGAAGTGGGCGGAGAAGAAAGAAGAGATCATCAAATATCTGGATTTGAAGCTGGACAAAGATATTCATAAAGAAGCATCGATTGGTAAAGAAGGCGTTCATTATAAAGTGGAAAACGGAAATTATTTCCCGATTCTTCCGATTTTTAATGATCAATACAATAACGCTTCTTCGTTCCTGACAGGTGTGGATGAGAAAAACTATCCGATCTATTGGCAAGCACGGGTGCGCAAAGATCCTATTTTGACGGATGCGTTTAATAAAAATCAAGAAGCTGCCAAAGGGAACATGGTCGTTGACCCCCTTGCCTTCGCACCACCGCTTGAGGCTATCGGCAAAAACAGCCAGAAGCTGCAAAAGCTAATGGAAGACACCTTCTTGAAGTACATCACAGGTGCTGAACCGCTTGAAAATTATGATAAATTTTTGGCTCAGTGGAAAGCCGATGGCGGCGACGATATGACGAAAGCGGCCAATGAATGGTACGCAGCCAACAAGAAGTAAGAAGCGGCATCCCCTGTGGTTTTTCCACGGGGGTTTTATTACTGGAGGGAGTGATCAGAGGATGAAGAAAATAGGATTTATTGATTATTATTTGGATGAATGGCATGCGGAGAAATATCCGGAGTGGATAGAAACCGCATCCGAAGGCAGAATGAAAGTCACTTATGCCTACGGGAAGACAAATCTCGAAGGTAAACTGAGCAACTTAGCTTGGTGTGAGAAAAAAGGCATTCAGCTGCTCGATTCCATTGAATCCGTTGTCCAGCAAAGTGATTATTTGATCGTTTTGTCGCCGGATCATGCTGAGTTCCATGAGGAGCTGTCGCAGCTTCCTCTTCGATCAGGCAAGCCGACCTACGTCGACAAAACCTTTGCGCCGGACCGGGCTGCCGCCGTCCGGATGTTTGAGCTCGCAGAGCAGCATGGGACGCCGATGTATTCAACTTCCGCGTTGCGGTTTGCTGCGGAGTATACGGAGCTCAAGATGGAGGGAATCGAGTCCATTTGCGCTTTGGGTCCTGGGAGCTTTGAAACGTATGCGATTCACCAGGTTGAGCCAATCGTTGCGCTCATGGGAACGGATGTGAAACGCGTGATGTGGACGGGCACGCCGAACGCACCGTCTCTTGTTATTGGATTCGCAGATGGACGCCAGGCCACAATCAACCATTATGGCCCTAACTGTCCGTTCAGCATGGCCTTGCGTTCCGCGCAGGGGGAGTCGCAATTTCTGAAAATTGATTCCAATTTTTTCGGGGCCTTTATTGCGAATCTTGTTCGTTTTTTTGACACGGGGGTTCCTGCCGTTCCCCGGGAGGAAACGATTGCGATTGCTGCTATTTTGGAAGTTGGTAAAAAGGCTGCGACTGCGCCGTTTCAGTGGGTGGATTTGCCGTCGTGACCGAAAAGACTCGTCCAGTGGGAACTACAGGCTGCAATTTCGGCGAAAAAGCATATTCTCCACGTGTGTGAGGAACTACGGTTCGCTATTTCCCCGGTTTTACAGGAAAAACGTGTCCCGGAGGTAGGATAAGACCCTATAGTTCCCCTCCGTGAGGAAAAAGCTCGTTTTCCTCGAAATAGAGGCCTCCAGTTCCCTTAATGAACGCATAGTGGGTTTTCACGTCAAAAAAGCATCCATCTCCCGGCAGGAGGATACGGATGCTTTTTCACGTTTATTCAACCTTTATTCAAGCTCTCCGGATGGGATTTCATCCAATTCTCTCTCTAATTCGAGGTTGACCTTCTCATTACTTTTTCCTTAGCCTAGAAGCTTATCTCTTTTCCTAATTTACTGGATTCATAGATGCCGCAAAGGATTTTCATCATCTCAACGCCGTCCTGCACAGGGGAAAGAGTCTCCTTCTTACCTTGGCACACTTCAACGAAGTAATTGATTTCTTGCTGAAAACCGGCCACAAAATCAAAGGAGAGATTATTGATCTGCGGTGTCAGGTTTAAAATCGTATCGTATTTCTCAGTCACGATAGACAGCTCAGGCTCCAATTCTGCGCCGCCTTTATCGCCGTAAAGCTTAACCGTAAGCTCATCTTCCTTGGCGTGAAGCGTGAAGCTGACATCGACAAGAATGGAAGCTCCATTTTCAAAACGAATCAACGCATTAGCCATATCCTCCACGGTATTGTGGGTGGCGTCGTAATCGGCCGCTTTATAAAAAGCGAGGTTCTTCACGTTGGCACGATTGCCCAGCTTGTTATACGTGTTGCCGGAAACGGATTTGACCTTCGGCCGTCCCATCAGATACCAGCAAAGATCAATCACGTGGACGCCGACATCAATCAGCGGCCCGCCGCCTGAACGTTCCACGTCGGAGAACCAACCGCCCGGGTTGCCCAGACGGCGTATACAGGAAGCTTTGGCATAATAAATCTCACCTAATTCGCCATGATCCAAAAAAGCTTTGACGATACCGGTATTCGAAGCATATCTGCGGACAAAACCCACCTGCAGCGTTTTGCCGGAGCGATGAACCGCTTTTTCAACAGCCAACGCTTCTTCCACCGTTTTGCAGAGCGGCTTCTCCGTGAGCACATGTTTGCCTGCTTCAAGCGCAGCGATGGAAATAGGCGCATGGCTGTTGTTCCACGTGCAGATGCTTACCGCATCAATCGCCGAGTCTGCAAGAAGCTCTTTATAATCCGTGAACACACGGTTAATGCCATATTTCTCAGCCTTCGCTTTTGCGCGCTCCTCATTCAAGTCACAGATCGCGTATAGCTCAACATCCGGATTGCCCTGATAGGATCTTAAATGCATTTCAGAAATGGAGCCGGCTCCGATTACGGCAACTTGTATTTTGCTCATCGTAAAAAGCACCTCATCATTGATTGTATTTGGTAAGGCTAAACAGCATGCATAGTCGGCCACTCCAGCTCAATTCCGAAGCTGACCAACATACGTTGAAAATCCCGAAGCTCGGATTCTTGGTTTCGAATGTCCCGTGGCTTCAGCTTGCGATCGATACAACGGCTAGCCAAGAAACCGGCGGCTTCCCCGATATTCCATTCGACGGGATGGAGGCGGTAGCAGCCGTTCGTGATATGGGTAACGCCAAGATTTTTGCAGGCGGGCAACAGATTATTCATCCGAATAGGAATGAGGCTGCCCAGCGGAATCTGGAACGGAAGGGATGAAATATCGATGTAATGCCGATTGCCCGTGCTTGGATGCAGGTCGATGCGATAGCAGCCGATCCCGACGGAGTCATGGAACTGCTCTGCTTTGCCATCTGCGCGGCAATCCGTACTCACATGCTGTTCCAGCACGGTAAACTCGGCTTTAATTCGGCGGGATTCCCGTATATAGGGATACATGGCTAGCCCGTCGTCCGTGCCGACCACGTCTTTGCGCAGCCGCAGCCCCGGATAGCCTGTTCCGCCGTCTGGCCGCGGAGCCTCCGTTTGCAGCCAGTAGAGAAGGGAGAGACTGAGCTGCTTGGCATCCCACAGGTGGAGCTGCCGTTCGCTTTCGTTCACATCAATGACGGAGCCCAGCCAGTAATCGTTTTGCGGCCAGTTTACCAGCGTGATGCTCCCGGGATAAGTCCCTTCCTCAAACTGAGCAGCGTCGATGATTCGGCGATAGTAGAAAAGCGAGTAACGCTCCGTACCCTCGAATAGTTCGTAGTCGACAGCTTCAAGCGTATGCGGACGGACACCGGTCCAACTGAGCAAACGATCCGGCCAGAAATCGGCTTTGTACGTACGCCAAAAATCATATCGTTCAGGTCGCTCAATCGTATGATTTTCGCCTTCGATATAGTCCATGGCAAAACAGTAGGTAAAGCCCTGCATATCCTGGGGAAGCGTATCGCCCTTAACGGCATGGGGCTCGCCCGTTTGGCTGAACGATTCCGCTCCAGTCACATACTCCGCTCCGGCAAGCGGCAGAACATCCCCACATTCTGTAGCATCTAGATAGTAAGAAGCCGTTAGTTCAACAAGTTCCTTTGTCTGCAATTGTCTCATCCTTACAGATTGAATGTCATCCCCATCAACAGAAACCGCCTGTATTTGATAACGATAAAGGATCTGCAATTTGCCGCTGTGAACATAAGGAGCTAACATCGCTTGCAGGACGGCTAACGCAGCTCGCGGCTCGTGGCACAGCCGGGAAACGCCGCCGTTACCCGGGTTCAGATGAATGCGGGATCGTGCCTCTTCGGTAAGCGGGAAATGGCGTCGATAATAGTCGCGCACTTCATTGCGAAATTCGCGGTATGTACGCGTACAGCCAAATTGCTCAATCCATCGATGTTCATCGGGGGGGACGGCTTGGCTTGTCAATTGCCCCCCGATCCAATCGGTCTCTTCGGTTAAAATTACCGATTTCCCGGATTTGGCTGCGGCAAGCGCAGCGGCGCACCCGCCGGTACCGCCGCCGATAATGACAATATCGGCGGTGTATGATTTATTGATCTTGTTTGTCAACAAAGATCCCTCCTCATCTTCTGTTTGCGCAGTGATTGCCAGGCTATTCTCATTGTATTACAGCAGGAAAATAGCCACAGCAGAGGACTATGACTTCTTTTGGTACTTTAATAACCTTTGAAGTAAAGAAAAAAAGGATTCAACGTCCATGTGACGAAAATTTTTACAGAAGTACTTATTAGTGAACGAAAAGAGGTCGTGATCCGGATGAGCGATAAAAAAACCGTTAACGCTGTACAACTAGATGCGAATATGCAGATTGAGACTAGTGACAATAGTCTTCAATGGCACTCTCCGATGGAGAAACCTTTTCAAGTAGCCGGCTTCGGCTGGTTGGAAGAAGAGAGACGGTATCGCCGGCTTCCAGCAGAACCAGCTTGGGAGCTGCCGCTAGCGGTTGATTTGCTGGCCAACTGCACGACCGGCGGCCAAATTCGATTTACAACAGACGCAGTTTCACTTTCCGTCAAGGTACGCCTGACCGGGGCTGCGGATATGTATCATATGCCGGCTACCGGGCAATGCGGATTTGATTGCTACATCGGCGGTCCTGGCGAACAAATCTATTACGGAACGACAACATACAATCATCAACTGACGGAATATGAAAGCGTATTATTCACAGATATGAGCAGGGAACAACGGGTTATTACACTGAATTTTCCATTGTACCAAGGGGTAGATGAGGTGCTAATCGGTTTGGACCCGGAAGCACAAATCACAGAGCCTCCGGCTTATGACCATAATCATAAAATCATTGTGTATGGAACCTCAATTACCCAAGGCGGCTGTGCCTCCCGCCCGGGGATGTCTTATACGAATATTTTATCGCGCCGTTTCAATATGGAGTTCCTCAATCTAGGGTTTTCTGGAAACGGGAAAGGCGAACCTGAGTTGGCCCATCTCTTGGCTGAAATCCAAGATCCGGCTTGTCTGATTTTGGACTACGAGGCTAACTGTGTATCCACGGAGCTGCTGCAGGAAACACTACCGAGTTTCATTTCGATCTATCGAGAAACGCACCCCTTAACACCCATCTTGGTGATATCCCGGATTACGCATGCGAAAGAGTATTTTGATGTTCAGATGGCGAAGGATCGAGCGGACCGCAAACATATTTCCATACAGGCCGTAGAGGAGCGGCGAGAGAGAAATGACACAAACATTTATTTCTGCGATGGTTCACTGCTTTTAGGAGAACACGCCCATGAATGTACAGTAGACGGTTCTCATCCGACTGATCTTGGCTTTCTTCGGATGGCTGACGGGTTGACGCCTATTTTGAGACAGATTTTAGGATAACGGTTGCTTGAAGGGGTGGTTGAATGAAACTAAGATCGAAATCGTACAGTCTCGTTGCTCTCGCGTTCGTTACTTGTTTCACCGCCTCTGGCTGCAGCGTTCAAGCAGATAATAAGGAAGGTACGGAAGCTGGTCAAAAGGATACAACTTCCGCCATCCGAATTGTCGTAAACAGTCTGGGTGTGATTTTCCCGGAAGGCATGGATGAAAATAACAATCCGTACCTATCCTACATCGAGAAAAATACGGGTGTTCAAGTGGGGGTCACATTGCCTCCGCTGAATGGGTATGATGAGAAGTTGAACGTTATGATGACGTCGGGGGAGCCGCCGGATTTGCTTAATACAAGCAGTCCTTCTTGGTTTATTAATTTTGTTAATCAAAAAGCGCTCACACCCTTGAACGACTATATCGATAAGTACGGCGCGAATCTGAAAGCGAAAATCCCTAAAGAAGCATGGGATAACGTAACCGTTGACGGCAAAATTTATGCGATTCCCAGCCTGAATGAGGTGAAAGGGACGGAGCTGATTTACGCCAGGAAAGATTGGCTGGACAATCTCGGCCTTCGTCCACCGCGGACCCTGCAGGAGTACACGGCTGTGATGAAAGCTTTTGCAGAGAAAGACCCGGACGGCAACGGTAAGAAGGACACGTACGGACTTTCAATCTTGGAGCGATTAGGGAGAACGTCACCATTCCTGGGGGCCTTTGGGGTTCAAATGAACGCTTGGTACGAAAGAGACGGCAAGTTAGTTTACTCAGGGGTATTGCCTGAAATGAAAGAAGCGCTCGCCTACCTGCATAGTTTGTATGAACAGGATATACTAGACCCGGAATTTCCTTTGAACAAAATCGATGTGCTTGGTGAAAAGGTTGCATCTGGCAGAGTCGGCCTCTATTCAGCGGCATGGTCAGATACTCGTTCGCTTATTGCAGCAAACCGGAAGAATGATCCGAAAGCGGAATGGATTCCACTTGATTTTCCAATTGGGCGCAGTGGTAGACACGGGGTATACAGCACGTCCAACGTCCGATCCTACAATGTCGTGCCTCTTAAGAGCCAGAAGGCAGAATCCGTGGTCAAGTTTCTTGATTTCATCGCGGGTCCAGGTCAGCAGAATTTGAAGCTTGGGTTTGAAAATGAGGTTTGGACGAAGGTCGGCGGTAAACTTTCCATTCGATTCGATGAGCATATCAAGCAAGGCTATAGAGGGATTTATGGAGCTCTAGCAGATACGGTTGAACCGGACATAACGCGAGATCGTTTAAAAGCGCTGGGCGAGCCGTTCAAGCTGTATGAAAACTTGAAGCAGATTGAGGCCAATCTCATGGAGAATCGTTTTAGCGGACCGCCTACGCCTGCAATGGGCAAGCATCAAGTGAAGCTTTCCAAGCTGCAGGAAGAAACCTTCACGCGCATCATCGCCGGCATGAGTCCGATCGAGGATTTCGATGATTTTGTGAAAAAATGGAAGGAATCCGGCGGAGATGAGATTACCGGGGAAGTGAACGAATGGTGGCGGGATAACGGAAAGCAGCCGGGACAATGATCCGGTACCCATGGAGGGAACCAACATGGCCAGAGACATCGCGCCAAAATTGCGAAAAGTGTTAACCGGGTTCATTCAGGTTAGATTAACGTGGTATTTTTTACTGATACTGCTGCCGCTTTGCGGATTCAGTCTTTTTGCTATTGCCAAATCACAGATGATCGTAGAAGTGCAGACGGGAGAGAGAACCCAAGGGGCCTTGCACACGATGGCGGACTACATTGACCTCTCGCTTCAAAACATCGAGCAGCTTTCCTCCTTGATTGCTTTTGATATGAATATGAATGCAACCCTGCAGTCTGTGGGCCAAGAGCCGAGGAAGCAATCGTTTGTTCAATTCGCTCAGGTGATGGACCAAATCACGAGTATGACGAATGTTAATCTCATGGTTGATCAAATTACGATTATCCACATGCCGTCGCGTACCGTGATTTCTACGAAATTGGGGGGCAGTAAGCTGCCTGAAGGTGCTGAGAAACAGGATTGGTATGTGCGACTTATGGAAGCGGGAGGCGGGACGTATTTTTATACCCCCCAAGATGGGGAGTCGTATTTCGATGCGGACAGCGTTCATTTGATCCGGACTATGGATCCTTATAATCGAACGTTGATTAATCCCAATTTACTTATCATATCTATTAAAAAGAGCGCATTGATTGAGCAGGCCAAACCGCTCTTGCCTTCCAAAAATGCGAACATTTACTTATTTGGAAGCAATGGCCATCTGATTACCGGAACGGGTGCAAGCATCAATGCGCAAGTTTGGGATAAAAAAGATGAAGTGAGATCGATCCGCAAGTCTCCTCAGACCGGGCAAGAAATGGTCACGATTAGCGTTAAGTCAAAGCTGTCCGGTTGGTCCATAATGATGGAGCAGCCACTGTGGGAGATTCGAAGCCATACCGATTCATTAAAAGTGTTTACTTATGGCATTGTAGTCGTCAGTTTGATGCTCGCGATTATTATTTCCTGGATCGTTTACCGCGGCATTTCAGCTCCTCTGCGGAAACTGGCCTATGGGATGAAGCAGCTGCGTACCGGCAATTTTACCATTCAATTGGAAGATAAACGTATTGACGAACTGGGGTACGTGATTGAGTCCTTCAACCGAATGGCGGAAAATCAGAAGTCGTTGATTCGCGACCATTATGAAAAGCAATTATTACTGTCCAAAATGGAACTGAAATTTTTGCAGTCGCAGATTAATCCGCATTTCCTATATAATACGCTGGACTCGATCTATTGGACGGCCAAAAATTATGAGGCAGATGAAATCAGCGAAATGGTCTTGAATCTGTCGAAGTTTTTCCGGTTAAGCTTGAATAAAGGAAATGAGACTTTTTCAGTTGCAGAGACAATCGTTCATTTGACATATTATATTAAAGTCCAGCAGCTGCGGTTTATGGATCACTTTACCGTCAGGTACGAAATTGCGGAGGAAAGCAAGCCTTATCATGTTTTGAAACTCCTTTTGCAGCCGTTAGTGGAAAACGCCGTTATACACGGACTTGAGAAACAGAGTGAAGGCGGAGAACTCGTCATTTCCTCCTATTTGCGGGGATCTAATCTCGTGTTGGAAGTTAGTGATAATGGGGTAGGTGTAAATCAGGAAAGACTAACTTACATTTGTGGTAAACTGGAGGAAGCATCCAAACAAGCAATTGAAGGCATTTCTACCGATCGAAAAAAAGAGAAAGATCTGTTCGGCCTGCGCAATGTAGTCGCCCGTATGAAAATGTACTATGGCGATAATGCTTATTTTCGCTTCGAGAGCAGCACCGGTCGTGGTACCCGAATGACGTTGTGCCTTCCGCTTGATAAGTGTGTAACGACATTGGAGGATCAAGTGGGCTGAATAGGTTTTTTATATGAAATAGGGAGGGTGAGCTATGCTCTATGTTATTGTTCTAATTCCCGTGCTCGCACTGATGATTTATGGCGTCGTCAAAATGACGCGAAAAGCAAAGGGCAAGGTCGAAACTTCGAAAGTCATTCAAATGTCGTCGTATCAGTCCAAAAAGAAAACTCCTACGAATACGAATACGCAGCCTTGCTCCTTCTGCCGGAAGAAGCAAAAAAAGCTGGCTTTCTATTCGGATGAGGAGGGTCGGGTCGTTGGGGTTTGCTCCGATTGCAGGCCGCAAGCAGAACGCCGGGCGTTGATGCGGCTGTGATTGGGGAAGTTACATAGGCCTTAGCGGGAATGCCGCTAAGGCTCTTTTATTTGGCATATCAGATAATCTGATAGAACTTATAAATTCATTATAATTGACCTTCCACTAAACCTGTGATAGGTTCAAGAGAGTGAAATTTTATGCGACAAATTATTTGGGGAAATTCTTATTACTGCAGCATATGAGAGGTGGATTTTGTTGGAACTTCAAGTAACAAACAGTCCTTTTAACCAGGAACAAGTAGAACTGCTTAATCGTCTACTGCCTACTTTAACAGAATCACAACGAGTTTGGTTAAGCGGTTATTTCACAGCCATGAATGGTGTGGCGGCTTCAGCTGGCAATGTCGCAGTACCTGCAGCAGTACCAGCAGTTAATGCAGCGCCAAGCGTAGCGGCTATTTCGAAAGAAGTAACAGTCCTTTTCGGATCACAGTCCGGGAAAGCGCAAGGTTTGTCCAAAAAGTTTAGCAAAAAGCTTGAAGAGCAAGGATTTCAGGTAACGCTTTCTTCAATGTCCGATTTCAAGCCGAATGCTTTGAAAAAGGTGCAAACTTTGTTGGTTGTTGTCAGCACGCATGGCGAAGGGGTTCCACCGGATAATGCGATTTCCTTCCACGACTTCCTTCATAGTAAAAGAGCTCCTCAATTAGACGGATTACAGTATTCCGTGCTTTCGCTCGGGGATACATCCTATGAGTTCTTCTGTCAGACGGGGAAAGATTTCGACAAGCGTTTGGGTGAACTTGGCGGGAAACAGCTTGCTCCGCGCGTAGATTGCGATGTTGATTTCGACGAACCGGCAGCAGAATGGATGAGCAGCGTATTAAGCTCACTGAGCGCATCTTCAGGTGCATCATCCGCGGCAGCAGCAGGTGCAGCAGTTAGCTCTACGAGCGCAGCTGAATCTGAGTTTTCCAGAACGAATCCATTCCAGGCTGAAGTCCTTGAGAACCTGAACCTGAATGGACGCGGGTCGGACCGCGAAACGCGACATGTGGAGATTTCCCTGGAGGGATCGAACCTTCAATATGAGCCAGGCGATTGCTTAGGCATTTATCCGGAAAATCATCCTCAACTTGTCGAGGAATTAATTGAAGCTATGGGCTGGAATGCGGAAGAACTTGTTACGATTAATAAAAACGGCGACAAACGTTCCGTACGTGAAGCCTTAACACATAATTTTGAAATTACAGTTCTTACAAAACCTTTAGTAGAGCAAGTTGCGAAATTGACGGTAAATACAGACCTGAACGGGCTTGTAGCTGCAGGAAATGAGCAAGAGCTTAAATCCTACATCCACGGCAAAGATCTGCTTGATCTGGTTCAGGATCATTCGCTAAAAGGGCTTGCAGCAGCTGAATTCATCGCGGTTCTGCGCAAAATGCCTGCTCGCTTATATTCCATCGCCAGCAGCTCAAAAGCATTCCCGGATGAAGTTCATGTAACGGTTCGTACGGTACGCTATGAAGCGCGAGGTCGTGAACGTTACGGCGTGTGCTCCGTGCAATTGGCGGAAAGAGTGAAAGCAGGCGATTCGCTGTCGGTTTACATTCAGAACAATCCGAATTTCAAATTGCCGGAAAGTTCAGATACACCTATCATTATGATCGGACCTGGAACCGGGGTCGCTCCTTTCCGTGCATTCCTTGGCGAACGCGAAGAAACAGGTGCGGAAGGCAAATCATGGTTGTTCTACGGCGATCAGCACTTCTCAACAGACTTCTTGTATCAAATCGAATGGCAGCGTTGGTTGAAAGATGGCGTTCTAACGCGCATGGACGTCGCTTTCTCGCGTGATACGGATCAAAAAGTGTATGTTCAGCATCGCATGCTCGAGAAAAGCAAAGAATTGTATCAATGGCTGCAAGAAGGGGCTAGCGTGTATGTCTGCGGGGACGAAAAACGCATGGCTCATGATGTTCATGAAACATTGGCAAAAATTATTGAACAAGAGGGCGGTTTCAGCTCGGAAGAAGCGGCTGAATACTTGTCCCGGATGCAACAGCAGAAACGCTATCAGCGGGACGTCTACTAAGACGAAGCCGTTGATTGCTAGAGGAGAGAGCCGATATGTCAGAAAACAATTTATTGTCGAAGAACAGCGCACCGCATAGCGACGTTGAACACATTAAACTTAGAACGAATTATTTGCGGGGGAGCCTCGCTGATACGCTTCTAGATACAATCACAGGTTCAATTCCTGAAGATGATAACCGCTTGATGAAGTTTCACGGCAGCTATATGCAGGATGACAGAGATCTGCGTAATGAGCGCCAAAAGCAAAAACTGGAGCCGGCCTATCAATTCATGCTGCGCGTACGTGCAGCCGGTGGTGTCGTAACAGCGGACCAATGGCTGATGATGGACCGTGTAGCACAGAAATACGCGAATGGAACCATTCGCCTAACGACTCGCCAATCTTTCCAACTTCATGGGGTTCTGAAATGGAACATGAAGAAAACGATCCAAGAAGTCAATGCTTCGCTGCTCAGCACGCTCGCAGCTTGCGGTGACGTTAACCGTAACGTGATGTGCAATCCTAATCCTTACCTTTCGGATGTGCATGGTGAAGTTTACGAATGGGCTTGCCGCATTAGTAACCACCTGGATCCACAAACTCGCGCCTACCACGAAATTTGGTTGGACGGAGAGAAAGTCATCGACAGCCAAGACGCGGAGCAAGAACCGATTTATGGAAAAGTGTACTTGCCGCGTAAGTTCAAAATCGGTATTGCCGTTCCACCATCTAACGATGTAGACGTATTCTCACAAGATCTAGGTTTCATTGCCATTGTGGAAGACGGGAAGCTGAAAGGCTTTAACGTTTCCGTTGGCGGCGGCATGGGGATGACGCATGGCGATACGCTGACGTACCCGCAGGTTGCTCAAGTGATTGGATTCGTTACACCGGATCAAGTTGTGGATTTGGCAGAAAAAACCGTCACGATTCAACGTGATTATGGTGATCGTTCCGTGCGTAAACATGCACGTTTTAAATATACAATTGATGACCGCGGCATCGAATGGTTCGTGGAAGAACTGACTGCTCGTTTGGGCTGGAAACTGGAAGCTCCGCGTCCGTATCAGTTTGACGATAACGGAGATCGTTATGGCTGGGTAAAAGGAAGCAATGGCAAATGGCATTTCACCCTATTTATCCAAAATGGACGCGTCAAAGATGAAGGCAGCTATCAGTTGTTAACTGGACTTCGTGAAATTGCCAAAGTACATTCCGGCGATTTCCGACTTACGGCGAACCAGAACCTGATTATCGGGAATGTTAGCGCTCAGAAGAAGAAAAAAATCGAGGAATTAATCAAGGAATACGGGTTGACAGATGGTCTCCATTACTCTGCACTGCGCAGAAGCTCCATGGCTTGTGTCGCACTTCCAACATGCGGCATGGCGATGGCGGAAGCTGAGCGTTATTTACCGGAGTTGATGGATAAAATCGATCCGCTGCTAGAAGAAGCAGGTCTTAGCGAGAAAGAAATTACGATTCGTATGACAGGCTGCCCGAACGGCTGCGCACGTCCGATGCTGGCTGAGCTTGCGTTTATCGGGAAAGCACCTGGCAAATACAACATGTATTTGGGTGGCGGCCACTCGGGTAACCGACTGAATAAGCTTTACAAAGAAAATATTGGCGAAGCTGAGATTTTACAATCGCTTGGTCCGATTTTTAATCAATATGCCAAAGAGCGTTGGGATGGCGAGCACTTCGGTGACTTCGTTATTCGTGCGGGTTATGTGAAAGAAGTTCGTTCCGGCCAAGATTTTCACGCATAATATTTCATCTTGTGGGGCTGTCCTGAAGATCTGTCATAGATCTGAATGGATGGTCCCTTTTTGAATGTTCATGTGGATCTTGTGGTAAAATATGGCGAGGTTTGACGTATAAGGAGCAAAATGATGAATGACACCAACATCTCAGCGATCACTAAAACACCAAACAGAAAAAAGCTATACCATTTTACGCGCGCCACAAATTTAGCGGCAATTGCGCATTTTGACACCCTGTTTTCAAGTTATCAAATCGATCCTTCACAGGATGGCCCGCGTCGGTTAGCGCCAAGGCATTTGAGCTATCAAGATCAACAGGTTACGATCAATTCTCATTTGAGAATCGCTGATAGCATGATTGATGCCTCTACGACACAAGAGGAGTTTCGGGCGTTTTTGGACCGGCATGTTTTTTTATGGCCAACCCTGAAAGATTGTCAAAAAATGATGGCAACGTATGCCAGAAGAGAGCCGGAGGAAGCTTTTGCCGTTCTCGAATTTGATGCGTCATCTTTGTTGATGAAACACGGCGTTGAAATTACGCTTTCGAAATATGACTCTGGCAGTTCGCCTCGTTTCCCCAATCATTGTTCTTATAAGAAAAGCTTGGCTATGTTTCTGCCATTGGACCAGTTTGGCCTTGTCAAAAATGACTTAGTGCCAAGTACCCCTTCGCAGATCAAAGAGATATTAATCGATAGCCAGATGAATGGTGTGACTGAGCTTCTATCAGCGGTTTATGTCAGCAATGGGGGAGAAATTCCTGCTGGTTGGAGTGATTTGGCGCGTCCCTGGTCGTTGTTAACCGACTAATTTCGAGCAAACAAGCATCTACCTGACACTATCCCACATACACTGTTACATCAAGGAATTCATGACATGAAACAGTGGCCTGACGAGGAGGGGTACAGGTGAGATATACCGTGCAATATATATCGCTGAGTAAAATTAAACCGGAAAGTACCACAACCAAAACCTCACAGCGGAAAAAAGAATTAAAAAAAGTAGCGCAAGATCTAATGCATTTATTGGTTGTGCAAAAAAGCAAGAGAGACAAAGGATACGTCGTTGTAGACGGACATCAGCATTTGAATTTCCTCAAAAAACATACGCATAAACAATCAGCGGTGTGCCTAGTTGATGAAAGCAAACTATCCGCGAGTGTTGGGAAATTTATGGATCGTTTTCGCAAGCGGC
Organism: Paenibacillus sp. FW101-FHT12H11; assembly: GCF_058790355.1. NCBI lineage: Bacteria > Bacillati > Bacillota > Bacilli > Caryophanales > Paenibacillaceae > Paenibacillus > Paenibacillus sp. FW101-FHT12H11. The sequence goes on along the minus strand of NZ_JBYTCO010000002.1, from coordinate 156,850 downwards.
CGCTGCCTTACGATCTTCCAGCCATCAAATCGGATCGGGTAACGGTCAGCAGCTGGTCGATCATCCGTACATTTCTGAAACGTGAACCGCGGTTTCGTAAACTTTCGCGCAGGCAGCAATTGAAGGTGCTTCGGCTAGGAATGCAATATAAGAAAACAACGGTTCGCAGTATGCAGGAGAAGGTCGATGAATTGTTTAAAAAAATGGTCACGCATTAACATACCATGCTTCTTCAGGGGCTGCTGCGGCAGCTCTTTCGTTTATCTTTAAAACAATTTCATCTTTTGTTAATGTGGGATGAGGTATAATTAGGGATGTAGATGAATAAAGGAGTGATTGTGCCCATGATAGAGAACGTACGCACGAGTAATGTACAGCGTTTTGCCGGATTCGGCGCGTTGTACGATCAGAATCGTCCCACGGCTCCGCAGGAGGTCGTTAAGCTGATAACAACGTACTTGCAGCATAAACCGCAAACCGTTGTTGACGTAGGCTGCGGCACGGGTCTTTCAACGTTTATATGGCTTGATGAAGCGGATCAAATCATTGGCGTTGAGCCGAGTGACGATATGCGCGCTGTTGCCGTTAGTAAGTGGGAAGCGATACATAAACCTGAGAATATGCAGTTTGTCAAAAGGCTTTCGCATGAGCTGGAACTGCCTTCTGCGTCCGCTGACGTTATCACTTGCTCGCAGTCTTTCCATTGGATGGAGCCGCAAAGCACACTGCGGGAGTTCGCTCGCGTACTCCGCCCCGGCGGGATTTTCGCCGCTTACGACTGTGATTGGCCGCCGGCGGTTGACTGGAGGATTGAGGAACAGTACAAGCGGCTTCTCGCTTTAGGCGATGCTAGAGCGTTAGAACTGGCTCCGAGCGAACAACAAGCCCACAAATGGGACAAAGAGGGACATTTGCAGCAGATTCGCGACTCCGGCTTATTCCGATATGCGAGGGAGATCGTTTTCCATAACTGGGAAACGTGCGATGCTGAGCGTTATGCGAATCTGGCATTCAGCCAGGGTGGCTTGCAAACGGCGCTGAAGCTGGGCGCAGAGGAACTGCGCGCAGAGTTCTCAGCTTTCCGCGAGCTGGTAGCTGAGGTTTTTGGTGGCGTGGAACGGGAGATTATGTTCGGATACCGGTTGCGTATGGGTGTGGTTTAGGTTTCAAAGGGTCGGCTATGATGAAGAAGTTCATCATAGCCTTTTTTTTTCGAGCTGTTGCCAGCAAATAGCAACTTAAGAGGACTCTTATTGATCGAGATAGGTGCATGTACAGCCAGCACGATACATATATTTTTTAGAATGAGATATCAAAATCGGTACGGAAGAAAGGAGTGTATCATGGATTCTATCAAACGGAATCAAGGCATGAACGGCATAGTACCGCAGCCCATCCGTTATGACGGCGCCGGTGGGATCGACACGGGTCCAAGGGATATCATGCGGGATAAGGAAAACCCCAATATGCTGGTACCGCCTATCACCGATGCCGGATTGGTGCCTAATTTGAAGTTTTCATTTTCTGACACTCCTATGACGTTGAATCACGGCGGGTGGTCGCGGAAAATTACAGCGAGAGAATTACCGATCGCGACGACGTTGGCCGGTGTGAATATGAGTCTAACACCTGGCGGTGTCCGAGAGCTTCATTGGCACCAACAAGCGGAGTGGTCCTATATGCTGCTCGGACGTGCGCGTATAACGGCAATGGATCAAAACGGGCGGAATTTTATTGCCGATGTCGGTCCAGGTGATCTTTGGTATTTTCCGCCAGGGCTTCCACATTCGATTCAAGGATTGGAGCATTGCGAATTCCTGCTTGTTTTCGATGACGGCAACTTCTCAGACCTTAATACGTTGTCGATTTCCGATTGGTTTGCTCATACGCCCAAAGAGGTATTGTCTGCGAATTTCGGTGTTCCCATAAGTTCATTTGACAATATTCCGACGAAGCAGGTCTACATTTATCAAGACAACGTTCCCGGTCCGCTCGAAAGCGAGAACGTGCAATCTCCTTACGGCACAGTCCCCTTAAGTTTCAAATATCAACTGTTGGCTCAAACACCGATCAAAACTCCCGGCGGAAGCGTACGAATTGTAGACTCAAGAAATTTTCCGATTTCACAAAAAATCGCGGCGGCCCTCGTCGAAGTAGAACCAGGTGCTATGCGTGAACTGCATTGGCATCCAAATGCCGATGAGTGGCAGTACTACCTCGCAGGTCAGGGACGCATGACGGTGGTTCTTGGCAATGGCAACGCCAGGACGTTTGACTACCGGGCAGGTGACGTCGGTTATGTGCCATTCGCTTCGGGGCATTATATTCAAAATACAGGAACCGAATCCCTATGGTTTCTTGAATTGTTTAAAAGCAACCTGTTTGAGGATGTCTCACTAAACCAGATGATGGCACTTTCGCCGCAAAACCTTGTGAACGGTAATTTGCATGTAGGACCTGAGGTTACCCATGCGCTGCGCAAAGAAAAATGGCCGGTCGTCAACTATCCGGGATTTTCTTACTATCCGCGATAAAAATATTTTTTGAAATTGTGATAGAAATTCATGAGAGGTTGTGTCCTATAGTTTGAATCCACTAAAATGAAGTGAGACTATCAAACTAGAGGAGAATGACAATGAGAAAAGTTGTATTATTTGTGCACGTATCGCTGGATGGTTTTGTAGCTGGACCGAATGGAGAATTGAATTGGATCTCCTATGACCAAGATTTGATGGACGCTGCGGATGAAATCGTAAAGACAGTGGGGTCTCCCATCTATGGCCGCGTAACGTATCAGATGATGGAGAGCTATTGGCCTACTGTTCTGAAAGATCCTGAAAGTACACAACATGATATCGATCATGCGAATTGGATCGAGGACATAGAGAAAGTTGTGATTTCCAGAAGCCTAAAGGAAGTTCAGTGGAACCGCACAACGCTCATTAACGAGAATATTGCAGAGGAAATCGGAAAGCTCAAGCAGCAACCGGGAAAAGACCTTGTCATCTTCGGCAGCCCGAGCATCGCGCACACGTTTATGGATTTGGATTTAATCGATGAGTATCGATTAACGGTTAGTCCCATTGTGCTAGGGACCGGAACGCGCTTATTTCAAGAGGATAAGGCGACCAAACGGTTGAATCTCCTATCATCCAAAGTACTTCCTTCAGGTGTGCTGGTGCTTCATTACGAAGCTAAGAAGGAGTAATACATTCGATTATAAAAAGTTAAAAGGAGCTAAGCGAGAATAAATCGCTTAACTCTTTTTTGTTAGCTGCCTAGATTAGAAATCCGATTGATTAACCCCGTGATGTCCGTAATTGTTGCAAGGATTTGAGAGGTTTGCAGTTTGTCGAGCGCCAGGTGTCCATTTACTACCACTTGATTAATTTCATCTAACAAAACTTTATTTTTCTCAACTAATTGCCCGTGAATATCTTTTGCGAAAGCAGGTACACTTTTCAAGTTGAATTGTTCAATTTCCGTTTTTAAGGCGAGTAACTGTTCTTCAAGCTTCATCTTTGTTTCAGGATTCGTAGCGGCGTCTTTGATTAGCTGTGGGGCTTGTTCAGCGAAAGTACTCAGCTTGTTAATGTGCGCCGTTGCTTGATTCACATAATCCAATGATTGATTGGCTCCGTCCAGGAACGAACACGCTCCTATCATCATGGACGAAAGAACGACGAAAAGCAGCATGGATTTTCTCATTAATCATCACTTCCTTTTTCGTGTAATTTGAAGAATCTGATTTGGTTTGGTATTGTTTTAATACGCTTCAATAGAAAATAGAGTTTCATGATAAGGAGAAAATGATATGACCACATTTATTGATAAGATTGCGTTGATACGGATCGTTGACGGACAAATTTTGGGGACACGCTCGAAAGGAAAAGAACTCTACTACTTGCCTGGAGGTAAAAGAGACCCTGGAGAGACGGATATCGAGACGTTGATCCGGGAAATTGAGGAGGAGCTTTCCGTAAATATTAAGCCGGAGACAGTGGCGCATTTCGGGAATTTCGAAGCACAAGCAGATGGTAAAGCTGAGGGAATTGTGGTGAAAATGGCTTGTTATACGGCAGAATACGACGGCGAACCCAGTCCAACTTCCGAAATCGATGAATTGGAATGGTTGTCTTATAAGGACAGGGATCGAGCCTCACGCGTGGTTCAAATTATTTTTGATCACTTACATGAAAAAAATCTGCTGCCGTAAGGCTTTGGACAATTTGTGCAACTAATTCTCTCTCTTGACGTCAAATTAGGACAGAGGGGAGAGAATGCTATTGTCTATGTTAAGAAAAGCAGTTGTTCAAACTGCTGCGCTGTTCGTACTGACTTCGGCAGGAACCGCCGCCTATGCGTACGACGTTTCCTTAAAACCGTTCACGGATGTTACCAATGAGGATTGGTTTCAAAATGAGGTTTATTCGTTATCGGCGATCGGTATTATTGACGGCTATTCGGATTTGACGTACAAACCGGAAGGAACGCTCACGCGGGAGGCGTTCATTAAATTACTGATGAACGCCAACCGGGAGGAGGCTGCTTCTGGCTCCGGTGTGGCGGGTGCTCCAGTAGATGTTGAACAAGGCCGATGGTCATACCCATTCGTATCTGCGGCATATGAGCGGAAATGGCTTGATTTTATGCTGGATTCGCAGGGTAAGTTTCACCCGGATCAATCGATAACCCGAGAAGAGGTGGCTAGCATTGTCGGGAAAGCGTTGCTCGATGCTCAGACTGCCGAAGCCCGCAACAGTTGGATACTTCAAGGCTGGCAAAACGAGAAGAACAAGAGAAACTTTGCCGATAGCGATGCCTTGAATCAAAATCTGCTGCCATATGCCTACTATGCGGTCAATCAAGGAATCATGGAAGGCGATCACCTTGGTTTTCGCCCCAAGCAATCCCTGACACGCAAAGAGGCGGCTGCCATCATTTATCGTGTGATTCAGACAGAAGTAGACACTCGCGAATTAGATACGGTAGGTTTTTATGCGATTAATTCATACCCTGCCATCAACCACATGCCGCTGCTCGATCAAGTTACGTTCGGATGGTCGCATTTGAAATACGAAACACCAGGCAACGCCCAGTTGGAGACAACAACGACCGAATATCGCATTCCTTCCGGCTGGGAGGAGGTTGTTCAGACAGCAAATGCAGCCAACATTCAGAAAAATTTGATGGTTTATTACGGAGAGAAGAATCTGAAGGATTTCTTGAGGGACGATCCCGCGCAAAAAGCGTTTATCCAATCTTTAAAAGGGGCTCTTACGGATGCCAGATATGGATTTACCGGAGTAACCATGGATTTTGAGGGGCTAATGGATGCAACTAGCGCACCTGACTATAGCCAATTTCTGAAATCGTTGAAAGCGGCAATCCCCACCTACCCACTAACGGTGACGGTTCAACCTGATTATTACTATAAAGGTTACGATCTAAAAGAAATTAATGCTTTGGCAGATACTGTCGTTCTCATGGCCTATGATTTTACGCATAACGACAGTAAACTTCCTTCTGCTCCACTGCCACTGGTGAACGATGCGGTGAAACGCACATTAGCGTTTGTTCCAAAAGAAAAGCTGGTTCTGGGGATATCTAAGCAAGCTAATCAATGGATCACAGCAAACGGAGTTGCTGAACTGTACAATCCGGAGATTGAAGCTGTGGAGAAAAGGCTTGCATCACCAGGAGTTAATCAATCGATGAGCCTGCCTTATTTTCTGAGGGAGATCTCTTTCCAAGATGATCGCGGCAGCCACGATATTTACTATGAAGATACGGCCAGTGTGGATAAAAAGGTATGGCTTGCGAAGTATTATGGGTTAAAAGGTATTTCATTATGGTACATGGGCAATTATACCGAGTCGGATTGGGCGTTATTTGATTCAAAATAAAAAATAAAGACTGTCTGGAAAGGTCAGGAATGATCTTCTAAGACAGTCTTTTTAATTTTCGCACGGGAGCCAAGGAAAACCTAAAAAAAACCCGACTTCCCCTAAAGGAACCCTATATGAGGTTTGAGCAGATTCGTATACGATGAAAGCAGAAACCGATGGAAGCGGTTACAACAGGATGCATGCCAACATTTATGATCCGGATGATCTACGATTCTGGGTTGAACAGAAAGCGCTTGGCGCTTTCGTTTTATCATAACATGTAAAGGAATGAGGGGTACGATGAGAAGGTCAAAATGGATGGCATGTACGATGGCTTTTGCACTAACGACTGGACTAGTTGGCTGCAGCTCGAATGTAGATAAGCCGACTCCTGCGGCATCTGCAGGTTCACCTGCAACGGCGAGCGCAGCACCTGTGGTGCCGCAAGGACCTACGAAATTCAGCATTTCCTTGCGTACATTGAATTTTGATTATGTAGAAAAAGCAGCGAATTTGAATGAGGACAAATGGGTGAAAGAGCTGGAGAAGAAAACGAATACAGACCTGGATATCCGTTTAGTGCCGCATGCAGATTTTGAGAAGAAGATGGTTCAGATGTTTGCAACAGGAGACATTCCAGACGTCGTTCAGGCGGGAGCCAGTACGAGTGGCAAAGAGCTTGCAGGTTCTGTTCAAGCCGGCGTATTCCTTGAATTGAATGACCTTATCAAACAGTACGCGCCGAACTTGTTGAAGACGATTCCGCAAGCGGCATGGGACGAAGTTACGCTGAACGGAAAAATATATGCGATTCCGGAATATATTTCCCAGCCTTCCCGCAGAGCGACTTGGGTGCGCGAAGATTTGATGCAGAAAGCCGGGATTACGAAGGATCCGAAAACGGTTGAAGAGTACCTGGACATGCTGCGCGCTTTTAAGAAAATAGGTGTGGAGCATCCGTTCATGGGACGCCAAGATTTTAAATATGCCGATATTTTCTTTGGCGCTTACGATGTTTACCCGTACCTCAGCCAATTCGAAGTCGTTGACGGGAAAGTACAGCCGAAATTTTTTGATTCAGAAAATATGCAAAAGGCATTGCAAACGTACAAAACGATGTTTGACGAAGGGTTGATTCATAAAGAATTTGCAACGATCAATCCGACTAATTTCAAAAACATCATTTTATCAGGGAAAGCCGGTATGTGGGAAATGAACGCGCAGGAGCTGCTGCAGTGGCAAACGCAATTAAAGCAAGCCGTGCCTGATGCGAAAATTAAAATTATTCCTTCTCCGGTTGGCCCGGATGGTAAAGGCGGCGGATATTTATACTCATCCGGTGCACGTTCCTATTTAATCAATGCGAAGACAGCAAAGGATAAAATTCCGGGCATTCTTAAGTTCTTTGAATGGCAAACATCGGAAGAGGCTGATAAGTGGTTCGATTTGACACTGCCGACAGAACCGAAGACGGATGCAGAGGTATCCGAACAGCGTTATCTGAGCGGTTTCCTTCATATGGTCAAGGACGATGCGTTCCGCAAACAAATTTTGAGCACTTCGCAGGATGGGAAGGATCTGCTCAAAACGTTCGAGACCGTCTTGCCGAATGAAGGACGTGGCGGCTTGGAATTTGATCCGATTTTGGAAGCTATGCAGAAAAATCCGGACATAGCGCCTTTATCCGATACGGCGCCTGCTGTACTGCTCACACATATGGTTAAAATGGTGTATGGCAAGGAGCCTATCAGCGATTGGCCGAAGGTTATCGAAGAGTGGAAGTCCAAAGGCGGGAACGATGCATTGAAGGCTGCAAATGAGCTCTATCAGAAGAGAAGCGGCATTAAACTCAGAGGTCCGGAAGCTCAGAAGTGGAAGTAGGTTAACTGAATAAAGGCTGGGCTAGAAGTCTGCGAAGACATTCTAATCCAGCCTTTTGTTTCGTCTAGGCGGAGGCGGTCCAGTGTGGCGGGCGGCTGAGCGATTTCGGAAGCTTGGTATACGTATCACCCTTGGCAGCATTAATCTGGAACTGCGTGAGGAAGAGGCTTCCCGTCAAGTCAGAGCCACTTAAGTCGGCGTCCCGGAAATCAGCCCCAATGAGATCCGCTGATCGCAAATCTGCCTCTCTCAGGTCGGCAGCGATCAGATAAGCGCCACGTAAGTGCGCGCCTCTAAGATCAGCGCCTCGGAGATTGGCGCCAATGAGATCCGCACCACGTCCATAGCTCTTTTGACGCCCACGGGAACCTTTCTGCTGACGCTGAACGCTTGCTCTTACGAGCTCGCTCGTCTGCAGGAGCAAGACATTCACATTGGCACGATGTGCCGCAATGTCAAGCTTCAAGAGCGCTTCAGCACTAAGGGAGGTGAGTCGGTCCGTCTCATCCCGTACTGAGCGAAGCGCTTCATGGATCGATTGCGTCTGCTCAAGCACAAGCGCTTCGGTCAAATACCAGAGCAGCTCATGCAGCTGCCGCATGATAGGAAACACCTCAAACATTTGTTTCGCCGTTTCCGGGGCTTTCACCCAGTCTTTACCACTGTAAGTCACTTGAGCGACTTGTTGGCCAGCGCCAAAGCAATCATATACGGTGCATCCGCGATAACCGATTTCCCTTAGATCCTGGTGTACGCTACAGCGAAAGTTATCTCCCAGGTTATGGCAGCGCATGCCGGCCTGTTTGTCAACCGCGAAGTCGACGGAGGCAGAGAAGGGCAGCGCTACACAGCATAGTCCAAAGCAGTTATCGCAATCTGCCCTAAGACGGAGATAATCATCGTTGGAAACAGCTGTAGATTCGTGAAGTTCCGGCAAAGGTTGTCCTCCTTTTGCAAGCTTTCTATGACAATCAGATATTTCAAATATAAATTTAAGGTTTTAGTTCGTCAACGGTATAAGATGGTTATAACTAAACTTACTCCGATTCCGTATCACTACCTGCAATCTGGGAATAATATACTTCTTAAAAGGATAGATAGTAATTATTACCATAGTGAAATGGGAGATGGCGATGCATAAGCTTATGCGAAAAGACAGAGGAAACGATCTTTTTGAACTGGCGCTGTATGTGCTTGCGGCCGTGTGTTTTGTATATTTTCTGATAAAAGGGATTCCGCCGAAAATGTGGCAGGCCGTCTTGATCGCAGCGGTACTGCTGTTGATCAGAGGGGTTGTCAAGCTGACCAAGAGCACGATGTTTCCGGCGCTTAGGTTCTGTGTGCTGCTGTTCATTTTCATAACGATGTTTTTGGCAAATGAATTCGGATTTTATAGTGTCATTCCTTACTTGGATAAAGTTGAGCATCTCTTTTCAGGTGTCATCCTTTGTTTCGTGGGTTTACTTATTTATGGGAAAGCAAGCGATTTAGAGAACAAATCCGTCACGCCAAGCGCAAAAGTCGCGATATGGCTAAGCCTCTTTTTTTCCGTAGCGATGGCAGGGGTTTGGGAAATTTATGAGTTCACGACGGATCATTGGTTTGGATTAAATTCACAAAACGGCAGCTTGGTGGATACGATGACAGATATTATTTGCGGAGCGATTGGCGCGGTGCTGACCAGCCTTTATTTAGTCATTCAGGCAAAACGGAGGAAAATGCCCTTAATTGACGAAGTTACTATACAGCGATAAAGGTGACAGGCCAGGAATAGGGAGGCACGCATGAGAAAAGTAATACTTCATGATGCGAGTGGAAGACAAAACCTTGAAATTGAAGGAAACGAGGAGCTTTAGCTCAGAAAACGTTTTACTTCATTACGAGAAGTAGAAGAAGACAACATAGAAAGAGGAGTCTGCTTGCTTAAGGGCAGCTCCTCTTTTTTTCAATCGGTAGAACCAAGATATGCTGAAGACCGTTTCGGCCATTTTCGTGCGGCCATCATCTTTAAAGCCTGCTTTTAAGTAAGCTTGTCGTGCGGGAAGATTGTTCAAATTTACAGCTAGTACAATTTCTTCTGCTTCCGGGAAATGATGCTGGGTAAATTCTTTCAACTGCAGGAGCGCTGCTTTGGCATGACCATTCCCTTGATCTGCATGATTAATTGAAAAAGCACGAAACACAAGGGAATTTGAATGATCCGTAAAGTCAAATCGTTCTTCTCCGTCATACAGAATAAAAAATCCAACGGGCGTTTCATTCGAAACGATAACAACAGGAAAACGGTGTTTATCCTCCAGTGAAAGATGTAGCCTGACAAAGTCCCCTTTTTCTTTTGAAAATAAAATGCACTCCCTCCTACGGTTTCTGTACTTTTCACTAGAAGAGTCAGATATGTATTATCAGTAGGTAAAAAGGAGGGGGATCCATGCTAGAGGAATACGAGTTTATTTTAAGTTTGAAATTGCTGGAGTTTGAAATTAGGCAAATAACAGCGTATACCAGCGCTTTTCCGAAGTGTTACGCGATGTTGAAAAATAAATTAGATGATTTGTGTGATTTTATATATAAAGAGGAGAATGTTCAAAACTGGCCTTTATGGCAGTCGAATACTGAAGTGCAGGAACTATCGCGAAATGTGAGGGAAACGTCCATTCGTGCTTTGCGTGTTTTGGAGAAATATCAAGCAGGACATGGGGAAAAGGATGAAATCCGGCAAAGCAAGTATATGGATCTATTATCAGCTTCCGTTCGTTCCGAATTGGCATGTTTACAGATTGATCAACATTGCAAAGTGTTGTTTATCGGCTCAGGAGCTTTCCCCGTTTCTGTGCTAACCATTGCCCAAATGTCCGGAGCAGAAATGGTAGGACAAGATTTAGACGAGGAAGCGGTAGAGCTTGCTAAGCAAGCAGCGGCAATGAGCGACTGTGTAAACTGTGTAACTTTCACCCACCAACCATTGAAAGAGTTAGCCTTTGCCCAAGAGGTTACGCATATTATTGTGGCCTCACATGTGGCCGATAAGCAGGAGGTTCTTGAGGATTTGAGACAAATAGCAAGCAGTCGCGTGAAAATTTTGATGCGATACGGCAATGGGTTAAAATCGCTGTTTAATTATTCGTGGCCCGAGGGGAATCATTTGCCGGGGTGGACACAAGGTCGTGTAAGTACGGTATCACTGCTGTATGACACGGTCATTTTGGAGAAAGCGATGCAAATGAAAAGAGTTTAAAGCGAGACCTTCCTATTGAATAGGGAGGTTTTTTTATTTTGCCCATTTGGAGAATTCGATTTTCCTTCCACATCAACCTGAATATTCCATCAAAATTAAGCGCATAACAATAAGTAAAAAGTGTGTGATTAAGGAGAGATTGGCATGAAGAAGAAGATTCCGAGGGAGCTAAGTGTCGAGAAAGAAGCCTATCAAACCGCTGTCTCGGCCGAGCTTTCAGGGAACTTGCAAATATTGCGATCCTACTTAACAGACTGTGCGGATGTAATGTTCACTCAGTTTCACACTCACAACGGGTTGAACGCGTGTATGCTGTATCTCCGCGGCGCTGTGGATGTGGAGCTCCTGGATGGAAACGTGCTTACCCCGCTAAAGAACTCGAAGGCGGACTCTGCAAGTTCGATCGTAACTTATAGAGCATATGTCAATGTGTCTGATGTCTATGAGCTCCAAACCATTGGTGAAGTCCTCCACGATGTCCTGGGGGGCAGATCCGTTGTCTTCATTGATACCGTACAGGGCGCTCTAACCATTGGACTCATGAAGTACGATACACGTGCAGTTGAGGAACCGCTAGCCGAATCTGTTGTCCGTGGCTCAAGAGAAGGTTTTATCGAATCGACAACGGTCAATACCTCATTAATTCGGAAAAGATTAAAGACGCCTGCGTTAAAATTCATCACGTTCACTGTGGGGACTTATTCTAAAACGGAAGTCACCATGGCTTATATTCATGGGATCGCGAAGCCTGATATTATCAGCAAAGTTACAGAGCGAATAGAGCAGATCGACATTGACGGTGTGCTTGAGAGCGGATACATCGAGGAACTGATCGAGGGGAATACATATTCGCCTTTTCCACAAATCCAAGCAACAGAACGCCCCGATGTGGCCGCAGCCAGCTTGTTGGAAGGACGTATTCTTATTTTGACCGAAAATACGCCTATCGTGCTGATCGTCCCAGCAACATTCTGGTCCATGATGCAATCACCTGAGGATTATTATCAGCGATATTTAATCGGGACGTTGATTCGCTGGCTCCGCTACACATTTTTCCTCATCGCGATGCTCGCTCCTGCTGTTTATGTGGCGGTTCTAACCTTCCACCAGGAGATGGTTCCGACGACACTGCTTCTGCGCGTGGCCAAATCGCGGGAAGAGATTCCGTTCCCGGCCTTGGTGGAAGCGCTCATCATGGAAATCACGTTTGAAGCGCTGCGTGAAGCGGGTATTCGACTTCCAAGACAAGTCGGTTCAGCCGTCAGTATCGTTGGCGCGCTTGTCATTGGCCAGGCGGCTATACAAGCCGGCCTTGTCTCGGCGCCAATGGTCATGGTCGTTGCCATTACCGGGATATCCTCCTTTATGATGCCTCAGTACTCGGCAAGCATTGCACTCCGAATTCTGCGATTCCCCATTATGATTTTATCAGGAATTATGGGGTTATTTGGCCTAATTCTCGGGCTGTTGTTAGTCATAAGCCATCTTTGTATTCTTCGTTCATTTGGAGTTCCCTACATGGCTCCTCTGGCTCCAATTTCCCTAAGCGGTATTAAAGATGTGCTATTTAGGGCCCCTATCAATAAATTGAAGACGCGACCGTTGTTCTATAGTGAAGGCAATATTAAAAGGCAAGGCGATAAGCCGGATAGGAAGTAATGATGCAGGATTGATGGAGGGGAAGAGAATTGAGGCATCGGATTGGCTTCCCAGTACTTATACTAGTGCTGCTTATGACTACAGGCTGCTGGGATCGTGTGGAGGTCAACGACATGGCCTTGATTATCTCCGCAGGAGTAGACTCGAAAGATGAAGATGAAATCGAAATGACCGTTCAAGTCTTTATTCCGAATCCAGCCTCAGGAGGTAGTGAGGGCAATGGCGGGGGGCAGGGAAATGTATACACCATGTCATCGGTGGGCAAATCCATGGCGGATGCTTTAAGTGAGCTGCAAAAGAAACTGCCTCGTTTTTTTTCTTGGGGGCATGCGAAAGCCTTCTTTTTTGGGGAAGAATTGGCAAGACAAGGCTTGAGTGACGAATTTGATTTCTTATTCAGAGATATCCAGACGCGGGAGCAATCCAACTTCTTTATCTGCAAAGGAAGCGCCAGGCAGCTGTTGGAGTCGCAAGTGGATCCCAATACCTATGAAACCTTAATTAAACTTTCTCAGAAGCCAGTCAACCATTCTTCTACCATGCACGAAGTAGAGGAACTGTTAAGCGCTGAATCGCAGTCCTTTCTTTTACCGGTAGTTGCGCCTGCCACCCTAATCACAAATAAGGCTAAAAAGCAGATTCTAACAGTCGAAGGCATGTCCGTCATCCAAAAGCAGAAGCTGAAAGGTTTTCTAAGTCCTGAAGACATCATGGGAGTTCGTTTATTGAGACCCAAAGACCTTGGACGAAATATAACCATGACTCAGAAATTGGACGGCGGTAACATTGTCATCAAGATCATGCATACCCAAATTAAACTCTACCCTACGATTGAAAATGACGTTTGGAAAATGAGAGTGAAATTATCGTTGGATGGAAATGTCATTCAAAATTCAAGCTCAATTAATATAACAAAAGGCACCGATGCCATGAGACGTATTGAGGAACCTTTTAATCAAGCAATGAAGGAAATTATGGAACATACCCTGCATCGTTTGCAAACGGAGCAAAAAGCGGATGTTGTAGGATTTGGGAGAGCCTTTCACAAAAAATATCCACGTATATGGAGAGACAAGAAGGGCGAGTGGATTTCCATCTTCCAAACCATGGAAATGGAAGTGGAAGTTGATAGCTCTATACAAGGGCCAGGAGTAGCCAATATTCCTGTGTATCAAAGAAGGGGTGAGGTTAACGATGAGTGACATGGTTTTAACGACCCGCCAAATATTCTGGATGATGGTAAGCACGCAAGTCATCATGACCATTCTGTTGACAACCGCACCAGCTATTCAAGTGGCTAATCAGGATGCCTGGATGTCCTTGATTGTTTCTACGGCAGTGGCGGTAGGAATCGCCTATATTTGCGGGAAGCTGGCTTCCCTTTTTCCTGATAAAACACTGATTGAATTTAACCGGGTTTTGCTTGGAAAATGGTTTGGCGGTGTGATTTCGGTGATGTATTTGCTGGTATGGATCGTCATTCTTACCGTCATATTAAAACAATTCAGTTTGTTTATTACAGGGACCATCATGCCCAGAACGCCGGTTTTTTTAATCCAAATTCCCATGTTTCTCGTTGTGATTTATCCGACAGTGCATGGTGTTGGCGTGATTGCCCGAATTTGTGAACTAACAGGCCCTATCATATTAATTGGCGTTATAGGACCTATGTTTTTGGCCATTAATCAACTGGACTGGGATCGACTGCTGCCGATTTACATCGATAACGGTTTGCTGGCATTAATGAAAGGTTCGCTACCAGCGGCTGCTTTCTTGGGCGATTGCATCATGCTGCTCATGTTGATTGCCTTTGTTGTGCAGAAGAAGCAGATTGTCCGCCATGCGGTAGGAGGCGTCATGCTTTCCGGCGTTGTAACATTGATATCCGTTATTTTTAGCATCTTAATGTTTGGACACAACGTTTCCGCGAATTACACGTATCCCATGCTCATGATCGTTCGATCGATTTCCATCGGCGGTATCATCGAAAACCTGGATGCCATCGTTATAACGATTTGGATCATGAGTGTGTTTACTAAATTATCGCTCTATTTATTTGTTTCAAGCTACGGCACCTCACAGCTTTTTGGTTTGAGAGACTGGAGAAAAATGACATGGGTGATATCGGCGATCGTCATGTTAGCCACATTTATACCCGTTAACTATGAGGAGATTTCCGTCATTTTCCCCTTAAAAGTGGCAGCTCCATTTATTTTCCCGATTTTCATGGTGGCAGGTCCGCTTCTGCTGCTTTTACTGGCACTTGTAAAACGGAAGAAGCTCCGCATGCAGCCGAACGCTTAACTGAACATCATTTGGACCGTCAGAAGGATCGTGAGTCTCTGACGGTTTTTTTATCCCTAACTATATTGACACTCGATATATCATGGTTTATTATATCGATATACGATACATTGTGTTTCGATATAATAGAAGGCGATATAAGTTTAGTTTGAATGGAGGTGAGAAACCACATGGAGCTTTCCAAAGATCTGCTGCCATTGACGGAAGCATTTTACTATATTTTAGTGACTTTATATCCCCGTGCGGCACATGGTTACGCGATGATGCAGGATGTGGAAAAGATGAGCGCCGGTAGGGTACGCATAGGTGCAGGCACCTTATATACAGCATTAAATACGCTGCAGAAAAAAGGGTTAATTGAGCATGCGCCTGAGGCAGATGTTGGTGCTGATTCACGTCGCAAGCTGTACGCAATAACCGAGCTGGGCAGGAATGTATTACAAGCTGAGATGGAACGTATGGAAGAACTGCTGTCGAATGCTAGATCAGCCATCGCAAATGTAGAGTAGGAGAGAGGGCGGCTAATGATGACCAATACGTTAAGTAACCAATTCGAAAACCGGACTAGATTTTCATTTGTATGGAATTATGAGAAGGATGAGTCGTGGTTCACTTCTTTATCTGCACAAGGCCTACACCTGGTCAAACCGGGGGTATTCCGCAATCGTTTTGAGAAAAATAGCGCGGTTCGCTATGTTTATCGCATGGATTACCAAAAAATCAGCGGCAAAGATAATCTCGATGAATATAAGGCTCTTTTTGAAGATTCAGGTTGGGAGCACGTAGATTCTCTTTTCGGCTGGCATTATTTCAGAAAGCCGTTTCGTGAAGGCGAATCGTATGAGATTTACACCGACCGCTTGTCGCTAAAGCTGTTATTCAAAAGAGTGCAACTCACATTAAGCGTTGTAGCGCTAGCCAACTTGGCGCTGTTATTCATCAATGTGCCTAAAATGTTCTCCGGGTCACGCACACAACTCATCGGAAACACACTTAACTTTTTGGTTCCCCTTGAATTCTTATGTGTATGTTTGCTAGCCTACGGCTGTTTGCGATTTCAACAAAAAATCAAGAAACTTGATGAAAACTAATGGACAATAAGGAGCAATTATGGCATTGCTTGCCTATGTGAAAAAAGTGTATGCCGCTTGGATCGATTATCCGTTGCAAGAAGGGAAATTGCTTCAAGCTCAGTATCAGATCCTGCGATTTCTCGGCATGGGAAGTTATGGGGTAACCTACTTGTGCCAAGACATCAGGACTGGTGGAGAACTCGTCATTAAGCAAGCGAAGCCAAGTAAAGGGAAGTTGGGGCGGGACCTGTTGCAAAAGGAGATTGAAATCATGCAGCAGCTGCAACATCCGTCCATACCAAGATGTCTGGCATTCTTCGAGGAAAATAAACAGATGTTCATGCTCATGGATTATGTGAAAGGGCAAACGGTTGAGGATTTAATTTTTGAAAGAGGCGCGAAATTTTCAGAAAAAGAAGCGTTAAGCCTAATTCATAAGCTAATGCCAGTGGTGTCCTACCTGCACATGCAAGGTTTTGTCCATCGCGATATCCGGATTCCTAATGTTATTCTGCAGGGGGATCGCATCTATTTAATTGATTTTGGTTTAGCTTCGCGAATCGGGGAGCCAGCAGAGTATACAGAGGAGGAAACGCTGAAGAGGCGGCGGGCTAATGAAGTGACGTCCGATCTGTATGCAATCGGACACTTTTTGCTTTTCATGTTGTATTCAAACTTTGAGACATCGGAAGTGCATAAGGAAAGCGCCAACGGGTGGGAGGAGGAGCTTGATCTCACACCGGCGACGAAACGTATGATTCGCAAGCTGCTTCAGATAGAGCCTTCTTATACGAGTACGCAAGCACTCATTGATGAACTGAATACAATCCTGCAGCAGCCATAATTCGTTCATCCGTAAAGCAAACAAAAAAGCCACTTTCGCGGCTTATGGTTAACTTGAACTATGTTGTCTGTTTCGGTAATACCCATGACCTTGCTGACTGTGTCCGTTACCGTAATACCGATCAGATGAAGAATGACGACGACCATAGTGGACTCGATGACTGCTATTGTGACGATAACCTCGGTGTTTGGAGTGGAAGATGGAGCCTAATAGCTTTTTTAGCAAATATTTTATCATTTGTCAGGAAGCCTCCAATCGTTTTAATTTTTAATACGAATGGAGACTCCATTAGTTTCAATCGGCTCGGGAGCTACTCAATGTTTTGTTTGTCTAATTCGCTTAACCGCTCAAGAATTCTACGCTTACGGTACAGCATTTTTGCGGATTCGCCTACATCTTTAAGCGTGCCGCGGTTGATCCATGCACCGAAGAGGATGCCGGCAACAGGAATCAACTGGAATAGTTTCTTCCAACCCCAATTGTCGCGATAGGTTGCAAAAACTTCCCGCCACCCTTGCAGCTGTGAAATCATCTGCGCGTCTGCTTGATCATTTGCCGCATAGTCGCTGAGTTCATCAAGAATCGCTTTCTTGCCGACGATATCCGCAGAAGAGAATTGCATGCATTTAATCGTGAAGATGCGTTCCTGCTTGATTTTGGGATCATAGCCGTAACAGATGGCCAGCTCTTGAATGGTTTTCAAAGACAGGCCGAGAACGGCCGGAACATCGATGGCGAGTGTCAGAATGCCGCCAATTCCTGTCGTTGCTCCTTGGAGCGTTGCTAACTTCGTCCGATTGTGAATGATCTCATCTGCTGCTTGATCCAAGATGGGAAGGGGAAGTGTCTCCACGTCTTCTATAGCAGTTATCTGTGTATGGACCCGATGATGACCTTCACTTCGGTGACGCACTTCTTCGATATGGCGCAATGTCCCGGCTTCAGAGATGAGATACCGGCCACCCGCTTGCAAATAATTCCCTAGTTCATTTAAAGCCTCGCTAATCTTCTTGTTCAATATTTTAGGTGTCAACCGGTCCAACAATTGAAAAGGCAGACGCCCGATTTTCTCCCAAAACCATAAATCCTTCTGTTCAGACTCCCAAGCTTTAACGATGTTCAACTCTTTCAGCAATTGTTCCCTTGATTCCATCATGATTACAACTCCTTTGCATCTTGTATACGTTTGAGAGCTGTATTTGGATGCAAAGGCAGATTTTTTTGATAACGGGTTGCTACTTGTTCTAAATATTTGTGAATCCAGGTATCGACCGTTTCGGCGTTAAGACTATTTTTGCGAAAGGAGCTTGGCGGAGTACCCATTTCCTTGGTGAACACTTGCGTGAAATAGTGGATGCTTTCAAAGCCGGTATCTTCGGCAATTTGTTTAAGCGGAATGTCTGTGTAACCTAGCAGATAGGCAGCCCTTTTGACCCTTTCGGTTTTGACGACCGAAGGGAAGGATTGCCCTAATTCTTCCGCCATGAGGCGGGAAAGCTGCCGCTCGGACAGATGCAGGCTTTGGGCTACCTCTGAAAGCGCTATTTTATTCGTGAGGTGAGTTTGGATATATTCTTTTGCCCGCTTGAGAGTGCCCTGAAGTTCTGTTCGCGTTGTGGATAAAGCCGTATCGCCAGAAACGCAGTGCTGCAGAAATAAGCTGATACAACTCATGACCAACGTATAGGCTAGATGTTCAATGGATTCTTTATAGCGAATTTCGGACTCAGCCGCATGCAGGAGCAGTGCTTGCCAAATGAGTGCAGGCGAAGTTTGCTCGGCATTTGGGATGAATAAATGCGGATAAGCGCTTAATTGGTGAAAATCGTGAATAAAAGCTTCGCTGGATTCGGACGCTATGGGCTCAATGGCAAAAAACAGCAGCAGCATGCCCTCATCGCTTTGTATATAGTGTCTGCTTTCAGGCTTGGAACAATAAAGCGTTCCAGCGCGCAGCGGATAGGTTACACCATCTGAAAAGTAAACGCCTTCCCCTTGGACGACATAACAAATCTCAAAAAAGGAATGCGCATGGGGGCTATTCCCCATATGCTGAGGTTTTGCACCCCAGTAGTGAACAAAAATGGATGCGGAGGCACCATGCAGCTGATCCACATGTTGGTTGAGGTATAAGTTACTTCGAGAATAAACAGTATGGCTCAGCATGAAAGCGTATCTCCCCTCTAGTAAGCTGACATCTATTATATCACGGAATTTTTTAAAAAAGCGGCGAGTTTTTACAAAGACTGACTTCGTGTTCCTTTCCTATAATGAAATGGAAGATCACACGAAGGGGTTGTTCGATATGGGAAGCGAAAAACATCTATCACTGGCTGGGATTATGGGTTTTCCGGTAACACCGTTTGATCATAACGAGAATGTGAATGAAAAAGCGTTTGAAGCGAATGTGCAATTTTTGTTGGCGGGTGGGTTAGATTCCGTATTTGTTTGTGCGGGTTCCGGAGAGTTTCAATCGTTGGATATCAAAGAATATGAGCAGCTTGTTACAATCGGAGTCGCAGTATCCGCTGGCAAAGTGCCTGTCTTTGCAGGCGCAGGGGGCAACCTGAAGGAAGCGGTCGAACGCGTCCAATTGGCGGAAAGAATTGGAGCAGACGGATTATTGCTGCTGCCGCCTTACCTGATCATCCCTGAACAGGAAGGGCTGTACAACTATTACCGGACGATCGCTGAGAGCACGGCATTGCCAGTTATTATTTATCAGCGCGATAATGCGGTGTTTACATTAAAGACGCTTGAAAGATTGGCTAATCTGCCAAACGTCATTGGGTTCAAGGACGGGTTAGGCAACTTCGAGCTTAATATTGAATTTGTGCAATCACTTGGAAATAAGCTGCAATGGATGAACGGAATGCCGCTGGCGGAACTGACGATGCCTGCCTATCATGCACTTGGCTTTCATTCCTATTCATCGGCTATATCCAATTATATCCCTCAAGTTTCAAGGAAATTTCATGAGAGCCTGATCGGAGGCGATCAGGAGTTGCTGCAAGTGATCTATCGCGAAGTGATTTTGCCGATTCACCGCATCCGGCAGCAACGCAAAGGTTATGCGGTTTCCCTAATCAAAGCAGGGATGGATATCGTCGGTCTACCCGTTGGTTTGCAAGTTCGGTCACCTCTAGTGCAAGTTGAGCGTGAGCATTATATACAGTTGGAATCGATTATCAAAAAGAGCGTGGACTTGATCGCAGCTGCCAATAACCTATAGGAGGTAATGAACAATGATGAAGGTATCGATTCAAGTTCCAACTTGCGATCTGTCTGATAGCGATTTAAAACAAATGTGCCAACTAGGCGTTGATTGTATTGATTTTACGCGAGGATCTTCCTTTCTCGGCGTGAAGGAACTTGGTTATCCGGATCTCGATCAACTGATCAAGTTAAGACGAAGAATCCGATCACATGGGATGGACATTAACCGTGTGACGCTGCCAGATATTTCAAGCAGTTTCATGTTGGAGGAACCTGGATCTGAGATCCAATTGGATCATGTCAGCAATGCCATCAAAGCTTTTGGCGAAGCGGGGATCACGCTTGTTCGTCAGCGGTTTGCGGGCGATGTCTTTCCTTATTTGTCAGAGGAATACACAGCTGTGCACCGAGGAGGGGCGCTGGTACGCGGGGAATCTATTCACCGGAATCCAGACAAGCAGCCTCCTACCGTGGAACAATTGAACGCTTGGTGGAAGCGTTTCGATCTCGTCTTTGACAAGCTGGTTCCGTTGGCAGAAGAGTACAATGTCAATCTGGCTGTTCATCCCTCCGATACACCGCATCATAATACGCCATTCGGCGGGCTTGGTTTTCATCGCGTTATTGATTCTTATCCGAGCAGAAATGTTGGCTTGGTTTATTGCGTCGGTACTCGCGGAGAAGCAGGCGGCACACCGCTGGTTCTTGATGAAATTTATCAATACGGGCGTAAAGATCGGATTTTTCTCGTTCACTTCCGTAATATTCGGGGCAGCCTGGCGACGGCCGGGGCATTTGAAGAGGCGCTTTTGGACGATGGTCATATGAATATGGCGAAAATCTTATTAGCCTTGCATCAGGTTGGCTATAACGGCTGTATTAACCCGGATCACATTACTTCCCTTGAAATGGACCGTGCACCGCATAATCCTTCGAAATCCGGCATGGGTTGGGTCGGTTGGGCGTATTCCATCGGCTATGTGAAAGCGCTGCTCGCGGCATTAACCGAATTTAGAGGCGGGAGGGATTAAACGATGTTTGAACCTCAAACATTTCTCAATTATATCGGCGGGGAGTGGAAAACTGCATCCAGCAATATGGTTGAAGCTAGCATGAATCCGGCTAACCGCCATGAAACAGTGGGCTATATCCAGCAATCAACGCTGGATGATCTGGAGGAAGCTGTTGGCGTGGCAAAAGACGCCAAGCAAGGATGGCGCAAATTATCGGGTCCGGCACGCGGCGAGTTCTTGTTCAAAGCTGCCAATCAAGTAGAGCAGCGCTTGGATGAAATTGCGGAAACGATGACCCGTGAAATGGGGAAAACGCTCCCGGAGGCGAAAGGGGAAACCGCGCGCGGGGTTGCAATTTTGCGGTATTACGCCGGCGAAGGCATGCGGAGTATCGGTGAAGTAATCCCTTCGACGGATAGCGCAGCGTTGATGTTCACGTCCCGTGCGCCGCTTGGTGTCGTCGGCGTCATCACGCCTTGGAATTTTCCGGTTGCGATTCCGATCTGGAAGATGGCTCCTGCACTGATCTACGGGAATACCGTTGTGTTCAAGCCAGCGCAAGAGACAGCCGTAACCGCGGTTTTGATCATGGAATGTTTCCATGCAGCGGGACTTCCTGCCGGTGTCATCAATATGGTCACAGGCGACGGTGGCCTCATCGGACAAGCAATGGCCGACCATCCGGACATCCAGGGCATCACATTTACAGGCTCGAACGCAGTGGGGAAAAAAGTCGGGCAAAGCGCTCTGGCAAGAGGAGCCAAGTACCAGCTCGAGATGGGCGGTAAGAACCCCGTTATCGTGGCACGGGATGCGGATCTAGACCTGGCCGTTGATGCTACCATTAGCGGAGGCTTAAAATCCACGGGGCAGAAATGCACAGCGACGAGCCGAGTAATTGTCCATACCGACATTTACGAAGCTTTTAAGGCGAAGCTGCTGGACAAAGTTCAGAACATCCGTTTAGGATCCGGCCTTGAAGCTGCAACGTGGATGGGCCCTCTTGCAAGTGAAAACCAGTACCGCACCGTCCTTTCCTATATCACAAAAGGTGTAGAAGAAGGCGGCACTTTACTATGTGGAGGCGGAAAAGGGCAAGGACAGGATTTGAATGACGGTTACTTTGTTGAACCTACCGTTTTTGAAAACATCTCCAGCTCAATGACCATCGCGCAGGAAGAGATTTTCGGCCCTGTGCTTGCTCTTATGAAGGTGGATTCGCTGGAAGAGGCGATCGAAATCGCGAATGACGTGAAATTTGGACTCAGCGCTTCCATTTTTACGCGGGATATTTCGACTATGTTGACATTCATGCAGGATATGGATGCCGGTATGGTTCGAATCAATGCGGAGAGCGCTGGTGTGGAATTGCAAGCACCGTTCGGCGGCGTTAAGCAGTCCAGTTCCGGCTCTAGGGAGCAGGGGCAAGCTGCGATAGATTTTTATACGGATATTAAAACGGTCTTTGTTAAAGCTTGATAAGTAGTTTAAAGTGAATAGTTGGGCGGGGATCAGCATCCTGCTCAACTATTTTTTTCTGCTAAATTAGTGTTTTATATCGAAAAAGGAGAGAAATCGACAAGAAATGGCAGCAATCTTTGTGTGAATTTGGTGTTTGAATGTATAATAGATCTATAGATGAATTAACAACTGGGTGAATAAAGGGGGATGTACGGTGCAATCGAAGTTTAAAGTTGCTATAGGCATATCCGTTTTGGGGTATGTTGTAAGTCTCATAACTGCCCGCTTTCTGCCTGGCGCAGTTAACTTATTAGTGCCAACTACTTTCTCATTAGGCAGTCTTATGCTGATTAGTCGCAATCATTCAATGGAAATGAAAAGGCTGCAAAGTTCAAATACTGCCAGCGATTCTTTACCGAATACAGGGAGCACAAGCAGCACGAATCCGGGCAGAGTAATGGAGCCGCAGGGTAAAAGTGAAAGTGAAAACGATCCATTTTGGGGTCCGATAGCCGAGTACATTCATGTCATCGAAGAGACGATGATATCCGAAGGCCAGAAGAACACGCTGGATAATGAAATCGTAGAGAAGACGCTTAGTTTACTATCAAGAGTCGGCAGGTTAATTCCGCAGCTGAAAGAACTAAATGATGCAAACATGAATCATAACATACAACGGTTGATCTTCAAGGATCTGAATGGCGCGATTAACCCCTTTCTGAAGTTGGGCGGAGAAGCGAAACGGCTGAATCGTCGACTTCTGCTTACGGGGATTAAGGATATTAACTCCAAACTCTCCGCCTATGTCGAGACAATTGAACAAAAAGATCTCATGGAATTGCAAACGCGAATGGAACTCATCCAACAACGCTATCGTTCTGAAGACTAAAGGAGGAACTAACGATGACAACCCAATTAGTACAATTAAAATCGGCAGATTTGCAGAGAGTAGAGCAGGAAGCGAAACAAATGCTCCAAAAAGTATCGACCACGGATGACATGGAATTAGAAGTCTTGATGGACTCCATCGGTCGTATGGGTTCCAAAACCATGGAGCAAGCGGGTCAATCCTTAGCCATGTTAGAGCGCCCCGTGAATGAATTGATGTCTGGCAAACGATCGGAAGTTCAAAACAACATTTTGAAACTTCGTCATGAAATCGATTCTTTGAGCAAAAGCAAGCAGTTAGGTTTTTTCGAAAAAATCATGAAAAAGACACCGCTGAAAAACTATATTTATAAATATCAGTCCGTAAAAACGAACGTGAATGCAATCGTCCAATCGCTTCGCAATGGCAAGGAAACGCTGGAAGAAAATATGGCTTACATGAAAACATTGAAGAAAAACTCTTTAGAATCAGTTTATAACCTTCAAATGCGGATTGCCATGGGCGAGAACTTAAAGCAGTTGTTTGAAACGGAGATTAGCAAGCCGGAAAATGAAGGCCGTAAGGTTCATCTCGAAAGAGGCCTTCGTAAAGTAGTGACGCGCATACAGTCATTTCAGGAAATGGTCATTCTCTATCAGCAAGCGATTGCGGGTACGGATATCATCAATGACAATAATGATAAACTCATCGATGCCGTTGATGCGACAATCGACAAAACGCAGAATCTGCTTACTGTATCCGCGATGATTTCAATGGCGATCGAGGATCAAGTGCAAACCATTGATGCAGTCAATTCTGCGAATGCTACACTTAATAAAATGTTTGAGGACAACTCACGGTTATTGAAAGAAACGACGCAGAAAACGAA
The DNA here is from genome assembly GCF_058790355.1 of Paenibacillus sp. FW101-FHT12H11. Classification (NCBI taxonomy): domain Bacteria; kingdom Bacillati; phylum Bacillota; class Bacilli; order Caryophanales; family Paenibacillaceae; genus Paenibacillus; species Paenibacillus sp. FW101-FHT12H11. The sequence goes on along the minus strand of NZ_JBYTCO010000002.1, from coordinate 132,519 downwards.
CGAGCTGCTTGGGAACTCGGGCTTACAGATGGATTCCATTGAGCGTGGAATGAATGATCTCTTTAGTGCACTGGATCTATTCGAACAGTCCAATCGGACAATCATTCAATCGGCTACGGAGCACACGAAACGGCTCGGGAACATTAGCCAGCAGATGACCCAGCGACTCGGCTTAATGCCTGGCAATAAAACAATTGCAGAAAAAGACGCTGAGCTTAGCGGACTTTTAGAATAAAAGAGAACGAGGCTGCCTTTCATATGGGGCAGCCTCGTTTTATTAAAAGATAATTTTGTAAAGATGGCTGTACAGCAAAGTTGAAGGGCTACGTTGCATTACATACAACGTAATGGTGTGATCAGACCGCGATTGCGGTCTTTCGTTGCACATCATACAACCATTTGTTGCAAAAGGTGAATTGAAAGCGGTTTAAATGCAACAATCGTTGTATGAAGTGCAATATAGAGGCGAAGTGAGGCCCCTTTACGACCAAATGGTTGCGTAAAATACAACATAGCTGTCACAGTCGCTGCGATCGCTCCAGCGGTTTCTCCCTGAGGGGAACTACAGGGCCCTATTTCATCGAAATAGGCTCCTCCTCACGCGGAAGGGAACTGACGTCCTCTATTTGTCCATATTCTTGAAGAAATCGGGGTCAGGCTGTCAAATAGGGCCCTGCAGTTCCGATTGACGCGGAAACGGGCTTAATTTGTTAGAATAGCGCCCTGTACTTCCTCCAAGTGGCCTGCCAGCCAGTTTGGCTCTCCTATGAGGATGGCCCCTCCGCCAGATGTCTCAGTAACGCTGGATTTTTAGCGGTGTTGGGTGTTCTCCACCGCCCAAATTCGCTCCCATTGGGCTCTTAACAAGCTAAACTATGGAAGGAAATTAACTCCTCCAACGATCCTTTCTCCTCAATGAGGAACTACAGGGCACTTTTTTATTGAAGTAGACCCTTTTTCAAAAGATAAGAATTATGTTTTGGGATGTGCGAAATCTCAACCTTTTTTTATGAATAACTTTTGTCCATAATTGGGAAATTAGACCGAATGTCAAACCAATCGAAATGGGAGGTATATACAATGCCTGATACGCCGAAAGGCCAGAAGAATGTCGTTGAGAACAAAACGAGCATGTTTAATAATATGGGGCAGTCAGCGACAAATTATGTCCAAAACGCTATTGAGAATGTGTTTGATTCCACACAAGACGCAACCCAAAATTTGGTGAACAACGTCATGAAGCGGCGGAAATCGGGCAACAGAAATGAGGTTTAAGGTACAAACGTCGAAATAGCTGGAGTTTCCCTCCAGTTATTTCCTTTCTATGGACATGGACATCTTTTTAGCACCCACTTTTCAGATCTATCAAATTCATGTAAAGTATGGAAAAGACATCTAAGTAATAAGCGTTTTTGAAGGGTAACAGACCTTTTTATACGAGAGGAGAATGAATGATGTACTCTTTATTAATCGTGGATGATGAAAGGTGGGTTCGTCAAGGATTAGCTACAACGATTGATTGGGAAGCAGAAGGCATTAAAGTCATAGGAGATGTTGAGGATGGAGAAGATGCATTAACCTTCATTCAAAACCAGATGCCGGATATCATCATCACAGATATCAAAATGCCACGTATGGATGGTCTTGCTTTCATTGAAGCCGTCAAAAACGCTAATATGCCCTCGAAAATTATTATTATTAGCGGATACAGCGAGTTTAGCTATGCGCAAAAAGCGATGCGTCTTGGAGCCGTTGATTATGTACTGAAGCCAATCGAGGAAACCCTCATGCTGGAGGTTGTGCGAAAGTGCATAGAGCAAATCAAACGTGAGAGAGAAGATCATAACGAATTCGTGCAGATGTCAGAACGCGTTCGAGAAAGTTTGCCGCTGGCGCGGCAGCGGTATGTTGAAACACTTCTTACAAATGGAAGCGCTTCACAACAATTCTCGCGAACGGTGTGGGATCGTCTGAACATTCCACTCGATCCCGACCAGATCAAAGTTATCATGATCAAGATTTATGACTGGGGCGTACATGAGCACAACCCGAAGGAGCATTACTTGCTGCGCCATGCCATTGGCAATCTCGCCAAAGAAACCGGGAAACATGCCATGAAGATGATCGCTTGTCCTTTGCATGACGACCCCGATACCGATTTAGCCATTCTAGTTTCGCCCAACAAGGAAGCTGATCTTGCCCATGAGCAGGGGATATGGGAGACGCTCATCTCCGCTTGCTGGCGGTACTTGGGGATCGGCATTAACATTGGAATCAGTAAAAATAGTCAGATCACAGACATTCATGCCTCCTTCCAAGAAGCCGTACAGATTTCCGCCTATGCGTTCTACGAAGGATACGGGAAGGTTTATGATGCGGATCAGATGGACGTGCCTCAGTCCCATTCACTCCCTAAATATACGCCGCCTAATGGCTGGGTAACCAGGTTTGTGCATGCTGTGAAGCTTAGCGATGATGCTGCGCTTCGCGCTTTAATTGATGAATTGTTCGGACATTTGCAAATGCATAAACAGAAATGTTCGCCGTTTGTATTGAGAAAGGGCTTAACCTCACTCTTCACAGAAGTGGAGATGAAATTGGAAATCAATTATGCTCCAGATTTGAAAGAGACAACCAAGAGCTTTGTCCTTCCCTACTTTGCTTTGTCGGATCTCAAGGATGTGCTCCTTACGATTCTGCTCCAGTTTCAGCCGGGCGATAACGCCTCGGGAAATCGAAAAAGATTTATCGAGCTTGCTGTCGACTATATGGAAAAACATTATACAGAACCACTTACGATGAACCGGGTTGCTGAGCATTTGTTTTTGAACCCTTCTTATTTTAGCAAAATATTTCATGAAAAAACGGGGGAGACATTCAGTAAATACTTAATTCGTCTTCGGGTCAACAGAGCTAAGGAGCTGCTCAAGGTTTCGACGCTTAAAATTTATGAGGTGGCGGAGCAGGTGGGTTACCAGGATTTCAGGCATTTTGTGAAACTGTTTAAAGAGCAGGAGGGCATGACACCAGCTCAGTATCGCGATATTGGCGTCTAAATGCCCAATTTGGAGGGGACAATAGCTTGAAGCTTCTAGCGCATCTCAAATGGCGTTCCGTAGGCTATAAATTATTCATTTTATTTTTTGCAAGCATCACGATCTCCATCATGCTCATGGGGTATTTATCCTATCATAAAGCAAATGAAATTATCAGTTCCAAAGTCTCGCAAGTAGCTTGGCAAACGATTCAGCAAGCGAATAGACGGCTTGAGCTTATTATGAACGAATATGATAATAGGTCTTTATTGATATTTGGCAATAAGGAAATTCAGAAAGGCATTCTCGGTGAATATCGGGATAGCTACGATCAAAGCTATAACAACCAACAGATCGGCAAATTTTTATCCAATTTGGTAAATGTCAAAAATGATACGTTGAACATTTATATTTTGGGAGAGCGCAGTGCTTCCTACCGGTTCACGAACACGGGTTTCACAGAACTGCCGATGGTAAGCAAGGTAGAGAAAGAGCAGGATTGGTACAAGCAGATTAAAGCGGCTAACGGTCAGGTGGTCTGGTACGGTATCCGATCCCCCCTTGTTAAATCAACGATTGATCAAGACAATAAACCCGTCTTTGTGATGGGGCGCTCGCTCAAAAACTTCGATAATCTGGATCAAACGCTTGGCGTGCTCATCATGGAGTTTAATCCGGAGTTGATCCAACAATTTTTGTCCGAGGTTGATTTCCAAGCGCAAGGTACGACGTACATTGTTAATCAGAATGACACGGTTGTTGCTGATTCGGACGGCTCATTAAGTATGCGTCCAGCAGGCTTGAACCTTCCCCCGAATCCAAGCGGGTATTTAACCGACAGGGTCGAAGGCAAAGATCTCATGGTCGTTTATGATCAATTGAAAATTAATGATTGGAAGCTTGTCGGCATGGCCCCGATTCAAAATTTGGTCAGCGATTCAAGAAAAATCGCCTACTACACGGTCTATCTCGTCATTGGTTTTAGCGTCGTGGCAATCGCTTTAGCGTTTCTATTTGCCAAGCAAATGCATAAACCCGTTAGAATGCTGCTGTGGTCTATGCGCAGAGCAAGAGAAGGCGATTTCGATGTGCAAATTATGGATGAACGCAAGGATGAATTCGGCATGCTGTATCACGGTTTTAACACGATGGTGACACGCATCAAGGATTTAATTGATGAAGTGTATATTCAAAAATTGCTTAAAAAAGAAACGCAATTGAAAATGATGGCTTCGCAAATTAATGCCCACTTTTTGTATAACACATTGGATTCCATTCATTGGATCTCCCGCATTTATAAGGTCGATGAGATTAGTACGATGATTTTCGGTTTATCAAAATATCTGCGGATCAGCTTAAGTGAAGGAAATGATTTTGTAACCGTCAAAGAAAGCGTTGAACTGCTAGAAAGTTATTTATCAATTCAAAAAGTAAGGTATCAGGACAAATTTACGGTGAATATGTACACAGATTCCGCCATGCTGAGCCATAAAGTGCTGAAATTCGTTTTTCAGCCTCTTGTTGAGAATGCGATTTATCATGGTCTTGAGAATAAGCGAGGCAAAGGCCGGCTGGATATCCGTTGGAAAATGGACGGTCAGATTTTACACTTTGAGGTAGAGGACGACGGAATCGGAATTCAACCGGATAAAATGGCGGAGCTCACGGCTATGATGGCAAGTGATGAATGGGAGGGAGAGCATAATTTTGCTCTAAGAAACATTCATTCACAAATTCAGCTAACTTATGGCAAAGAATATGGTCTATCGATTCAAAGTACGCCGGGGTCAGGAACAACTGTGAAGCTCGTACTGCCACTTCGATTATGACGAAATCCGTGAACGAACAAAAATAATACACTAAAAACAAAAATCCCCACGTTTAAAGGAGACCTTGAAAGCGCCTACAATAAAGGTGAGCTCATCAGCGAGTGAGAAACTTAAAGGAGGATCAATATGAATAATAGAAAAAAACGTATCGATTGGCAAAGCAAAAAGTTGATTGCACTCCCCCTCTCAGCAGCACTGGCAATTACTCTGACAGCGGCCGGCTGCAGTTCCACGAACACCGCATCGAGCAGTCCAAGTACCAAAGGAACAGAAACAAAGAGCACAGACGCTAGCACGCCTAAAGCGGCTACAAGTTCAGGAGATCCGGTTACCATTGATTTTTGGTTTCCGTGGGGCGGAGACTATCAAAAGGATTTTAAAGCTACGGTAGTAGACGTATTTGAGAAGCAGCATCCTAACATAAAAGTGAAAATGACCTTCGTGGAGACAACAGGCCAAACACAAGCCTCTGATAAACTGCTGACGGCTATTGCCGGCGGAAATCCGCCAGACGTTGCTTTGTTCGACCGATTCTTGATCGGTTCTTGGGCGGCCAAAGGCTCGCTGACAGACTTATCGGGTTATGTGAAGAGCAGCGGAATATCTCCAGATGACTATTATAAAGGGCTATGGGCCGAAACGGTTTATAAAGACAAAGTTTATGCGTTACCATGGGGTACGGATAATCGCGGGATGTTCTACAACAAGACGTTGATGAAAGAAGCGGGGTTAGATCCGAATAAGCCGCCTACAACGATCGCAGAGTTAGATCAAATGGCGGAGAAGATTTTCAAAAAGGGCGGCAACGGGAAATATTCGCAAATCGGATTCATCCCCTGGATGAATCAAGGCTACTTATTCACGCATGCATGGAACTTTGGAGGGAAGTGGGAAGATAGCAGCCATAACTTGACGCCGAACGATCCGCAGAACGTTAAAGCGCTTGCATGGATGGCTGACTATGCGAAAAAGTATGACATCGGGAACTTGACCAGTTTCTCCGATGCCATGGGGCAAACCGGTATGAATCCATTCTGGACGGGTAAGGTTGGTTTCGAATTTGATGGCAACTGGATTTTGAATGATTTGGCGAAATACAAATTGAACTTCGATTGGGGCGTTGCCCCTATGCCTGTAGCAGATGGCGCTAAACCGACGACTTGGGCTGGCGGTTGGTCCTACGTTATTCCGAAGGGCTCCAAGCATGAGAAGGAAGCATGGGAATTCGTCAAGTTCGTCGCGCATAAGGAAGGTACGCTGCTCTACGCCAAACGTCCGAAAGCCGGAAATGATATTACGGCAATGCCGCAAGTTAATGAAGAGTTGAAGCTCTCTGAGAACCCGAACTTAAAGGTCTTCTTGGACTTAATGCCAAATGCTTACACAAGACCGGTATCCCCGGTAGGCGCCTTCTTGTGGAATGAATCCATCCGGGTGCAGGATTTGGCGATTCATGGCAAAGGCGATGCCAAAACGCTGCTTGATGAAGTGAAGAAGAATGTGGACACGGAATTAGCTAAAGTTGGTAATTAGATTCTAGAAAATAGGAGGCAGGGCATTCTGCATGGCCCTGCCTCTTTTACTTAGAAAAGGAGGGGAACGGATTGAAATTGGCTGAAACTGAAACTTCGATCAATAAATTATCAGCTTCCGCGAGTGCTGTAAAGACGAAGAAAACGCGCTTCGAAAGAAAGATTTCCTTATTCGGATTGATCTTCGCATTGCCTTGGATTATCGGTTTGCTTCTCTTTCACGCCTATCCGCTTATTATGTCAGCTTACTACAGCCTAACCACCTACAGCATTCTTGAACCCGGAGAATTCGTAGGTTTCGATAATTATGCAAATCTTTTTAAAGACCAGGTATTCTGGATCAGTATTTATAATACCTTGTACTATACGGTGATTTTCGTCCCGCTAAGCATTGCGTTTGGCGTGTGTCTGGCGCTGCTGTTGAATTTGAAAATACGCGGTCAAGGTTTTTACCGAACGTTGTTTTTCATTCCTAGCTTAGTCCCTCCAGTCGCGACGACAATCATCTGGTTGTGGCTGCTCAATCCGCAATTCGGTCTCGTGAATTTTTGGTTGGAAAAAATCGGGATATCCGGCCCGCCGTGGATCGGAAGTGAGGCCTGGTCCAAGCCGTCCTTAATTCTCATGAGCTTGTGGGGCACAGGGCAAGCGGTCGTGATTTACTTGGCAGGCTTGCAAGATATTCCCCAAGATTATTACGATGCCGCCAGCGTGGATGGAGCCAGTGCTTGGCAGCGAACGAAAACGATTACGTTACCGCTTTTGACACCTGTTATCTTTTTCAATCTAATTATGGGCACCATCGGAGCTTTACAAAATTTCGTTCTCCCCTATACCCTCACAAATGGGCAGGGAACGCCGGCTAATTCCATGATGTTCTATGTCATGTATTTGTACACGAACGGTTTCGGTTATTTGAAAATGGGTTATGCTTCCGCGATGGCCTGGATTCTGTTCTTGATTGTGGTCGGTTTAACGGCGTTGATCTTCGCGTCACAGAAGCGCTGGGTCCACTATCAAGGAAAAGAATAGGGAGGAGAGATCATTATGGGAAGCACAGAACTTGGAACGGTTCGAAAAATATTTTCACATCTCTTGTTAATTCTCGTTGGCGCCTTTTTCCTTTCGCCATTTCTATGGATGGTGTCTACTTCACTCAAAGCAAATGACGAATTGTTCATATGGCCTCCAGTATGGATTCCACATGTCATGGAGTGGAGCAACTATCCTGCAGCATTAGATTATATTCCTTTTTTCAAATACTTGAAGAACACGCTTACAATTGCAGGTCTAGCAACATTCGCGGTGCTGTTATCCTGCCCGCTTGTTGCGTATAGCTTGGCTAGAATTCCTTGGAGGGGGGCGAAGCCGCTTTTTGCCGTGACGCTTATCGTGATGATGCTGCCTTATCAGGTCACGATGATTCCCATTTTTATCGCCTTCAAAAATTTCGGCTGGGTCGGGACTAGCATCCCGCTTTGGCTTCCCGCTTTTTTCGGAGCACCGTTCTTCATTTTCTTGCTGCGCCAATTCTTTATGGGTTTGCCCAAAGAACTGGAAGATGCTGCGCGCATTGACGGCGCTTCAGAACTCCGCATTTATTGGCAAATCATTCTTCCATTGTGCCGTCCTGCTTTGCTGACAATTGCATTGTTCCAGTTCATGGGCAGCTGGACGGATTACCAGGGGCCGCTCATTTATTTGTCCGACGATAGCCAGTACACGTTGATGCTCGGGATGCAGTCGTTCAAATCGCAGCACGGCGCCGAGTGGCAGATGATGATGGCTACGCTGGTTATGATTACGCTGCCTATTATTTTGCTTTACTTTTTTGTGCAAAGGGCATTTATTCGAGGCATTACTTTCTCAGGTATTAAATAGGAGGCTGCAACCCAATGAGCACAATTCGTATTGGTATGATTGGAACGGGAGGAATCTCCCAAGTTCATGGCCGTCAACTGCTGGAATTAGAGGAAGCAGACATTGTAGCGCTTTGTGATACGAGCACGGAGAACCGAGAAAAGTTTGCAGCCAAGTTTGCGCTTGAAGGTGTAAAGCATTATACAGACTATAAAGTGATGCTGGATGAGATCGAATTGGATGCTGTCGTGATCTGCTCACCGCATACGCTGCATTTCCAGCAAGCGACCGATGCGCTGAGCAGAGGGCTGCATGTCCTCATTGAGAAGCCTATGACTTGTTCATCTGAGGAAGCGGAGCTCTTGATTGCAACAGCAGAGAAGGCTGGGAAAGTCATGCAGGTCTCCTACCAACGGCATTTCCAGCCGGAATTCCTGTTCATTCGTGAAGCAATTGCAAAAGGTGAGATAGGGAAGCTGACGTCGATTACGGCATCTTTGTATCAGGAATGGAAACAGTTCACGACTGGCTTGTGGAGACAAGTTCCTGAGCTGTCTGGTGGCGGTATGCTGATGGATTCCGGCAGTCACATCGTCGATGTGCTCCTATGGACGACGGGGCTTACACCGGCTGAAGTGAAGACGAACCTGCACACTCAAGGAGCACCTGTGGAGATCGATTCTTTTACCTCCATCCGGTTCGAGGAAGGTGCTGTGGCTGGGCTAAACATTATCGGTTTTGCGCCATGCTGGCATGAAACCTATGTGTTTTGCGGAGAAGACGGAGGCATTTTTTACGATAATGGTAAAATTACGATTCAGCGATTTGGTGAAAAGCCGGTTGTTCCTGAACTGCCTAAACAAACGACGAATCAGGATAAAAGCTTTATCGACGCCATTCTAGGGAGGCATGAGGTTAAGGTGCCAGGCACATTTGCGCTGAAAGTCGTTAAGTTTACGGAGATGATTTATCAAGCAGGTGGCTATAAACCTTATTAAGGCTAAGTTGGCATAAGGAGAGTAATGTTATGAAATTACAAATAGGAATGCGTATCCCGCCTAGAATCGGCGCTGAAGGCTTGGAGTTAACGGCAGCATGGGCCGTTCAAGCAGGTTTGGATGTCCTTGATGTGCCTCATTTAAATCCTGAAGTCAAACAAATATGTGACGCAGCGGGAATCGGCATTGGCTCCGTAGATGCGGTGCAAATGGGTGGAACACTTCTAAGCAAAGAGGATGCTCGCAGAGATAATGCGGCCGAAGCCGTCAAGAAGCAGATAACGGAAGTGGCTGCGCTAGGTGCGAAGGTCATGTTCATGTGTCTCGTGCCGGAAGATCATTCGCAATCGCGTCAGGAGAGCTTCGCCATATGGAAGGATACATTTCCGGAGATTGTGGGCCATGCAGAACGCGAAGGCGTCTACATCGCCATTGAGGGTTGGCCAGGGCCTGCCCCTCATTATCCGACGATCGGTTGTACGCCGGAAATGTGGCGCGCGATGTTTGAAGCTCTCCCGTCCAAGCATTTTGGCTTGAATTATGATCCGTCTCATATGGTGCGGCTGGGTATCGATTATTTGCGCGCATTGACAGAGTTCGGTGAAAGAATCAACCATTGCCATGGCAAAGATACCGAGATTTTGCAAGATGAGTTGTATGAATGCGGCATCTTGCCGGCAACTTTTGGTGCAAAATATGGCTTCTCGGAAGGCTCTTGGCGGTACACGATACCAGGTCAAGGGGATGTTGAGTGGAGCAAGGTTGCTGTGAGATTAGACCGACTCGGCTACAAGGGCGCGATTTCCATTGAACTGGAGGATCACCGATTCTGGGGCACACTGGAGAAGGAACGGGAAGGTATCGTGAAAGCGGCGGCGTATTTAAGGAATTATTTTTAATGAAGGATTCAAAAACCTTATCTATTCAGCATATTGCTGTGTAGATAAGGTTTTTTGACTAGGAAAATATATCCAAGGTGTGGCGAATATGATAAGATAATGTCGAATTCGTGTCCTGCGAAATTAGATGTATATTTGCAAGGGGGAGCCCAATGCACGCACGTAACTGGAGTCAAGCAGCCAAACATCCGTCACAAGGAGGGAATTCAAGAAGACCAAGTACACAGCAGAATGTGTTGAATCATCCTTATTCGTCCCTCTTACAATTACAACGAACGATCGGCAATAAGGCTGTTCAGCAGATGTTAGTCGGAACGCCGCTGATACAAGCTATGAGATGGCCAGCTACTAAGCAGCAACCCAAACTAATCAGCCAAATCAATGAACATTGGAGCGACTTGGATAAAGGGGATGTTAAGGAATTCTATGAATGGTGTACCTCGGATAAACAATTTGAGATTATTCCCCAAGAACTTAGCCACTCGGAATGGAAAACGCTAAAGGATAAATGCACAGGGGCACAGATGGATGAACAAGGTTTCTCAGGTGATCCTAGTAAGGGGAATGTAAGGTCTATTTTTACCTACCTTACAGCGAAGAAAGTGGTTCCCTTCAAAAGTTATGACAGGGGAACTTATGTGGAAACGAACGAACTGTTAGCTAATGATATCGCAAGCAAGCAAACTCAAGGAACCTTCAACCTTGATCGTATTATTGAATTGGATAAATCATTTGCTTTTGATCTCGTAGAGGCGGACAAGGAACGGCATGCTGCGTTATGGGAGAAAGAGAACAATGCAGACCTCGAAAGAGAAAAATCGGTGACCTTGAGCCAAAGAATCAAAGCGGCCAAAGAGAAGATACAGGTCGCACTAACATCTTTGGTTCATGCCCATGAGATTAGGATCGCTGAGGAGAAAGAAACGGCCAAAAAGAAAGCGAAGATCGACGGTGCTATCTTAGCGGCAGAGCAGTCGTATGCAATTACCGGCAGTAGTCAATTGACACAAGCGATATGGGCCAGCACGAAAGCAAATGCCGGGGCAACAGGTTATTTGGAGATTGGCGGATCATATTCGGCCCAGGAATTGCAGACCGCGCATGATGAATGGCGTGATTTTGGCATTGCATATAACAGCTCGGTCGGCAAAGTCGATTTTCTGGATAATATCCATAGTCCGGGGAATGGGACGGCACAGGATAAAACAGGCCATGCCAATTACGAGAGCCGCTCCTGCTCCAGCCAAGTAGATTTCATCTCGACGTGGGGTGGAAGCCGTACGGTTATGCACGTGGGTTTACGGGGCACTGAGAAGTAAGATGATGCTGAAAAAAAGCATTAGCGAACCGCGCTTAGCGCGGTTTTTTCGATAAAACGTTACTTCTCTATTACTTGTATGATACAATGAGTTTAGAATTTGACAGAAGATGGCATGCTACATACAACAAACATGTGTTGAGGTGAAAGGATTTGAATGACAAAGTTGTGCTGCCGGTTTGGACGGTCGGCTTATTTATCGTTATCATGAATACGACGATGTTTAATGTTTCTATCCCCAGTATTATTGGTGATCTCCAAATATCTGCGGATCTCGGGGCGTGGGTCATCTCTAGCTATTCCATCGGATATGCGTTATCCACGGTTATTTACAGCAGGTTAACGGACATTGTGCCGTTAAGAAAGTTGCTGACAATAGGGCTGCTTGTGCTTGGCCTCTCTTCCGTATACGGGATCTTTGCACACAGTTTTGGTGCTTTACTAACTGCTCGCATCCTTCAATCCGCAGGTGCCGGCGTCATGGCTGGACTAGGTTTGGTGCTGGCGAGCCGATACGTGCCCATGGAAAGACGCGGCTCTGCCATCGCCATGATTTCAGCTGGAAGTGCTATGGCATTTGGATTAGGCCCGATTGTCGGAGGGCTTATCAGTGAATATTTTGGCTGGAACGGGTTGTTTGCGATCACTTGCCTCGTCTTGGTCATCCTGCCAGTATTGCTTCGTTTGCTTCCGAAAGAGGACCCTCAGCCTTTCCGCTTCGATCTCATCGGAGCCATCTTAACGGTTATCAATGCTGCTACCATCCTATTAGCAGTAACGCAATTATCTATGATTTGGATTTTGGTCAGCGTTGTATCCTTCTTGCTGCATGCGTGGCATTTGAGGCGGGGGAAAGAAACGTTCATCAACCCGGATTTATTGAGGAATCCTGATTTTCGCAAATTGGTCGTCATTGGGTTTTGTGTGTTAGTTTTAAATCTCGGAAATCTGTTTCTGATGCCGCTAGTACTGGCAAACCTGTTTCATCGCTCAGCGATGGAAATCGGCTTGACGATTGCGCCAGGCGCCATCTTGTCGGCATTCTTGACTCGTTTCGTCGGTCGCTGGATTGACACCTATGGGAATCTGCGTTTTCTGCTGATCGGGCACATCGTGCTTTCTATGGTTATGCTTCTTTTTTACGCTGTCGTAGGGACTTCTTCCATCGTTGTGCTTGTCGGGTATATTTGCTTTTCGCCCGCATTCTCAGCAACGCTGTCCTCTCTAAACAACGAGACTTCGCGCATTCTACCGAAAACGCTCATCGGTTCAGGCATGGGACTGATGCAGTTGATCCAGTTCTGCGGCGGATCGATTTCCGTTGCTGTGTGCGGCATTTTGCTTGAGGTTCAAACTCATACGAGCCTTGCTCTGTCCTATCAGCATGTGTATGGTTTATTGCTGCTAATTGGATTGGTCTCAATCGGGATGTTATTGTGGTACCAGTCTTCGGGAAAAAGAGTACGACAGGCTGAAAATTGATGGTTGCATAAATCAATGACTTGTAAAAAAAGTGAAGGTCAGCTATTATGGATATTGCAGGTCCATAAAGATGTTGACCGAATTTTAATCGCTGGAAGGTGTTACTCATGCAATTCTCCAAAAGCACTGGCCACGCTCTTCACGCCATCCTTCATTTAGCTCGCGCTGAAAGAGGCCAGCATGTAGGCATTAAGGAATTAGCTGCGCTTCTGGGAGTCTCCGAGAGCTATCTGTCCAAGATCATGTCGAAGCTGCGGCAAGATGGCATCGTACGTGCAATGACAGGTGCAAGTGGAGGTTACGAGCTGGCTAAATCAGCCGAACTGATTACATTTCTTGATGTCATTCAGGTTGTGGAAGGCCGCCAGAAGATGTATGAATGCTTCAATCTGGATTCACAGCAGCATCAATTATTTTTTGAATCAGAAGCTCAGGATTCACAGCAGCATTCCGGTCATCATGAAGGCAACGGCTGTTTGGTTAAAAAAGTGATGGACGGCGCTGAACAGCAAATGGTTCATTATTTACAGCAGCACACGATTCAAGGTGTACTTGATTCAGCGGCAACTACAAGTACAAAGTAAGCCGTAAACGAGGAGCTATTAGCTTCTTCTAGCTATATTATGGACATTAGAGATCCAGGAGGATGATGAAGATGGAACAACTTATGGATGTAGGGATTATTGGCGGCGGACCGGCAGGATTGAACGCAGCGCTTGTGCTTGGGAGGGCCAGAAAAAGCGTCGTGATCATCGACGAAGGACGGCCTCGAAATCGAGTAACAGGGCACACGCATGGTTTTCTCACGCGGGATGGCATTACCCCGGCGGAATTTCGGCGGATAGCGAGAGAAGAGATTCAAACGTATCCAACCGTTCAGTTTGCTGATGAGACTGTGGCAACGATAACAGGCGAGGACGGTGACTTTCAGATCACGACCGCACAAGGCAGAACGTATCGGGCGAAAAAATTGCTGTTCGCGGTAGGCATGAAAGACCTTCCGGTCGATATTGAGGGGTTGGCTGAAGTGTATGGCAAAAGCGCATTCGTTTGTCCCTACTGCGACGGATGGGAGCTGAGAGACCAACCGCTTGTCGTCATTACAAAAGGCGCGAAAGCGATGCATATGGCCAAATTGCTGGCCGGGTGGACCTCGGACTATGTTATTTGCACAAATGGACCCGATGAGTTAACGGATGAACAACGCGCAGAACTCAAACAGCATCATGTATCCGTATATGATTCACCGATCCTGCGTATTGAATCAGACAATGGCATGGTGCAGCAGGTGCTACTGGAAGACGGCACGAGTGTTCCTTGCACGGGTATATTCTTCGCACCGAAGCTGGCTGCCGGATCTGATCTCCCGCCAACCTTGGGTTGCCAGATGACGGAAGCAGGGGCTATTGTCGTAGATGCTTTCGGAAAAACGAACGTTCCGGGTATTTATGGTGCTGGTGACGCCTCTACAGAAATGTATCAAGCGATTGCAGCCGCCTCTTCAGGTGCTTTAACGGGCGCTGGAATTAATAATGAGCTGCTTATAGAAGCATGGGATCGTCAGGGCTAGATGAAAGCTGAGAGTAAACTTTAGCAAATTCGTCTTCTTATTATCATGCAATAAATGATAATGCAGTATGGGTTGTAAAAAAAACCAGCTTCTCGTCAATTTCACGAGGAGCTGGTTTTTATTTTTGCAAGACATAAATCAGAAAGTTAATGCTAGTGTGCGAGCTTCTTGAACGGCCTTTTCTTTAATGGCTTGAGCTTGATCCGCAGCAGCGGCCATGCCTTCTACAAAAATAGCGTCAAAGCTTGGCACGCCTAAAAATTTCATGATGGTGTCTAAGTGGCGATGGCTCATTTCGAAATCAGCGTAAGCTGATCCAGGAGAGAGGACGCTGCCGCTAGCTTGAATATGAAGGGCTTTTTTATCGGTTAATTGCCCAACAGGACCTACACCAGCTACGTACTTGAAGGTTTTGCCTGCGACACAGATCGCGTCGATATAATCTTTGAGCACTGGTGGATAGGAGAAATTCCACACCGGATTGACAAATACATACTTGTCAGCTGCAACGAATTGATCAACAAGCTCGGATAGACGGCTAACTTTCTTTTGCTCGGAAGCAGTTAATTGATCAAATGCAGTGCCAGTACCTAATTTTCCCCAAGCCGTGAGTACTTCGGCGTCAATACGAGGGATGTCCATTTGAAAGAGGTCAAGATAAATAACTTCATCATTCGGGTTAGCCTCGCGGTAAGCTTGAATAAATTGGTTCCCGACAGTTGTGCTATAAGATGCTTCACCTTGCATAGGGTGAGCAGAGATATAAAGTACAGTTGACATTATAATTTCCTTCTTTCTATGAATATTGAATAGTAACTTATTCTCATTGACTAACATTTAGTATGTTACTACAAAAATGTAGTCTATGTCCATTTACATATAGTGGTAGAACATGCAAACACAAAAAAGGTTGCCCAGCAGGGCACTGTCATTAAGTTAAGGCCCAGGGTTACTAATCAAGAAAAAGAGCAGGTTCACGAATTTACGCAATCGCATACGGATATCAAAGACTACCGCGGGTATCGGTTGCTTGCGGTCAACGGCTCAGATTTACATATCGCAGCGGAACCCACGGATAAAGACACCTATTTTCAAAGACAACCGAACACAAAAGGCTGCAATCTTTTGCATTTGAACGAAGCCTATGAGCTCGATTCGACCAGGACAGCAGAATGCGCGCTAAATCCGTTATAAATCAGCTGTTATAAACGGCATAGGGCCTACCCCATGCCGTTTCAGAATCCACTTCTATTTCCAGTCCTAACTCTAAACGTAACTTCATGACATTGGGCTGCGGCCAGGTCTTTTTGTTAGTTTGTATGTTGTCCCATATATTGAAAAGTGCCTTTTGGATAAGTCGTCCATTGAAAAGGATGATAGAAGCTGACGCCGCCGAGCATACCTGTTTTGCGAACGAGTGTACCGCCAGCTGATAAAAAGGGTTTATCCATAGACGCGGTCGGATCGCCGAGGACATCAACGATTTTGTTAGTTGAATCCCTGATCGTATAAGCTGTTACGCTGGATTTCGTTGGATCGTATGCATTGAATTCTTCGTTATAATACCAAATTGGCATAACGTCCATTGCATCGTAAAAGATGTTGTTAATCGCAATGTGAAGCATATTTCTATCATAATCTGATCTAAGGTCATACTGCTTAACAGACTGCGTAGTATTTGTTGCTTTTACGTATTTATTCAACCAAACAGAGTAACCCCCATACCCGCTTCCAGCAGTAGGAACGGCAATCTGAAAGGCAATGCGGCCATCGCCAGCATCCACGAAATCAGTGAAGAAAGGGGCAACATTGAACTCCACTGTTCTAAACGCCCAATCAGTCGGGGAGCTAATCGCAGGGTTAATCCGACCAATGCTATCTTGAAATGCACCGGCATCTACAGTTACATAATATTCGGTTTTATCGACAAGCGGGACGTGTTTGATGGTGACTGTGTTTCCATTAACAGTAACTTTAGAGGCATTCCCTGCATCGATTGTTTCGATTAGCCCGTTATCGGTTTTCTTATAAATCTTGATGGTTTTGCCTCCGACAGCTGTAACCGCTGCTTCAAGCGTCAAGGTCAAATCTCCGTTAGGATCGGCTTCCGTCGAATTCGTTGCAGGCGAAAGCATAGGCGCCGCCATATTGCTAATCGTTTTAAAAGCCCAAGTGCTGTTCGTTTGAATGCCTGCGAAAGGGTTTGAATCTGAATCTATAAATGCGCCTTCTTCAATGGTAACGTAGTAATCCGTATTTACGCTTAAGTCTGCGTGTTGAACAGTTACGGTCATTCCGCTAATGGTAACTTTCGAAGAGTCGCCTGCATTAATGGTTTCAGCAATCGTGTTATCGCTCTTTTTGAGGATAGCTATGTTCTTGCCTGCGACGGCAGTAACTGCTTTGCTGAACGCCATCGTCAAATTGTCCGATTTGCCAATACCCGTTTGACCGTTTATTGGGCTCACTGAGCTGATTTCGGGCTCAACAATAGCAGTAATCGTCATTTCTTGCGATTTGATGTCTCTGCCTGAAACAAGAGCATTCCCTTTAATCGTCACTCCAAAGTTTGTAATGTCGGTATCAAAGTCGGTTCCGTCATAATCCAAGCTCAGATAAGCCTCGTTCTCACCTACCCAGTCAGCGCTAAGAACTGACAGCCCTGCGGGAGCGTTATGCAACGTAATGTCGGTACTCGATAAAGGAGAGATCGTTTGATCTTTGAATGTATCTCCAGAGATAACCAGGTCAAGGATGGCACCGCCTGTTGATCTCATGACATTTTCTTTAAAGTCTTCATAATTTGTGACACTAAATGTACGTGAGTCCGGTGACCAGAAGCTCCAATTGAGCGAGCCGTCTAGTCCTGTGAATTTATTTCCTGACAGATCGGCTATAGCATTTGGATCAATAGAAATGTAATAGTTCGTGAAATCGCCAAGTCCAGGGTTTTTTATCGTGATTGTTTTTCCGGAAATGGTGATATAGTTCATATCTGTACTTACATAGCTTGCGATTGGTGTGCTTGTATCAGTTGATTTGAACAGTTTAATATTTCCTGTGTCTGCTTGTATGTTTTCGTTAAAAGTTATGGTGAAGTCGTCTGATTTACTAACTTCTGTTGCATGATTCGCTGGGAGTGAAGCAGACACAACAGGAGGGGTCGTATCCGGCGTTGTGAAGCTCCAATTCGACGAACCTGACATGCCAGCAAATGCGTTATCTGATAAGTCGGCAAAAGCGCCGTTTTCAATGTCAATATAGTAGCCTGTTTCATCCGCAAGCCCTGGGTTCACGAACGTGACTTGGGCACCGCTTATGGTTACTTTGGCTGTATCACTCGAAGCATATTTCGCAACTTCGGAGTTATCACTTAATTTGCGGATTGTTACATATTTGCCATTACCTGCTTTCACGGCTTCGTCAAAAGTAACGGATATTGCCGAGTTTGGATCAACATGAATGGCCAGATTAGCCGGTGTGACTGTTGTTGCTGTCGGCGGCGTCACATCCGGCGTTGCAAAGTGCCAGGCTGATGTTTCATCCAAGCCAGCAAACCGATTCTCAGCTTCATCCTTGAAGGCGCCTGTTTCTATTGTGATGTAATAGCTAACGTTTTCTTCAAGATCTAGATCTTTTAAAGTCACAATGTTGCTGGAAATGCTGACATGTGAAGCATCATTTGTTTGGACTACTTGGAAGATTTGCTGGTCGGCAGCCTTCCAAATTTTAATTTCTTTATTGCTTTCAAGCGTGATAGGCTCGCTAAACGTCATTGTTAGATCGGCATCCGCAGTCGCCGTTTTACCGTTCGCAACAGGGCTAGTTGCCGTCAACGTTGGCGCAATCGTATCCAATGTGGTGAACGCCCAAGTGGGTACGTCTGCGCTTTTTAAAACATTACCCACGCTGTCTTTGAAGGACCCATCTGGAACTTCGATATAGAAAGAAGTATCTGTAGCTAGCCCAGGGTTTTTAATGAGGACTTCAGCTCCGGAAATCGTAACTTTTGAAGTATCATCAACGTCAATCGCCGCTACTTCATTATTCGTAGCTGCATTCTTAATCGATAGCTGCTTTCCTGTAACAGCTTGAACATTTTCATTGAAGGTAAGCTTGAAGTCGTCGCTCACCGACACATTTTTTGCTCCATTCAAAGGAGTTAAAATGCTTGTTACAGGTGATGTAATATCCGGCACATAGAACGTCCATTCCGAATCCGAAGAAACACCTTCGAAGACGTTATCGGATAAATCTGTGAAGGCTCCGCTTTCGACGAGTACATAATAATTCTCCGATTCTGGTAGATCGGCATGCTTTATCAGTACAGTTGAACCGGTAATCGTTACATGCGCAGTGTCATCTGCTGCAATCACAGCAAGGGGTTGAGTATTTCCTGTTTTATAGATGGTGATATTTTTGCCGGAAGCCGCTTTGACTGCTTCATTGAAAGTGATTTTCAAATCTGCGCTTTTCATGACATCATTCGCCTGATTAGCGGGAAGCCTCGAAGAGAGCGTAGGTGCGGTCGTATCCGGTGTTGTAAAATGCCATGTCGAGGAACCGTTGAAGCCCGCAAATGCATTATTTGCCGTATCCAATACAGCGGTTGAATCTACTTCCATGTAGTATTCTGTGACATCTGCAAGACCGGGATTCTTCAACGTAACTTTATCCCCGTTAAACGTAACAGTCGTTGTATCACTAGCTAGGTAGCTTGAAACAACCGAGTTATCCGATTTTTTACGAAGGTGAATGGAACCGGCGCCTGCTTTTACAGCTTCATTGAAGTCCAGAATGAAATCCGACGTCATAGCAGATTTGCTCATGCTACCCAATGGTTGAAGGGATTCATCCAGAACAGGCGGTGTTGTATCCGGAACCGGAGTGGTCGTATTAAACAAAGTTGGCTGACCGGTTAGGGTGCCAGATTGTGCTTTAGGCGTTATTTCAACAAAAAGGAACTGTCCGACATCATCTGCTCCGATAGTGTATTGATTCGCGGTCGCAGAGGAGATGGCTGATTTATCCGTACCGTCTACATTCTTGCCACGATACCATTGATAGGAAAGTGAAGCCATTGCATCGCCTTCAACATCTTGGTATTGCGCATTTGCTTGCAAAGTTTCGTTGATTTTAAGCTGCCCTTGTATGGCAGCTTGAGGAACGGTCGGCGCATCATTAACCTCTTTTAAGTTCACGATGTATGTACTTGCAACTGCGCCGCTTTTACCGACGTAATTGCTAAGCAAAGCCGTCGCATCTTCTTTGGTGAGCTTGCCGTCGCGATTGATATCCAGTCGGTTAATTTCTTCGGGATCTGTGATCGGAGGCGTAGTATTGACTAGTTTGGTAATATATAACGCATCAGCAGAGGTTACATTGCCATCTCCGTTAGTATCCCCAATACGAGTCAATGAAACCTGTATCGTGTCAATGACAGAGTTACGGCCGCTTTTTTCAGCTTTCAGCGTAATGAGTGCAGTGCCTCCGCTAATGGCAGTAATAGTCAAGGATTGGCCGCTGATGGCAGCGGATGCAACGGCTGTACTTTGAGATGTGGCTGTGAGTGTCATCCCATTTTCATTTGCCCAATTTGTATGCGCACTAATATCCAGTGAGAGGGTATCTCCGGTAACGGTTGGATTTATGAGAATGGATTTGCTGTCGGTTGGAATCCAATTGATATCTTTATTGCCGACAGATGCTGCAATTGTAGCTGTATTGGCAGCGTAAGCAGGAAGTGCTGCAATGATAGGGCTAAGTGCTAAGACAGAAGTCAAAGTTAAAGAGATATGCTTTCGATGTGGAAGGGGAAGTACACGTTCCCATAAGTTTTTCTTCATGGCAGTTCCTCCTGTTGTTCGTAGAAATCTAGTCATTTATGAGATGGGCTTTAATCAACAAACGTCGAACCATGGCAGCCGTCTGAGCGCGAGTGATATTCGCGTTCGGTGAGAGCTTGTTGTCCGCGCCTTCGGCAATTCCTTGACTCACAGACGCAGCAATGGCTTGACGAGCCCAAGGCTGAATCTCGGCTTGATCGGTGAAAGCGGCGAGAAGTGCATTGATGGCTTGAGCGTCCTTAATTACGTCCAATTGAACGAGAGCGAGCGCCTGTTCGAGCATTTTCATTGCTTCTGCTCGCGTAATGAGTCCATTTGGTTGAAAGGTACCATCTTCATAGCCGCTGACTAGTTTATAGGAAACCGCAGTCGTCACCTGAGGCTCGAACCAATCGGAAGAGGTCACGTCGCTGAAAGAGACAGCTTGAGCCTCTTTAGGCGAGGAGAGACCGAGCGCGCGAAGCAGAATGGATGTGAATTCAGCCCGTGTAATGGCACGATCGGGGCTGAAGGCGTCCTTTGACGTACCTTGGACAATCAATCTTGAGGCCAGATCGCTTACATCGGTACGACTCCAGTGTGAAGTAACGTCTGTAAAGGTTTTTGGATTCCAGATTATGGAATATGTACTGTTTGTTAAGCTTTTGATATCGGCATAGTATTTATTGTCTTCCTTGTGAATTCTTGTCGGAACATGTGTCACAGTACCGTCGTTATGCAATACAATACCCGTTGTCATTTTCTTAGGGTCTACGCCATCCGGAAGCGCTAAGGAACGTTCCACATAATTATTAAATTGGTGGACTTGAACCTGCTTATCACCAAAGGTCGCTTCAACTTCGAAATTGACAGGCGATGTTACATTGTTGAATTGCTCTGTTTGGGCGAGAAGCTTGAGCTTATCGGATTGCTCGGCAGAGCCGTCTGCGATTATGACTCGAATTTTAATATCCTCCAGCGAAACATTGGAACCGATTTCATGTGAAATGTTATCGATTCGAATCTGAGCCGCAGGCAAGGTGTAGGTGGCGCGATCTGTCTGAATTTGAACAGAAGTGTCCTTTCCTTCCATGGCTTTGACAAGCTTACCGTTTAATTCGCCGATGACTACTTGCGATGTGTTGTCGCGGATCGGCAGCATCAACGTTTTAACCGTATTATTTTCAAGTTGTTGAATGACTTTGTCGTTGTCGACCGTAATCGATGTCGTTACACGGCCGTTAATTGTGGTTGTAGTGGCTGTAGCTGATTTTTCTTGCAGTTTACCGTCTATATAGACCTTCACGTCAATCGGTGGAGCTGTGCCAGAGCCGGAACTCGAAGGGGGATCACTTACACTAAATGTATTTTCGATTATCTGAGCTTCGGGCTTAAGTTGTTGGGGCTCCTTGTCAATAAAATGGCCGTCAGTGAATGAAAAGTTCTCTGTGCTCTTGGTATCGATGGCGAATGTCTTAGTGCCGGTTGAAGCTTTTGTAGTTCCGGAGATTTCAAAAAGTACTTGCTTACCCTTGATAGGATGCGGGTCTGTACTGCCAGTAGTCTGATCGATCCAAATGGCGCGAATCCAACCATTCTCATTATCGAAAGAAGCTTGGAAGCAGCCTTCTGTGTTCTCTGAACACGTTGTCAAATCGGAGCTCCCATATTTCGGGGTTACTGCTTGAATTTGAAACGCTGTTGGATCAAAATCGATTTGCATGTTGTAGGAAGCAATTTCTCCATTATTAGGCGTCGCTGTTACGGGGATTGTAAAGGCGCTGTTGGTTTCCGCACTTGCATTCCCAATAGTTAATTGCACCGTTGCTGCTTCAACTGGAGTGGCTAAAGCCCAAGCTGGAAATGCCGACACGCTCCCTACTGCCAGAAGAACAGCCATAGTTCCTTTCAAACGAATTTGTTGTAAATGTTTTTGCATCATCATACCTCCGTCTATCTATGTTGTTAAAAAGGGAAATCCTTTGCGTTAATTTACACACTTGTGCAATTAATTCCTTCAAATATCGACATAGAATCACTGGGAAATTGATGACAAGTAGTTCTTTTGAACTAATTATTCTTCTGGTGGATAGGTTTATAAGACTATATAATCAGCGAAAAACGGAGCATATGAAAGCATTTACGAGGAAAGTGAGTGAAGTCAGAGCGAGTCAGATAACAAAAAAAGCGATCGGCAAACAGCAGCATAATTGGGTTCGCATGAAGATTTTTAAAGCGGTATTCCATCCACTATGTTTGCTGTACACGTGTTCCTTTGTTGCACATAAAAATAAACGGCATAGGGCTTACCCCATGCCGTTTCAGATTCCACTTCTATTTCTATTCCTAACTCTAAACATAACTTAATAACATTGCCCAGCAGGGCAAGCCTTTTTGTGTCAAGCAAAGATCCTGTTAAATTTACTCAGAAGCTCACCGAACTTTTGCTGATCTTCCGCAGGCCAATCTCGCAGCAGTTCCGCAACGCGTTCATAGCGAGCCTGCTTGTTGGAGGCCAGTTCCGCGGCGCCGCTTTCCGTGATTTGCAGCGAGTAGGCGCGTCCATCTTGAGGATCGGGAATTCGGTAGACGTAGCCTTTTTGCTCCAGTGAAGCGGTCTGTCGGCTGATTGTCGAGATATCCAGCTGGAACTCCTCCGCCAAAGCTTTCACGCCCGACGAGCCGTTCGAAGAGATCTGATGGAGCAATAGATAAGCGGAACGGTCTAACGTGCCAATTTTTTTATTGGTCGTCGCAGCAAGGAATCGACGCATGAGGATGGCGAGTTCGAGCTCAATCGTTTCAGCGGGATGATCGATCTTTTCGGACATGGAGTACCTCGTTTATAATTTAGTAGATATGACTATGAATTCATCGTAACATACAAGGTTCATTTTGAATATGTTTCAGAATAGGGTACGAATTACAATTGAAGTTCCGTGTATATAGTTGTATAATACAAATATATAGTTGCATTA
The DNA here is from genome assembly GCF_058790355.1 of Paenibacillus sp. FW101-FHT12H11. Lineage (NCBI taxonomy): Bacteria > Bacillati > Bacillota > Bacilli > Caryophanales > Paenibacillaceae > Paenibacillus > Paenibacillus sp. FW101-FHT12H11. Next base: position 109,193 of record NZ_JBYTCO010000002.1, on the reverse strand, counting down.
TACATCTAGATACATCAGAAGGCAAATGATAGGGGGGGATCGTCATGAAAGCAAAAGAGATCATGGTTCGCCAAGTTTACAAAGTCAAAGAAAACGACCCTGTTAGCGATGTGATTGAGAAGTTTATCAAATACAGAATAAGCGGGCTTCCTGTTGTCAACGAACGGAATGAAGTGGTTGCGTATATTAGTGATGGAGATATTATGCGCTACATCGGCAAGCATGATGATCATGTATTCGGATCTTATATGTACACAGCTGTGATCAAAGGGGATGACGAAGAGTTTGATGAAAGAGTTCGCAGCTTGCTTCCAATGTGTGTCATGAGAATTGCTCAAAAGAAAGTGATTGCCGTAGATGCGGAAGAAGATATCGAGCAAATCGCAGCTATTTTGGGTAAAAAACGAATTAAAAAACTGCCGGTGGTCCATCGCGGCGTATTAGTAGGCATCATTAGCAGGGGAGACGTTATCCGGCATTCATTTCAAACCTTATTGTAAGCGTATACGTAATTGGAAAAAAGAAAAAAAGGATGTCCTGGCAGCCTCGAGAGGTTGGGGGCATCCTTTTTTTACGATATTAATAAGCTAGAGCGGACAGACCATTGATATGGGACAAGTAACGGATATTACTTGCTTCTTTCATCAAGGAAGCCGGTAAGCCTTTCAGCTGTGTGTTGTTTCCGCCGATTGTTCCGATCCCGTCTTTGCGGCCTAAGCTGCCAAGTGTTCCGGAGAATACTGGAACGAATTTGTCCATTGCTCCACCTTTGACTTGAACGGAAAGGTTGTAACCAACCGTTTCGCCCATTTGCCATGCAAGTTGTGCAGTTGGAGGGTATGGTCTTTCGCCACCTTCAGGGAATACAACCGCGCAGTCGCCTGCAAGGAAGATGTCCGAGTGGGAAGTGGATTGAAGCGTCGAAGTGACAGTCGCACGACCGCGGTCTTCTGCGATTCCGCAGCTGCCGACAACCGGGTTACCTTTCACACCACCGGTCCAAATAATCGTGTTCGACTCAATGGTTTGTCCACTTTTCAGTGATACCGTGTTTTTGGTAGCTTCAGTAATTGCAACGCCAGTCAAGAATGTGACGCCACGTTTCTCAAGGCTTGTCACCGCGCGCTCGATCAGCACTTTAGGGAATACTGGCAGAATAGCAGGACCTGCTTCTACGCAATAGATGGAGACATCGCTGAAATCGATGCCTTTGCTGCGGCAAACTTCAGGCAGTTTATCAGCGAATTCGCCAACAAGCTCAACGCCTGTCAGACCGCCGCCGCCAACAACGATTGTTGCGTCAGCTTTGTTGCCGGATGCTTTGTAAGCATCCAGACGCGCTTCGACGTGCTCACGAATACGGTTAGCATCGGAAGCTGATTTGAGAACCATGCTGTTCTCTTCTAGTCCAGGAATGCCGAAGTAGTTCGTTTCGCTTCCAAGAGCAACGACCAGCGCATCGTAAGTATGTACTGCGCCACTAGTTGTAATGACTTTTTTATCATCTGGTTTGATTTCTTTAATCGTATCAACCACGACGTTTACTTGTTTGTTGCCGAGTAGTCTTTGCAAAGGAAGGGCAACGGCTTGCTCTTTAATCGTTCCGCCAGCAAGACGGTGTAATTCCGTAATAATTTGATGCGTAGGAAAACGGTTGATGATTGTTATGTTTGCTTCTGAAGCTGTCAGATGTTTACGCGCTGTTAATGCGGTCAAAAGGCCGCCATAACCGCCGCCAAGAATAAGTATTTGTTTAGCCATCGTTATCATCCCTAGTCCGTATTAGTTTTTACGTTCAGCAAGTACGTTCAAGAATGCTTGTGCAAAGCGAAGTGTTTTTTGCACTTCCGGGTCTTTCAGCATTTTTAGTATTCCAAATAGACCGATCGTTGCTCCTGCATCAGCTTGTGAGCGTTCGCCAGCTTCAATAGCCGCGGATGCAATGTCTTTTGCCTTTTCTTGTACCGGTTTAACAAACTCGCCAATACCATGGGCAAAATCGTTGATTAATACTTTGTCTGTAGCTACACTTTGCGCAAAATCATAAGCTTTGGTTAACACAGTCACCATTTCTGCCAATTTAGGCAGATTATCGACCAGAACAGTCAGAGATTGTTGCACCTCAGGCTTAAGCAATTGGTCGAGTACGTCTAACGATTTTGGTTCCGCAGCAGCCGTTGCTGCTACTTCTTGAACAGCAGATGTCTGTGACATATGAAAATCCTCCTTTGCGATGAAAAAAAATCGGGTACTGTCACAATGTGTACGGGTGAAACAATCGTTTCCCACATGGTTGTAACATTTTTCACATAAGAAAATGTCAAGCAACATCGCACAATTGGATATAAACCGTATTTAGGTATTGTACACCTAATGGACACAAAATTATAATTGAAAATATTTCAAATTTGTGAACATTGGATGAAAATGACGCACAAAACGACTGGACGTATTTGATGAGAATGATTATCATTGAGATTGGAATGAGAAGGACGGAAGGGAAGTTCAATTCACGATGATTAATGATAATTTATGGAATCAAATGGGAGATATCAGCTTCAATCTGCATCAACTTCTGCGTAAACGATATCCAGTGGGTAAACATGTTAGACGCAGGTTCACTACGCACTATCACCTCTTGCAGATTGAGGAGGGCCGCGGTACTTTATGGATAAATGGCACGGAATCTGAGGCTGTTCCCGGCTCGTTATTCTTGCTGCATCCCATGAGTCTGGTGGAAGCCGTTGTTGGCGAGAAGCAGCCCCTTCAATTTATGATGCAATCATTTACATACAAATGGAAAAACGCTGCGGGTACCGAGATTTTTGCGGATGAAGGTTTAATTGCCTTTAACGACTCAGCTATGGTATCGCGTGGATTTGAACAGCTCCACGAGCTAAGTAGAGGGTCAAATCCATTGCTGCCTTGGAAGAGGCAAATCGTTTTTCAAGAGCTGTTATACACGATCGTTGCGGATCAACAAAGGGACAAGCAGCAGGGCGGTACCCGATTTGCCATTGAGAAGGCGAAAGACTTCATGGATGCCTACTATCACGAGGACATTTCACTTAGCCTATTGGCCCAGCGCCATGGTATCAGTCCGAGCAATTTTGCTGGTATTTTTAAAAAGCATATCGGTGTACGTCCGATCGAATATTTGACACGACTGCGCATGGAACACGCCAAAACATGGTTGAGATCACAACAAAGCCTCAAAATGGCAGCTTCTAAAGTAGGATTTCATGATGAGCTCTATTTTAGCCGGACATTTAAAAAAGTTATAGGCGTTTCACCGACCATCTATATGAAGAATCATGTGAATGCAAGAATTATGACGGTGTTTCCGCTGTTAAATGATTATTTGCTAGCGCTCGAGCTTAAGCCCTTCGCAACGCTCTCGTATGCAGGCAACGATCAAATCCGCGGGCTGCTGCCGCATATCGCAGATGAGCTAGTGGAGACGAAGATCGTCGGCCGATGGGATCGACCCGATCGGGAATCTGTGCTTCGTGCCGATCCAGAGCTGATTCTTGGCGTCAATTGGGCAAGCTTGACCACAGACAGCTACCGCAATGTCGCTCCGACGATTACGCTCTTTAATAAGGATAATTGGCGTGATACCTTGCTTGAATTGGCAAACCTTTTCGGGAAAAAAGAGCAATATGCGGGATGGTTGAAACAATATGACCTTAAAGCTGCGGAAGCCAGGTCACGTTTAAGAGCCTCATTTGGCCAGGAACAAACAGTTATGGTGTTAGTTGATGCAGGCAAGGAATGGCGCGTGTATGGGGGGAAACGGCAGCTTGGAGATATTTTGTACAAAGATTTGAAGCTGAATCCGCCTACAGGCATCAAGCCACTCAGTCACTACACGGTAATCTCAGAGGCTGACTTGGAACGAATGAATCCCGATCATATTTTCCTTACCACTTGTAACTCGAATTCCGATGCTCAATTAACGGAGCAGTTAAGGAGCGGCTCAACATGGAAAGCCCTGGATGCTGTCAAAAATGGCCGATTGCTTGAGCTGCCAAGCTGATTCAATAGTCATGCTCCGATCCAGCATAGTTTAGCAATCGATATGGCGGTTAATTCTTTGCTGCCGTCTTAGTGAAGCAATTCGTGGTAAATGAAATTTGTCCATACGTTTAAAAGATTTTGTCCATTGAACGGGATGGTGGTTTCGCTTACGATTACCTTGATGATAATGATTATCAATTTCATGATTTTGAGGTGGTCAGTAATGAAACAGCCGTATATAAAAGAAGAGGCAGGTCCAGGCGCTGTTGCATGGACGGTTCGTTCGCGCAGGACGATACGGGCTTTTACAGATGAACGCGTCACCGAAGAGTTGGTTATGGCTCTTTTGAACGATGCCGTTTGGGCTCCAAATCACGGTCTCCGGGAGCCATGGCGATTTCTTTTTGTCCCATCGGAGCAGAAAGAAGCCTTCATCGAGCATTTGATGCCAGGGTTTGCCGTAGACCAGCATGAGAAAATGCGAAAGTATCTCCATGCGCAAGGGTCAGCTTTCTTAATCGTTATCATGCCGGAAGATCCGCGTCCGAAACAATGGGAAGAAGATCTGATGGCGTCAGCGGCGCTCATTCAAAATTTCCAACTGCTTGCTTGGGAACGCAATCTTGATGTCGTTTGGAAAACGAATGACCATAACTGGAATCCAGCCGTTAGGAACCTGTTAGGCGTGCAACCGGGTGAGAAAATAACGGGCATGCTGCACCTTGGATTTTTTGAGGAAGATCAGATTCCTGAACCTAAGAAACCGCGTACGCTTGCCGAACAGAAAACGCGAATATTTGGAAAGACAACTAGAGAGGGAAGCGTGAAATGATGAATCAACTGGTGCGCAAATCCACGCCTATATTGGCTTTGATGCTTACTGCTACTTTACTTATGACCGCTTGCGGCAAGCCGCAATCATCAACATCTGGCAGTCCTGCTGCCACTCCGGCACAAGAACCTGTAAAATCGCGTACGATCAAACATTTTGCCGGCGAGACCGTGATTACTGGAAAGCCTCAAAAAATAGCTGCTCTTAACCCATGGTTGATCGATCTCTTGTTGGCTCTTGGCGTGAAGCCGAGCTCCGCCGTTCCTGCTGGTCCGGATACGAAAGATTTCTCGTGGTATTTGAAAGATAAGATGGCGGGCGTAACGAATATCGGCTGGCAATCGGAAACGAATTTTGAGTCGATTCTATCAGCTGCTCCTGATCTTATTCTTGCGAATGACGGGATGGGAAAAGGATTCGATCAATTAAGCAAAATTGCGCCTACCGTTGTTTTGAAGCCTGAGGAAACAGACGGAGCCAAGGATTGGCGTAAAACGTTTACCGTCTTAGCCGGGGTGCTCGAAAAAGACGAAGAAGCGAAAAAGGCGATAGCCGCTTATGATGAAAAAGCGAAACAAGCCAAAGAGAAGATTGCCTCCGTCATTGGAAACGAGTCCGTTATGTTCCTCCGTGTAACTTCAAAGGAACTTCGCTATTACGGGGCAAAAAATTATGATATCCTGTACAAGGATCTCGGTCTGAAAGCGCCGCCGTTGTTCCCGGATAACAAGGCGACTTTCGCCCCGCTTTCCATGGAAAAGCTGCCTGAAATTAATCCAGACCACATTCTGATCCTCAACGAGAGCAATGAGAAGCTCGATGAACTGAAGAAAACGGCTATATGGAGCCAGTTAAAAGCCGTACAGAAAAACCAAGTGCATCCCGTCGATTACGACTTATGGTTCCAAGGCTTTGGACCGACGGCCTATTCCCTTATGATTGATGAAACTGTGAAAATGCTGACAACGAAACAATAATGGCATACCTGTATAAAAACGGCATTCGGTCCTTTGGATCTGATGTCGTTTTTTGCTCATCTTGGGAAGGATTCTTTAAGAAAAATATTGAAATACTACACAAGTACACCACAAAGTAACAGCAGTGGTATTCGTATGTACATAGCACTTAGCGGGGAAGGAGACATAAACTTGCACGTTTTTATTATCATTCTGAGCTTACTGGTTCTAATCGGCGTATCCAATGTCGTGAACCGCTTTGTTCCATTTATTCCGGTTCCCTTGATTCAAATTGCCTTGGGAGCCGTTCTGGTGATCTTACCGATAGGTGTTCACTTGGAGCTGGAACCGGAATTGTTTTTTCTGTTGTTCATTGCCCCGTTGTTGTATCACGATGGCAAGCATACGCCCAGAGACGAGTTGTGGAAATTGCGCGCGCCGATCCTGCTTCTCGCGGTGGGCCTCGTTTTCATAACGGTATGTGTCGTAGGTTATGTTGTTCACTGGCTGATTCCTTCCATTCCTCTGGCGGCGGCGTTCGGATTAGCGGCGATTCTCTCGCCTACGGATGCCGTAGCCGTCAGTGCTTTAGCCGGCCGCATTCATTTGCCGAGAAGCTTGATGCGGCTCCTTGAGGGAGAAGCCTTGATGAACGATGCATCCGGCCTCGTCGCCTTCAAGTTCGCTATCGCCGCGGCAGTTACCGGTGTGTTTTCGTTCCCCAAAGCAAGTTTTAGCTTTATCGTTATCTCCATTGGAGGTTTAGTGGTTGGAGCGCTAGTCGCCTTTTTAATTATCGGACTTCGCCAACTGCTGCGCCGTGCAGGTCTTGAGGATGAGACGATGCATATGCTGCTGCAAATATTGACGCCTTTTATGCTCTATTTAATTGCCGAGGAGTTAGGCGTATCGGGCATTCTGGCAGCGGTAGCAGGCGGATTGGTGCATGCGATCGAAAATGAGCGATTGGCGTTTACGATGCCGAATCTTCGAACTGTTTCTAACTCAACATGGTCTGTTATTTTGTTTGTGCTGAACGGCTTGGTTTTCGTTCTTCTGGGCTTGCAAATCCCAGGTGTATCCAGGACGATTCTCAAAGATCCTCATTTCGATAATTTCAAAGTGATTGGTTATGCCTTACTCATCTTTGTTTTACTGTTGGTCTTGCGTTTTGTTTGGACGTTTATTTTTGCAAGAGGAGGGCGCTGGTTCGGGAATAAGAATCAAGAGGTGCCAAGCTTGCGGATGCTGACGTTAACGGCGATTTCGGGTGTACGTGGGGCGATCACATTGGCAGGTGCTTTCTCCATACCGCTTATTCTGCAAAATGGCGATCCGTTTCCGGAAAGGGACCTTATCCTCTTCCTTGCCTCTTCGATCATTTTGTTCTCTCTTCTGACCGCAAGCATTGTGCTGCCGCTAATCGCGAAGAAGAAAAATACGGATGGCAATGCGGAACAGGAAAGATTGGAGCGTGAGTGGCAGCTGGAGGTTATGGCTGCGGCCATTCGAGCGCTGCAGAATACTAGCAACGAGAAGAATGAGGTTGCAGTAGGTACCGTAATTGGCGATTACAAATTAATGATGCAGCAGCTTGGTCAAAAGGACGGTAACTTGAAACGTCTGCCGCGATTCCAACAAGAAGAAGCCGAGATGCGGCTGCTGGCACTGGATATTGAACGCAAGGTTGTGAATGAGCGTCTGGAAAGCGGACAAGTGAGCCGTGAACAGGCTAATTATTATTTGAACATGCTGGAACAAATAGAAATGATTTTAGCCAATAAACTCGATTTAGGCAAAGTGCTGGTTAAGAACATCTGGCGCCGCTTGAAACTTCTATTTACGTTCTTCGCGCGGCCGCGCCTTGCTTCTAATATCGTAGAGCCTGATATGTCAGAGATTCGGACATTGAAAATGCAATGCAGCCAAGCTGTCGTCGAGGAATTCTCCAAGCGCTGCGCTTATCAAAGCGATGATGCAACAGAGGGCGTGCTGGACTATTATCAGCAGATGGTGGACAGACTCCGCAGGTTCGCATTCGGCTCAAGGCGCAAAGATACTTCCTTCATTGATAGCCGTCGTGAACTGCATTGGATCGCTATACAGGCCGAGCGCGATGCCGTGCAATGGTACTATGAGCGGGGAGATATCACACGCGATATGGCCTCCTTGCTGCGGCGAATCATTCGGAACAGAGAAGCATCGCTGTATGAGCTCGAAGGAATTGGCTAAATTCCGTGATTTTATTTTTACTTTTTGAATGAAAATAGGTTATTATGTTAAATGAGATAAAAATAGAAAGTGGGAACAAACGTGGGCCGTAAGTGGAATAACATTAAAGAAAAGAAAGCCTCAAAAGACGCTAACACAAGTAGAATTTATGCGAAATTCGGACTTGAAATTTATGTAGCTGCACGCAAGGGAGAACCGGATCCTGAAGCGAATCGCGCATTGAAAGTTGTTCTCGAGCGGGCCAAAACGTACAATGTACCGAAAGCGATTATCGATCGCGCTATTGATAAAGCAAAAGGCAGCTCGGATGAAATTTATGAAGAGCTTCGCTATGAAGGTTTTGGGCCAAATGGGTCGATGATCATTGTGGACGCGCTCACGAATAACGTAAACCGTACGGCGCCAGCGGTTCGTTCGGCTTTTAATAAAAATGGCGGGAATATGGGCGTAAGCGGTTCTGTCGCTTACATGTTTGACGCGACAGCGGTTATCGGCCTGGAAGGCAAAAGCATGGATGAAGTCATGGAAGTTTTGCTTGAGGCGGATGTTGACGTTCGCGACATCGTGGAAGAAGATGAAATGGTCATGGTCTATGCAGACCCGGAGCAGTTCCACGCTGTTCAAGAAGCTTTCAAACAGGCTGGCATCAGCGAGTTTGCTATTGCAGAGTTGACGATGCTGGCTCAAAACAATGTCACGTTGTCGGATGAAGGACAAGTCCAATTCGATAAATTGATCGAAGCTTTAGAAGATCTAGAAGATGTTCAGCAAGTTTATCATAACGTGGAATAATTCATATAGTGACTTAAGATCCGCGCGACTAGCGCGGGTCTTTTTTTGCAGGCTATTTTTATCATATTGCGATGTTCTTCATATTTGGGTGTTTGGTGCAACATGGGTGACGTATGCATGACTCGCAAACTAGACATATGCTTAGCCCTATAGAATACGCTTAGATTATGGACATCCATATCAACGGTTCTGCCAGGAGGGGAAAAAGTGTCTAAACATCCGGAAAGATGGCGTTTGCTAGAAGATGGTATCCAATGGAACATACCGCAAGACCATGCAGATGCTCACGAAGATCATTTTGAAATGAGCGGCAAGAAAGTGTCCGTTATTGTCAGCTACGGTGTGAACCAAGAAGGAAAGCTGAAGCTGTCCCGCAAAGTAGTCTGGCCTACTCTTAGGACGATTCCTAACGATACGCACGGCAGCTTGATCCATGATTTTGAGCTGGAATCGATGCCGGCTATATGGATAAATGGGAAGCCGAATAGGAATGAGAGGCCGATATGCTTTCAATTCAATGGCTTGCTGTATATGCGAAGTAAAGCGGATGAGGGGATATGGATAGAGAGAACTCTTTTTCCTTCAACGAGTATGAAAAGTGTGTATGAAAAAATCGTGATGACGAATTCATCAGATCAAGCTGTTTCTATTAACATAAGTTCCTCTTTGTCGCGAAAATCCGTAAAAGGCGTATCCGGCATTTATTTGATTGAAGTTTCGCACGATGCTGCCAGTGAGTACCGGCTTGGCCCGCAGGAATCTTGTCAATTCAGTTTTCGCATAAGCGCAAGGCATTTGCAAGAAAAGGATATAAGGATAGATGTTCGTCAGGAAAAGGAACTGAGATTCAATTTGATCAGGCAAATGAATCAACATTTACGCTTAGAAACGCCGGATCCGGTTCTCAATCAAATGTTTGCATTTGCGAAATTAAGAGCCGCGGAAAGCATTTTTGAGACGAAAAATGGGCCCATGCATGGACCAGGCGGCGGACGTTATTATGCGGCGATCTGGACCAATGACCAAGTGGAATATGCCGGTCCCTTTTTCCCCTATTTGGGATATGCACTTGGAAATGAAGCAACACGTAATGCGCTGCGGTTATATACGGCTTTCATGGGACCGGACTATCAACCGATTCCAAGCTCCATCATTGCGGAAGGCAGTGATATTTGGGAAGGAGCGGGAGACCGTGGCGATGCGGCGATGTATGCTTACGGAGCGGCGCTTTTTGCGCTTAGTTCAGGAGATCGGGCTGTCGCAGCTGAACTATGGCCAGCTATTATTTGGTGTTTAACCTATTCTGAAAAGCAAAGAAATAAGGATGGCGTTATTGCATCGGACTCCGACGAGTTGGAGGGGCGCTTTCCAAGTGGTTCGGCGAATCTATCGACCTCTTGTTTGGTATATGCCGCGTTTGTTTACGCTTCGCGTTTAGCTCTAGAACTTGGCGATGGGGCAATTGCCAAACAATACGTTTCCAGCGCTCAAGCGCTGTATGAGGCTATTGAAAGATATTTCGGTGCTGTAGTGGAAGGTTATGACACGTACCGATATTACGACGGGAATGATCTCTTACGTTCATGGATTTGTTCGCCGTTAGTTATGGGCATAGAGGAGCGTAAATCCGGAACGATTCAGGCTTTGTTATCCCCACGGCTATGGTCAGAAGACGGTTTGGTCACACAAGCGGGAGACACCACATTTTGGGACCGATCCACGCTATATGCCTTACGGGGGTTATTTGTCGTAGGGGCAACGGAGGAGGCGATCTCCTATTTGCTTTCCTATTCGCGGCGGAGACTATTAGGAAATCATGTTCCTTATGCGGTTGAGGCTTATCCGGAAGGCAATCAGAGGCATCTATCCGCGGAAAGCGCGTTATTTGGCCGCATTATTACCGAGGGCATGTTTGGGCTTCAGCCTACAGGTTTAAGCAGCTTTATTTGTAAGCCCAGATTGCCCGATGCTTGGGACCAAATGGCGCTTCGGTCTGTTCATCTATGTGGGCGAGAGATGGATTTGATTGTGACTCGACAGGGTGGAGGGATAGAGCTGATTGTCTCGGATCAGGATGGCTTCGTTAAATTTGAAGGGGCGGTAGGGACAGCATTTGAAGTTAAAAAATAGGATGTATGAGGAAGGATCACAGTTCCGCTCCTTTCGTTCAAGGATTAAAAAACCGTCTCCAAAGTCGCACAGACGACGTTGGAGACGGCTTTTTAGTGTCTTAAAGGATGGAATCGGCGGCGCCGAACGAACAATTTTGTTAAAGCTTTTAAGAATAAAAGGGATATTGACTTTTTCTTTGGTGAGGGGTGCCGCATGGAACGCGGCGTTAAATCAGTAGGGGAGAGTACCAAGCTAAGCTCATGCTTGACTTCCGTTGTTCGCACGGGTTCGATGAGAACGGTCATCTCCGCGCTGCTTGCGATTTGGGCTTTGCTTTCCATCAGGATATCCAATCTGCGCTCATATTCAGCAATCCGATTCGAGAGGATCACATTTTCTTGTTTTAACTTTTTAATAAGTTCATAGAGCAGTTTCATGGATAGTTTCGGCTTCTCAGACACGTTCGTTTCTTGATTATCGCAAATAGGAGACAGCAGCAACAATAGTTCTTCATCACTGATCACTTTATGTGCCACGAGTGGTCCTCCTTATTATTCATAGTATTAATTATAGATTAATAGAGGGCAGATAAAATGTCGCTCGAAACTCGTTGTCGGATTGTAGGCATTAATGATGAACAATGTTTCCGAAAGAATGAGTCAAAATACTGGAAATTTATCTAAATAAACGGAATTTCATCTAAATACAAATCCGCCATCGGACGGCATAATGTAGGAAAACTACTTGGAGGACCTGCATCAAGATGACAAAATTTAGTAGAACGATCCTTGATCCAGAAGAGCGAGATCGATTGGCGGTTGAACAAGCGGTAGCGAGTTGGTGGCCTGCTTCGTTAGTTAACAAAGAAGAGCGGATTTCCTGGTGGCGCGAAGCTCGGTATGGCTGTTTCATCCATTGGGGGGCATATTCGGTAACCGGGGGAAGATGGAAAGGCCAGCCCTCGCGAGGTTATGCGGAACACCTCATGAGAGCTCAGAAGATCAGCCTTGATGAATACAAAAAGGAGTGCATCGAGAAGTTTAATCCGCAACAATTTGATGCGGAAGCTTGGGTACAGCTGTTTAAAGCAGCTGGCATGCGGTATGTCGTCATAACGGCTAAGCATCATGACGGCTTTGCGATCTATCCGTCGGATGCCTATCCATTCGATATACGGATGACCCCATTCCAGCGAGATCCGCTGCAAGAGCTTAAGGATGCTTGCAAACGGCATGGCCTGCGGTTTGGATTTTATTATTCGCATGCCTTCGATTGGGAGCACCCGGACGCCCCGGGCAACGATTGGGAATATGCGAATCCGGGAGGCGACCTCCGTCTATTCGAAGGAAAGGGCAAGCTGTGGTTCAACGAACACCCGGAGCTTGTACCCAAAGTAGCGGACCATTATGTGACCCAGAAATCGATCCCGCAAATTGTCGAGTTAATTAACAACTATGAGCCGGATATTTTGTGGTTCGATACCCCTCATAAATTGCCGCTTTCGGAAAATTTAAGAATTCTGAAAGCGATTCGTGAGGCCGACGACCGCATTGTCGTTAATGGGCGTCTTGCTCATGGATACGGTTTTGACACTTTCTCTGATTATGTGAATACGGCAGATCGCGCATTGGAGATTTTTCCGTGTGAAGGTGACTGGGAAACGATTCCCACGACCAATGAATCTTATGGCTATTCAGCTGATGATCATTCACACAAGACAGCAGATGTCTTCCTTCAATTGTTGGCGAAGTCAGCTGCGCGAGGCGGCAATGTACTCATGAATCTGGGGCCAATGGGCGACGGTCTCATCGATGAAAAGGATCGTTCGATTCTGCAAGGAATCGGATCTTGGTTGGCAGTGAACGGGGTGAGCATCTATGGTACCCAGAAAACGCCGCTTGCCGTCCAGAGTTGGGGAGAGTCTACGAGGAGAGGCAATCAGCTATATCTTCACGTCTTTGATTGGCCACAGGACGGGAAATTGGTACTAGGCGGTTTGAAAAGCCATATCAAGAAAGCTTGGCTGCTGGCTGAAGAAGCGGCTAATGATCTGGTTGCCCACAGAATGAATTACTACGACTGGGAGATCCATGTACCAGTGCAGGCACACAGCAAGTATCACCGAGTTGTGGTGATCGAAGTGGATGGGGAACCCGCTGTACATCCCGGACGGTTGATAAGCAGCAGTCAGACAACGACGCTAAGAGCTTTTGATGCGGAAACCAGCAAAGGTATTGGTTACGGGGATGGCAAGAAGGGCAACGATTATATCTACAAATGGACAAGTATCCACCAATTCGTCAAGTGGCGTGTGAGATTCAATCATCCAGGTGTCTATAAACTGGTGATCCGCATGAGCGCACCTGGACCTGCCTACGGGGGGAGCTATGTGTTATGCCTTGGTGAGCAGCGGATTCCTGGTCAGATTGCACCGCTGGAGACAGCTGCTTCATTGCAGATTGAGCACGAAGTGACAATTACTGCAGGAGAGCATGACATCCTGATGATGCCAGTCTCCATCGAAGGGAATGAGCTCATGAGGCTTCATGCCATTACATTCATTCCGTTGTCGACGAAGCAAGAACAGAAAGAATCCTATGTTGAGGTTGATACAACGGATGTTGGGAATTAGCACTGCCTCAGCTAGCTAGTTTAATTTCTTTTTGGCATAGGTACGTTCACCACCTTCGTCTGCTTCCTTAATTCGGAGGGAGGAAGGCCGAAGTATTTGGAAAACTGCAGCGAAAAATAATGAACCGAGGAGAATCCCAGATCTTCCGCAATCGATGTGATCGAGCGTTTACTTTCATGGATCGTCGCGTAGGCTCGCTGCATTTTAATCCGAAAGAAGCACTCTTTTGGCGTCAATCCGGTCATTTTCTTAAACATGCTGTAGAATTGGGATTTCTTTAATTGGCAAAGCTCAAGCCACTGCTCATAGGGCGGATTCATCCCGGGGTACTGTTCCATGAGATCGATGATCTTTTGAATCCGGTAATCAGGGATGTTGTCCGACAGATTTAAATTGACGAGCTGCAAAATCCAACTGTAAAGCAGGCTGTTTACGATCTCAGCTTTAAATTGAATGTCCAATCGATTCATGCGAACGATCTGAATAAAGGTTTGAATGAGTTCTGGATACCGGGTGAGCTGTGTAATACCTGTTAATTGCTCCAACTCTTGGCATGGTCTGCTTTCTGTCATAAGACCGGGTTCGAAATCGAGCTGAGGATCGAAATACAGATGCTGAATCGTTTTTTTTATCGTGAAAAAATCGCAATACATATCATAAGAAGAAATCGGCTGAGATTCATTCATGTGGAAAGTATGCTTAAGGCCGGGAGGAATGAAGACGAGCGTGCCCTTCTTTAAAGGATAACTTCTGCCGTTCATCTGCACGGAGCCAGACCCTTTATAAATCAAATGAAAAGCAAAGCAGTAACCAAATCTGTTTTTCTCTTTGACTCTGCCGGAATAAGCATGATAATGAGCTGCCCGAATGGATGGCTCAATCGAGACGATAGAAGTTAATTCTGCCATTGGTTAACACCTCTAGTCTGCGAAAAACGCATGTATGCTGCCATTTTACGCATTTTTCTTAGGATAAACCGCTTACTATACGCTGTCAATTACGTCTATCACTTTTAAAATTATAGGAGGATTTATATGTCTATTCAAACTAAAAGCTTGTACGACAGATTGCAACCAGCACCGAAGAACGGAGGATTTCGGATGGAAGGATATTGGGTGTGGTGCGGGTCCGTGATAAAAGGCGAGGATGGACGCTTTCATATGTTTGCATCAAGGTGGCCCAAACATCTGCCGATGCATCCAGGCTGGCTTGTTCACTCGGAGGTTGTTCGAGCGGTCTCCGACACGCCGGAAGGGCCTTATGCGTTCGAGGAGATTGTGCTTCCCGCACGCGGAGCTGAATATTGGGATGGGCGCAGCACGCACAACCCACATATTACAAAACACGGGGATACCTATGTGCTGTATTATATGGGCTCAACAAACCCTCTGGCTGATGTACTACCAGGCGAAGAATTTGGGCTTACAGACCCACGATGTATTGTTGCTCGTGCAAATAAGCGTATAGGCATTGCGTCTTCTAAGAGTGTGTTCGGTCCTTGGGAGCGGAGGGACGCGCCGATATTACCGACAAGACCGGGGCATTTTGACTCCTTCCTGACTTCCAATCCTGCACCATGTATTCATGAGGACGGTTCCGTCATGCTTATTTATAAAGCACGTCAATACGAAGGAAATGTACATGGGAACATGATGATCGGTGCGGCGCGCGCTGACCATTTCGAGGGTCCCTATCGCGTAATCAGTGAAGATCCCGTATTTCCGCCAGCAAAATTCCATCTCGAAGATCCGTTTATTTGGCACACGGGTGAGCGATATGAGCTTATCGCCAAAGATATGGACGGTCGCATATGCGGGGAGATGCATGCAGGAATTCAGGCTCACTCCATAGACGGATTAACCTGGCATGTAGCTGACAATCCTAAAGCCTATTCCAGGAAGGTTCGATGGGATGACGGTACGGAATCGGTCATGGGCAGTTTCGAGCGACCTTTCATTCTTTTCCAAGATGGAAAACCAACGCATTTGTTTGCAGCAACAGCCGATGGAACAGGCGGATTCACCAAAGCTTCTCATACATGGAACATGGTGGTGCCGATTGCCTCGGAATAACGATCAAGCTATCATGAATGAACTAGCCGGTCTCTGATCATCAGAGGCTGGCTTCTTTATTTTCATAAACGGCTAAGACATATCTATTGCATTAAGACAATATAGTTGAATATAACAAATTTGGGGAGGCCGTGAGATATGGGGGCAGCTGCAATAAAAGGATGGACAACTATGCTAGCCGGAGTCATGTTATTGGGGGGCTTAGCGGGGTGCAGCGGAAGCGGAAATACGAGCACTACGCCTGCGCCTGGCGGAAATACGCCGGCTTCTTCTGACGCTCCGAAAAGTACGGAGCCTGCTGCTAAACAAGTGACGCTCCAGATGATCGAAAGTTTAACGAGCCCGGAGCGCACGAAGCTGCTTCAAGATGCGATTGGACGGTTTCAGAAGGACAATCCGAATATCAAGGTTGAGCTTATTTCGCCGCCTTTCGACCAGGCAGACAATAAGATCAGGACGATGCTGGCTGCTAAGCAAGACCTTGATATTCTAGAGGTCAGGGACTTGAACATAGCCGAATATGTTAATAATGGCTACCTTGAGCCCTTGGATTCCTATGCATCAAGCTGGGCGGATAGTAAAACACTTTCCGGTACGTCCAAGGTTGTAGGCTCCACAAGCGGCAAACTTTACTTTATCGCCAATGCGCTGTATCAAAGACAAATGTTTTACCGCAAAGACTGGTTTGAAACCAAAGGTTTAGCGGTGCCGAAAACGTGGGATGAGCTGGTGGATGCGGCTAAAAAATTGACTGATCCGAAGCAAAATCGGTACGGCTTCTCCTTCCGGGGTGGACCGGGAGCAAATGGTAATTTTGACCATATGATTTATGATTACAATGACAAAGTCATGAATCTTGACAATGCGCCATTTACGAAGGATGGCAAGACGATCTATGGGACTCCTGAAGCCAAACAAGCGCTAGAATTGTATAAAAAGCTTTACAAAGAGGCATCGCCGCCGGACTCCATCAACTGGGGCTTCCAAGACCAGGTGCAAGCGTTTACGTCAGGCGTAACCGGTATTTTGCTGCAGGATCCTGACGTTATTAAAGTTCTTCAGGACAAAATGGACCCCAAAACCCTTGAGACGGCAGCTATGCCTCTGGGACCTAACGGCAAATCATTGGTTAGCACAGGAGCAGCAGGATGGGGGATAACCGCAAATTCCAAATATAAGAATGAAGCATGGAAACTGATCTCCTACCTCTCAAGTCCGAAAGAAAATACGGAATTCTCCAAACAAATCGGCACGATTCCGATCCATACGTCAGCGACGGCGGATACGTTCTTCCAAACTGGGCCGTATAAAACGCTCCTGGATATGACCGCAAAAGCGGATACTTTTATTAGCTATACGCCGCCTTTCAAATATCCGGGCAATGGCAGCTGGGGAGAGCTGAGCATGAAAGGGCAGCAATCCTATTTGCTGGATAAAAAATCCGCTGACGATCTTTTGAAGGAATGGGATAAATTTTGGCTGGATCAGCAGGCAGGTATGAAAAAATAAGAAATAAAGCAGCAAGCGGCGGGCGCTCATCGCCTGCCGCTGCTGTCTTACCGGGGAGGTGTTCGACGTGAGTGCTCGGCAAAAATTCATACTCTCCAGCTTGCTGCCCGCACTGCTGCTAGTCGCTATTTTTACCTATTACCCCTTTCTCAAGGGGGTTGTTATGGCCTTTCAGGATTACAAGCTATTCAATCTGAAGCAGGTGCATTTTGTCGGCATGCAAAACTTTGTTGATGCGTTCCGCGATCATCAATTTCTTGCAGCGCTGAAAAATAGCTTGTATTGGGTGTTCTTTTCGTTAATTTTTCAATTCCTTCTGGGGTTCATCCTGGCGCTGTTTTTAAATAAGAAATTTTGGGGACGAGGCGTCTATCAGGGATTTATTTTTTATCCATGGGCATTATCCGGCTTTCTCATTGGTCTTATTTGGAAATGGTTATTTAACTCGCAAATCGGCGTCGTTAATGACCTCTTGCTGCGGCTAGGCCTTATTGAAGACCGAATTGGTTTCTTGTCGGATCCCAAGTGGGCGATGTCCTCTGTGATTATTGCCAATGTATGGTACGGCATCGCCTTCTTCACGATCATGTTGTTAGCTGCGCTGCAATCTATTCCTTCGGAGCTCTACGAGGCGGCGAGTATTGACGGTGCCAACAGCTACCGCAAGCTGCTTGATGTGACGATTCCGTATATTATGCCAACTATAATCGCTACGACGCTGCTGCGGGTTATCTGGATATTTAACGATCCAACGCTTATTTATGGCATGACGAATGGGGGGCCGGGAGGCGCCACACACATTCTGTCTTCCTTAATGCTTAACAAAATCATCTATGACGGAGACTATGGCGCAGCTTCGGCTGTTGGCGTCATCATGATTGTGATGCTGTTTTTGTACACTGTATTTTACCTGATGGTCACGAAGTCTGAGAAGGTAGGTGACTTTTGATGAAACGTAAATTCTGGTATCGGCTCATGAAAGTTGTCTTTCTCTCTTTTTACTTCGTCTTGATGGTGTTTCCCTTATATTGGATCGTCATAACTTCCTTGAAACCACAGAAGGAAATCTTCAGTTATCCGATCCATTATTGGCCTGAGCAATTCACCTTCCAAAATTACATTAACATTTTCAAAGTGTCCAAGTTCAACGTGTATATCGCCAATAGCTTGCTTGTCTCCATTACTTCTGCACTTATTGTTATCGTGATTGCGATATGCAGCGCTTATGTGTTGGCGCGATTCCGGTTTCGGGGGCATAGGCAAATTATGCTCGGTTTCTTCATTACGCAGATGCTGCCAGGTTTCATTTCATTGGCTCCACTTTATATGATGATGTCAAATATGCATTTGCTGAATCAACGCATCTCACTGGTTTTAATGTACACGGTCATTCTCATTCCTTTTTCCACGATTATGCTGCGGGGGTTCTTTCAACGGATTCCTTCTAATTTGGAGGAAGCGGCGATGATTGATGGTTGTTCCCAACTGTCTGCGTTAATGCGAGTCATTATTCCGATTATGATGCCGGGAATCTCCTCCATGTTCATCTTCGCTTTCGTGCAGAATTGGAATGAGCTTTTCTTGGCTGTTATGTTCATTGATAATGAATCGCTGAAAACACTGCCGGTAGCAATGAATTCGTTTATTCTGAAATTTAATGTCGATTGGGGTTCCATGTCCGCTGGAACCGTGTTATCTGTACTTCCTACTATTCTGTTGTTCGCTCTCGCACAGCGATTTATCGTGGAGGGACTGACCCAAGGGGCGGTGAAAGGCTGATGACAATTAATGAAAAAAAATTCTCGATCGTTGCGCATGACGAACATGATGACCACCATCACGGCTCCATTAATGTTCCGATTTACCAGACAAGTTTATTTTCGTTCGATACGTATGAACAATTTAATTTGGCAAGAGTGAATGAGCAAGAAAATTTCGTGTATTCAAGAGGGAATAATCCAACTGTGCGATTCCTGGAAGACAAGCTTGCCCAGTTGGAGCAGGGGGAAAGGGCAAAATGCTTTGCATCCGGAATGGCGGCCATTTCGGCAGCGATTATGTCGATCGTAGGGTCGGGCGATCATGTGATTTGTTCGCATCAAGCCTACGGTCCGACAAGAGAATTTCTAGGCAATTATCTGCAAAAATTCGGCGTTGAAACCACTTTTGTCGATGGCAGCGCCCTGGATGATTGGAAAAACGCCGTAAGGCCAAATACAAAATTGCTGTATTTGGAGAGTCCGACGAGTATGTTTTTTCAGCTGCAGGACATCCGCGGTTGTACGGACTTGGCGGCCTCCATTGGAGCGGAAACGATTCTCGACAACTCCTGGGCGACGCCTTGTTTCCAAAATCCGCTCACACTGGGGGTCGGTCTCGTCGTCCATTCCATAACGAAGTATATTTCCGGTCATAGCGATTGCTTAGGGGGCGTCGTCGTTGGTTCCAAACGGTTGATGGACCCGTTAATGTCTACCGAATACATGTTATTCGGCGGCGTCATGACCCCACAAACAGCGGGATTGGTAACCCGTGGGCTCCGAACACTGCCATTAAGGATGCAGCGTCATGAATCAAGCGGGCTTAAAGTTGCTGAATACATGAGCAGACAGCGTTATGTCGCGAAAATCAATCATCCCGGATTGCCGAATCATCCTCAGTATGAACTGGCAAAAACACAGATGACTGGCACCGGCAGCTTATTTTCATTCGAATCTCGGGAATCCGTCGACAAGCTCAGAGCCTGGGCGGATCATATGCACTTTTTCCGGATTGGAGCCAGCTGGGGTGGATTCGAAAGTTTAATCAATGTGAATCCCTTACATGCATTGAATGCTAAGGATCCGCAAGTAGGCACCCTTGTTCGATTGTACATCGGTACTGAGGACCCTGAAGATTTAATTCAAGATTTGGATCAAGCCTGGCGATGTGTCGAACAGAGCCCTTCTGAGGAGGAGCTATATGAGCAGAATCCGGGAATCAACCAAAAGGGATGAGCGACAGCCGCTTTATTTGCAAATTCAAGAGCATTTTAAACAGGTAATCCTCTCCGGAGAACTGGAGGTAAATAGCAAATTCCCGACGGAAAAGGAACTGATGGAGCAATTCAAGGTTAGCCGAATGACGGTATCCAATGCGCTAACGCAGCTCGCGAAAGATGGATGGATCTACCGCATACCGGGGAGAGGCAGCTTTGTTAGTTCGGAGTATGAAGGGAATTCGTTGGGTAAAATTTCAGACGACAACTCCAAGTTCCATCCATCAGCTAATGGCAAGCATTCAGAGTTAGGCCGACATGCTTCTACTTGCAAAATGATCGGGTTAGTTCTTCCTTTTTTGGAAGATTTCTTTGCCATTCGACTGATCAGGGGAATCCAGACCGCTCTGGAAAACACCGGTTACTACTTATCCATCGTCCTTTCGCATAATCGTCAGGAGCGGGAGAAGGAAGCGATTCAGGAGTTGATTCATCATGGGGCGGCGGGGCTTATCATTTTTCCGATTGATGCAGAAACGTATAATGAAGAAATTTTGATCTTGAAAATGAACAGATTCCCGTTCGTACTCGTGGATCGTTTCCTGCCAGGCTTTGAAACGCATTGTGTCTGCTCGGATAATATGGTGAGCGCACAGTTGGCCGTCAATCATCTATGGGAGCTGGGGCATCGAGATATTGCCATATGCTCTGATATTTCGCTTGGCACTATGACCGTTGACGAACGGATACGGGGGTATATGGAAGCGTTGAAACAAAAAGGCTCGATGATTAATCCAGCGCTGATTCTTACTGATTTTCAGGTAAACGATACAAATTCGAATGAAAAGCATCCGCTATATCTGTTCATGAAAAATCGCACGGCAACCGCATACATTACATTGAACATGAAGTTGGGCTTATTTATGGCTGGACTTGTCAAACATTTCGGGATGAAAGTCCCGAATGATTTATCTCTTATTACCTATGACAATCCATATTCTGAGCTAACGGATGACCGTATGTTCACTCATATTGACCAGCACGAGCAGGAAATCGGTTCGAAATCGGTTGAATTACTGCTTCAACAGTTAGGTAACAAAGATAAGATGAATGAGCCTATGAAATGGATCGTAAAATCAGCTTTAGTAAAAGGGGAATCCACAGGCCGGTTAACAGCGAATGTCTAAGTGCGGAGAATGATAAGGAGGAGTTATCTCATGAATCCCATTTCTAGTCCAGGAGAGTTTACGGAGTTAGATCGGTTCACATTTGAATCTTGGGGCTATCTCTTGATTCCAAATGTCCTCTCGCAAGAAGAAGTTAATGAATGTCTGGAGGCTTCCATTCGCTTACACCAATCAGCCGGCACCACCGGCTGGGCACAAGTGGGCAGAGGATATGAAACGGAGATATCCTTAGAGCGACTGATCGATCATCCGGCTATCCTGCCCAAAGTCAGAGCGCTTTATGGTGATCGGTTTATTATGCAGTCCGGCTGGTGTACGAAACAACCGGCTTTTGGTGGGGTAGGCGGATGGCATCAAGACGGATCGGGTGCTTACGACTTTCGTAAGCTTGGTTATCCGATTCCCCTGCTTCAGCTGCGCGCTTCCTTTTTACTGACGGATCAGACGATCCCGCGAACCGGAAATATGGAGCTTATCCCGGGAAGCCATCGAAGCCAGGTTCAGCTGCCGGATTCGATTCGAGCGAACAGGGAAGACGTGCCAATTGGCCATGTTATCTGTGCGCCGGCAGGGTCAGTCTTATTTTTTCACAATGCAGTTTGGCACCGCACATATGCGCATGACGGTGATTATGACCGTTACACGATGCATTATATTTATAGCCCGCCGTGGGTACGTTGCTCCGATCGCTTCGCCAACAATCCAGAGTTTCTAGCGCGCACAACACCGACACGGCGTTACCTCATGGGAGAATTCGAAAGACCGGACGCGCCTTTTGGCGCCGGCTATCCCGTGCAATTTACGAATGAATGATTGCGCTGTAGCCGATTACACTTAGTATGCCCGAAACTCGCTAGTTAATAAAAAACAAAAGCCCAGGGATGCTTTCCCTTGGGCTTGTTTCTTGTCTACGGTTACTTTTGATATGAAATGTAAGAGGCAGGTTCCTCATAAAATATAAATCCATAAAGTTTTTTGTTCGGCAAATCATTCGTTTTGGTCTTGACGATCGGTTCTATCACGTTAGTACCTTCAATTAAACCCAATCCAACAATAGCTCCTGCAAAGAAAAGACATGTGATTGCGACGACAATATGATTCTTTTTCATGAGAGCTCTCCCTGGTACATTCTACATCGGCTGCAGGATTTGCTTGATGGTGGTTGTTTTATTGTAAACCATAATGGACGTAAAAGTTGTAGAAACGTGGCGCTGATTAAGACAAGCTACCTCGTTTATTTTCAGTTTAAAAAGCAGTCGTATACTTTGGTCAGTTGATAAACAAAATCTAACGACGAGGGGACGATTCGTATGAACACAACAAAACAACCGCAACGTATTGCTATCGTAGGTGCAGGTCCTGGAGGACTGACGTTGGCCCGGATTTTACAGCAGCATGGGATCAAAACGACCGTTTATGAACGGGAAGCATCACCGTCAAGCCGCAAACAAGGCGGTTCGTTAGATATCCATTCCGATTCTGGCCAGAGAGCACTCAGAGAAGCTGGCTTAATCGAACAATTTGAGGCGCTCGCCCGATATGAAGGGGAAGATTTCAAGCTTCTCGATAAATTCGGTAAGCTGTATATGGATGAAGTGGCGGAGGGCGGTGAAGGGGATAGACCTGAAATCGATCGCGGGACGCTGCGGGATCTGTTGTTAGACGCTATCGCCCCGGGCACTATTCAGTGGGGACACGAATTAGTTCAGGCCATTCCTATGGAAAATGGGATGCACGAACTGCACTTCCAGAATGGGCATGTGGATACCGTTCACCTTGTCGTAGCTGCAGACGGCGCATTCTCCCGTATTCGTCCGCTGCTTACAGAATCAGTTCCTGCCTACAGCGGACTAAGTATGGTTGAACTATATGTCGACAATGCCGCTGTCGCACATCCGGAACTGGCTGCTTTTAATCGACGCGGCAAAATGTTTGCCCTTGCGGATCATAAAGGCATATTGGGCCAGTTGAATGGAGATGGCCGAATCTGTGTATATGCGGCATTTGAAGCTGAACGCGAATGGCTGGATACATGCGGTATCCCGTTTGATCAGCCTGAAGAAGCGAAAAAGCAGCTGCTTGAGTATTTTAGCGATTGGGATACTTCACTAACCAATTATATCCGCTCAGCTGATGGGCCAATTGTGCCTAGACGTATCTATAGCCTGCCGGTTGGACTCCAATGGACGCATAAACCAGGTGTCACCCTGATTGGAGATGCCGCGCATCTGATGTCCCCTTTTGCTGGTGAAGGCGTGAATTTAGCGATGTTAGATGCCGCTGAGCTGGCGTTGTCCATCGTTCAGCACGATGACTTGAACACGGCTGTTCAAGCTTACGAAGAGAAGATGTATGCTTACTCGTCTATTTCAGCAGAGATATCCGATGCTAATCTCAAGCTTTGCTTTTCCGATGATGCTGCGCGCAAGCTAGCGGACCTGATGAACCAATACCATGACAGGGAGAATGGGCAAATGCGCTGAATTCGGATAGAATAAGAAAGACGCATTTTAAATAGAAGAGGGATACCAATGAAACGAATTACGATTTTGGTCGCGGATGACGAAGCGGAAATTGCCGATCTGATTGCGCTGCATTTAGAAAGAGAAGGTTACCAAATCATTAAAGCGGAGGATGGCAAAGAAGCTGTCCAGGCGATTCAAACGCATTCGATTGATTTGGCTATTCTGGATATCATGATGCCGAAGTTGGATGGGCATGAGGTAACGCGGCAAATTCGTGAAAAGCATCAAATGCCGATTATTTTTCTTAGCGCCAAATCATCTGACTTGGATAAGATAACGGGATTGGTAATTGGAGCCGACGATTACATGACCAAGCCTTTCAATCCAATGGAACTGGTCGCTCGAGTGAACGCTCATTTGCGACGGTCCATGCAGTTAAGTCAACCCAAAGTCGATCACAACCTGCTGGAAGCAGGCGGACTGACGATTGATCCTGACAAACGGACAGTGAATCTATATGGTGAAATGATTGAATTAACACCGAAAGAATTTGATATCCTCTACCTTTTGGCGGCTCATTCCAAAAAAGTGTTCAGTGTGGAAAATATTTTTCAACACGTATGGGGCGAAGCCTTTTATGAAAGTGGCAACACCGTCATGGTGCACATCCGTACCCTGCGCAAAAAACTGGGTGAAGATGAGAACAATAAAAACAAATGGATCAAAACCGTTTGGGGTGTGGGATATACATTCAATGGCTAAAATGATACGAAGTTTCCGCTTCCAAATGATCGTTCTATTAGGAATGAGCATGCTTTTGTCGGGTGCTTTCACCTTCATCCTTTATAAGGTCCTTCAACTTTACTACAGCGGTGTTCGGGCTGAAGATCCTTTGGCGAAATTACGCCATTTTATCTCGGATATTGGGGATTTTAATTTCTTTCTCATCTTTTTCATACCTCTGGCGATTGTTTGTTTCTTTTTCCTTACCAAACCTTACGCGACCTATTTTCACGAGATTTCTACAGGGATTCATCGCCTCGCTAACGGGGATTTCCAAAGTCGAGTTCATATTTCATCGAACGATGAGTTCAGAGAAATTGCAGAAGATATCAATATGGCAAGTGAGAAGCTGCAAAAAGCCGTGGAGCGGGGCGATTTCGCGGAAAGCAGCAAAGATCAGCTGGTTTTGAATTTAGCTCATGATTTGCGGACACCACTAACCTCGGTCTTAGGTTATTTAGATTTTCTGCTTCAGGACAATCAATTGACGGCGGAACAAATCAGGCATTATACGACGATTGCTTTTACGAAGTCCAAACGGCTGGAGAAGCTTATTGACGAACTGTTTGAACTCACTAGAATGAATTACGGCATGCTTTCCATTGAGAAAAAGCAAATCGATCTGAGTGATCTTCTCATTCAGCTTAATGAGGAATTGTATCCTGTTTTCGAGAAAAGTCACCTGTTGGTTAGACTACATATTGAACCGCATTTGCAAATTCGGGGTGATGGCGAGCTGCTGGCACGTGTTTTTGAAAATTTATTAACGAATGCGAATCGGTACGGAAAAGACGGCCAGTTTGTGGATATCAACTGCCATCTTGATGAAGGCGAAGCTGTCGTTCAAGTTGTTAATTATGGCGATAGTATTCCTCCGGAAGAGCTGCCGCATATTTTTGACATGTTTTACACCGGTGACCGGGCTCGCACGCATCAAGGAGGAAGTACCGGACTCGGGCTTTTCATTGCCAAAAATATCGTGGAGCAGCATCAAGGAACGATATCTGCCCAAAGCAGCTTGGTTCGCACGCTCTTTGAGGTGCGTTTACCTCTTTAATGAAAGAAATTTAAGAAAAACTTTAATTTTAACCCACTTCTTTCTTAAAAAGTTTGCCCTATTCTTATGTCTAGTAAGAAGAAGGAGGAAACAAAGAATGAAGAAGTGGGTTTTTTGGCTTGTCATACTGGCACTGCTTGGTTATGAAGCCATTCACCAGAATACGGAGCGTGTAAATGAAGCACAAGGGGGAGCAGAAGTTGACATGCATGAGTCGATTCCCCAAAAGGGCGAACAAACGATTAAGATTATGAAAGATCAAATATACCAAGGGAATTTAGTCTTAATCAATAAGGATTACCCGATCCACCAAGTGGGAATTCTCACGGATGTGGTTAATCTTTTTCAACATAAAGAATTGGTCAATGGCTATGGTTTGCTAGATAACACAATTCGCTTGTCACAGAGCATCGTGAAAAATTTTACCACCATGATCCAAGCTGCTGATAAAGAGGGAATTCATCATTTTATCATTAACAGCGGCTACCGGGATAACAAAGAACAAAGTAAGCTCTATAAAGATATGGGTCCGGATTATGCTTTGCCGGCTGGAAATAGCGAGCATAACTTAGGTATAGCTCTTGATATTGGTTCGACGCAATCGGAAATGAGTCAAGCTCCTGAAGGGAATTGGCTGAAGAAGAATGCGGCGACCTACGGGTTTATTTTACGTTATCCCAAAGATAAAACGGCGATAACCGGCATCCAGTATGAACCTTGGCATTTCCGATATGTTGGAGTGCCCCATAGCCTGATTATGCAGCAAAAGAATTTAACGCTGGAACAGTATTTAGAATTTTTGAAGGAGCAAAACACGATAACAACAACGATTCAAGGTGTAAAATATGAAATTTCGTATCATCCGATTTCGAAGAATACAACCATCCAAGTGCCAAGCAAGCTTAAATATGAGCTGTCAGGCAACAACATGGATGGCGTGATTGTCACTGTGTTTCTATAAATAGCATCAAAACTCAGGAAAGGTGAGGATGTAAATGAAACAGATGAAATTCATGTATGACACTGTGATGTCCGGGCTATTTGCGCTTTATATCTACATGGTGTTTAAAGTGATCTTATTTAAGTTCGCTGCGGTTGACATTCCTTTCCTCTGGCATCAACTTCAGAGAAATCTTGCGAATCCGATCTATATCCGGCATCGCTTGCAAACGGCTAACTTCCGTCCATTCGAGTCCATCTCACACAATATTCAAAGTTTATCCAGCCATGACGTGATCAATTTGTACGGAAATATTTTGATATTTGTTCCTTATGGCATTTTTCTGATGCTTCTGTTCAAAAAATCAAAGATGTCAGTGATCGGGGTCATTTTTCGATCCTTTGCCTTAAGTTTGAGCTTGGAATGCTCACAAGTTTTATTTGCTATCGGCAGCTTCGATGTGGATGATCTCCTTCTAAATACGTTCGGCGGATTGTTGGGCTTCTTCGTATTCAAATTATTGTCAGCTGCTAGCGGCTTGATCCGGATCGGTTCCTTTCGTTTCTTTGCCGAAGAACAGAAGAACCAACGCTCCGAATACGATAGCAATGAAGAAAATGGTAAATATCGAGGTAATGCTGTGATGTCGAGACACCAATAACCCAACAAGATAAGGGCCTATGATCCCTCCAACACGCCCAAAGGATGCGGCAAATCCAACGCCTGTCGAGCGGATACGAGTAGGGTATAGCTCGGGGGTATATGCATACATAGCTCCCCAAGCGCCAAGATTGAAAAAGGATAAGCTAATCCCAGCAGCGATCAGCATAGCTTCTGTACCGGCCGTACTGAACCAAATCGCGCTAAAAGCTGTTAACAGCAAGTAAGTGACGAGAACAAACTTACGGCCGAATTTTTCAATAAAATAAGCCGCTGTGAAATAACCGGGAAGCTGCGCTAGCGTCATGATCAGCACATATTGAAAACTTTTTACAAGACTAAATCCCTTTAGCACCATGACGGATGGAAGCCACAGGAATATGCCGTAATAGGAGAAAACGACGACAAACCAGAGAATCCAGAGCGTAATCGTTGATTTCCGGAAATTTGTTGACCAGACGGAGGAGGCACGTTCTTTGAGCGTTAAACGGCGACTTCGTTGCTCATTAAAGCGCGGCGAATCTTGAATCGCTCTTCTTAGGTATAAGGCATATAAGGCCGGCAGCGCACCAATGAGAAATGCCGCTCTCCAACCATATGTAGGAATAACAAAATAGGAAATCAAAGCCGCGATAATCCATCCGCATGCCCAAAAGCTTTCGAGCAGGACGACAGCCCGTCCTCTTTCTGTAGCGGAAAACGATTCAGAAACAAGTGTAGAAGCTACGGGCAGCTCCCCGCCAAGACCGAATCCAGTGATAAAGCGCAAGATGCATAACATGATGAAACCTGTTGCTATAGCGGAAAGCCCGCTTGCGATAGAAAAAATCAGCAGTGTTACCAGAAGCACGGATCTACGGCCATAACGATCTGCACTTGCTCCGGCAACGGCTGCACCAACAGCCATTCCTATTGAATTGATGGCTGCCAACAAGCCGATTTGCTGTGCTCCTAATTTCCAATCAACAGCCAGAGCTGCGACGATAAAGGAAATAATCCCTACATCCATGGCATCGAATAACCAGCTTATTCCCGCGCTGAAAAGTAATTTCCGTTTTGCCGGGTCTTGCAGCAATGTTGATTTACTCATGTTCGTATGCTACTCCCATCCTCAAACTGTTACCTCTATCTTCCACCTATATTCTGTTTTCATACATGAGAAAGGCTAAAGGAACGATATGAATTGTTAGGGGTAATTCTACCTATTACTTTTCTACTCTACAAGTCTATCAATTTCTCATTTGTTGGGATATAATGGGACACGTTCCGTATTTTTGATGTCGCATGTATTTTACAGGAGGATGGTCAGGATGGTTTCATTTCGAAAAGGGGTAGCTTCCCTGTTGGCAGCGGTATGGATAGCGGCGATTTCGCTGCCAATCGGGGCACAGGCAAGCAGCGATACAGTCGCTTATCCGGATGTGCCGGCAGATTATTATGCAAGTCAAGAGATTGCTCAGCTTAAAGAGAAAGGTATCGTGGATGCGGAAGAAGACGGAGGTTTTCATCCGGACGATGCCGTTACACGCGGAGATGCCGCTAAATGGCTGAGCAAAGCGCTTAAACTCAAAAAGCCGACATCGTTGATTGGCTTTACGGACGTTGCAGTAGACAGCCCTTATGCTGAAGCAGTCAATGCATTGAAAGAACAAAACATCGTGCAAGGCAGCGATGGCATGTACCAACCGGATGCGCTCCTGACGCGCGAACAGATGGCAAGCTTGCTGGTGCGTGCTTTCCAATTGAAGGATAACGGCATCCAAGCATGGCTTAAGGATGAAGCAACGATCGGCAAAGCGCATCATGACGATGTTTTGAAGTTAAAGCAAAATTTTATTACTGAGCAAATAACGTTTATGCCTCAGGATCAGGTAACTCGCGCTCAGCTAGTCTTATTTTTATTCCGAACGATTTCTCAAAAAGAAGAAACAGGGCAAGGTCCTGTTTCACTGGATGACTTTTTGCAACTTCCGAATAAAGCCCAGATGCGGTTATCGCCTGATAGTAAATCGTTGGCTTATTTGCAACCATGGGAAAACCGCATGAACCTATATATCCAAAAGGTTGGAGAGTCGGAAAGTACGAGAATCACGAGCTCCAAAGACGAGAATATTGATGGCCTATATTGGATTACCGACAAAGTGTTGATTTACAAGATGGATGAAGGCGGAACGGAAAACACGCATATTCATGTTGTGAACGTTGACGGGTCAGGTGATAAAGATTTAACGCCATATACGAATGTCAAAGCTGATCTTCTGGATGTGCTTCCTTACGAGAGTGAAAGTGACATTGAGTTATTGCTAACCATGAATAAGCGAGATCCTAAAGTGATGGACGTTTATCGGGTTAAGCTCAGCTCAGGTGATACAAATTTAAAAGTGCAGAATCCTGGAAACGTCAAATTTTGGGTAACGGATAATTGGGGGAAGATTCGTGCCGCCGTAGCTGTAGACGGTGAAGCCACTAACCTTCTATATCGTGATAATGAAAACAAAGATTTTGAAAAAATCGATACGTTTGATCGCAAAGATACCTTTATTCCGGCTATGTTTACGTTCAATGACGCGCAAATCTACGCTGTTTCCAATGTAGGGCGCGATAAGCAGGCGCTCGTGAAATATGACCCGACTATCAAAAAAGAGACGGAAGTCATCTATGTCAATGATGAGGCTGATCTCACTAATTTTATTGTGTCATATAAGAACAAATCGATTGCGGCCGTATCCTATGAGACAGAAGATATGAAATTGCATGCCTTGAATCAAGAATTTGAATCGTTGTTCCACAATATCGAGGAAAAACTTCAAACTTCTCATTGGGGGCTGATCGGATCGCCAGACAGGGACATCTTGCTGCTATACACATATAGCGATACATCTTATGGCAGCTATTATCTGTACGATCGTAAAACAAATAAAATTGACAAAGTAGCAGATGTACAACCAAAGTTAGATACGAAAAAGATGGCGGAGATGCAGCCGATTTCTTTTAAAAGCAGAGACGGACTAACGATTCACGGGTACTTAACGCTTCCCAAAGGTGGAGCATCGACCCAATTGCCCGTTGTTGTCAATCCGCACGGTGGACCTTGGGCCCGCGATTCCTGGGGGTTCAATATGGAAGCCCAGCTGCTGGCGAGTCAAGGGTATGCCGTGTTGCAGCTGAATTTCCGTGGGTCATCAGGCTACGGGAAAGCGTTCATGAACGCGGGAGATAAGCAGTGGGGCAAAAATATGCAAAACGACATCACGGACGGTGTGAATTGGCTGATTAAAAGGGGAACTGCTGATCCTGAGCGCGTTGCCATCTATGGAGCATCCTATGGGGGATACGCGACATTGGCAGGGATGACGTTTACGCCCGATTTGTATGCAGCGGGTGTGGATTTTGTAGGGCCTTCCAATCTGATTACCTTCTTGAATACGATTCCGCCATACTGGTCCATGGACCGTTCGATGATGTATCAGCAGGTTGGCGACCCTGTCAAGGATAAGAAGCTGCTTGAAGCGGCATCGCCTGTCCTGCATGTCGACCAAATAAAAGCGCCGTTAATGATCGCACAAGGTGTCAATGATCCTAGAGTGAATAAAGCCGAATCGGATCAAATGGTCGCCGCGCTGCGTAAATTGGATGTAGATGTCCCTTACATGCTCAAGAAAAATGAGGGTCATGGGTATCAAAAACAGGAAAACGTACACGACTTTTATGAAGCACTTATTCATTTCTTAAATAAAAACGTGAAAAACAAGAAAAAATCCGCATAATCATATGTACATTTCTTAGTGCCAAGCACCTTGATTTTATGGGTGCTTGGCACTTTTTTTAAGGAATAACTTCAATGACTGATCTGTTTGTCTCAAGCTCGTATTCCTTTAAATTTTCCCCTTCACCAAGTGTGAACTTTGCAATTGCTGAAACCTCGTAGTAGCCGGAAGTGTTTAGCTTATCATTATAATCCTCTGTGGCTGATTCTTGTTTATTTAAAGCACTTATTTCACCGATATCCTTCATTGCAAAGGTGTTTACTTGCTTTCCATCACTATTTTTAATTGAAAAGTAAAAAATACGTGCTGCATGTCGAAGCATAATCTGATTATCACCTAAGTTCAGTAAACTAGCTTTAATCGTGAACACTTCATTCATCTTTACTTGTTTAGGTACATCAATACTTACAGAATAAGGTTCTATCTTTGCTGGAGAGATAGGAACATTCAGTTCCATTGTCTCCGTAGGTGGTAAGGATGGATTGCAAGCTATAAAGACTAAGAATGAAAATAATAATAGTAAAAATCCGAACTTCCTCCTCATACATATCACCTCCATAATTATAGAACGTATGGAAATTGGGAAATGTTTCAAAAGTTTCAAGATCAAGTTTAGGTGATTTTCAACTGTCCGATTTGCTGGAGAAGTAGGCGGGTGATATGATTAGTGAATGAGTTCAACTCGTTTATTTGTAATAGGAGGCTACCATGGACAGAATATCAATCCCTGATTTGTTTAAAAAACTAGAAACAGAAGAAGTCCTGTTGCTGGATGTCCGTAGCAAGGAAACCGCTTCTGAATATACACCAGAGCATAATAATCTTCATCGCATTCACATTGAAAAAGGTGAAATTAACAACTGGTCAGAAAATACTGCAGTTGAACTTCAAAAAATTGCCGATGGCAAGACGCTGTACGTCACTTGTTCAGGAGGCAACTCAGGGACGAATTGTGCCATTTTGCTGCGCGAGAAGGGATTTGACGCGGTCACCGTCGATGGCGGAATGCGTGCTTGGCAGGCTGAATTGGCAAAAGATGAGGACGAAAAGAAGCTCGGTTGGAATTTTGATAACAGTTATGCTCGCCTGCCTAAACTATTTTATAGTAGGCTCAACCCGACGCCTGTTCCTTCACCAGAAATCGTTGTTTTCAACGATAGGTTGGCTGCATCACTAGGTCTTGATATTCAAAAGCTTCAAGGTGCTGACGGAGCGGAGATTTTTGCAGGCAACCAAATCCCTGAAGGTGCTTCTCCACTTGCCCAAGCCTATGCCGGACATCAATTCGGGCATTTTAATATGCTGGGGGACGGTCGCACGAATCTGCTCGGTGAACATATTACGCCTCAAGTCGTCCGTGTCGATATTCAACTGAAGGGGGCAGGCCCTACGATTTACTCCCGCGGTGGAGATGGTCGTGCGGCGCTTGGTCCGATGCTGCGTGAATATATCATAAGTGAAGCCATGAGCGCACTTGGGATCCCCACAACCCGCAGTTTAGCGGTGGTTACGACGGGGGAAACCGTGTATCGTGAAACCGAGCAGCAAGGAGCAATTGTCACTCGTATAGCTGCTAGTCATATCCGTGTCGGTACTTTTCAATTTGCTGCAAAATTCGGCACTCCTGAGGATCTTCTTGCTATGGCTGACTACACGTTGCAGAGGCATTTTCCAGAAGTTGAAGCAGATGAGAACCGCTACCTGTCGCTGCTAAATGAAGTGATCAAACGGCAGGCGAATCTTATCGCCAAATGGCAGCTTGTTGGGTTTATTCATGGCGTGATGAACACAGATAACATGGCGCTTAGCGGTGAAACGATCGATTATGGTCCTTGCGCTTTTATGGATGTGTATGACCCAGCTACTGTGTTCAGTTCCATTGACTCTCAAGGGCGCTATGCTTATGGCAACCAGCCGCGCATTGCGGCTTGGAATCTTGCAAGATTTGCTGAAACTTTATTGCCTTTATTGAGTGAGAAAGAGGAAGAAGCGATAAAAATGGCTGAAAATGCGCTTGCTCATTTTTCAGAACGGTATCATCGGAATTGGCTGTCTGGAATGAGAGCGAAATTGGGGATTTTTAACGAAGAGGTTCAAGACGTTACGTTAATCGAAGAACTGCTCAATATGATGCACAAATACGGGGAAGATTTTACGAACACGTTCCGTGCGTTAACCTTAGATAAACCTGAGGAGACATTCCTGTTCGGGACCGCGGAATTCGCTCAGTGGTATGAGCAATGGCAGGCAAGATTAGGCAGGCAGCAGGAGACGAAAGACTTGTCACAGAAGTTAATGCGCACCAGCAATCCTGCCATTATTCCACGCAATCATCGGGTAGAAGAAGCATTAGAAGCAGCAGTGAAACATGGAGACTATAGTGTCATGGAGCGGCTTCTTCAGGTGCTCTCCAATCCCTTCGCGCATACAACCGAGCAATCGGAATATTCCGCACTGCCGGCTCAAACTGCTCGTCCTTACCGGACTTATTGCGGAACCTAGAATCGAATTGGATAACGTGAGGATAACAGCATGGATAATCAAATTACCATTCAAGCCTTGAAATACGGAAATGTGCCTCATTACCAATGGAACACAACGCTATTGGAAAAGACGGATTCTCATATTTTTGTCTTGGGCCAAAAGGGAAGACAGTTACATCATTATACGAAGCAAAAAGTGTTTACGATGGAGACGTGGACGATTGAATTTTTTTCATTTGATTCCTGGTTTACGGTAAGTGCTGACATTGTCGGCGGCAAGGTCCGCCAGTATTATTGCAATATTAACCAACCTGCCAAGTTGGAAGGGGATACAGTTTCCTTTGTAGATTTAGATCTGGATTATATTCAGTTAGGCGGCGAATGGATGGTTGTTGATGAAGACGAATTTGCGAGCAATGCCGTCAAGTTTGCTTATCCAACCGATTTGATTCAGCAAGCACGACTGGAATTAGAAGGGTTAAAGGAGCGGGTTCGCAATAACCTGTTCCCTTTTGACGGCTCACTTGCCAAGCATATAGCGCTTGTTCCGAGCGAATAGCGAAGAGGCTCTCCCGGAGGTCATGTCATGACCATGGGAGAGCCTCTTTTTGCATAATGTCAAGTTTAATGCACGCTGACTTCACTAATTTCAACTTGAGAAGACTGGAATTCTTTGCGCGTGCGTTTCTTCTGAATGAGCACAATAATGGCTATAAGAGACAGCGCCATAAAGACGACAGATCCTGTGATGGAAGCTGCGGAGGCGTGGGCGAGCACATACCGAGCTTGGTCTTGTTGTGCTGCTTCTGCAAGAGGGTGAGCAACGGCATCGCGGCTCGCTGAACCAAACACGGTAATCAAGATAGCAAGCCCCAAGGAAGCGCCAGTTTGATGAGCGACATTCACAAGACCGGAAGCTGCACCTGCGTCACTGCGTTCAACACCGGCGATTCCTGATGATGTAAGGGGGATAAAGACGACACCGGCGCCAATACCCAAAATTACTAACGGAATCGCGATATTTGGAAAATAGGAAGTATCTACGGTAATCCGGCTTAACCAGAACATCCCGATAAGAGCAAGGAATACGCCGCCGATCATCAATCTTGTGCCTCCAAAGCGTGATAGCAAACGAGGAACGGCATAAACCATACTAAACATTACGCCAGTCATTGGTAGAAAAGCGATCCCAGCAACGAGCGCATTAAAGTTCGTTACACCTTGCAGGAATTGCGTTAGAAAAAAGAACATGGCAGACATGCCGCCTACAAACAGAAGTCGCGCTAAGTAAGCGCCAGTGCGTTCACGGCTTGCGAACAAGCGGAGCGGCGTAATCGGCTGTTCGGCTTTCTTTTCGATACGGATAAAGAGGGCTAACAGTACGATCCCGATAAGGAAGGATGCGATCGTCCCAACATTGCTCCAGCCGTTAGAGGCTGCGCGGACAAAGCCGTATACAATGGAAGTCATTCCGACTGTTGAAGTGGCGGCGCCTGAGAAATCGAATCGGCCGTTTAACCGCGGCGTTTCTTTGAGATAACGTGGAGCTAAAAGAATAAGTGCGATACCAATAGGTACATTGATGAACATGCCTAAGCGCCAAGATATCAAATCTGTTAGAACGCCTCCGAGCACAAGCCCGACGCTTCCGCCGGCACCGGACACGGCGCTATAGAGGGAGATGGCGCGCGTCCGCTCTTTGCCTTCCGGAAAGCTAACCATAAGCAGCGCAAGGGTTGATGGTGCGGCAAAAGCAGCGGCTAAGCCTTGAATCGAACGAGCGATTAGCAAGCTCTCAGCGGAATTGGCGAAACCAGCGATTAACGATGCCAGCGTGAATACGGCGATGCCGGCCATGAAGACGCGTCTGCGTCCTAAGAGATCGCCCGCTCTTGCTCCGAGCAGCAGAAGTCCGCCGAAGGTTAACGAGTAAGCATTTTGCACCCAGGATAAATCTGTTGCAGACAGGTGCAAGTTGCGTCCAATCTCCGGCAGGGAAGTAATAACAATCGAGCCGTCCAAAATAATCATAAGTTGGCATGCAAGTATAATGGCCAGAACGATCGGTGACGTACTTGATCGTCCATTTAAAGCAGAAGCGGATGAAGACATGTGTGTGATCTCCCTTTCGTCTTTGGAGTGTTTGTTCCAACACATCATAAGGCCTGAGAAAGAAGAAGTCAACACATTTTTGGAGTGAACATTCCAAATGTATGAAAAGTTCATCAGAAATAGCGTCACTTCGCCGCATTTTCTTTGAAAAAACCATGAAATTACAGAATATACATTCCGAATACTTGACGTTCCCAGTTGTACATACTAAAGTTGAGGTTAACGAGGTGTGTAGAATGAGTAAACGAGAAGATATCTTGAATGCTACATTGGATTTAATAGATGAAGAAGGGCTGCAGGCCGTTACTTTCGCCAAAATTATGAAAAGAGCGAATGTAGGATCGGGTACAGTTTTTAACTATTTCAGCAATAAGGAAGAGCTTATCAATGAGCTGTATCGGGAATGTCGAATTCTTCTCGGTGATCACCTGATGATGGGGTACGATGTTGAGTTAAGCTTGTATGAGCGCTTTAAATGCCTTCATACGAACAGGATTCGTTTCGCGGTGGAATTCCCCAAGCACTTCCGTTTCATCGATGCCTATTCCTATTCGCCATGTATTAAACCTGAATTGCGCAAATTGGAAGATGACAGCGTTTCTCGCGAAGCGATCCTGGCTCTGATTAGAGAAGGGCAGAGAAATGGCGTCATACGGGAATTGGATGTGAATTTTTGCAATTCCATCACATATGGGATTGTTACGTCCATTGTCA
This sequence comes from Paenibacillus sp. FW101-FHT12H11, assembly GCF_058790355.1. Lineage (NCBI taxonomy): Bacteria > Bacillati > Bacillota > Bacilli > Caryophanales > Paenibacillaceae > Paenibacillus > Paenibacillus sp. FW101-FHT12H11. Next base: position 72,891 of record NZ_JBYTCO010000002.1, on the reverse strand, counting down.
AAGGCTACTACGTGAAAAAATTTGAGTTAACCGATAGCAAAATCCAACAGACGATAGAAGCTTCTTGGAAAGCTATTTTAGTTTGAATCGGATCGTATATTCCAAATAAACAAGGATAAGCAACCTTTCATCACCCGCGCATTGCGCGGTTTTCTTTTTTCGAGTTGATTTTGATGAAGAGGCGGTAGAGGCAATTGGGAGGTTCGAATCTTTGGGATGCAGAGTGGGAGGTTTCAGAGGATTTAGCTCAGAAATTAATCACAAGCCAGTTTCCCCAGCTAGCGCATTTAACGATACATAAACTTGGTTATGGTTGGGATAATACCGTATACCGCGTAGGTGATGATTTTGTTTTCCGCTTTCCAAGAAGGAAAGTGGCGATTGCTCCATTGCAAATGGAGGGCAAAATTTTACCGATGCTTGAGGCGTACATACCCATTCCCTATGCTAAACCGCTATATTTTGGCGAAGGCGACTTTGAATATCCGGCACCTTTTCTTGGATATGCTTATTTAACAGGCAATTTCCCTATTGGATTGACGGATGAGCAACGAACCTTATCAACACCAATTCTTGCCCAATTTTTAAAAAGGCTTCATTCATTTCCTATTCAACTTGCCATAGAGAGCGGAATTCAATTTGACCATAGGAATCTAACCGATATTGCATTACGAAAAGAGAAAATGCTAGGTTTCCTAGCTGATCTCAGAGCTCATATCAGTGATGAAGATTATCAGGCAATGGCCGAATATTTGCACCAACTGAACACAGAACCAGTAGAACCAAGACAAATCTTTTTGCATGGTGATTTGCATTTTAAAAATATGTTGGTAGATGAGCAAGGAGCCATTTCCGGTATCATAGACTGGGGGGATATGAATATCGGCCACCCTGCTTGTGACTTGAATGTTGTTTATAGCTTTTTACCTCCAAGTGCTCGTGCGAGTTTTTTTGCCGAGTATGGAGAAGTGGATGAAGAGACGAACCGCTTAGCTCGTTTAATCGCCGTGTACATACCCATGTTGATCTGGATGCAGGCCATTGAAGACCAAGAGGCTGCAGTTGCCGAAGAGGCAAAAACAATTATTGCGCGTGCGCTCGCTGATGCTTAGCGCGTTTCAAAGGAGACATAAGAACATGAGCCTTCAACTTACAACGGATATTTGTCGAATTTTTAAAATCAAATATCCCTTATTTTTGGCCGGAATGGCCGGGGGTCCAGGCACTGCGAATCTGGCGGCGGCCGTTTCCAATGCGGGTGGTCTCGGCACGATAGGTGCCGCTTATATGACACCGGACGCGATTCGAGTGGCTATCCGGGAGTTAAGGGAGTTGACGGATGCTCCCTTCGGAGTCAATCTGTTTGCTATTCATGTGCCTGACAACAACACGAGAACACAAGTTGTGCAACAGGAACTTAACAAGGTGCGCGGCCAGCTGGGGATAGCGGAAGCCACTGGGGAAAACGTCAGCACTCCTGATTATTTCGATGAGCAAATCGCTGTATTACTGGAAGAGAAGGTGCCTGTCATTAGCACGGCTTTCGGTGTTCTTTCGGAGTCTTATAGGCAGAAGGCAAAAGCAGCCGGCTTACGAATCGTGACGATGGTCACGACTGTGCAAGAAGCTATCTTGGCTGAACAGGCCGGTTGCGATGCGATTGTGGCACAAGGCAGCGAAGCAGGAGGGCATCGTGGAACCTTTGACATTTCGAGCCATCCGATGGGAGCCAATATTGGCACCATGGCCTTGGTACCGCAAATCGTGGATCAAGTTCGGATTCCTGTTATTGCCGCTGGAGGGATCATGGACGGACGTGGTCTCGTTGCTGCGCTTGCCCTTGGAGCCCAAGGCGTTCAGATGGGAACCAGGTTTCTGACCGCTTATGAATCAGGTGCGAATGTGGCGTACAAAGAAGCTCTTTTGAAAAGTACGGAGGAAAGCACCGTTATCACGAAGGCATTCTCAGGCCGCCCGGCGAGAGGCATTGTAAACTCGTTTATTCGGCAATGGGACGAGCGAGGCGTTGAACCGCTGCCGTTTCCAACCCAGAATACGATTACAAGAGATATTCGAAATGCTTCGGCTGAGCAGCGTAATGCGGAATATATGTCTTTATGGGCAGGGCAAGGGACAAGGATGCTGACGGACGGAGAGAAAGCCGGGAATCTGATCGAGGAGATCATGCAGCAGGCGAGTTCGATTCTCAAGTAAAAGAAAAGAGGCAATTGGCGGGGAAGCTGCCGATTGCTTCTTTTTGCTTTTAAATCGATGAACTTCCGAGCCGGTATTGTCCGGGCGTTGTGTTTTCAAATTTTTTAAACACTTTGAAAAAATGCCGCGGATTTTCATAGCCGACGAGTTCAGCAATGGTATTGATCGGCCAGTCAGGGTGATCTTGCATGAACTGCTTGGCTTTGGCGAGCCGAAACGTATGTAAGTAATGAAGGAAGGTGAGGTCCATCTCTTTGCGAAACAGCATGCTGATGTAATTCGGATGCATTTGCACATGGTCGGCAACCACATCGAGAGATAAATCCAACTTATAGTTTTGTTCGACAAAGGAAACGATTTTATCGATAGCCTGCGTGTGTGGCTGACTGTGCTCAGGACGCCGCTCAAAGGGGAGGAGCTGTCCTGTGGTTTTAGAATGAGTAGCGACATCAGGCATTGTGCCGACTCTTTGGTTGTGATCGCTAACAAGACTGAGAAACAATTCACGAAGTCTGATCTTGTGATCACAGTCAGGGAAATGAAGGTGCAGGGAATGCATCTCTTTTTCGATTTGCTCGAAAGCAATCAAATAATTGTTCGCTTGGACTGGAGCCAATTCATGGCCGATAGGTTCAGCATCTTTTCGATATACGCTGAAGCTGCAGTTGGCGAAGTGCCGGTTAAATAGCATGGCAGCCACCGCTTCCATGTACAGCTCCTGCAAGTGATCTATATCCATTATTCTGCCACTACCGCCAATGGCAAGTCCGCTGTATTGCGTGTTTTTGCTCTCTACCAAATCACCACAAGCTTGCTGCAGCTCTGCCTCTGATGGCACATGCATCCCGTTCAGGATCAGCACAGTTTGCCTTAAAAACCGGGATTGAAAAGTGTAAGCCCTAAACTGCATCTCGGATAGCACGTTACACATCTGTTTCATGCGTTCAATCGTTAACATCGGCGTATCTTCATTAGGTTGAAAAACGAGGATTGTCATAAACGGATCTGGTAGAAGCGTGTGCAGCTGCTCCGGCTTGAGCGGCATGTCCTCAAAGGGCATATCATGAAGGAGATGCTCCTTCAGCATCAGGAGGTCATGTTCTCTCATTTGACGTTGTTCGATTCGAATCGTCTGTTCAACTTTCTCGAGCACGCCTACGAGTTCAACCTTATTAATTGGTTTTAATAAATAGTCAACGACTTGGTAACGCAGCGCTTGTCTAGCATACGCAAAGTCGTCATAACCGGTAATAATAACAAAGCGGTTGCCATAATGCTGCGCTTGCACTTCTTTAATAAGCGCGAGTCCGTCCATTTCAGGCATATGAATATCCGTTAGGATCAAATCGGGTTGAAAGGTTGCCAGTTTGTGCAGCGCGTCAATCCCATCGCTTGCTCCGACAATTTCGGTAAAAGAAGTGTTCGCTTTCTCTATCATACGGATAATGCCATTCAATAGGATAGGTTCGTCATCGACAACCATAAGCTTCATTGTGCCGCCCCCTTGCCTAATTTGAGTAAACAAGTCGTTCCCTCGTTAAGTTTACTCGTGATCTGGGTACCTGAACCTTCGCCAAAAAACATTTTGATGCGTTCACTGACATTCACAATGCCGAGTCCGCCGCCGCCGCTCTGTAACTGAGAAGCATCTATTTTACCATTCAAAACACCTTGAACCCGCACGAGCTGATCCTCCCCAATACCCGCTCCCGTATCGCTAACAGAAATGAACATGAATGTGGCATCTTCCCAAATACGAATAGAGAGGGTAACTTGTTTTCTTACGGTTGCAATCCCATGGACGATACTATTTTCAATGATTGGCTGCAAAATATAGTGGGGACAAATAAAATGATCGATCGCTGCGTCAATCATGAAACTTACTTGCAGCCGGTCGCCGAGCCTGATTTGTTGAATTTTGATATAGTCTTTGACATTTTCAACTTCTTCTTTCAAGGTCGTTTCACTTTTTGATCCCGATAAACTGTAGCGGAACAACTTGCCTAACGTATAGGACATTTCGGCCGCTTCCGAATCATCGTTTGCTTCTGCGATCATGCGTATGGACTCAAGCGTATTGTAGAGGAAATGAGGTTTGATCTGCGCTTGCATCATCTGATACGCGGACTCTTTCCTCAGCATTTCAGAGCGGTGCACAGTATTGACCAGCTCGTCCATTCGCCGGATCATGGCATTGTAAGACAAGGTCAGATGCCCAACTTCATCTTTATTAATTTCTCCTACGTATAAGGGAAAGTGGTTTTCATCGACCCGCCGCATATGCTTGGAAAGCTTCAAAATCCGTTTCGTAATGGAACTTGCGATCAGATAATACATACCGGATAACGTCAATAGTAGGATCGTTACGATCATCACAAGGACATATTTGTTTTTCTTAATCCCGCTAAAGACATCATCTACTTGCTCCATCATAACAAAATGCAGCTTCAAACTGTCAGCATAAAAGGATTCAATCAACATCTTATCTCCGCCTACAGTTTGATAGTAGTACTTCATGTTGGTTTGGAAGGAATTGTCCAATAGGGCCTTTTCTGAAACTTTATTTAAAGGAATTTTCTCAATACGCGAGATGACTTGGCGATCCTGATCAAGCACATACAGATTGCTTTTGCTATTTAAATTTAACGATTCAAACAGCGGTTTAATCAGCTTGGAGGTAACTTTAATATCGAGTAGACCAATGTCCTGCTCAAAATTTCGATTCCCTATCTTGTGAACATAATGAAGGTCGATGTTTGGATCGGATCCATTGCTTGACGTTACCCATTTCCCAACACCTAGTTGGAGCTTTCGGATGCCTTCTCCTAATTTGAACTCGTCCATTCTGGCCATTTCCGGTCGAAAAATCATCCCATTTTGCTGTTCCATGTAGATTGTCATACCATCAATCATTCGATTGGACGACAGGATATAGGAAAATAAGGGTCGAATATAGGTCAAGAAGTTGGAAACTTGTTCAAAATCCGTTCGATAATTCCCGCTTAGATAAGCGATCGTATTGGAATTATTTTGGAATAGCTGATAGGCGGACTCGATCTGCACTGTGCTGATGCTTATATTATTTAACACTTGATTCACGATTTTTTGTCTGCCTTGTGCGTATTCTTCCAGGAAGCTGTTATAGTTCTGATTATACAGGAATAATCCGAAAGAGATGATCGGAATAAAGATGATCACGATATAGCCTATCGCCATTTTTTTAACAATAGACAAGTTCTGATAGTTGAAAGCAAACTTCTTTGAAATGCGACACACCACCTTATGAATGGACAGTTCATCTTAAAAATGATCCCTATAAATTTGTTCGACAGTCCATTATGATAGTCCTTGTAAGCGCTTAAACAAATGGATAATTTACATGCATTTTGGAGGGAGAGTTTCCATGAGTATTGCATTGAGAATGGTAAGGAAAAACTGGCAGCTCTATCTGATTATCCTGCCGTCACTTCTATATTTGCTTATTTTTAAATATGTACCGATGGCTGGCGTGCAAATTGCGTTTAAGAATTATGTCGTAACCAAAGGGATCTGGGGGAGCGATTGGATTGGTTTCAAACATTTCATTGAATTTTTCCGGCTGCCGATTTTCTGGCGAATTATTAAAAATACGGCTCTCCTAAGCCTGTATTCACTAATTGTAGGTTTTCCTGCGCCTATCATTCTTGCTTTAGCTTTAAACGAGTTGAAAAATGGCGTGTTTAAGCGAGCCGTACAGCTAGTCACCTTCGCGCCTTATTTCATTTCCACCGTTATCATGGTTTCGATCATTATGCTATTCCTTTCTCCACAACTTGGATTTGTCCATCTACTTGCCGATAAATTCGGTTTTCCAGCAGAAAATATTATGTCAAAGCCGGAGTATTTCAAAACCGTCTATGTGCTCTCCGACGTCTGGCAGTTTACCGGCTACGCTTCGGTCATCTATATTGCGGCTTTGGCCGGGGTAGATCCGCACTTATATGAGGCTGCGAAAGTGGACGGCGCATCTCGCTTTCAGCGGATGATCCATATCGATTTGCCAAGTCTTATGCCAACGGCTGTAATCTTGCTTATTTTGAATGCAGGGCAAATCATGAACGTAGGGTTTGAGAAAGTGTATCTGATGCAAAATGCCATCAACGTTGGGGCTTCCGAAGTTATTTCGACTTATGTATACAAAATGGGATTAGTCGGAGCGAACTTTAGTTTCTCCGCAGCGGTCGGACTATTTAATGCCGTCGTGAACTTGCTGCTGCTCATCGTTGTAAATTATGTGGCAAGGAAAAATTCCGAAACAAGTCTGTGGTAGGAGGCTGAGAAGATGATGAATCCCGAGCAAGCCTTATCGTTAAAATCACGAAAATCAACGACCCGCATCGTTGAAAGCAGTATAGATCGTGTTTATCTGTTCTTCGTCTATCTGTTTTTGATCATTTGTTTAGTCATCGTAGCGTATCCCTTAATTTATATCGTCAGCTCCTCATTCAGTTCATCATCTGCTGTAATTTCAGGCAAAGTGTGGCTTCTCCCTGTTGAGCCGACACTGCGAGGTTATCAAGCCGTCTTTCAGAATCCGCAAATTTTGAAAGGGTACGGCAACTCTTTGTTCTATCTGGTCGTAGGGACCCTAATTAGCGTATCGTTGACAATTACGGCTGCTTATCCGCTTTCTCGTAAAAACTTTTATGGACGCAATGTGATCACGGCTTTGTTTGTTTTCACGATGCTTTTCAGCGGAGGTTTAATTCCCTATTATTTGACGGTAAAAGGACTGGGGATGCTCGATACGAGATGGGCCATGATTATCCCAGGCGCGATATCCGTCTGGCAGGTTATTCTGGCGAGGACGTTTTTCCAAACATCGATTCCTTCCGAGCTAACGGAGGCCGCACATTTGGACGGATGCAGCGACTTCAAATTTTTAACGCGAATCGTCATCCCGTTATCTAAACCGATCATTGCCGTACTAGTTCTCATGTATGCAATTGGGTACTGGAATTCTTATTTCGAAGCTCTAATCTTCTTGAAGAGCGCTAACTTATATCCGCTGCAGCTAATTTTACGCAACATTCTAATCCTGAACTCCATTGATCCTACAATGATTAAAGACGTCAGGGAACTAGCGGAGAGACAGGGCTTGAAGGAGCTGCTTAAATATTCACTCATTGTCGTTGCGAGTGCGCCTGTTCTTATTCTTTATCCTTTTGTGCAAAAGCATTTTGTGAAGGGTCTACTGATTGGTTCTTTAAAAGGCTGATTCCTGGTAAGGGATGAAAGGCGGGATGCGAGGCAGCGGATAACTCCGGTTTGCCCCCACGAAGATGGATTGGCGAAGACAAACAAGGAGGGTTTGAGTATGGGGATGAAAAGAACCAATAGAACATGGAAATCGATAGCCCTAATCGTATTCATTACTACGTTTGTGGTCGGCTGCACATCAGGCAGCGGCGAGCCGAACAGCGCTACTCCGAATGGAGGCGGAAGTTCAGATGGAGGAAGCAACGTGAATGTAACGGGGTTTCCAATCGCCAAAAATAAAATCAACATGAGTGCTTTCGCGCCGCAATCGGCGAATATTGCGGATTTGAATATAAACTGGTTTACCAAATATTTGGAAGATAAGACGAATATTCATTTGAACTGGCAGCTTGTACCTGGTGAAGCAGCGGCCTTGAAAGAGAAAAAACAGTTACTGCTGGCAAGTGGCGACTATCCTGATATTTTCATGTCAGGGGATCTCACGAAAGAAGAGCAGTTGTTATACGGTCAACAAGGCGTTTTGCTGCCGCTTAATAAGCTGATCGATCAATATGCGCCAAATATTAAAAAGGCGTTCAAAGATATTTCTTATCTGGAAAAAGCGATTACAGCGCCGGATGGCAATATTTACGCGATTCCTTCGGTTAATGAGTGTTATCACTGCCAATTCTCCGCCAAAATGTGGGTGAACTCGAAATGGCTGCAGAAGCTTGGACTGAGTGCGCCGAAGACGACGGACGATTTCTACAACATGTTGAAAGCTTTTAAGGAGAAAGATCCGAATGGCAACGGCAAAGCCGATGAAATTGCGTTCACCGGTTCACCAACGGGTTGGCATACGGATATTGAAACCTTCGTTATGAACGCGTTCGTTTATTTTAATGCCGACAATAACTATTTCGTGCTAAATGGCGGTAAGCTGGGAACAGCTGTAGACCAGCCAGGCTTCAAAAAAGGATTGCAATATTTGAATAAATTGTATGCGGAAGGTTTGATCGATAAGGAAGCTTTTACACAGAAATCGGATGCGCTTTCACAAAAAGGAAACAGCCCTGACACGGCCATTGCAGGTGCAATCCCGGCAGGTTGGTTTGGTGAATTCACCGATGCATCGCCGGCGGCGACTCGCCACAAGGACTATGATCCGATTGCTCCGCTGACGGGTCCGGATGGAGCCTCGTTCACTGCGCACTATATCGGGATTGGGAATTCCGTATTTGCCATTACGAACAAAAACAAAAATCCGGAAGCAGCCATTCGTTTGGCGGATTATCTCTATTCGGATGAAGGCACGACGTTGTCCAACTTCGGAGAGGAAAATCGCAACTGGGTGAAAGCGGATGCGAATGATAAAAACACGCGTGGAACTGCCGCTAAGTTCAAGGTAAAAGAAACATCTTACGGCGTTGGCCAGGTACAGAACGACCACTGGAACCAAATGGGGCCGAACCTTCGTTCAGCTGAATATCGTGAAACATCCTATGCTGCGAGCCAAGACATCTATACGATGGATGGATTGGAAACACGTTTGTACAAGGCCACGAAGGAATTGTATGAAGGGCATCAGCCGAAGGAAGAGTTCCCGACGGATATTTTCTTGACCAATGAACAAGCGAATCAAGTTAAGCAATTAAAGCCGATTATTACGGATTACGTGAAACAATCCATGTTGCAGTTCATTATGGGCGCTAAGAGTATTGATAAGGATTGGGACGCCTACTTGAAAGGTCTTAAAGATTCCGGTATGGATCAATTCATCAAAATTTATCAGGACGCTTACGATAAGGTGTATAAAAAGTAACCTAAACAGTAGCGCAGATTAGAAAAAGGAGTTAAGCAGCTTACTGCTTAACTCTTTTTTCTAGTTGATCTTTACCCCTTGGAAGACATAATCCCATGTTGCATTCCGATTAGGGTCAGAAGGAACCTCCACGGCACATACTCTTTCAATGCCCCAATCCAATAATGATACCAAATTGGTGCTCTCAACTGGACAGAGGATCAGGACGCTAAACTGACCCTTTACCATTTCGGATAAAACCGTTTGCAACTCAACGGCCTGGTCATAATTGGCGGCCCATCGAACAAACAGTATTGTTCGACTGGTTTGCATCTTATCCATCAATCTGTCTATTCGACGATTCATTTTCTCCCGATAAGAGGGGTATGTCATCGTCCAGTGTTGATTAGGGTCTATCGGAAAATCATGAACGGAAAGAATATTATACAAAGTGTCTTTTACAAAATGCGACTTTACAGATTGAATGGGGACTCCGTCCTCTAATAAATGAGCATCCCCGTCTATTAATCTCATATGGCTCAAATCCATGAAGTTATGGAAGTTATTCTTCAACAAGCGGTTTACATCAGAAAGTGAAAGGGATACATGCCAATCCAGCGGACCTGAGAATGTTCTTAAGCGGTGGCGTTTTAATTGCAGCGAAGGATTACAAGCACTGCCTAAACTAACGATTGCGTCATAGAAACCTTTTATTTCGTACAATCTCAATGCCATTCCCTCCCCTAGAGTGCTCTTAATATACTAGATGTTCTATCATTTAAATTTGATTGGACATCTTCATAGATAGGGCAATGTAGAGGCGCACAGATGGCAGCAGCATGATAAATATATTGTATTCTTAACAAAAAAATGGTTTACAAAAACCAGGTTAAAGCATATATTTAAGTCAAAGTGTTTCCTTGGGCAAACTTTTTGTCCCAATGGAAACAAAATTTTTACGCAAAATGTTTCCTTAATGCAAAATAATTGTAAACAAGCAATATTAATGGGGGAGGGTCCAACGATGCTGCGTGATTCGAGTGATAAGATCTCAAGACGTAAACTTTTGAAGATGGGAGGTGCTGGGGCTTTTGCTGTAATTGGAGCTGCTTTATTACATCCATCCACTTTATTTGGAAAGTCGACCTTGGTAGCGGATAAACATGACATTCATAAGGCGATGAAAGGGCAGCTGCATGAAGGCATGAAGCATGGCTATGTGCCTAGTAATGACGTTACCGAAGGATTTAAAGCCGCACAGAAAGCATTGACAGCATTTGATTATGGCAAGGTAAGCAAACTTCCGGATGGAAGAACATTGCGTGAGTATGAAATTACTGCCTATGAGAATGAAGTTCAGATTGCCAAGGGCATTAAGTTCCCTGGATGGACGTTTAACGGCACCATTCCTGGCCCGACCATACGTTGTACTGAAGGCGATGTGCTGCGTATTCATTTCGGCAATGCAACGAGCCATCCGCATTCCATCCACTTTCATGGGATGCACCCGACGAATATGGATGGGTTGGAAGCTGTCAATGCCGGAGATACGTTTACTTACGAATTTGAAGCCAAACCAGCCGGGATGCATGTATATCATTGCCATGTTGCTCCATTAGCCAGACATATTCATAAGGGACTCTATGGGAATTTCATCATTGATCCCAAGAAACCAAGAGCTACAGCCCTAGAATTCAGTATGGTCATGAACGGGTTTGATTTGGATCTCGATGGAGAAAACGAAATTTACACAGTGAACGGGTATGCTTTTGCCTATCAACAAGAACCAATTAAAGTTAAGGTCGGAGAACTTGTACGCATTTATCTCAGTAATTTGACGGAATTCGATCTGATCAATTCTTTTCACCTTCATGCGAACTTTTTCAACTATTATGCAACCGGCGCGGACCCTGAGGCTCGTCCTCAATTTACGGATACGATCATGCAATGCCAAGGGGAACGCGGTATTCTGGAAATCGTGTTTCCATCCGCCGGGAAATATATGTTTCATGCCCATCAAAGTGAATTTGCGGAGCTTGGATGGATGGGCTTCTTCATAGCTGAATAAGAAAGGAGGTAATTGCTCAATGAGTTACGCAGATCAAAGGGAAACCAAGACGTCATCCCCGCCATTAAAAGCTATCTTATGGGGAATTCTCCCGCTCATTTTGTTAATTGGAATCATCGGTACGATTGCCAAAGTAGGTACTGGTATAGAAAGTGAGCCTGCTGCGCCTATTGAAGTTGTGAACGTTGAGAAAATCACGCTGAATGATGATGGTATTCAAGTGAAGGTTCTGAACTCAGGCCCTGAGGAAATAACAATTGCACAAGTCGTTGTGGACGGAGCGTTCTGGAACGCAGAGTTTTCACCGAGCGACACCTTGCAACGATTCGAGAGAGGAACGATCCATATTCCCTACCCGTGGGTACAAGGGGACCCGCATGAAATTAAATTAATCACATCCAATGGATTAATTTTCACAGGTGAGGTTGCAGCAGCAGCAGCTACGCCGACTCCGACAGGAAAGCTTTTTGCTCAATATGCCTTAATTGGATTTTATGTCGGTGTCATTCCTGTGGGGTTAGGTCTTCTATGGTATCCTTTCTTGCGCCGGTTTTCGGTGAAAGGCATGCATGTGATTCTTTCTTTGACGATCGGACTCTTAGTTTTTCTTGTCATTGATACGTTCGAGGAAGGGTTTGAAATAGCGGCTGAAGCTCCTGGTGTATTCCAGGGAACTGGCTTAGTGTGGTTTGGCGCACTTCTCAGCTGTTTATTCTTGATCGCCGTTGACCAATCGAATGACCGAAAATTAAGCAGCAGAACGCCTCAGGGAAGCAGAGTGTCCCGGAAAATCGCTACAGGCATCGGTTTGCATAATTTCGGTGAAGGCCTTGCCATTGGATCCGCATTTGCTGTCGGAGAGGCAGCGCTGGGAACTTTTTTGATCATTGGTTTTACCCTGCACAATATTACAGAAGGCGTGGGGATCGCTGCTCCATTGCTTAAAGAGCGTCCTAGCTGGAAGACTTTTGTTACATTAGCTTTAATCGCAGGGGGGCCAGCCATCATCGGAACTTGGGCCGGTGGATTCATTTTCAACGATACTTTGGCGGCTTTATTCTTTGGAATCGGTGCTGGCGCTATTCTTCAAGTCATTTATGTGATTTCCAAAATGATCATCAAAGAATCCGAAAAACGCAGTTTGTCGCCTGTTTCCTGGTTGAATTTCGGTGGGTTATCGGCAGGGATTCTCATTATGTACATCACAGCGCTTATGGTGAAATTTTAATAAATGCAGGTCAGAAGGTAGGTGCTTTTCATGCTTTCAGGTATTGGTGTTTCAGGTGTTATCATCATTGCAGTAGTGGCGTTATTGTTGTTCGGACCTACGAAACTGCCTCAATTGGGCCGTGCTTTCGGTACGACAATCAAGGAGTTTAGACAAGGAACGAAGGGATTATTGGAAGAAGACACCGTTGAGAAACAAAAAAGCGAGTAAGCAGGAAGGCCAGTCCCCAACATTGGGATTGGTCTTTTTTTCTTGAGAAAGGTAAAATGAGAAGGTACCGTAGTGAAAGTAAAGGACCGATGACTAGTATGAAAATGGAGTTAGAAAATAGGACGATTGAATTTCATGTTTCCTATGGCGTTAGAAAGAAAGTATCGATTCAAATCGATAACACAGGCTACATGACCATTAAAGCTCCTAACGATACAAGCCAGGAGACTATAATAAGCCTTGTAAAACATCATGGCAAACAAATCGTAGAGAAATTACAGCTTATAGAGAAATCGAAAGAAACCGTTGGAATAAAAGAATATCAAGAGGAGGGGAAATTCCTTCATCTTGGGAAGTATTATTTTCTCCATGAATTGATTGAGACCTCCGGGCTTACTGAGGAAGAGTTGAAAATAAATCTTAAGAAGTTCTATTTCTCAAGCTGCAAGAAAATCATTGCCGAACGCATCAAGATCTATCAGGCACAATTAAAGGTTAAGCCAAAGGAGATTGAAATCGAAGAGTCCATAACCAAATGGGGAAGCTGCAGCTCATCTAAAAAATTAACCTTTAATTATCGTTTAGCCATGGCGCCAATCGACGTGATTGATTATGTCATCATTCATGAATTATGTCATCTCACCCATATGAATCATGATCGTTCTTTCTGGAGACGCGTGGGAAGCATAATGCCCGATTATAAGGAGAAGGAAGAGTTCCTGGCCAGGTATGGACAAGCTATGACACTTTAAAAGTTACACAGAATAGAACTGTCGTCCGGACAAAATTGGCGTCAGTTTTTTTGTTTTTGTGCACGATTTTAGCTCCTTATCATCTGCTTACATAAAAAGGAAAGATAATTGTAAAAAAGCTCGGGATATTACAAATCTATATGTTTGAAAATATGTTAAGTTAAAATCACGCAGCAAGATAGGGGAAGGAGGTTACGCGGTGTGTCACTAGGCGACGAGGCTGCCGGCTTTGTTTCTTGCATGAACTCGGAACGTTAGCACAATATCCACGGAGTAGAAACGAATATGAGAATAGGAGATTACCGATGAAAAAAGTAATAGGGATACTTATGGCTATTATCTTATTTGCATGTACGATCAATATGCCTATGAATGCTCGTGCGGCAGATCCAATTTCGGATGGACATGGATTGATGGGGGATTTCTTTAAATGTGTGCCGAATCCTGATAATCGAACAGATATTACCGTATTCAAATTCGATGATCTGCGTGGATCACGTGCTATTGGCAATCTAAATGGGGATTCATTTAGCAGTATTTTTAATCAATTTTCGGGAACACCTGATTATAATACGGCACGTTTTACAGGTACAATAGTTCCTGCCTACACGGAAGATTATACCTTCCATATGGTTGGTGATGATGGGTTTCGACTATGGGTTAATGGGCAGCTGATCATTGACTTCTGGCAGCAAACTTGGGAAAAACCGCAAGATAGCGTTCCTATCTCTTTGGAAGCTGGCAAACACTATGACATCAAAGTTGAATATTTACAAGGTTGGGGCGGTACTTGGCTCAAGATGGAATGGGAGAGTGCAAGCCAGCAGCGGCAAATCGTTCCTGAATCTGCCCTTTACTTGCCGGCAGATCGTACGTTGGTAACGAAAAAAAGCGAGTTAACCGCAGAAATTCAAAAGTTGGATTATTTAGCCGACAATTTTGGAGATAAAGTAACAGCGAATGATCGAACCCAACTCCAAGCTGCTAAACAAACGGCTGAAGAGCTGCTGAATACGATTGATGCTGCACAAATGAATGACCGAGATAAGGTTGAAGCATTAATTCAAGGAATTGAAAACGTATCCATTGCTCGTTCCGCCTTTATGAAAGAGATGGGTGTCACCAGTTCTACGCTACATAACAAATTCAACAATCCGCTCTATCAAGGGCAGGACCCATTTGTAACTTACAAAGACGGCTATTATTACTTCGTTTCTTCCAGTAACCTGGACTCTGAGAATAAAGTGTATGTATCCAAATCCCGTACCCTGACAGACCAAGGGGAGAAGAAGCTGGTTTTTGATTCGCAAGGAACGCAAACCCGGATTTTTGCTCCGGAAATCTTCTTCTTTGACGGGAAATGGTATATCTACTACTGTGCCGACTTGAAAGCTTATGATTACAAGCATATGGCGACAGTTCTGCAATCCGTTACCGATGATCCGCAAGGGGCTTATGTTGACAAAGGTGCTTTATATGCGGGTGAAAATGGTGTCTATAAGCAAGCGAACGATTTTACGGTTTTTGAAAATAAAGGGAAGCTTTACGCCGTATGGGGCACTTTGGGCTCCGGAGAACCAATCGGTCCGGCCATTGCTCCAATGGATAATCCTTATACCATTACGGTTGACCGTTCATTCTTGCCGGGCGGAGGCGGGGAAGGTCCTCGTGTCTTGCAGCGTGACGGCAAAGTATTCATCACGATGTCCGAGGGTGATTATCAATCCGACGGTTACCGATTGTCTTATTTTATGAATACCGACGGGAACTTTTTAAATCCTAGTTCTTGGACGCGCAAAAATGATGTTTTCGTATCGACAAGCGATGTATCAGGACCAGCCCGGGCAAGTTTTGTAAAATCCGTAGATGGTACGGAAGATTGGATGGTTTATCATTCACGGGTGTATCAAGATACAGGGCGTAACTGGTGGCGTCAGGTCAATATTAAAAAATTCGGTTGGAATGCAGATGGTACGCCTAATTTTGGTACACCTGTTGCTCCGAATGAGTGGCAAGACCTGCCTTCAGGCGATTTGGGACAAGGAGATATGTATCAAGCCGAAGATGCTGTGCTGTTAGGTGATATCACGAAAGAAAACAGCCATTTGAACTTCCAAGGAACGGGATATATCCATTTGCCTAAGAAATCAGGCGCTGAAGCGAATTTTGTTGTCAATGCGGCAGAAGCCGGCGATTATATTGTAGGTGTTAGATACGCCTATGGAGAACAAGTAAACGGGGAATCGACTTCGAATCCTACCGTTCAGTTGCCTGCAAGAGCGAAAATCAATGTCTATGTCAACGGTACACATGCAAAGACGATTGCTCCGGACAAAACAGCGATTAGCTGGGATGAATGGTTTACAGGCTCTGAACGTTTGGCTTTACAAGCGGGTAAAAATGTCATTAGCTATCGAATTGATGAAAGCAGTATCGGTAATGTGAATTTGGATTATTTAACGATGTATAAGGCTGATGTGCCTAATGTGACCGTGCCGACTGAACCGACTGAATTAACAGGAACGCTGACAGGTGTGTCTCAAGTTGCAGTCGGCAATAACCTAGATGTGAACTATGGATTGGCTCATGTTTCGACGAACGCGTCGGATGCTATCTTCGCACAGGATTTAACGTTCAGCTATGATGCGGATACCTTCCTATTTGATTCAGCATTATCACTGAAAACCGGTCTTGAAGTCGTTTCAGTGAATAAGGATGTGCCTGGCAAAGTACGTATTTTGCTGGCAAGCCTAGGCACTGATCATGCGGTTTCCACGGATGGAGGATTGCTTAAATTAACATGGAAGGCTCTTAAACAGTCGGCTAATGCAAGTATTCGGCTTTCTTCCGTGCAAATTGCTAACTCAGCAGGTGTAGAGAGTACACTTAATGCTGTTACGTATAACGTAAAGGTTACTGGCACTGATGATCTGAACAAAGAAGGTTTGAATACATTAATTGCTCAAGCGCAAGCAACTCTACAAGCGGCTGTTGAAGGCAGTGCACCAGGTCAATACCCAACAGGTTCCAAAGCTACTTTGCAAGCAGCAATTAATACAGCTATTGCGGTTGCCGCAAACGCGGTTACGCAGGCAGAAATCGATCAAGCAACAAGCAGCTTGACTCAAGCTTTGCAAGCATTTACGAGCTCCGTAAATACTAGCCCTTCAGGAGATGTCAATGGAGATGGCAAAGTAACGGTCGGTGATATCGCAATTGCCGCTGCGAACTATGGCAAAACAGAGTCAAGCCCAGATTGGAACTTGGTCAAGAAGTTTGATTTAGTCAAAGACGGTGTCATTGATATTAACGATCTTGCGGTAATCGCGAGGGCTATGTTCGAATAAAGGAGAAGTAAGACCGTCAGGGTGCCTGACGGTCTTTTTTGGTTTGACGAACTTTTTTATATCGATACAAGTATGGATCCTATGTTAAAATAAGGAAACAAGTCAAAAAGAGAGGAACACTGAATGAAGCGAATAGCAGAGGGAAGAACAGCCGAGATTTTCCAAGAAAATGATGAAAGCGTAATCAAGTTATACCGCAGCGGATTTCCAAAAGAGGCAATTATCTATGAATATGAGATGACCAAACAAGTTGCATCGCTTGGTATTTCTGTCCCGAGAGTTAATGAGCTAGTAGAGATGGAGGGAAGAATCGGCATTAACTTTGAATACATAGAAGGCAAGCCACTCCTTCAGAAAATGACAGAGCATCCGCAAGAACTGGATGATTTTGCAGAAATGCTCTCTGACATGCATGTCACACTTCATCGTTGTGAAGTCCCTGCCGATGAGAGGGGCAAATCTTTTCGTAAACAAAAGGAAGTGCTAGCGCATAACATTCATCAAGCTCCTCAGCTTTCAACGGATGAAAAACATGCAATTCTTCAAATCCTTGAAGACCTGCCAAACGGCAACCGTGTCTGTCATGGCGATTTTCATCCGGATAACGCGATGGTTGGGGAGAAGAGGTGGATCATTGATTGGATGACAGGCATGGTTGGCCATCCTGCCGGGGACATTGCCCGCACATTGATTTTGTTCCGCTACGGTACGCTTCCTGAAGCTGCTCCGAGCCATGTGAAGGATCAACTTCAAGCCATGAGAGAGAGGATGGGGCATGTGTACTTCAATTATTATCTTGCCCACTCCAATTTACAATTGGACGAGATTGATCCATGGATGTTGCCAGTTGCTGCAGCCAGATTAACAGAGTGGATTCCCGAAGAAGAGAAAGAACAGTTGAGATCTGTGATAAGAGAACGTTTGAAGCTGAAATAAAAAGCAGTCCATCGGTGTTCATTTTAAATCGAAAACGAGGTGCTGACTGTCATGTGGAACCCGGATCACTATGTTAAACATCTGTACGATCGTGTAACGCCTTCCGGAAAATTTCAAGCAAGTTCAGAAGAGGAATGGTTTAACTGGAGTGAGCGGTTACGTTCGCGTTTTGTTGAGTTGTTAGGCGGGTTTCCAGCGAAGATTCCCGAACTTGGTCCTGATCTTCTGGAATCTGTGGATTGCGGCACGTATACGAGAGAAAGAATTCAAATTCAAACATACCCCAGCCTCTACATGCCCGTTTACATACTTATTCCGAAGGAACGCGAAGAGCTAGTGGGGGCCATTATAGCCTGCCATGGTCACGGATATGGCAGTAAGGATATTGTAGGTCTAACGATAGAAGGTGAGGAAAAAACAGGAGACAAGGGCTATCAGAAAGATTTCGCTGTAGAGCTTGTCAATAAAGGCTATATCGTTGTTGCACCAGAACTTTTAGGCTTTGGTGATCGTAAGTTGAGCAGTGAAAAACAAGATGCAAACTCTTGTCACAGTCTATCTACGTTTCTCTTGGCCATGGGCCAAACGATGGCTGGCTATCGTGTGTTTGAAACTTTGCGCTGCGTAGATTATCTACTCACACGTGATGATGTAGATGCCGCGAGGATTGGATGTATGGGGATTTCCGGAGGCGGACTTGTCTGCTCATTCGCTGCGGCTATTGATCATCGCATAACAGCAGCTGTCGTAAGTGGGTATACGAACACTTTTCAAGCTAGCATTCTATCCATCCATCACTGTATAGACAATTATGTGCCAGGTCTGTCGCTTGTAGCTGAGATGCCGGATCTGATTGGCTTGATTGCCCCTAGGCCACTTCTCATTGAAGCAGGGAAAGGTGATCCTATTTTTCCTGAACACGCAACCAAGCAGGCTTATGAGCAGATTCGATGCATTTATCAGATTTTAGAAGCAGAAGAGAAATTGGCATTAGATCTTTTTGAGGGCACTCATGAGATTTCAGGTAAAATGGCTTACGATTGGTTTCAACGAGTTTGGGCTTGAGTTTCCCGGGAATCTAAGAGAGAAGACAAGCAACTTTTTCCACTCCATAGAGTCTTAATTAACATGGGTTTGTATGCGCTATCATTAGTTCTTTTTCATAAAAATTGAACATAAGAAGGATGGATGACTATGTATACCTTTGGTTGGTGCAGTGAGATTCAGCAGGCTGAGAAATTGAAGGATTTGGGATTTGATTACATAGAATGTGCGCTAGTTTCTTTAAATTTGGAAAATGAAACGGAATATGCGGCAAGATTGCCGTTATTTATGAATAGCCCGCTCCCAGTCAGGGCATTTAATATTTTTTTTCCTGGCGATTTAAAAGTTGTTGGGCCTGAGGTTGATGAGGAGCGTCTCCAGCGATATATACATAAAGCGGCTAAGGCGCTAAATCAAGTCGGAGCCAAAAATGTCGTTCTGGGAAGCGGGAGATCGCGTAATATTCCCGATGGATGGGAACAGAACCGCTCAGAGGAGCAGTTCACGCATCTGTTGTCCCGTATCGGTGAAGAGTTTGCCGGGACTGGCGTAACGTTAGTGATTGAACCGTTAAATAAAAAAGAGACTAACCTTATTAACAGTGTCTCCGAAGCTGTTCGTTTCGCGAAACAAGTAAATCACCCGTCTGTTCGGGTATTGGCGGATTTTTATCATATGGATGAAGAGAAAGAATCGCTTCAGACGCTAATCGACAACAAAGCTTGGCTGCAGCATATCCATTTAGCGGATACAGGGCGATTCTCACCGGGAACAGGTCAGTATCCTTATGAACAATTCGTTTCAGCGCTGAAGGCTTCGGGATATGAGGGGATGATTTCTGCGGAATGCACAGTCCGAGATCCGGAAACAGATCAACGTGACAGTTTAGCTTTTATGAAACGAGTATTTGCTTAGTAATAAACCAATAGCGTTCACTCATTTATGAGGTGAACGCTATTGTTCCTTGTTAATTAACGAACCAGCTACCCATCTCTTGCCTACAAGCCAGATCTTTAATCCTGTGCTCCAAAGAATTAATGAGGATCCAAAACCGACAACGAGCCACCATGTAATGACGGGATGACCGCCAATCACTGCATGTTCAGGAACAAACAGAAGGGTAACAATCGCAAGCAAGGTAAGAAGTGCTCCTGTTACATAGTGAGCTTTGATCCGAAACAACGGTGCGAGCGGAATGAAATGAATACCCACGATAATGGCCATTACGGGAAAAAGCAGATTAAAATGTTTTGCAGCGGTGCATATGGCGCTTGCGGCTCCAATTGCCGCACCCTCTATGGTGAAAATGATACCAAACCACATCCACACACGTCTCCAGCGGCGTGTATCGGAATCGGCTGGTTGTGATAATTGCTTGGAGGCAACAAGCAGCGAAATGCCGCCTGAGAGCAGCGTTACACCAACGAGTACAGCCGTGATGATCAGCCAAGTGGAACCCCAGCCCTGAAGCCCGCCAATCCCGATCCCTGCCCAAAGTGTGCCGAATAACGCCATGAAAATAACACCCAGCGATGATCCGCGAACAGCTGCTCTTGGGACTGTTGAAGTCGTGTGTCTCATATTCACAAACTTCCTTTCTGCATCCTGTTAGATGATTTTAACTGAAGGAGGAGAGAAAATGAATTTATTTTTTCGCGATAATTTTTTTAATGCAGGTTTTACAGAGATTTTGGACAGCGAGGAAAAAAACATGGGGCATCTGGATTTAAAGAGTTCCTTTGGCTCGGCCATCGATGTGTATGGCGTTAATGACCGACTGCTTTACAAAGGAGCCTTTCCGTTCTTGTCAGGAAAATGGGAGGTTTCGCATCCGGGTGGGAGTTTGGCCGGTGTTCTGCGAAGCCGATTTGCGATGTTTTCCAAAAAGTTCACGTACGAAACGCAAGGGAGAGGCAGTTATGACATCACCTCCCCGGCATTTTCAAAAGAATATGAAATCTCCGATTCCTCAGGCGTGCTTGTCGCTCATTTCGAGAAAATAAACGGATGGTTTTCTTCAGGAGCATTTACACTGCGAAATCAATCTGCGGAATTAGATAGTTACGAACTTGTGGCTGTCATTATGGGCATGCATGCGATTCAAAAAAGGCAGGACGCCAGCCATGCTTCCCATTAAGGAGCGGCCAATCTTTCTATTTTAATAAAGTGTATCTGTAAAGATCCGAAAAATACTCTTCCTTGATTGTATTGAAGTTCACATATGTACCCATAAGTTCGTGAGATCGATTGCAGTTCTTTGAAACCTGGGAGCCTTTTAACTAAAGTTGTAATTTGTTGAATGACGTGATTCGGCAGATGCGTGAACATCCTTGTATGGATGCCGTCGACGACGGATATAAAACTCGGAAATGTGGTTTCGTTGAAGTGCGAAAGTTTCGCGCTATCTTGGGCAATTTCCAATATTTCCTTGTTCAAGCGATTTAAATTAATGGTGATGTTCTTGTAAAAATAAATGCCAAAACCGATTCTGTTCGTTATAGGGTTGATGCGTTTTTTCCACTTTAACACCGTTGCTTCGAGATAAGTCTCCAGCTGATCAGCAAATGACCGCTTATGAAATAGGGATTTGATAAATTTCCTCATGATTATTCTCCTTCGTATAGCAAAGTTGCCTTGGATTTGACGTAAGCGTGGCGTGTATTGTTCATTTTACAAAGGCTCATATTTCTTCTTGTAGTTGCTTAGGGTGAATAGGGGCCAAATATATCGATAACTGTGATAGTCGGAATAAAAGCTGCCGGGCAGTCCGGCTCCGGTTGGATACCGCGTTGTCCAGTCATCCTTGTGCAGCAGCAGGAGCAATTGCCGCATGCCCTTGCGAATGGCAGGCAGAGGTTCATCGCATACCGCGATAAGCGCATCAAGCGCCCAAGCGGTTTGGGAGGGCGTGCTGGCGCCGAGCGGTACGTAGTGTTTGAGGCTATCGCTGCTGCAGGATTCGCCCCAGCCGCCGTCTTCGTTTTGGATGCTTAGCAGCCAATCGACGGCTTTTCGCACTGCAGGGTGATCGGGTTTCGTTCCGATCGCCATCAGCCCTGTCAATGCTGCCCATGTGCCATAGATGTAGCAAACTCCCCAACGGCCGTACCACGAACCATCTGCCTCTTGATTCGAGAACAACCAATCCGCACCTCTCTGCACAAAGGTTTGACGGATGTCCAGACCTGCAGTTGCGCCAAGGAATTCTAATGTCCTTCCGGTTAGATCCGCAGTGGACGGATCAATCGCAGCTGCGGAGGCGCCGTCAATCGGGACCAGCGTCAGCAGCTTGTTGGTAACGCCTCTTTCGAAAGCAGGCCAACCGCCATCTTTATTCTGCATGGACAGAACCCAGTTCAACCCGCGGTTCCATACATCTTGGTATTCAGGATTCCGCTGCGCGGTTGCATGTATGGCCCGCAGAGCTGCTGTGGTATCATCCACGTCGGGGTTAATCGTATTCGATTCGGAGAAGCCCCAACCGCCGGGTATTGGATGAGCGACATGAAGTCTCCAATCTCCTAATTTGGATTGCTGCAAACCGTGCAAATAATGGACTGCTTTTGCGATCGAAGGATGATCGGGTGAAGTTCCCGCTTGCTGCAGCGCCGCGGCAAGCAGTGCTGTATCCCAGACTGTCGACGGTGAGTTTTGGAGATGAACCTTTCCGTTTATGTTCCACAGCATGGAGTAGAGCCCGTTCAGCGCCGCGGTAATCGTAGGGTGATTCTTGTCATAGCCTAACGCTAACAAGGACAAAATCATCAGCAGCGTACACGTTGCGTAACTATATAACGTGCCATCCGCTTCAATACGGTCAAGCATATAAGTTTCTGCATATCGAATAGCTCGTTTATGCAGCTGCTGGGGAAGACTCGTCAGCTGTTTAATGCCGGTATGCACTTCATTCAGCAGCTCCTGGAACCCGCGGGGTGACTCATGATTTTGACGGACGGGCAGAGTCAAGTCCGATAAGTCCGGAGTGGCCGCATTTTTTCTGACAAATTTAAGGTCGGCCATGATCAAGACCGGAGCAAAGTGAACGCGAGCAAAGCCGGAGAAGTCAAAAAAGTTGACGGGAGAAGTCAACGGCAGTAACAGAAATTCAAGCGGAATCATGATCGAGGATGGCCATGGATATTGTCCTGCGGTTGCCAGGAATACCTTCGTCAGAAAGGTTTTCACTTGCTTGATCCCGCCTTTAGCAATGATGTAACGCGCAGCTTTCTTCATCGCTTCGTCTGTTTTTTTGCTATAGCCTGAATACAAAAGCGCAAAGTAGGCATTTACGGTCGTATCCAGATGACCATCCGCTTCATCCTGATACACTTTCCAAGCGCCACTCAGTTCTTGTTCAGCAGCGATGCGATCATGCAATTGTTTGATTAGCGCCTCCTGAGGAACTTCCAATGTCCGAAGGACGATAATCAGGTAAGCGTCGGTTAACAGACTATTTTCAAAGCAAAATCGCCAAGAACCGTCTTGCTGCTGCCATTGTTCGAGGCTGGCGCGCATGCGGCGAATTTCCTCATCCACTTCATTCCATACAGGCATATGCAGTCCTCCTGCCGCTTCAAGTCAAGATTAGATGGATCTTTACATGATATGAACAACGCAACATTTTAATCTAAAAAATCAAATGCTCATCTATGGCTGTATCGTTACCTCTAGTCTCGTGAAACAAGAAAAAACGCCAGTTTTCACTGACGTTTTACTTGTCTAGCCCATTAGCTGTGATATGGAGGTGTAAAATCGTATTGATTTTGCGGCGCTTTAGGGACAAGCAGGCAACCGATCATATAAATAAGGACTACGGTACCGAAGCTGCACAAAGCGGCGATGACGACCAACAAGCGAATCATCGTTGCATTTATACCTAGCCATTCTGCTAGTCCTCCGCAAAGGCCTGTTAATTTGCTGTCTGTTCTAGAACGGAATAATTTGTTCATGGTGTATATGGCTCCTCTCCATTTTGCAATCTATGGCATGTCATTGTTTCGTTTTCATGTCTTTATTGTAGCTCTTGCAAGGTGCTGCGAAAACGGACCTATGACGGTTATTGAAGCCGGACTTAAGGCGGGGAAGAGCCACTACGAAAGCCAAGAACCCCACAATTAAGTTCGTAATCGCGGGGTTCTTTTTTGATGAGCTGTGCAGATTAAGACAGGAGATAGTTAAGCTGGCGAAGATGGGGCCTTAGTTCCGGAACGACATCAAGATAAGAGGTAAACACTTTGATGAGTGTTGGATTGGAAGTTTGGCGAAGGCATTCCTCTTGTAGCATGACCGTAACCTTGCGAAGCTCCTCGCGCACATCATCCGGCTTTGACAGCTCGCTGATCTTGACGGTCATTTGCGAAATCAACTGCTCAATTGTCGTCTGACGGGCGGGAGAATCACTGGGATTCAAATAGTTGAAATGTGTGTTGCTTTCATCAATGATGGGCTTCGGTGCTGTCCGAATGAAGTCGTCGATTAAGGCATCCAAGCGATCCACGATGAACGCAGCTAACTCGGACATTGGTAAGGCAATCACTTTCTGCTGAACATAAGCTAAGTATTCAATATGAATGCCGCGGAAAATGGCAACTATATCCCATATGTAGGGCTCAATCAGTTTGCCGTATGTTTCGATTAACAGTTCGCGGCGCCAGGTGTGCAGCGCGTTTTTCTTGCGCTTCCATGCCGCGATGAATTGTTCATTGGTTGTAATGGGCAATTCTCGGAAGTCAATCATGAACAGGTGATTCTCAACCGTATATTGCAGCTGGAATTCGATCTTTCGCCGCAACTTTTCTTTGGGAGTCAGGCTCAGCCTTTCAGCTCCGCGGTCAAGTGCTGCAGCCTGATCTAGCAATGTCTGATGGCATGCGACGAATGCGGCTGTAAATAGTTCTTCTTTGGTCGCAAAAAATTTATAGATGCTGGCTTTGGCCATCCCGCAAGCCTCGGCGATATCCTGCATGGATGCGGCGCTGTAACCTTTCGATCGGAACAGCTCGATGGCTGTATTCAGAATTTTATCTTTTTTCGAGTCTACCATCGCGATCCCTCCACCCCTATCTTGACATGAGTCAGGGGGAACGTCAATGTTTCTCATTGACGATAAAACTATCGAGTTCTATAATGAACTCATTGGTTTTAGACTTGAATAAAAGGAGGTGGCCGAGATCTTGCCTTAAGAAGGATAGAGGTTAAGGTATCGGCAATCACATGAGAATAGCTGAAGGCATTGAAATGTTGTCATTAAATTTGGGACCTATGACGATTCATCCTACGATACTTTTTGACAAAGAGTCCTGGGTGTTAATCGATACGGGCATGCCGGGTTCTGCTCCTGCGATTCGGGAGCTAGCAAAGCAAGCAGGGGTCGTGAATGTCCCGCTGCGCTCTATTATTTTGACACATCAGGACATCGATCACGTTGGCGGACTGCCTGAGTTTCTCGCGGCTGAAGACGAGTCTCCCATCGTCTATGCCCATGAAGACGATAAAGACGTCATTAATGGGGCGAAACCGATGATCAAGGTAAGCCCGGAGAGGCTGACTGGGCTCCTGGCTCAGCTGCCGGAAGTGATCCGTAACCAATTCGAGCAGACTTTTCTATATCCGTCGCACCCCAACGTGGAGAGCACGATCGCAGATGGAGAAACGCTGCCAATTGCAGGCGGCCTAATCGTCATTCATACGCCGGGACATACGCCCGGGCATGTCTGTTTGTACCACCATGCGAGCAAAACGCTGATTGCCGGAGATGCCATGGTCGTCGACAATGGCGAGTTAATGGGGCCGCGGGCAGCTGTTACACCTGATATGGAAGAAGCACTAAGATCGCTTAAGCAGCTGCTAGCCTTCGATATCGAGACCGTTATCTGTTATCATGGCGGGTACTACCAAGGTGAAGTGAATAAACGTATTGCGGAATTGACTGAGCAGCCGTGATTCGTTTCATCGTCACACTTGCTTTGTCGCTTGTAGGAGGAACGTTATTTACGCTCATTCATTCTCCCTTACCTTGGCTCTTGGGACCGATGCTGTTTGCTTTCTTGGGAGCTCGTTTCTTGAAAAAGGTAAAGCCGCTGTGGCCTAGTTATTTACGTGATGCGGCACTGATTATTATTGGTTATTCCATTGGATTAACATTCACGGTGAACACGTTGCAAGAAATGGGAAAGCAACTGCCCAGCATGATTCTAATGACCGTATTGCTGCTGCTTTTCAGCGCACTCATCGCCTACTGCATTTCCAAGGTATCGGGCTTGCCGCTGCCAACGGTGTTGATGGGGAGTATTCCCGGCGGGTTGTCGCAGATGATCATCCTTGCTGAAGATACGGAAGGCATTGATCTTACTGTGATGACGTTTCTCCAAGTGTCTCGGTTGATGATCATTATTTTCTGCGTACCGCTTCTTATCTTTAGTCCATTATTTGGCGGTGAACGGTCGGGCATAGAGCAGATAGCGGGAGTAAGTGCGCGTTGGAGTGATCTTTTCCCTAATATTTTCTTATTCGCTATAGTTTGTGTGATTTGTGCTGTGATGGCGAAAAAGATTCGTTTTCCATCGGCTTTTTTGCTGGGGCCAATGATTGCCACAGCCGCGCTTCATCTGTCAGGTGTGTCAGGGCCATCTCTGCCGTCTGGTCTTCTAGACGTTTCGCAACTATTGATAGGCACGTACGTGGGTTTACTCCTTCGTCCAGAGAGTTTAACGCATAAAGTACGAATCATTGGGCTCTCGATCGTAAGCGGCTGCGTTCTCATCTTGGGCTCGTTAGGTTTAAGCCTTATGCTTTCTAACATGCATAACGTTTCAGGAGCGACTGCCTTTTTGGCAATGGCACCTGGAGGTATGGATCAAATGGGAATCATGGCCAAAGAGGTTCATGCGGATATTGCGATTGTCACCTGCTATCAAATATTTCGAACATGGTTCATTTTCTTCGCGGTTCCGCCGCTTCTGAGGCTTGCCTTTAAATATTTGCTGCCCAGGGAAAAAGTAGGGAATGAGCCGGTCCCCAGAAGTTAAAAAGTGGAAATTACAGGTTCTGCAGAGGATTGAAGCCATCTTATTCTGTCAAGACTAGTTAGCATAACTTTTTTTAGCAGATGAGTGGTGAACATGAAAGATATTACTTTCAGAGCTCTGGCGGTCACGAATGAAATTGATTTAAACAAAATAGCAATTCATTGTCATATTCCAAAAAAGTACACGTGGGAGCAACCGCTAATTCTGAGGGGGGATATTTTATCTTCAATCCTTCAAAAAGAAACGGATTCCTTGCAGCAAGTGCTGGTGTTTTCGTTTGGAAGTATTGTATTTGTGAATCACAAAAACAAGGATGAAATTACAGTTTTCTTGAAGTTTATCCAAACCTTTGAGCCTGATCTGGAGCTCCAGCATGTGGATAGATATATGGATGATTACAGTCTGCATATCGAGGAAATCGAGAGCATGGAGTTGACAGACAAGTATGTCATTGTTGCCGAGTATCAATTCTTTTACCCTGAACTCATCTCCACAGTGCTTGCCAAATCCGTAGCGTTAGAGAAGATTGAGGAACAACTTGGCGATATTCATGATGGACTTGAAGGAATGATTGATCGATTAGAGAAAGGGAAGCTTCGCGTGGGCAACAAAGAATTGGCGAGAACCACAGCCAAAATCGTACGCCATGAGTACAACACGCTTGCCTACATCATGATTTTGGATAAACCTGATCTAACTTGGACGAATAGCACGGCCAGTGAATTTTATGACGGGATGATGGATTTCTTTGAACTGAATGATCGCTATAAAATTTTGAAAAGCAAAACAGACATTTTGTATCACATTCTTGAGGGATTTTCCAATATCAGCCATTCTATTCGAGGGTTGTTCGTTGAGTGGATTGTCGTGATTCTAATTGTTATAGAAGTGGCGTTAACGGTATTGCAAATTGTAGGCTGGCTTCCTTCTCATTAGGAGAATGGAATATCAAAAGCTTGAGGGAAAATTCCTTCAGGCTTTTTAATTTTTTAGATCCAATGTGGCATAAAGTGACCCGAAAAATGATAACATCAAGCATTATAGGGTTATCGTTGGAGGTATGATATGAAAGCAATGGTCTATACGAAATACGGAACCAAAGACGTTCTTAATCTTGTCGAGGTAGAAAAACCCACACTCAAAGACAATGAAGTCCTGGTTCGCGTTCATGCCGCATCCGTCAATTCATGGGATTGGGATCTTTTGCGAGGAAAACCTTATTTCGTACGCCTTGGGGGGATGATAAAGCCAAAATATAGTGTTCTCGGAGCTGATATTGAAGGGATCGTTGACGAAAGATTTTACCAAGAACGGTCACAAATATGACTTGATTCTTGATGTTGTAGGAAATCGATCGATTTTCGATTACAAGCGCGCACTCAGTCCATCAGGTTCTTATGTGATGGTTGGAGGTTCTATGGCTCGTATTTTCCAAGTGATGTGCTTAGGGACTTGGATTCAATGACGGAGAAGAAGAAAATGGGCATCTTGATCCATAAGCCAAATCAACATGATCAAAAGGAATTGGGTAATCTTGTTGAAGCTGGAGTCGTAACACCCATTATAGATAAATACTATCCATTAAGTGAGGTTGCTGAAGCTATTCAGTATTTGGGAGAAGGCCACGCCAAAGGGAAAGTGATGATTCGCATCTTGGACTAAATGACTCTTCTGTTCCTGAAAAAGTGCATGATAAGATAGGCGGATTGAGGGAAATTCAAGCCAAGCTGCCACGCACCAATTCCGAGCAGCTGATAGTCAATAACCAGTTGACATTTCGCTGCACGTGCCCTCGCGTCCTCAAACCAGACGATATGTCTGCGTCCTTGCTCATCCCAATAACCAAAATACGGCTGCTGATGCTGCTCGGAGTATTGAATATTCACTTCATATTTAATTGCGGTATCTGTTGCTGATTTTACGGAAACCGCTTTGGCTGTCAGCGGTACATTCCCCTCCATAGTCCAATCGAAACCATACCGCGGGACACCAAGAATGATTTTATGACGGGGCATGTGTTGAAGTGCATAATCAACCGTTTTTCTAATTTCATCGATTGGACCTACAGGTCCAGGACCTGAATGTGCTTCATGGAAATCATAGGCCATGATAAACACGAAGTTGACAGCGCTAGCAATTCCGCCGTAATCATATCCCGGATGGTCAAGTTCGGACCTTTTAACCGGTACCGCAACTGACGTATAATAACCGTCAGGTTGTAACTTTTCTTTCAATGCTCTCAAGAAACCGGAATACAAGTCCCGTTCATCTGGCCGAATTCGCTCGAAATCCACATTGACACCGGCGTAATTTTTCGTTTGCAGTAAGGCATAGATGTTATTGATTAAACGGTTTCGAAGTTCCGGTGACTGTAGCAATTGTTTCGTCATGTCGGAACTGAACCCTCCTGGCGTTAAATTTGTTACTGTGGCAAGAGGAGCTACAAGGTGAGCACGTGCGGCTTTGACAGCGACATCATCGAGGGGGAGATCACTCAAACTGCCGTCAGGCGTAATATGATATTCAAAAACACCATAATAGGTATTCAAGTTTGCGAAGTTTTGAACGGTTTTCTGAATCTGATCCGGTGTACTAGGCAAAATATAGCTTAGCCCTTCCTCCAAATATTTGGGTCGATTCGGCAACGTTAGCTTCATACCGACAGTAAAGTTATCGCTTTGGAGACCGTTAGCGGTTCTCAACAGCTCTAAGGGAATATAGCTGATGCTTGCAATATAGGAAAGTGTGTCACCCGGTTGAACGATGTAGCTCGTTGTTGAGATGATAAGCGCTTGACCTGGCACGAGGTCAGACTCAATTAACCCATTCACGGAGCGTATTGTTTCAGGTGAGACTTGAAATCTTCTGGAGATTGCATATATAGAATCGCCTGATTTAACCGTATAGATAAACAAAGGGATCAGCCCCCTGACCGAGAAATGGGAATTATATAATAGTTATTCCGTCTTCGGCATGTTTAAGAACAACGGCTGGCTTTCAAAATGATCTTATCCTTAATTGATGATCTTTTTAAAACTGGGAATGCTAATAAGCAATACGGTATCCAGAGGTGTACGAGTTGAATCAGATCCGATGCGATGAATCCCCAATGAAAGAACAGCTCAAACTACATATCCAAGAAATTTCTGATGCGCTGCATCATAGCTTACAAATCATAGATAATGAGAATCACTGCATGTTAAGCGATTTAGAGGCGATTCAAGAAAGGTTCAGGAGAGTTGAATCGATTGCCGCTTCCTTTTACATGCAATGTTATTTATCAGCTTTCTCTATCCAATATTCCGATCTGTCCATTGCCGTTGATCACATGTCGAAACGCCGCCATGGTGCATTGATTGTCATCCAACGCAACGATCCTATTGGGGAACATCTTCATAATGGCATTCCAGTAGGTGCCAAAGTATCGTATTCCTTGCTGGAATCGATCTTCTACCCTGGGAATCCCTTGCATGATGGCGCTGTGTTCATTAGTTACGATCAAATCGTTTCAGCAGCGAATGTCCTTCCCCTATCAGCCACGATTGTAGAAAATAAAAAGTTAGGTACGCGGCATCGGGCGGCTATTGGGATTACGGAACGAACAGATGCTTTGGCTCTGGTTGTATCAGAAGAAACCGGTCAAACTTCATTTGCTTACAAGGGCCAACTGCATCCGATCATCATGTCGGATATTATTGTATAGATCTCATAGGATAATAGACCTAAAAAGGCTGCCGAGAATTGAATTCTCGGCAGCCTTTTTTCACAGCTCTGATACGTATTATATCAACGATTTACATACAAATTTAAATTAGCTATAAAAAATTCGACGTGTTTCGCCGAAATTAAACATAGGATAAATTATCCTGTAAATTAAAGGGAAAACATGACCCCTTACAACAAAAAGAGAAACTTCGGAGGCTAGCAGAATGAAACTCACGCTGTACAAGAAACTTCTTTTTAGCTTTGTCATTGTTTTAGTGCTTCTCACGGCAATTAGTATCACGTCTCAAATGCGGATGAAATCGATGGGTGACACCGCCAAACTAACGACGGATAAAGGACTTCCTTCCGTTATCTTACTGGGCAATTTGAACTATGATTTAAAAAGCCTAGACGATCAAATCCTGCGTATTCAATTTAACATGGAGGATAAGACGAAGCAAAACTTAAGTGGAACGGGCATGTTAGAGGAAGAGGCCACGACGTCTCCAGCAGAGAGAGCTCAAACTTTATTTAATGATATCCAAAAGAAAATCAATCAGCTGGATGGGACTTTCCAGGATGAGAAAGATATTCAGATGCTCAAAGTGTTTAAAGAGCAGTGGACGCAGTATGCTACTGTTTTTCCTTCAACGCTGGAAGCTGCGCAAAAACACGGTGCTGAAGGTCTGGCGCTTATCCAGGTATCGGATAGTAATTTGGGAAGCTGCTCGTTGCTGATTGAAATGTTCACCAAACGCATTCAGGAAAATGCGGAAGGATGGGCCGCAGAAGTGGAGCATTCCTATCAGGATGGCATTAAGTGGAATACGATTCTTAGTATCTTTGCAATCGTATTAGGATTAGTTATCTCGTTCCTGATTGCTCGTCACGTCTCCAAACCGATTACGACGATGAGTGCAGCGGCAAGACGCATATCGGATGGGGATCTTTCTGGGAGCTATATAGCATTGAAGCAGAAGGATGAAATCGGTGATCTCAGTGCTTCGTTTGCACAAATGACGGAGCATATGAGAAGTATGATCGAAACGGTGAATGGGCATGCGCAAAGCGTCGCTTCTTCGGCGGAACAACTTCGCATCAGCTCTATTGATATGCAGGAAGTATCCAATCATATCACGCAGACGGTAAAAGACGTGGCTACAGGGGCGGATCAACAGACGCTTACGATGGAAGAAACTTCGCGCTCCATGGAAGAAGTGGGCAGCGGGATATACCGGATGGCTGAAAGTGCTTCAACAATTGCGGAGTCGATCGAGTGGACCAAACAGCAGGCAGAAGCGGGTGGCACCTATGTACAGAACACTGTACAGCAGATGGAATCCATTCATGACTCTGTTCATCAGACAGATCAAGTAATGTCTATGTTGGAGAAAAAATCGCAAGAGATCGGGCATATTCTACAAGCTATTCAAGATATTGCACAGCAAACGAATCTGCTGGCTCTTAATGCAGCGATTGAAGCAGCTAGAGCAGGTGAGCAGGGACGCGGCTTTGCCGTCGTAGCTTCTGAAGTACGCAAGCTAGCTGAACAATCTGGGCAATTTTCGGGTGAAATTTCCGCTTTGTTGAGTGAAATTCAAGCAACTGTACATGACTCGGGCGATGCGCTCAGCCAAGTCAAAAATGAAGTTCAAACGGGCATTGAGCTCGTGCAAAAAACCGAGCAAAACTTTGGTGAAATTTTGCAGTCCACTACACTAGTGGCATCACAAATCCAGGAAATGGCCGCAACTTCCGAACAGATGTCGGCTGGCGCGCAAGAGATTACGGCATCTGTGCAACAGGTTGCTTCCATCGCCAAGAAAACGGCGGACTCTTCCCAGGACGTGTCATCCTCCGCTGTGAATCAGCTTGAGACAACAGGTGAAGTGAGAGTCGCAGCACAATCCTTATCGGAGATGGCTGAAGAACTGCAGCAGATCCTGGCTCGATTCCGTATTGCTTAGTCCAATACACATGGAAACCCCACAAACCCTTGCGGTTTGTGGGGTTTTATTCGGAAGGACGCCTAGTGCGTTTTTTTGCGTAGATAAGAAAGTATAAGTTTTTTACATTTGCTTCGCTCTACCTTGACTAATGCGCTCGTCCTAAAGGACGACGAAGTCGTTTATCCTTGTATCTCTGTAATAAATTATTCAACCTTCGGTAAATATGACGTACTGTTGTCAGCTTTACTATGCTATGCTAGATAAGTTCATGGTAGTTGATACGGAGACGGAGGACCTTTCAGAGATGGCAGACGCATTAAAAGATATGTACAATCAAGCATTTCTCCAGGAATTCGCAAAAAAAGTTCATAGCGCTTACCAATCTTTCGACGAGGATTCGTTCGTGGAGAAGGTTATGAATGATGACTGGGCCGATTTAGCGTTGAAACAAAGGATGAGGAAAATTACGCTAACGCTCGGCGAGCATCTGCCGCCTTCTTATAGCGAGGCGTTGGCCATTTTATATGCAATTG
This sequence comes from Paenibacillus sp. FW101-FHT12H11, assembly GCF_058790355.1. NCBI lineage: Bacteria > Bacillati > Bacillota > Bacilli > Caryophanales > Paenibacillaceae > Paenibacillus > Paenibacillus sp. FW101-FHT12H11. Next base: position 39,839 of record NZ_JBYTCO010000002.1, on the reverse strand, counting down.
AAGATACTTGTATTGGTTTTCCTTATTTGTTCTTTCCTGATTTTGTGGAAGTATACGGTCAGGGCAGCGAGCATTGGGAGATGTCCATACAAGCACTGGAAAGATTCACATCAAAATCTTCCGCTGAGTTTGCTGTTCGGCCATTTATTTTGCATGATCCCGAACGAATGATGGGGCAGATGTCCATTTGGGCCGATCATCCGAATGAGCATGTACGCAGGCTCTCTAGCGAAGGATGCCGTCCGCGTCTTCCATGGGGGCAAGCGTTGGCGGTGTTTAAGCAGGACCCTGCGCCGGTACTGGCCATTTTGGAGAAGCTGAAGGCCGATCCGTCACTTTATGTCCGCAAAAGTGTCGCTAATAATCTGAACGATATTGCCAAGGATCATCCAGCGATCGTTCTGGAGACAGCCGCGCGTTGGAAGGGGGCCAATCCGGATACGGATTGGATCGTGAGACACGGCTGCAGGACGCTGATTCGCCAAGCGACTCCGGAGGTGCTTGCCCTGTTTGGGTATGCGGTATCGCGGGATAACGATCCAATTGCGGATCATGCGGTACTTATAGCCGAGCCGTACGAACTGATGATTGGCGAGAACTGTGAACTTCGGTACGAAGTTCATGTTCGGCAGGGTGACCCTGTGCATCTGCGTATCGAATACGGGATTGATTTTGTGAAAGCAGGAGGAAAACATTCCCGGAAGTTGTTTCTGCTCTCTGATAAAACCGTACCAGGAGGCTCACGACTATCCGCTGCTAGAACCCATCGATGGGCGGACCTGACGACCCGCCGGCATTACCCTGGCGAGCATCGAATTGTTTTACTCGTGAACGGAAAGGAAGTCGCAGAGACCTCTTTAAATTTAACGACTGGAAACTAGGGAGCTGATTCCATGAGTCCTATTAACGTCCAGAAAGTAGAGAATCTGGATACTAATTTATTGCTGCCTTTGGCAGAAAAGAGTGAAAGTGAAGGCTTTCGTCACCTAGGCCGATTGATCTGCGGGTATGCGGATGGGAGCAATCAGTTTGATCAAGTTGGCGAAGCTCTTTTCATTGCCAAGCTGGACAACGATGTTGTAGGGGTCTGCGGACTGAACCGGGATCCCTACGCCGATGGGGTAGATGTCGGACGAGTTCGACGGCTTTATGTTCGGCCAAGCGCACGCAGACTAGGAATTGGGCGAATGTTAATGGCATCTGTTATTGCGGAAGCGAGAAAAAGTTATCACCTGCTTGTGCTTAAAACGGATAACCCTCAGGCTGATATTTTTTATCGCTCAATCGGTTTTTCCTTTAACACGGATTCGAATAATCATACGCACTTCCTTGTGTTGAATGTAACTAACGAATATTGAATGGACTGGAGATTAGGAATGAATTCTTCTTTGTTTCGAAATCGTGCGTTTATCATTTTGATGATTGGTGAAGCCATCCAAGGCGGAGGCATCTGGACCAGCATTATTGCCAATTTGCAATTCATGCAAAGCCATGTTCCGTCTGATTTAGGCAAAAGTTTAATCCTGATGTGCGGGTTATTTCTTGGTGTGCTTATTTCACCGCAAGCCGGTGTGTGGGCCGACCGTTATGATAAGAAAAAAATCCTGCTCATATCAGGGTTCTTTCGTTGTCTTGCTCCGATTTGTATGTTCGCTGCTTTGTATTACCAATCTGTTGCAATCATGTTATTGTCTGTGGTTATTATGCAGTTAGCCGCGACAGTCTATATGCCTACTGTGCAAGCTGCACTGCCGGCAGTCGTTTCAGCATCCGATCTGCTGAAGGCGAATACCGTAAATTTCAACGTGACTACTATTGCAAGGATTGGCGGTACCGCTGTCGCAGGCATTTTGGTCGCCGTCATGAATTTATACACGGTGTATGCATTATCGCTTGTATTTTACGTGATTCTTGTCTTCCTCATTACTCAGTTGAAGATTACAAATATTACCGATTCTACACTAGTTAAAAAGAAGGAGAAAATCCGTTTCTCCGAGCTGTTTCCGTTCATTCGGCAAGAGCCGGCTGTCCTCATAGCGCTTATTAATAGCGGCATTATCACTTTGTTCTTGGGTGGTTTCAATTTGCTTGTACTTAAATTTAGCCAAGTCCAACATAAACCGGAACTGATGGGATGGATCTATTCCATTGAAGGAATGAGCATCTTAATCGTAGGTTTATTTGCCAAACGGGTGATCGGCAAGCGAAATCTGGTAACCAGTTCTACGCTATTTATGTTACTATTTGCGATTTCATTTACTGGCATGTCCTTTAGCGAGAACACCTCTGCCGTACTAGGTTCTTTTGTTTTATTCGGCTGTGCCGTCGCTTTTTTCTTTCCGATGGTTTCGACCCTTTTCCAAATCAAAGTCCCGCAAGACGTACAAGGCCGTTTTTTCTCATTTCGAGGAATGCTTGACCGCGTCATGTTCCAGGTTGCGCTGCTTGCGACGGGGGCATGTCTGGATTGGTTCGGGATCTCAACCTATTTATTAACATTGGCCGTCCTTACCATTGCAAGTGGTATCTTGACCTTGATCTTGGCCAAACAAAAGTCTGTGGATGTGCGGCAGCCCGCCATTCGAGAAACGGTTAAAGGTTAAGTGAAATTGCGGCTGCACCCAATATTAGAGAGTTGTACGAAATGAAGCAATTATAGTATATTTTAGTCATCATCAAAAGGTCATTGTACCTTTCGGGGCTAGGGGGGTACATCTTGAAGTCGGAAATATTCATTCAGATACTTAGAAATGAGCTAGTTGTTGCGCTTGGGTGTACAGAGCCAGTTGCGATAGCGTTAGCAGCAGCCAAGGCAAGGACTTATGTTAACGGTAAAATAGACAAAATTACGGTGCACGCTAGCGCAGGCATCATTAAGAACGCATTAGCCGTCGGCATACCCGGCACAGGTCAGACAGGGATCGACTTTGTAGCTGCGCTAGGGGCGATTGCCGGCAATGCGGAGAAACAATTGGAAGTACTTGCGGATATTGACCCAGCGTCTATTTCCGAGGCTCGGACAATGGTGGATGAGGGGATTTCTGTGGTCCATCTCGCTGATACACCAACCAAACTATACATTGAAGTCATGATTGAAGCTGAGCAAAGGTACGCAAAGGTTGTCATTACAGATAACCATACGAATATTACGTTGATAGAAGTCGATGGGAAGATCGTGGATACCGGAGGCTGTGCAAACGCGAGCTTTAAGAGCTCTAAGGAGGACCGGAACTCACTAACGATCGATTCAATTGTTGACTTCGTGAATGCCGTTGATCTTGGAGAGCTCAGTTTGGTCAAACAAAGTATAGAACTGAATCGCAAGGCAGGGTTAGACGGCCTAACACATTCATACGGACTTGAGGTCGGGAAGACGATAAAAGAAAACGTGCAGCGCGGAATTTTATCCGATGATCTCATTTCCCATGCGATGGCGCTCGCAGCAGCAGGTTCGGATGCCCGTATGGCCGGCTCCACGATGCCTGTCATGGCGAATTCAGGAAGCGGCAATCAAGGGATTGCCGCGACGAATCCTGTCATCGCGGCAGCAGAGAGGCTCGGCGCCTCCGAGGAGCAACTCATTCGCGCGGTTGCTCTAAGCCATTTGGTCACGATTCATATCAAATCGAAGTTTGGGCGATTATCGGCGTTATGCGGAGTGACCGTATCGGGTACAGGCGCCAGCTGCGGGATTACCTATTTGCTGGGCGGAGGGAAACCCGAGATCCGGGCTGCAATCCAGAACATGCTTGGCAATGTGACCGGGATGATGTGCGATGGGGCCAAAGGCGGATGCGCCATGAAAGTTGCGACTTGTACAAGCGCTGCGGTACAATCTGCGCTTCTGGCGTCAAAAGGGAAGTCCATCTCCTCAACGAATGGATTCATTGAAAATGACGCCGAGAAAACTATCGAGAACTTCTGTCGGATCGGGAATGAGGCAACGTCCGAGATGGATAAACTTGTTCTCGAAATGATGTTAAATAAGGAATTATAAGCGATTAGCAGCCGTTATTTCATCTGTTTAGAACGGCAAGGACTTGGGGATTAAGCCTCAAGTCCTTTTTTTGCGACCTTTACCGGGATGATCTCCCGAAGTGTATAGGTACAGCTAGAAGCTGGTCTTTATCCGTAGAGCGTGTATGGCGACAACTTGAGTCGGATCAACACCCCTAAATTTGTAAGGCTGTATGTTGTTTCCACATACAGCGCGTAAAAGGAAGAGGAGGTTATCTTGAAACATGAAGAAAAAAGTACAAGCTCTAATTTGCATTTGTTCCTTAGGTATCATGGGGATGGCGGTTCCGGTTAGTGCACAATCATTATCCCAAGGCACGCAAAGTGACCAAGTATTGGATCTGCAAGAGAGATTAAGTGCACTTGGCTACTTTCATGCTGGAATTACAGGTTACTATGGCAGCCAAACGAAGAGTGCTGTTAAGAAATTTCAAGCCAGCTACGGCTTGACGGTTGATGGTGAAGCCGACTCACTGACATTGTCGAAGTTGAAAAAATCGATTTCACCCAAACAGTCGGTGCTGGATGAGCTGGCACGAATCATTCATTCCGAAGCTCGCGGTGAATCCTTCTTGGGTCAAGTTGCCGTGGGAGCTGTCATTCTGAATCGTGTTCAATCCGAACAATTTCCAGATTCCATCACGGAAGTCATTCATCAACCTGGCCAATTTTCATCCGTTGATGATGGTCAATTTGCTCTCAAACCTAACGACACAGCTTACCGTGCGGCAGCAGCCGCTTTGAATGGGGTGGATCCAACAACAGGAGCTCTTTATTTTTATAATCCGGTCACTGCCAAAGCATCTTGGAGTAAAAGCAGAATCAAGAAGATTGCGATTGGTCATCACACGTTTACCATTTAGACCTTGAAAGGCTGCCTTGTGCAGTCTTTTTTCAGTATGAATAAAACGCTTACTTATATTGTGTTATACAGTGAAAGTAGATAAATAACATTTTGCTTGCAACTTATTAAAAATAAGTTATAATAGAAATTGTAACAAATAAAATTACAGAATGTGAGAGTGAAACCATGGCAACTGTACTTTATATTACGGCAAACCCTAACGATCACCAAGCTTCCTATAGCATGGCGGTGGGTAAAGAATTTATCGAAACATACCGTGAAGCAAATCCTGGTGACGAAGTTATCCATATTGATTTGTTCAAAACTAACATTCCTCAAATCGATGGCGATGTATTGAGCGGTTGGGGTAAACTTGGCTCTGGAACTGAATTCAGTGCACTAACGGCAGATGAGCAAGCTAAAATCGCGCGTCTTGGTGAAATCGTGGATCAATACATATCCGCTGACAAATACGTGTACGTTTCACCAATGTGGAACTTCTCTTTCCCTCCAGTTATGAAAGCTTACATCGATGCGATCTGTGCTGCTGGTAAAACGTTCAAATACACAGCTGAAGGTCCTGTTGGTTTGCTGAACAACAAAAAAGCACTTCACATCCAAGCTTCTGGCGGCGTATACTCCGAAGGTCCAGCAGTTGGGTTCGAAACTGGTCACAGCTACTTGAAAAAAATCATGATGTTCACTGGCGTACCTAGCTTCGAAGGTATCTTCGTTGAAGGTATGGCTGCTGCACCTGATAAAGCTGCAGAAATCAAAGCTAATGCAATCGTTAAAGCGAAAGAAGTTGCAAAGCAATTCTAAGATTTATACCTTATATCGAAACAGCGCATCTTTTCAGATGCGCTGTTTTTCTATTTTCAGTTGAGGGTTCTCACACCTTAAAGTTGCTGGAAATCATCGCGAAACTGATGATAATCGGAGACGCGGCATTCCAGTTTCAGACGGGTCCCGTCCGGTTCATAGTTCGTTGACTGAATATGGGCATGTTCATTGAAATAGGCGACCAATCGACCCTGCTCATAGGGGATTAATATTTCGCATGCCATGTAATTTTGGAAGATGCAATCGCGAATCAGCTGAGTGAGCTCTTCCATGCCGCTTTGCTGTCTGGCAGAAAGGTAGACGAGATCTTTTTCTACTCGAGGATAGGCATGCTCCGTCAAATCAGATTTGTTGTAGGCAAAAATCATGGGAATATGATCTGCGCCAAGCTCTTTCAACGTGTCATTGGTCACTTGAATATGTTTCTCGTAATCGGGATTAGAGATGTCTACGACTTGAATTAACAGATCAGCTTCTGAAACTTCCTCCAAAGTAGAGCGAAATGCTTTAATTAAATGGTGGGGAAGTTGGCTAACAAACCCTACCGTGTCCGTTAACAGAAATGTTTTGCGGTCGGGCAAGGTGATGCTGCGAACAGAAGTCTCCAGTGTGGCGAACAACATGTCTTTGGTAAAGACTTGTTTATGTTTCTTATCTGCTCGCGGATTGTACTGTTCGATCATCGCATTCATTAAACTTGATTTCCCGGCATTCGTATAGCCTACGACACAAATAACCGGCACCTCATTTTTACGCCGCTGCTTCCGTTGTGTTTGGCGCCGGCCAACGAGCTTCTCTAGCTCGGATTGTAAAGCTGCGATACGATCCTCGATTTTACGGCGGTCAAGTTCGAGCTTCGTTTCACCTGAACCCCGATTCTTCAAGCCGGCTCCGCCACCTTGGCGTCCTAAAGACTCACGCAATCCGACGAGTCTGGGAAGCATATAGTGGAGCTGCGCGACCTCAACTTGCAGCTGAGCTTCCCGTGTTTGAGCGCGCTCCCCGAAAATATCCAGAATCAAGATCGTTCTGTCAATGACTTTGCAGTCAAGGGAGGATTCCAGATTTCGAATCTGAGAAGGAGTTAATTCATCGTTACATATGACCACTGAGGCGTCCTTGTCGCTGATTAGTGCGGCTAACTCTTGAATTTTTCCCGTTCCGATGTAGTGGGAAGGATTCACACGCGTAACTTTCTGTGATAACTCGCCAACCACTTCAATATGACAGGCTTCAGCCAGGTTGCTTAATTCCTCCATCGAATAAGCAAAATCCGATCGGTTCCATAGATGGACACCGATTATAATCGCTTTCTCTTTCTGTTGTTCCATAGGTCATCATCCTTTCAATTTGGGAAATAAAAAGAAACAACACAAGCAGCAGGCTTGTGTTGTCAGTGGTTGAGAGGACGTTGACTATCAGAGTGAATACAAGAAAACAAACAACAGTTAGCCGAGAAGGATACTTCACCTTCCTACAACTGAGCTTCTTGATTCACAGATAGGTGCAACAAATCAGGGTTATAAATGGACAGACTTATCCTGAGTCCTCTGTACACAGACAGAATCTTGAGCGCTATTCAATTAGCGGCGCAAAGATCTAACTCGGATAAAATCTATCACACGTAACCCCTCCGTTCGTTTTCATTATTATCAGATTACCACAAGATCAACCAACTTAGCATTATGAAGGAATCATTATAGTTATTTTTTATTGGCGGACAATAAAAAGTAGTCGTTGTGACTCGCAGCGGGAATCACTCCTGCAGGATCTAGGAAAACATACGACTGGGAAAGCCTGCGTTTATATTAATAAAGTGGATGACATCCATCTAGATGTTTTAAGGTCGTTAATCAAGCAATCGATAAAGTTCCTGAAAGCGACTTATCCGGATTAATAGGGGGATGGAGCACGTTCTAGCGATGCTTCATCCCTTATTTATTGGAAACTCCCGGCCGAAATAAGACTTTTCCCCTGCTTTTTTGTCCTTCGCTCGGGTTTTCCACCCTGTCAATTTCCGATAAGCTTAGTCTTGTAAACAATCTAACTCAGAAAGGTTAGCTATAGAAGTCGGACTGGAGGGGATAGTAATGGATCTGGTGACCGCCAGAATCACAGACACAAAAGAAAAGCCGCTACACAAACAGATAAGGAGGATTTGGAAATATAAGCTGTTGTATGTTCTGTTAGTCCCAGCATTTTTATGGGTTCTTATTTTTGATTATCTTCCGCTTTACGGGGTTAGCATTGCTTTTATGGATTACAACGCCATACAGGGTTTTTCGGGCAGCCACTGGGCAGGTGTCAAATATTTTCAGATGTTATTTGAATCGGAGATGTTTCTGAACGCGTTCAAGAACACGCTGCTCATTAGCTTGTACAAAATGATAAGCGGTTTTTTATGCCCTATTTTGCTAGCGCTTGCATTAAATGAAGTTCGAGCTGCCTGGTTCAAAAAATCGCTCCAAACCGCTGTCTATTTGCCAAGGTTCGTTTCCTGGGTCGTTTATGGAGGGATTATCACCCTGCTCCTATCACCGGAAACTGGGGTTATTAATAAAATCATTGCGTTTTTCGGAGGCGATCCGGCTTATCTGCTTGTTGAACCCGCGTATTTTCGAACGATCCTGGTTATAACGGATGCCATGAAGGAAATGGGATGGGCGGCTATCATCTATATAGCGGCAATTGCCGGACTCAACCCGGAAGTGTATGAAGCGGCTATTATGGACGGTGCGACACGCTTTCAGCGTATTGTTCATGTTACCTTGCCAGGAATTACAGGAACAATCATCGTCATTTTCATCCTTAGAGTTGGATACATCATGAGCGCAGGGCTTGATCAAGTCATTAACTTATACAATCCGATGGTTTTTGAAGTCGGAGATATACTGGATACGTACATTTACCGTGTTGGAATTGAGCAGTTTAACCTTAGCCTTGCCGCTGCAGCAGACGTTATCAAAGGAGTAATTGGCCTTGTATTGATGGTTGCCGCCAATCAGATGGCCAAACGGTTCAATGATTCCGGTATTTTCTGATAAAAGGGGAAGAGTACCGATGAAGCAAACGAAAGGCGAGAACGTTTTTGTCGCCACGAATTATTTGATACTTACGATCATTACCTTCATCATTATCATCCCTTTCTGGTATGTGATATCCGTATCTGTGACGCCTTATCACATTTTCAGTGAAAAGGATGGTTTGATTTTATTCCCAACATCGTTCAGTTTGGAGTACTATGCGTATTTGCTGAAGGAAGGATCGCTAATTTTTGCGGCTTATGGCAATACGATCCGCAATACGGCAGGAGGCGTTCTGATTGCCTTGTTCCTTACGACCACAGCTGCTTACGCACTTGCGGAGAAGAAATTGCCCGGGCGCAGAATCCTTATGCTTTATTTCATCTTTACCATGTTGTTTAAAGGGGGAATGATTCCCACCTATATTACGATCAAACAGTTAGGATTGTTGAACACAAATTATGTGCTAATTTTGGTCATGGCTTATAGTGCTTTCAATATGATCATCATGAAATCTTTCTTTGAAGGTATCCCCGAAAGCTTGCGTGAATCCGCTTCCATGGACGGGGCATCCGAACTTCGAGTCCTATGGCAGATTGTTCTGCCGTTATCCAAGCCGGTTATCGCAACGATAGGGCTGCTCTATTTGGTGGTTTACTGGAACGATTTCTTCAATGCTATGTTGTATGTTACGGATTGGCACAAAGCGCCTGTACAGCTCGTATTACGTACCATTATTGCCAGTTCCAGTCTTCCGCCTGAGCTGCTTGAAGCAGCAGGGTCTACACCGCCGCCTACCATAGGCATCCAAATGGCTGCAATTGTGATTGTTGCGCTACCAATGATGCTGGTTTACCCTTTTATTCAAAAGCACTTTGAACAAGGGATGCTGATTGGTTCTGTAAAGGGGTAGTAATATACGATTAAGACAAGTCTAGGAGGTCATGTCAACATGTCAAATCAAGGTAAAGTTTGGTCGTACAGCGCAATTGCCGCCATATTGGCAGGGAGCGTGACGCTTGCAGGATGCAGCAAAGCTGTCGATCCGGTTGCTGCGACGTCTTCGCCCACTGGAATCACTGGTTCAGCGGTGCCAATAAGTGATGCGCCTTATGAACTGAAATGGCTAAAAGGGCAGGATATATCCAAACCTTATGACCCTTCGAAAGATCTCATCATGCACACTATAGAGAAGAAACTGAACATTAAAATCGTTCCGGAAATGGTCGATATTCAACAATATAAAACGAAGTTGAATCTGAAGATGTCAAGCGGAGACATTCCCGATGTGGTGCGGATTGATTTTGCCGATGATTTCCAAAAGTATGCCCAGCAGGGCGCTTTTTACGATCTTACGAATCTCATTAATGAAAAGGATACTCCGAATATTCTCAAGGAGGTACCCAAAGAAGTTTTCGAGCAGGCCAAAGTAAACGGCAAAATTTATGGCATTCCTTACCAAGGGGGGCCGGGAGCAGGATACCGCTGGAATCTAGTACTGCGTAAGGATTATTTGGAGAGTACGGGCACCCAGGTACCTAAAACACTAGATGAGTATAATGACCTGCTCAAAAAAATAAAGGCGGCTAAGCCTGATGTCATCCCGTTAGGCGGCTATACGGCGCAAATCGGCCAGCAGAAATATGCCAATAACTCTTTTGACCATATTTTTGGCGCTTTTGGTGTAACTCCAGGTTATTTTACTGAGAAGAACGGTACATTCAGCAATTATGATATCGATCCGAAAATGAAAGAAGCCCTGCTTTATTTGCAGAAAATGTATGCGGAAGGGCTCATCGATAAAGAATTCGCGACCATTAAAGAAGAGCAGCTGCGCGCGAAGCTGTTCAGTGGAAAACTATTTTCGTGGATGGGGTGGTGGTCAACACCCAACGATTACGACACCCAAGTGGAAACCAATGAGCTTAAGAAAAGCGGGAAGCTCGCTTCCGACGGGAAGTTGCCGGACCAGTCCTTTCAACCTCTTAAATATTTGACTTTGACGGACTCCATTGTCGGATCGGATGGTAAAGCCGTAGCGCCAGCTGGAGCGCCATTCGGACAAATGCACGCCATCAGTGCGAAAACGAAAGATCCTAAAAAGGTTCTGTCCTTCATCGAAAATTCCTTGTCACTGGAGAACCAAATGCTAACCGTATGGGGCATAGAAGGGGAAGACTACAAAATTGATAACGGCAAGATGAAGCTGGTTACCGATTTGCTTGATCCCAAGACACAACAAGATAAGAACGGAAATTTCCGTGGTGTTCAAAGCTATTTGTTCGCGCCAGGTTTGAAAGGCTGGCCTCGTTATTTGGAGTCGCTGCCGCTTAGACAATCGCAGGCTTTGGATATAGCCATCAACAACAAATTTCAAATTACGGATGCCTCCAACTATCTGGATTCACCTACGAAAATTGCGAAACTTGTGGAACTGAATACGATGCGGGATTCCGTCTTTACACAAATTATTATGGGTGCGGACGGGAAGAAGTTCGATGAATTTGTGGAAAAATGGAAATCACAAGGCGGCACACAAATCCTTAGTGAATTAGAAGCTTCTTTTAAGAAAAAATCAGGCAAGTAGCACGACAACCAACATGTGCAGGACGGTGCTGATCATTTGGTGTATGATTAAGCTATAGTCGGCCGCAGCTGAATGGCTGGAGCCCCTCTGGAGATATGAACAGCAGGGGCTTCTGCGTTAACACCGGTGAAAAAGGGTAGGTTGGTATGAATGGCTATTCGGATACGAAAACAAAGAGGCAGCTCAGGGTTATTGTCCAGGCTCAGCCTTCCGATATTTGCATTAATTGTCACATTCATAGCACTGTTTGCGGCAGCTGCCAGTTACATCCTTATCCGCGTGCAGAACGACCATTCCGTCAAGCTGGCGGAGCAATCCATGAAATTCGTTTATAGAAATATCGAATATCAATTTGATACGATGAATAATGTAGCGGCTTTTGTTTTAAGCAATCAATCCATTGAAAATTTGCTCATGAATACCTATCTACAGCCTTACGAAGCGGCAGACGATTACTACACCTTGCAGACGAATTTGCAAAATCTGTCTTTATTGTCTCTCCTTAATGATTTTGGCTCAGGAAATATCGCACAGCAATCATACGTCGTATCCGTTATATTGGAACCGGAGAGCGGGCTATATGCGATGGCTCCGGATCATTTTTATCCGACTACAGGGATTTATAAAAATAGCGATTTGCAAAATCAAGAATGGTTCCAAATTCTGAGCAGCGGGAAACAACAGAATGCTTGGTGGGGTCAAAAAACGGATCCAAACCTAGCCATGATTTATTCCGCAAGGAAAAAAGCAAGCCTCAAAGATGGCCGAAGCATCGGTACTGTGATTGTTGGTGCGGATACCCGCAGCATAAAAGGCGTGATCGATAATGCTCCTCTAGATCAGGGCTTTCATCTGCTGCTTGACGAAAACAATCGTGTCATTTACGGCGAGCGCCACGACTTTCTCACGAATGCCGGAGAACTGCCCTATGTTTCTCAATTAAAAGGAGCCGAAGGCACCCTCGAAACGAAAATAGATGGAGAAACCTACAGGATCATGTTCGAGACGCTGAAGAATGGATGGAAGCTTCTCGCGGTAGCTCCCAACAGTCATTTCAGCAGGTATACTTTCGCCATTTCGGTAATTGGCGCAGCCACCGCAGCAGCGGCTTTACTCATTGCGGGGATATGGCTCCGAAGAATCGTTGTGAGGGTCACTGTCCCTATCACGAAACTGGTAACAGCTATACAGCGCCCGGAAGTTGTGGAGTTCAAAGTGCCGCTTCCGTCACAAAGAACAGGGATTTATGAAGTTGACGAGCTGAACCAGAAGTTCACATCTATGCTCGTAACGATTCATCGACTGATCGAAAAGTCTTTTACCGAAGAAATAGAACGCCGTCAGCTTCAATTGGAGCTGTTGCATGCCCAAATCAATCCCCATTTCCTATACAACACTTTGGATTTAATTAACTGCAGGGCCATTATGACAGGAGATCGGGAGACAAGTCAGGTTGTACGTTCGCTTGCCAACGTATTTCGCTATGGCTTGAATCGGGGGCAAACCTTGATTTCCTTGGAAGATGAGATTAAGCAAGTTGAAGCTTATCTGCATATACAGCAAATGATGATCGACGATTTGACCTTTGATATCCATTTACCGAGTGAACTTCGGTCCGCATCTGTCGTTCATCTAATTTTGCAACCGCTAGCAGAAAACGCTATCATTCATGGATTTGCTGAACGCAAGACAGGCTGCCGAATTGTCATTTCTGCAAGAGTAGAGCAGGGAGAGCTTGCAATCAAAGTCGAAGATAATGGCCGTGGCTGTGATGCGGATAAGATGAATCGTATGCTTGGGCAGCATTTTGTACGAGACGAACAATTTTCACCCGAAGCAGGAACCGGGTACGGCACCATGAATGTACACAGGAGAATTCAATTGTTTGTCGGAGACGAATATGGTTTGCGGTATCTAAAAGCTGCGGAGGGTATGGGCACTTGCGTCGAAGTTGTTATGCCTTATCGTTCAGAACATGCTGTAGCCAGAAAGGATGCTTCGAATGTTTAAGCTGCTGATCGCGGAAGATGTGAAAATCGTGCGAGAGACTTTGGTTCGTGCGATTCATTGGGAGGCACTAGATATACAGCTACTAGGAGCTGTAGAGAATGGGCAAGAGGCGCTTGACTGGTTAGAACGCGAGAAGCCGGATCTTCTCTTGACAGATATCGGCATGCCCAAGATGAATGGATTGGAATTGATTGAGATTATCAAATGCCGTAACTCGGATATTCGCTGTATCATTTTATCAGGACTAAACGAATTTGAGCATGCCAGACAGGCCATTAAGCTGCAAGTGCTGGATTATGTGCTGAAACCAATCGATCCGGATGCCATTGCGAAAGTACTTGCAAATGCGGTTGACGTGCTGCGCAAGGAGAGGGAAGAACGTCTCGCGCTAAAGATCGCGGAGAAAGCAGCCAAGGAATCGCTTCCCAATTTGACTGAAACCATGCTTCATAGGGAATGGAGCGGGAATTTAAAAAAGAAGAAGCTGGTTGAACAGGCGATCCAGTATATGAAAGAAGGTTATATGCGCAAGGAGTTGTCACTATCGGATGTAGCGGATGCCGTAGGGTTAAGCGAAAAATATTTAAACCTGCTGGTTAAAGAAGTAACAGGGGATACAATGAACCATGCCATTATTCGTCTTCGTATGGAAGAGGCGGCAAGGCTTTTGAAGGATCCAGCCATTAAAATCTATGAAGTCTGCGACAGAATCGGGTATACAGATCAGGATCATTTCAGAGAGAGTTTTAAGAAACAGTATGGAGCCACGCCTTCTGAATATCGGAACAAATTTTTATAAAGGTGCCTAGTAGTTGCTTTCCCAAAAAATTGGGAGCAACCAGAAGGATTGTCAAAAGTAGAAGCCGCGATAGCGCCAAGAATCCCAATGAATCGCTTGGGTGAAATCGTCAGGCTTAATTGTATTGATTTTTAAAAATGAGTTTGTTATACTTTATTTAAATTTTCAGGAGTGGAGTTGAAGGCATAATGTAGGTTTTCTTGCTAACGGTAAAACATTAAAGCGATTTTTCGCATGTTTTATTTCGTATGCAAGAAAGTTACATTATCTTTCACTCAAACGATACAAGATATCCTTTTTTAACTCCGTCCAGGGGTTAATTAACTGTATTTATTTGAGCTACAAGAATGTAACTTTCTTGTAGCTTTTATTTTTTTTATACAGGAGGATCTATCTATGTCATTAATAAACGTTACAAACTTGACGTTCGCATACGAAGGAAGTTACGATAACATATTTGAAAACGTCAATTTCCAAATCGATACCGATTGGAAATTAGGCTTTACAGGAAGAAACGGAAGAGGGAAAACAACGTTTCTCAACCTGCTGCTGGGTAAACTTGAATACAGTGGATACATTTCAGCTAATGTAAGCTTCGAATATTTCCCGTTTCCCGTTGAGAACAAAAGCAATAATACGATAGATGTCATCAATGACATTTATCCCGACTATATTCATTGGCAGTTAATGCGCGAGCTTTCACTTTTAAAGGTTTCCGAGGATGTTTTGTACCGGCCATTTGACTCCTTATCCAACGGGGAGCAAACGAAAGTGCTGCTGGCTACGTTGTTCATCAAAGAGAACAGTTTTCTTTTAATCGATGAGCCGACCAACCATCTCGATATGAAAGCAAGAAAACTCGTTAGCGATTATCTCAAATCGAAAAGTGGAATTATCTTGGTTTCCCATGACAGATCCTTTCTCGATAACTGTGTAGATCACATTTTATCCATCAATAAGACCAACATTGAAATTCAAAAAGGTAATTTTTCAAGTTGGTGGGAAAATAAGTCGCGGCAAGATCACTTCGAACTGGCAGAGAACGAAAAACTTCGAAAAGACATCAAACGCTTGTCAGATTCCGCCAAAAGGACGGGGAACTGGTCGCACGAAGTGGAAAAAACAAAGAACGGAACAAGAAATTCCGGTTCCAAGGTAGATAAAGGTTATATTGGCCATAAAGCTGCAAAAATGATGAAACGATCTAAAGCCATTGAGCAAAGACAGCACTCGGCTATCCAAGAGAAGTCGAAACTCCTCAAAAATATCGAGAGCTCAGAAAGCTTAGAGATTTCGCAGCTTGCTTTTCACAAAAACCAGCTGGTTGAGCTTGATCATGTTTCCATTTATTACGGCGAGAAGACCGTATGCTCAGATCTAAGTTTCACGATTGATCAAGGTGAGCGTATTGCGCTTTCAGGTCAAAATGGCTCTGGAAAATCAAGTATCATCAAGTTAATTTGCGGTGAGGATATGAATTATACAGGCAATATTCGAAAGGACAGCCAGTTAAAAATATCCTACGTGTCGCAAGACACATCGCACCTTCATGGAAATCTATCTGACTATGCTGCCGAATGCGGGATTGATGAAAGTCTTTTTAAATCCATTCTAAGAAAGCTGGATTTTTCCAGAATTCAGTTTGACAAGGATATTTCATCGTATAGCGGCGGACAAAAGAAAAAAGTATTAATTGCAAAAAGTCTGAGTGAGCAAGTACATTTGCATATTTGGGATGAACCGCTTAATTTTATAGATGTCATTTCTCGGATGCAAATTGAAGACTTGCTGCTCGAATATTCACCGACGATTCTGTTCGTGGAGCATGACCGGGAATTTTGCCATAACGTTGCAACTAAAATTGTAGAGCTCTAGGTCTTAAGCTGCCGTGTATAGAAACGGCAGTTTTATTAGTTCTAATGCAGTTCTCGTTTGAAAAATGGGATGCCAGCGAATTTTTGTGTGGCTCAAACCCATCATTCTATGTTATATATGAAATGACTCAAATTTGACGAATGGAGTGATAGGAATGAGAATCGCCGCGCAACTGTATACGCTTCGCAACTTTTTGAAAACACCCGCTGATATTAGCGAAAGCTTGAAAAAAGTCAAGCAATTGGGTTATAACGCTGTACAAGCTTCCGGTATTGGACCAATCGACATTCAAGAATTTAAAGCGCTTGCAGACCAAGAAGGGTTGAAAATCTGTGCCACTCATATCGGATATAACGACTTGTTGAATGATATGGACGGCGTCATTAAGAAGCATCAAGCATGGGATTGTAAATATGTCGGTTTAGGCGGATTGCCTCCGGAGTTTCGGGAGAACAGCCAAGGTTATGCCACATTCGCCAAACAAGCTTCGGAATTTGGCAAACAGTTGAAAGATGCCGGGTTGCAGTTTATTTATCACAATCATGATTTTGAGTTCGCCAAATATGATGGGAAGACAGGCATGGACATTTTGTTTGAAATGTCGGATCCTGATAGCGTCGATTTCGAGTTGGATGTTTACTGGGTACAAGCAGGTGGAGCAGATCCCGTAGAGTGGATTCGCAAAATGGATGGACGTATGAAGGTCGTACATTTTAAAGATATGATTGTGACTCCGGATCGGAAACAGCGTTTCTCCGAGGTCGGTGAAGGCAATATGAATTTCAAAGGAATTATTCAAGCCTGTGAAGACATTGGCGTGGAATGGGCAGCGGTTGAGCAGGACGATTGCTATGACCGGAATCCATTTGAAAGCTTAGAGATTAGTTTTGCTAATTTAGCTAAACTAGGGACAAAAGCTTAGTAGTTAACTACAAAAAGAACGGCTGCTTTAAACAGCCGTTCTTTTTTATTTAAACGCTTAAACGGTACGTCCTTCTAGATGCTTTACTTGATTCGTTTGACTCAGCATGCCAGCTTTTTGCCTTTTGTGATAATACACGTAGGAACCCGCGATAATAATATAGCCTGGAAGAAAACCCAATCCGGCCATAAAGCCATCCACAGCGATGGTTGAATACACAGCTCCGGTCAAATCAAAGATCAAACCGGCATATGCCCATTCTTTGATTCGAGGAAAACCGGGAATAAGGATAGCTATGACACCTAATATCTTGGCAATTCCAAGAAAGGGAAGAAGATAATCCGGGTATCCCAAATGCTTGAAAAGTTCTACCGCAGACGCTGCTTTTACCGTATCACCGATTGCGCCCATCCCCATAAATAACACCACTAAAGCAGTAAAAATCCAGTAAGGAATCGTTATTTTTTTCATTGCTTTCAGCCTCCTAGGATCGCATCCATTTGATTTATGTTATGAATATACCTTATAAGGAATATTCCTGTCAAGGAATATAATATACATAGACAGGCATAGTGGAAAAGACTTATCTCTAAGATAGAAAAGGGCATCTCAACGAAGTTGAAATGCCCTTTTTCTTAGAGTGTGATAGGGGTGTCAGAATCATTCCACAATCTGTTCTCCACCGGCAGCGAACGGCTCAAACGCGTGGTGGACGGAAGCTTCTTCAATGTCATGAACAGCCCAATGATTGTTCGGAACATCAGTCCATGGCGAGTGGACGATGCCATGAAGTGGTCCACGGCCGAGTACCCGATTGATTACGGTAACGGCTTCTGCGCGAGTGAGCGGATTAGCTGGTCCGAAGGAGCCATCTGTATAACCGTTCAAGTAGCCCGCAGCTTGAGCAACTTTGATTGCATCTTCAGCCCATAGGCCGGACGTATCCGAAAAGCCTGCTCCGGATTCTGCGGTACCCACCGCAAACCGGGCGGCAAGAGCTGCCATTTCCGCCCTGGTGATCGGCTGGTCCGGTCTGAAGGTGCCGTCTGCGTAACCTTGCATCAGACCCATGCGTGACACTTGGGCTATCGCATCATAAGACCAAAGAACCGGCTTCACGTCAATGTATTCACTGCCGCTGGCTAGTGCCGGTTTGGCCGCAATACGCGAGAGAATCATTGCCATTTCTGCGCGGGTAATGCGATTGTCCGGACGGAACAAGTTGTTCTCGTAGCCTTGTATGTACGGCTCATGCGAGAAGGACAATGTCCGGCCCTCAGCTTTCAAAAGGGCGAATGCACTAAATTTGTTCGTCGTGAATTGAATCCCGCGGCCGCCTTGGAGCGTGGTCACAGTGCCTTTTTTAAACTCCGTAGTCCCGTCGCTGTGCTCGATATAGACACCGATTTGTTGCAACTCCGTATCACTCAAATCATCGGGAAGCGGAAGAACCAGGGTAACCTCTTGATCATGCAGGTTCGTCGTAATGTCTACTGGACGGCCAATCAACGAGGTTTTTGCGCCTCCGGTAACGCCTAGTACAACTGTCGCCGTGTTCGCGCGACGTTCCAAGTCCTGGCCTGCAGCCGAAGCTTTCACCGGAACAAGATTGAAATAACTTTCATCTTTCAAGTTTTTAAGTGAATGGTTAGCAATCAGGACTTTAATGTTAGCCGTATCGAGAATAAGATCAAGACCGCTGTCGCCAAGCAAGCTGAGCGACTCTTTACTCAATTGCACAGTTGTCATGGATACGTCATCTTTGGCATCCGGCAAGGAGATAATAACCGAATTGACGTCAGCAGTCTTGGACTTCTGAATCAACGTTTTCGCATTATCACCTGTGATTTTGACCTCCTCTTTGCTTGTTCCGTCAGTTTGAGTAGTACGCACGACATTCCATGCGTTAGTGTTCACAATCGGGCCTCCATAGCCGCCGCCACCCGTCTGAGGAGTGGAAGGCGTGCCGCTATTCGCCGCAATTTCATATTTGATCGCGTCTACAAGCATGTAGTTGCCTGATTTTTTGACGGCTTTCAATGTATGAGTGCCTTTCGAAAGTGACGAGATGTGGTAAAGACTTTGACCAGCATTTCGAATGGCTGAATAGGCATTAATCGTTGTCTTCAACTCCCCGTCGATATAGATGTCCATTTCACCCAGCTCCGGACCGGTTGGTGCGAGGAGCTCGATTCCGGTTCCTGTGAAAGAGTAGAGGTAGGAGTCGCCATTCATGGAAGTTGCATGGATATCGTCTGCATAGTCACCTGCGAAAGAAAAAGTAAGCTTCAAACTGCCGACAGGTTGAGCAGAGAGATATTCTTTTTTAATGGTCACTTGCTGGCCATTCATGACATAATCGGCAGGATTCACGAGCTTGCTTGCGCCGTTCGAAATACTTTGCAGGCTGTCCGGGTTGCCCAGAAGGTTAACGCTCACATCTGCAGCCGTCGTTTTATTAAAATCAGCGGCAGAGATATCCATTAGGTCGGGCTGCTGGACTTTAAGCGCATCGATCAGCATGAACTGTCCTGACTTTTTGACTGCTTTCAATGTATGAACTCCAGGTGTCAAATGACTGACTGTATAGACTTCTTGCTGAGCTACGTTATGCGAATTCGCTCCGAACGTATGAGCTGTTCCATGTAGTTGACCGTCGATATAGATGTCCACATCGCCTTGGCCTTGATCGACTTCTGTTATATAAGTAATGCCTGTGCCATTAAAGGTGTAGGTGAAAAAATCGTTGTTTTGCTCGACATAATGAACGTCCTTGCCATAGTCGTTAAAAGGCCGGTTCGTGCTGCGGTTCCAAGCCCCGGTGTAGTGGATTTCCGAGTTGTCGTCATTGATGTAGGTGAACCTTCCGGGAGCAGCAGAGTTGCTAATGGTAATGGCGAACGTTCTTGGACTGCCTGACTGGAAAGTGAAGGTCAAATTCGTAAGACCAACAGGCTGTTGATTCAAGTAGGATTTTGAGATTTTCACAACATCGTTCGTAACGGTGTAGTCCTGTCCAAGGGTTAAGCTGTCTGTGCCATTCATAATGCCTGTCAGGCTGTTAGTGCTTCCGAGTGTAAGCGTTGTAAACACGTCCGCTTGTGCGGATGTTTTTTTGTCAAAAGCAGCAGTTACAGGATTGAGGGACGTTCCAGTGATCGCGATAGACAGGGATTGTGAGTCACCACCGGCAAAAGTGAACGCTAGTTGGACAGGTTGCCCCGATGGCTGCTGAAGGAGGAATTCTTTCTTGATCGTTACAAGATTGCCTCCGCTTATCGTGTAGTCCGTATTTGGCTGCAGGGAAACTGCGCCATTATTGATGCCTGTCAGCGAGTTTGCGCCAAGGAGGAGATTCGTCGTGATGTCTGTTGGTTGATCTTTGTCAAAACTGTTTGTAGAAGGTTGGCCAAGCAGCGTTTCAGCCGTTACCTTTAAAGCATCCAGGATGAAATAGTATTGGCCGGTGCCGTTTCTTAGCGCTCTAAGCGTGTGCTGACCTTGCGGAAGATCGGCGATACGATAGACCGAGTATAAGCCGGATTGTTGAGGACCTTCGGCATCGACAGTGCCTTTCAGTTGTCCATCGATATAAACGTCCATCCGTCCATTGGATGCGCCCTGCTCAGAGAACAGTTCAATGCCAGTGCCCGTGAACGTGTAGCTGAATTCCGGCTGCGTCCCGTTGTCCGGCTCACCGTAATGAACATCATCCAGATAGTCCCCGAAAGGTCTTCCGCCGCTGTGACCCCACTTGTTCGAATACTGAATGAGTGGATCCGTATCGTTAATATAGACCGAATGAGAGACTGTAGAGCCCAATGAATTTAATGGCTGCAATGCATGAGTTTCGATTTGACTAGCAGGAGAGGGAGAGGAGTCCGTAATCGCAATGGACAAATCCTGTGCATCGCGAGCCAATTCTTTGCCGCCGTTACGTGTCCAAGTGCCGGTGTATCGCACGCCTGTGTCGTCGTCATTGACGAAAGAAGTACCGCTTTGCGCCGTTACTTTAAATAGACGGGAAGCGTGAGGTTCCAAGGAAACTGGGCCATAGCTTGAAGTGTAAGTGCCAAGTTCGGTGTGGCTCCACAGGTCGCGAACGGAAGCAGGACCATTCAGGCCGATGTCGTTCCAGTTAACAGTGACAGGCGCTGCTTTGTTGCCCAGATTGAAAAGCGCAACCGTGTACGTACCGTCACCGTTATTCGCATACCAAACTTGCTGATTGGTTGATGTTGAAACCGGATGAACGGGCCGTCCAGCCTGATTAACCGCGATAACTTCGTCATTCGTCAGCAAGTCAAGACCATAAGCGTCGAGGTTGGACAGGTCGTCGCCTGTATATAACTGCGCGGCCGAGGCGGCCCACAGCGTAGCTGCAGTTTGCCTTTCGTCTTTGGTCAAACCGGAGGTTGCGCCATTGCCGACATTCAAGGAGTCGAAATCATTCCAACCTCCCGGTCCGGCATCCCGCCACCAAAGGGCTGCGTCAGGGAACAAACGCGCAATGTTAGCCCATTGCGTCATGCCGACCTCGCGGTCATAGGACTCCACGTCCCAATCGACCCGCCAACCGTTCGCGTATTTTTTCCAATAGTCCACGTAATTGTGGTCGAGAGCCCAAGATAACTCAAACCAAATATTGTGTCTGCTAAGCGCCGTCGACCAGGCTTTAACATCGTCACGTGCATCGATGCTGACATCATTATGCCCGGAACCTGGCGTAACGCTATCAAATTTGACGAAATCCACGCCCCAAGAAGCGATGGCATCCGCGACGGAATCGATATATTTTTGCGCGCAAGGGTTGTTGAAATCAATTTTATATCCGATGTTCCAATAATCCGCGTATTTGTAAGGTTTTACGACGATATCACCGATGTTACAGCCAGGAGCATTATAAATAGGTAAGTTCTGAGTGACCGCTTCAGGCGAAACACCGGGAATTAAATAAAGGCCGACTTTTTGGCCGTTACCGTGGATGTAATCAACGAGATTTTGAAAACCTCCCGGATAAAGCACAGTACTTGGCACCGGTCTGCCGTATTCGTCCATGCTGCCGTTCCAGCCTGCATCGATATTGATGTAGTTGTATCCATGAGCCTGCAATTTCTTATGCATGGCGTCCGACATCTTCTTGATCTTGGCTTCGGAAATCCAGTTGCCGGACGGACCATCGTAGACCTGCATGCTGTAGCTGCTCCAGCCCATATACGGCTTCTGTGCCAAGCCATTGTCTGCGGCTTTGACCGTGCCTTCTCCGGAAGGGATGTAGCCGATCTGCGCAATAACAACGATAGCGAGCAGCAATCCCAGCCATACCTTCCTTCGGCGTTGCAATCTGCTTTTCATCTTCACTTGTCTCCTTTGTCGTTGAAATAACTTCATTTATGTAAGCGCTACCGCACTTGCACATGTCCGATTATATAAGATCATTTCTGAATGCGGATAGGTACACTTCTGCCCGAAACCGTACCAATTGCCCTTTTTATATATAAAACGCGCCATTCCTTATTGCACTCTACGAACCGTTGGGCAGACCATACCACGGAACCTCTCGGAGAGGAAATAAAAAAAGAAGCTGTCCCCCTAGTAGCTTTAACTACAGAGGCAGCCTCTTGGATGTGTTGCATTAAATTTTAATGTTCGATCAAACTGTGAAGAGGTACTTCTTGTTCCTGATCAGGTTGATCTAACGGATAAATTCTTGCCGTTTCATTCGCTTCATCGACATTTTGAATATAGATAGGAACGCCGTTGCAAGAAACGTTAGCCATAACCGGAGAAGCAGCGATTTGTGAGGCACGTAGTTTGTTCACGTCAATTAATCTCCTTCAGGTAGGATAAACACGAACATATTGTTTCCTCTCTAGCGCCTAATTATTTGAGAGCATATAAAAAGAAGCTAAGCACCTGTAAGCTGCTTAACTCCTCATTCAATCGACTATTTAATTACACGTCGTGCTGTCATGTAGTGAGAATTCCAATAGGAGTTAATCGTACTGATTTTCACGCCGCCCGCACCGTAAGTGTTAAGCATTTTGTTGTTTCCAAGGTAAACGCCTACATGACCGACTCCTGATCTGCCAGGGACGGAGAAGAATAGCAGGTCGCCTTTTTTCCAATTGCTTTTTGACACGTAACTACCTACTTTGGATTGCTGAGCAGCCGTCCGCGGCAACGTGATGCCGTATTTACCGAAAATGTATTTCGTCAATGTCGAGCAGTCAAAGTTACGCGTTTGTCCAACTGCTGCACCGAACTTATAAGGTGTTCCCAGATATCTTTTACCTAGTGAAATAATGCTATCTGCTTTCGACGTTCCTGTAATTGTAGCGTCAATAGTAGCAGTATCATTATTCGTAGCAGCTTGAGTAGGCTGTGGACTACTAATTACCCCTCCTGAGATAGCAACGGTCGCTCCAATTGTCAAAATAGCCAATCGCTTGCTCCATTTATGATGTAATTTCATAGTTGTTGTCCTCCTCTTTGTTGTGAGCGCTAATTTCTTAGCTGAGCCTAGTATAGCAGACTGGAAGTCTCCTATAATTTGCTAGGAGAGGGGAAAACCGTGGGCTGGCAAGGGTCAAGCCTACTTTATTAGAAAACCATGAGAATCTTCTAAAAAAATTATTCTTGACGAGCTTGATTCATCAAGAAAGCCTGATAGATCAACAGTTTTTCCATACAAAACAATGAATTTTCTACTCAGAATCGGTCCTTTTGTTCATAAAAAAACAAAGAGCAGTTTAAACTATGTTCTAGTTTAAATTGCTCTTTGTTATGAGTTTAATCATTGTGTAGGCAAGCCATTTGGAACATAATACGGAGGAATTTTGATCCAGCCGCGCTTCCGCATTAAAATTTTTAAGGAAGCACCGAACTTCAATTTCTCTGCCTGAAAACCGGCAAACATGAACCCTACGTCATTACGCACGGATTGAACGGCACCGGTCGCACACATCATGTAATTGGCGACAACTTTAATGGAGAGTGCATTGGCAATCTCATCATCCGTCAATTTAACACCCATGGGCACGGTTAGTGGGTCTGACTGTGGTTTTTTCTCGGATACCGGAGGGAGCATTACGCCTTCTCGGAGCATAAAGTCCCTAATTATACTTGATTGTTCAATTGCAATTTCCATAGAAGCATGAAGCGCATCTAATAATTCACTATCTGTTGTCGTATTCAGTCCAATTTGTACACTTGCTATTTCTTCTTCCAGCATGGTTAAGTACGTCCAACAAGTCATGGCTTCTCCTATATGTAAAGGTGGTTTTGGTTCGTCATCAACGAGTGTTTTCATCACATCAACTACGGCTTCAAGTATACTTGTCAAGCTTGCACCATCCTTTGTTTTATTCGTTAGTTTGTTTACAATTTCAACAATTATTCAAATTTGCTTTTTTTCTATTCCATATAACTCATTTATATGCGCTGCATGAGACATTCCCCAATCGTTTATTGCTTGTAAAAGAAGTATCATTTTTTTGCCATATTCGGTTAAGGAGTATTCAACTTTTGGAGGGATGTGAAGAATGATTTCACGGTGCACGATATCATGAAATGCTAACTCTCTTAATTGCGCGGTCAGCATTTTTTTCGTTATATCCGGGATTGCTTTATGAAGTTCACCAAATCTCATCGTTTCATGCTTGAAAAGCTGTAAGAGAATTACGGGTTTCCACTTGCCGACCAGAATTTCAAAAGCAGCTTCGACACTAGAACCATCAGGCAATTGATGTCCTCCTTTTATAACGCCAATTTCATTTGCCATATATGTTAATAGATGATTCTAAATTAAAAACCAGAACAAGGCGGCCGAATAAGGTGGCTTTTTTTGTGCTGCAGCGTTGTGAGTTGCCATAAGTGTAACAACGTGATACAATGTCCTGACGAACGTTCGGAAGGGAGCGGTACGATGACTGCTGATCGAATTAAAGAGATTGCCCTCAAACATTTTGCCAGTAACGGATATGAAGGTGCCTCACTCGCGGATATTGCAACGGATGTAGGGATCAAGAAACAATCGATATACACACACTTCAAAGGGAAGGATGAACTTTTCCTTTCGCTGCTAGACGATGTGCTGGCCCGGGAATTGGCGTTTGTTCTTGATTATCTAGAAAGACATAAAGATCTTGCCGTTGATCAACTGCTTTATGGTTTCCTTATTCAATATCAGGATTGCTATGAAAAGGATGATAATACGAAGTTTTTTTTGCGTGTAGCCTTTTTCCCGCCGACTCATCTCTATGAGGTCATTGTCAAAAAGGGTTATCACTATTTAGATACCTTGGACACGATGTTAATCCCGCTATTTGAGCAGGCAATTGCAAATGGAACCATTAGCAGAGAGGTCAGCAGTAGCGCGGCGACCGTTGCTTTTTTAGCTGTGCTGGATGGCATGTTCGTAGAATTGCTGTTTGGCGGAGTCGAAAGATCAATGAAAAGAATAGAAGCTTCTTGGTTTGTCTATTGGCGCGGCATCAAGAAGTAAATCAACAAGAGGAGGTTCACACACCATGAACCGTAATTGGATTTATATTTTTATAGGGGCCTTTTTTGAAGTTTTATGGGTCACAGGTTTAAAACATTCGCATACAACGATGATGTGGATAGGCACAATCATTGCGATGTATATCTCGTTTCATCTGGTTATTAACGCATCTACGAAACTGCCGGTGGGTACCGTCTATGCGGTCTTTACGGGAATGGGGACTGCAGGCACAGTTTTGGTAGAAATGCTGGTGTTTGGAGAACCGTTCAGGTTTCTCAAAGTATTTCTCATTCTCCTGCTTTTATCCGGGGTATTCGGACTGAAATTTGTCACGAAGGAGAATGATAAGAAAGGAGCTGCCGTCTAATGGGTTGGATTTATCTGATGTTTGCCGGTATTTTCGAGGTCGTAGGCGTTGTGGGCATGAACCAAATTAATAAGGCGAAAAATATTCGCTCGTTTAGTCTTTTCATCGTTGGTATTGTTATGAGCTTCTCGCTTTTAAGCTTGGCAATGAAAAGTTTGCCGATGGGCACTTCTTATGCCGTCTGGACAGGGATCGGTACAGTTGGCGGCGCCATCGTCGGTATGCTTTTTTATGGTGAGTCCAGGGATTGGAAACGTTTGATGTTCATTGCGATGGTATTGGCTGCGGCCGTTGGTTTGAAATTAATTGCATAACCACATAGATATCAATTTACAAAAAAATTGCATGAATAAGACGCTATCGTTCGTGAAGAACCGTTTCCTAAAAATTAATCCTATGTAATAATAAACACAAGGATAAACGACTTCGTCGTCCTTTAGGACGAACGTGTTTGTCAAGGTAGAGCGAAGCAAAAGTAAAAAAAATTATACTTTCTTATCCACTAAAAAAGTAAGAGGTAAAGGAGTACATCTTCAATGAAAATCAATTATCATGGTCATGCCTGTATTCAAATTCAAACGGGGGATAAATCTCTCATTATCGATCCTTTCTTAAGCGGTAATCCTACGGCCATAATTAAGCCAGAGGACATTAAGGTGGATGCCGTGCTGCTAACGCATGCTCATATGGACCATATTCTCGACGCAGCGCCTATTGCGAGCGCTAATAACGACGCACCGGTTGTTTCTATTGTCGAGCTTGCGTCTTATATGTCTTGGCAGGGTGTAAAAAATACCGTCGGCATGAACATGGGAGGCACATGCGATTTGGGCTTCGCTAAAGCGAAAATGGTTCAAGCGTTCCATAGTTCAGGCATCGTGATTGAAGAAACGAAACAAATACTGTACGCGGGCATGCCTGCTGGGTTCCTTGTGTTTGCAGAAGGCTTGACGATCTTGCACGCGGGAGACACCTCCTTATTCAGCGATATGAAAATGATTGGCGAGCGCCATCCGCTCGACGTCGTTTTCTTGCCGATTGGAGACTTCTACACCATGGGACCGGAAGATGCCCTTCAAGCCGCGGAATGGTACAACGCGAAACTGACCGTGCCGATTCACCACAGTACATTCCCAGGTATCAAGCAAGACGCGGAGAATTTCGTGAAACAGCTTGAAGCACGAGGGTTGAAAGGCAAGGTCATGGCCCCTGGCGATGAGATTGAGATAGCGAGTCGCTAAGATGGGTCTAAGGTAGGATATGTTGATGATTTTGTCGAAAGCATAAGTGAGACTTCTAATATTTTGAAAAACCGCGAGGGTCATATGCTCCGCGGTTTTTCGTTTTTTTATTGATAAAATATTTCACAATTTGTAGTGGTAGTCATGGTATAATCGAACTATTATTCGACAACATGAGCGTATTTTTTCAAAAATGAGAATGGCGTGGATTTATTGTAGCTAAAGGGGGGGCTTAGTTGTGAGTGAACATACATCCGCAAGTCGGACAACTAGCAGCCAAACAACGGCTCAAGCTCAGCCGGTCAGGTCCGAGACGGAAGTTCCAAGCACATTGGATACTCGTCAAATGACACCTGCAAGTATTATGCAAATGCAGAGAACGCTGGGGAACAGGGCGGTTCAGGGTATGGTTCAAAGGATGGGGAATACGCATCCCGTTATTCAAAGAGCGGGAGGTGCGAGTGCAACCCCAGCTCCTGCCATATCTCAAGAGCAGCAGCAGCGAAATGCTGATCTGGTAACGGCGCGTGACGCGAAAGTTACGACACTTGTAGATAGTTCTTATACGGAAATTAGCGAGAAACTGAAGCGAACGATCGATACATACTTGACTTCGGATTCCCAAGCAGATCCGATTCGAAAAAATGTGAAAGAAAAAGTGAAATCAGAAATTCGAGCAAGCATGGGGTCAACGGGTACAGCAGAACAGAGAGAAGATGCCTATAAGTTCGCACAAGCAAAAGCAGATGGCATTATGATAACCAAACTTAAAGAATATGCCATTGAAGTAGCGGATAGCGAGTTTGCCGTCAGCAAAAAAACAGCCATGAAAGATGAAGCGAACAAAGCCTATCTGATTACGCCAAATCTAAACAATGCAACATTTGAAAAACAGAAAACAAAAGCAGCTGGGGATGCAAAGAAAAAGCTGGATACATATTCCAAAACCTTATTCACTAATTCGGTTGCGGCTTCCAAAAGAGCTATTGCTTTGAAGTTCGCGCCCCCAACTGCAGCCGGAGGTACCTCTGGTTTTGATTCCATCAGTGTTGGAAGGGCTGGAACGGATGAGTTAACCAAGCGAATTGGTCTTGAAAGTCAATTGGTCGACTTAGACGTTGTGAGGCAAGAAACTGTTGACGGGACGACTAGAGACATTAAAGATATGGAAGAAATTTATCTAAACATCCTTTTCGCTCCTATGAAATCAGCGGTTTTATCCAAATTAGGTGTAGGCCGAAGGGCGTTCAGAAGATCGGCGGAGTTGAATGCGTATCGTGAAGATCTTAAAAAAGCAGCGCGAACCAAAGTTAACGCGCAGATTAATAACGAGATTGATAATCCATCAAGTTCTTCAACCCCAACAAACTCTGCTCCTACAGGAACTACTCCGACAAGTGGGACACCGACTGGCGCAACCCAGTCTTCAACAAGTACTCCGACGCCGGGGCCAATGCAAAAAGAATATCTGAAAACGGCTACGAAGGCTGTTGCCTACAAGGAATCCAAAGTCCTAGTAGACGATGTGATGAGGGATGAAGCTAATCTCATTCTGGAAAGGGTCATTCCTAAAGCCCTTACCATTGAAGAAATGACAAAAGTAGCAAAAAGCTCAGCTTATGAAGTGGCTAGATTGCCTGCAGCACAGGCGGATAAGATTCGTGCCGCAAGCGTCAAGGCAGCAGAAGAACATGCAGCTAAATTACTGAAGCTGAACAAAGATAAAGCTGTACTTGAAGCTAGAAAGCTCACAAAAGGAACAAAAGCGGAAGGCACTACGGCAGCGACATTGCCGGATGCAGCTAAAACCACGCAAATTAAAGATGCGGTTCAAAATGATGAAAAAACGAAGAAACTTGCCAAAACGATTGTCAGGTCCGTAGAAGCAAGCGATTTATCTTCCGGTTTAACGAAAGTCGGCCATTTAATCGATATTTCAACACCTAATCCAGGGGATTCAAGTTCATTGGAATTAGAGCTGAAAATTCCAGTTGCCTCCGCAGCAGGCGGCGGTAATGCCTACTTCCTTTTCGGATTCGCTGGGGAGGCGGAACGTGAAGCGGATGAATTAAGTGTGAATTCCCAACTGACTTTTGGTGCAGGATTTACGACCTTTGGTTTTGATGCAAACGCACGTTTTGGGCTATTCCTTGAAGGAAAAGGTAAAGATACAGATACGGTCATGAATTTACTTTCCTATGGGTTATACAGACAGATGCCGGAAAGCGCACAAGCTTACTTCTGGGGCAAAGGCGGTAAATCCGGCGAGTCAAGCTTGATTGAGGCTGAGAAGTGGGCCATGATGATCGAGGAAATGCATATGGGTGATGACGAAGCCGAGGTTAATGTTGGTTTCCTTACGAAATTGGCAATGGAAGCTAATGTAGGTGTCGCATCATTTTCTGCTGAGCTGGCATTTAAACGCCTCAGTAAATATAACAAAGAGATTATTGAAGCGAAGGGCAAGGATGCAGCTGGTAATGTGATGTCTGCGGCAGAACGCTTAACGGCTGAGAAGACCGGTAATGGCATTGGCAAAGGCGAAGTCAATACTACCGTAGAAGCGGGAACTGAAATAGAAATCGAATTCGGTAAAGATAAGGTTGCTTTTGGTCTTGAAGGCGCTGCTACCTTCTTAAATGGGGACGAAACCAAGCTCAAAGAATTGAATCTGCAGCTATCGGCAAGTATCCCTTCGCAATTCGGAGAAGAGGGTGGAGATTTCACCAAGTATGCATCCAAAATTGTCACTGCTGCGATTGGCGGAGGTAAAAACCTTACTGCACTGTTCAGGAAAGGGATGGCTTCCAAGGCAGATAAAGCAAAACAAGTGACTGGTTCTTTAGTTGATGCTGGAACCGATGCGTTATACACGGGAAATTACTTCGATGATATTGGAGCAAGCTTTGCAAGTAAAATCCGAGGCGATGAAACGGTTAACGATACCATGCGATCTTGGCTGCCTGGCCAAGATTCAGAGGCATCCGATATTGAAACGGTTGATAAAATTGGATTATCCAATGCGCTTAAACTGGAAATCGGTTTCCAAAGGGAATATGATGGAAGAAGCGTACCAACCTCACCTTGGGTCATCACAATTTCAGCTTCTCAAGTAAAATCGCTGGAAGTTGACGCAGAAATTGTTAAGGTTGCTGTAGAGAAGTCCAAGCGATTAGGGCAATTAGAATTCCGGAATGATAAAACGATGAAGTATGAGTTTATCGGTTTTGAGGGCGGCGGCCAAGACCGTCCGGCGCCGGCGCCATCTGCAAGCACCGCCACGGCAGGAACGACAGGTGCAACGGGATCGACAGGAGCGACAAATACGGGAAGTACAGCAAGTACGTCGAGTACGCAATCAGCACCGGTTCAAACTCCAGCGCCTAGTACAACGACTACAGCTAGTCAAGTGCCGGTGGTCACGCCATAACATAGATGCGTAGAAATAATAAGATGTAAAGGAGGTTTGTAGATGGTTGATCTGAGAGCTAATGGCGACGAAGAGAAGTCAATTTTGGATTTTGACATGGACATCGCATTTCAGACCCTCGTGGGTGACGCATTGAAGGCTAATACGAAGCGATTAACCCTTACTGAATCTGAGGAGAAGTCGCATTGTACGCTTAATCTTGAAGTGGAATGGAGTGTATACCAGCAATTGTTAGCTGGCGAATGGATGGGGCTGTACGCACAAGGAAGCAATCGAGATTTAGAAGTAAAATTTGATGAGAATCGGCCTGTCGAACTTCAAGTCATTTTAAAACAAAGCCTTATGAAAACTGCACTTCGCAAAGGTTCAGAGATCGAAAATGTTCTGCAATCCTTCGTCGAGGACTCCGAAGAATCGCGACCTCTGCGCCAAAGCGAAAGCTGGCTGATCACAGAAGTGAAGCAGCAAATGAGTTTGCCGGATGGACTAGATGGGGGTACTTTGAGGGTTGGCTACCGTACCCAATGGGCCGAGCCTGCGGTCTCAAAGGCAGCGTCCACTATCGTTAAATCTACTTTAAATGAGGTCGTGGACGACTATCTGAAACGGATGGAATTGCCATTTGAATGGGTGGATGAAACCATTGCCCGCTTATCTTTCTCAGGGGAGAATGGCGAATGGATCGTGTTGGTTCGTACAGATGAAGTGAAGCAAATTTGTATTGTATTTTCCATTTACCCGACTTTGGTCCCCGAAGAACAGCGGACGGAAGTGGCGAAATTCCTTTTCGAAGAAAATTATGATTTGGTGATCGGCAACTTCGAGATGGATGCAACCGATGGGGAGCTGCGGTATCGAACAAGCATCGATGTAGAGAACGACCGATTGACGATGGAGCTTTTCAACCAGCTTTTTACTACCAATGTCGTGATTATGGATCATTACTACCATGTGATTGATGACATCATTCAGAACGAATAGTTTCAACAAAGTCCGCTAATAAGCGGGCTTTTTTTTCTGAGTAAATTGAAAGAAATTGGAGTTTACTATTATAGTAATGCCTATCGTTTGTTTCTATAATAAATTAAAAACACAACGAGGTGAGCTAGATGGAAACAACAATTGTAACCTCAACAACCAAACGTCGGTCTACAAAAGTAAAACGATGGGATTCCTTTATTACCGGGCATTTGTTTATCTCGCCTTGGTTAATCGGATTCTTATTGTTAACGCTTTATCCGATGATTCAATCCCTTTATTATTCATTTACCGATTTTTCGTTACTTGAAGAGGCGAATTGGGTAGGGGTCAGGAATTACGAGAAAATATTCACGGTAGACACTAGATTCTATCAATCTGTCAAAGTAACTTTCCTCTATGTACTTGGTTCCGTTCCTTTGAGACTGATTGCCGCCTTATTCATTGCTATGCTCCTTGCCAAGAGCCTTAGAGGAATATCGGCTTATCGTACAATGATTTACTTCCCTTCGTTAATTGGAGGAAGCATTGCCGTATCGTTATTATGGAAAAATATTTTTGGCAGAGACGGGTATATCAACGAAGTTCTTGGTTTATTCGGTATCCAAGGAATAGGCTGGATCAACAATCCAGACACCGCTTTGAGCACATTGGTTCTGCTCGTCGTTTGGCAATTCGGTTCCGCGATGGTTATCTTTCTGGCGGGATTGAAACAAATCCCACAAGACCTGTATGAAGCTTCCTCTGCGGATGGGGCAGGGAAGGTTAGACAGTTTTTTAACATCACCTTACCGATGCTTTCCCCAACGATCTATTTCAATATCATTATGGGTATCATCGGCGCCTTCCAAATGTTCACGCCTGCCATGATCATCACACAGGGTGGACCTATGAATTCTACGTATGTATACGCTCTATACTTATATGAGCGCGCTTTCAGTCAACTGCAAATGGGATATGCCTCCAGCCTTGCTTGGATTATGTTGATCATTATTGCACTTTCGACTTCCGTCATCTTTCTTTCATCCAAGTATTGGGTTTTCTATGAATCTGAAAAGGAGGAACAGAAATGAGTACTTCTTTACAACGTAGACATATATTCACTCACGTCATTCTAATATGCTTGAGCGTAGCCATGATCTATCCAGTCCTGTGGTGGGTCGGAGCTTCCTTAAAATCCAATCAAGAGCTGAGTATGCCCGGTCTGTTCCCGGCACATCCGCTATGGAGCAATTTCTCGAAAGGTTGGAACGCCATTCCCGGCCATTCGTTTACTGATTTTTACATCAATAACTTTGAACTCATCATTGGACTTCTGTTTACGACGGTCATTTCTTGCAGCTTGGTTGCTTTTGGGTTTGCTAGATTGCAGTTTCGGCTGCGAAATTTCTGGTTTGCAATCTTAATGCTTACCTTGATGCTGCCAGGTCAAGTAACGATCATTCCACAATATTCGTTGTTCCATCATCTCGGCTGGGTCAATACCTATTTACCGTTCATTGTACCTCACTCTTTGGCTGGGGGAGCAGGAGGAACCTTCTTCGTATTCTTGCTTGTCCAATTCATTCGCGGGATTCCTAGAGAACTGGATGAATCGGCGAAAATGGATGGCTGCAGCTGGTTCGGAATCTATTGGCGCATCGTAATGCCACTTACGAAACCTGCTCTTCTAACCGTTATTATCTATTGTTTTTTATGGAATTGGGACGACTTTTTTGGTCATCTGCTCTACATCAATTCGGTCGATAAGTATACCGTAGGATTGGCCTTAAGAATGCTCAATGATTCGCAGTCCGCTCAGCAGTGGGGACAACTATTGGCGATGGGGCTTGTTTCCATCATCCCGTCGGTGATCATTTTTACATTTGCACAAAAATATTTCGTGGAAGGAATCGCCACAACAGGGATTAAAGGTTGAGCGAATCTTAGGAGAATTTTGAAACAAATCGTTGGGTACTATCATAGGCATGATGATTTGATAGAGCTATAGTTAGTAAAGATAGAAAATTCAAACTACTATATGACGAAGGGGTTATGACGAATGGCTACAATGAGAAAAAGACTGACAATCGCCATGTTAACAACAGCAATCGGATTATCGTTAGTAGGATGCGGTGCGGCAGAATCGTCGCCTAAAGCAGCTGAAAGCAAGAGCCCAGGAAGTACAACGAATGCTACAACAAGCAATAAACCAGTTAAGCTGCGCATTATGTGGTGGGGATCTCAGCCACGTCATGATGCGACATTAAAAATGTTGGAGCTTTATACGAAAAATAATCCGAATGTCACGTTCGAGCCGGAGTACTCAGGGTTTGACGGATATATCGATAAACTGACTACACAAGCCGCAGCGAAGAATGCTCCGGATATTATCCAGATGGACGCAGCGTGGCTGGCAGATTGGAACGCTAGAGGCCAGTTGGCGGATATCAGCAGTATCAATGAAAAGGATGTAGATCCAAAACTGGTTGAAGCCGGGAAATACAAAGACAAGCAAACGGCAGTTCCACTTGGGGGAAATGCTTGGGGTCTCATTTATGATAAAGGTTCATTAGATAAACTCGGGATTAAGCTTCCGGCAGAAGGGATTACCTGGGATGCATTTTTCAGCCTAGCAAAAGACATTAAATCCAAGTTGGACAAGGATCATTACGTCATTGGGGATTTTGCGAGAAATCGTGATATGTATACGTCCTATCAATTAAGTAAAGGAAAAGGATACCCCGTCACACCGGATGG
Organism: Paenibacillus sp. FW101-FHT12H11; assembly: GCF_058790355.1. Lineage (NCBI taxonomy): Bacteria > Bacillati > Bacillota > Bacilli > Caryophanales > Paenibacillaceae > Paenibacillus > Paenibacillus sp. FW101-FHT12H11. The sequence continues at coordinate 5,658 of NZ_JBYTCO010000002.1, read as the reverse complement.
AAAGTTTAATTTTGATAAGGACACATGGTTGGAATGGATGAAGATGGCCGAAGATTTCCGCAATGCAGGTATTATTCCACCAGCTGATGTATCGGTTAGCGATGTTGATTTGGATCCGAAGCAAGATTTGATGCTGACTGGCAAAATTATCTTTAAAGCAGCGCATGCGGCACAAGCTTCTTCCTGGGATAGCTTGAAACCTGGCAGCATTGGAGTTTATGCGATGCCGAAGGACAAGCAGGGCGGAAGTTGGTTGAAGGCAACCTTCTTCTTCAGCGTCAGCCAAGATTCTCAGCATAAAGAAGAAGCCAAAAAGTTCATTGACTGGTTCATTAACAATCCGGAAGCCGGAGAAATTTCGGGAACAACACGCGGTGTACCTGTTTCAAGTAAAATTCTCGCCCAATTACAACCGAAATTCAGTAGCGCCGATAAATTGACGATCGATATGATCAACATGGCAACACAAGGAGCTCAACAATTTAATCCAGGTGCCAAAGGTTGGAACAATTTCGATACGAAGGATTACAAAGCGATTACAGAATCGATTATGTTCGGAAAAATGAAGATTGAGCAAGGATTTGACGAGCTGAAGAAAAAATCGGCTGAATATGAAAAATAAGTAGTTGAAAGCACCCCTTAGTTAACATAGAAACCCTAATTAGGTTATTCTGATGTTATAATTAAGGGGTGCTTTGACATGACACCCGTTTTTATAGGAGGCAACGAGATGTGGAAGGTTGCAATCATTGATGATGATCGGCAAGTACTCAAAGGAATGAAACAAGTGATTCCTTGGGAAGAAATCGGAGCCGAGTTAGTAGGAGAGGGTCTGAATGGAGAGCGCGGATTAGAGCTGATACGGGAGAAAAAGCCCGATATCGTCATAACGGACATTTATATGCCTGTTATGGGTGGAATGAAAATGATAGAAACATTACGCAATGAGAGTTTTGAAGGTAAAATTCTTATTCATAGCGGTTACGCCGATTTTGAAGTGGCTCGTCAAGCGCTAAGACTTCAAGTTGAGGATTACTTATCAAAGCCAGTCTCTAGAAACACAATCACGGAGGTGCTGCTGCGAACCATTTCGTCCATCGAACTTGAAAATCAATCAAAGATTGAGCAGGAGAAACTGCGAGACCAAATTGATGAATATGAACCTTTCGTACGGAAAGAACAGTTAAAGACAGTCGTGACGGGGACAGCTAGCAATTGGAATGAAATGACACTTTTATGCAACATGAGAGAGGACCAAAGTCATATCGTCCTTGGATTAGAAATTCTAAGAACATCGAGAATTTCCGATGTCCGGACGCAAGATCGATTGTTATTTCGGTTTGCCATCAAAAACATTATGAAAGAAATTCTCCAAGCCGAGAAGAGGTCTTATGATTATGTAGAATTGCATGGCTATCATGCCGCTTTAATTCTTCATTTTGAAAAGAACGCGGTGTATTCGGAGCATATCGATCATATAAGAACTATTGCGAAGAAAATCATAGAATGTGTACAAGCCTATCTCGATATTACAATTCGGATTGGTATCGGCAGATTCACCGAGAATTGGTCCAATCTATCGGATTCGTTGGAAGAGGCTTTTCAACCACTAGTTCCGGATGCCAGAGTGCTTCAATCAACCGGCGTGTTTGAATATGTGAATACGGAGCGTTTCCCTGCCAGTCACATCCAGACGACGGCCAAACCGATTAAATTTTATCAGCAAATTATTGAGGATATCAAAACAACACAAGGCAAGAATGCCGAGAAGATGATTGAAGGTTATATGGCTACCTTAAGGGTAAGCGCAACCCCTCCTCCATTCAGCTTACTTGGCGCGCAATTTTGGGCTATTTTCAGTTTTGCGTTAGCGGACGAGGATATCCGGCTGACGGAGATTTTTCAGGATTACAGTATGGAAAGCGAATTGAACAAAATATATACGTTTGACCAGTATGAAACATGGCTGCACAGCATTATTCAGCGAATTTGTGCGAATCAGCCTTGGCAAGAAAGCTTTAAGCATAAGATTGCCATTGATTTTATTAAACAATATATCCGTGAGAATTATGCCAACGATATCACGATTGCGGAACTTGCCGATAAAGTGTATATCTCTCGTAATTATTTAAGTCAAATCTTCAAGAACGCAACAGGAGAAACAATCAACAACTATATTATCAGTGTAAAAATGGAAGAGGCTAAACGGCTTATTTTAGAAAGAAAATATAGAATCTATGAGGTCGCAAATAAAGTTGGCTACAATAATATCCCTTATTTTAGTACCACTTTCAGAAAGCACTTTGGAATTACACCAGCGGAATTACTCACATAAGGGCGGAATGGCGAATGAAAAAGATGTTTAAGAGATACCGGATCGATTATCTGCTTTTTGGAGGCTTAACAAGTTTTGTCCTCATCTTGCTCACGATTGTCATTTTGCTAACCTACACACTTTCAACAAAAGAACTTGTGCGGGTAACAACCTATTATCAAAAAGAGAATTTGAATGAATTATATAACAAAATTGAAATTCAAATGCGCGCAATTGAGCAAATTTCTCTAGCTGCGACCAGGAACATTGTGACAACGGAATATCCGGACATGACTAATGATTCCTACGTCAATTATCAGAAACGTGAAGAGCTAGAAACATTTTTGAGTAATATCGCATATTCTACGCCAATTATTCAGTCCATTGAATTATATACGGGGAATGCGTTTCCATCGAAATCACAAAGTCTTGTTTCATTTATTGACATGAATCAAGCCAAAGATCAAGTCTGGTATGAAGCTGTTGAGAATGCAGACTTCGCATGGATTGGCCAACATACCATTACTTCCAATCAAGGTCGAATAGAAGTCATCAGCTTCGCTCGAAAAATATATTCGAATAGCGGCAAATACCAAGGGTTCATGATGCTGAACTTGAAAGCGTCATCAATTCAAAATCAGATCAGCGGTGAAATCCCGGATTCCAACCGTATCCTGCTAGATTCAGGGGGCAGAGTGATAACGTACATCGGTGATCCCTCCTTACCGACGAAAATTAAGTCCTATCTGTTGGACATGAATAATGAAAGCGGTTATATGAAAGTCGGGCTTCCTGGAAGCAACGACTCGGCCAGCTCCCAGAAGAATACTTTAATGGTATGGGCTATGCATTATAATTCCAGTTGTATGCTCGTTCAGCTCACACCTTTGAATCAAATTACAAAAGGCAGTGTTCACATCTCCGTTGTTTTATCTCTTGTAGGTGTTTCGGCAATTCTGATTGCCTTATTGTTTACCTTATATTTTTCGAATCTATTCATTACACCTATACGTCAGCTGCTCCACGAAATGGGGAGATACACAGCTAACACAAATAAAGTGAATCTGCCGGAAGATTATCAGAATGAATTCGGTGTGTTATTCTCCGGTTATCGCAAATTAATGGATCGCATCAAGTCGCTATATGATTCATTGGAGAATCAATATAAGGAGCAAAAGAAAGCAGAAATTAAAGCGCTGCAAGCGATGATAAACCCACATTTTCTGTACAACACGTTAGATCAATTAAATTGGATGGCACTGACAGCCGGGCATGATAAATTAAGTCAGATTCTTGAGCTGATGGGGAAAATGTTTCGAATCGGACTGTCCAATGGCGAAAGCCTTATCACGATTCGCGAAGAGTTTACCCACGCACTGTGTTATGTGCAAATCCAGCAGCTGCGCTGGGAGGAGGGGTTGACCGTATCCATCGATCTGTCAGAGCATTTACAGGATTGGTATATCCCAAAAATGACGTTACAACCGTTCATTGAAAATGCGATTATGCATGGATTTAATGAACGATTAACCGGAAATATTACCATTAGCGCCAAAGAAGACCAAGGAGACGTGATTATTCAAATCACGGATGACGGAGTCGGGCTGAAAAAAAACTGGAATGCCCATCGGGAAGGAAATACGGGCGGTTATGGGATACGGAATGTAAAAGAGCGTTTCGAAGCTTTTTTCGGGACCCGTTATCGAGTTGATATTGAAAATAATTCGCAAGCCAGCGGTACGAGGGTAACGGTTCAATTCCCAGTGCTAAAATACAAGCAAGAAGAGATGAGCGTCAGCCTAGGAGCAAGTATCCCATAATCATCTTGGGATTGGCGAAACCTACAGAGGAGAGGTGAAAGAAGATGCGCGAGCCTAAGCCTTATTGGCGTGATGTACCCCTTAACTTGAGGAAGCAAGTGGAAGAGCAGATGGCAAGCTCGATTCGAAGGGCAACTCGTGTGTTCGGAGGATATGGACCGACGGCAACGTTTCGTATTTTTTTAGAAGATGGTAGAACGCTGTTTGCCAAGGGAGCAGGACAGGGATCACTACCAGAGAATTGGCGGGTGCTTCCGTTAGAAGAAGCCGTGTATCGTGAGATTCGTGCGATTTCGCCGATTTCACCACGTTATTATGGGTCAGTCAGTACTCAAGGATGGCATCTATTATTACTGGAGGATTTAAAGGGCAGTAAGAAAGTGCCGTCTTGGACCGAAGCCTTAGCGATTCAGGCGATGCGCGATCTAGCCCAATTTCACGTGCAGGGAATCGCCGAGGCTGATAAGGTGGAAGCGATGTCTGCCCGAGGTGTAACGGAGAACTGGCTTTCCATGAAACAGAGCCGCGAAGAGCGAAATTATTTTCTTGACTTGTTTCACGAGAATAGGGAAGAAGCAGAAGCTTGGCTGGATGCGGTACTTGATGTTGTGATTCCTCTTGAAACGGATCTTATGCGTCAAGACCAACCATGGGGTTTGATCCATAAAGACATACGTTCGGATAATCTTCGTTTCAGAGATGGGAAGTTAGTGTTATTCGATTGGGCATTGGCTTGTAAAGGCCCCTTGCTATTTGATATTGGTTTTTTCTTTCCTAGCCTGGAAGGGGAAGGAGGGCCGACCGCAGAGCGATTAATGCCCATTTACAAAAAGGAAATGGCTGCTCATGGCATTACATTCCCCGAATTTGCCGAACGATCTGTTGCTGTTTGTGTAGCAGGATTTTTTGCTACAAGAACAGGAAAACCGCCAATCCCTCAGCTCCCGCGGCTTCGATATATACAGTGGTTACAGCTGGGACCTGCGTTACGATGGACATGCAGTCTACTAGGGCTGCCTCAACCGCCTAAATTATCACCGCTTAAAGGTCAGTAATTGTTCTCTTATAAAATACGTTGGAGGGTGGGTATGAATCCTATTCAGAATAAAATCGGTGGCGTCTTTCTTCCAGTCAGCAATATCGAACAGGCTCGGGACTGGTATTGTGATATTTTAGGCTTACCGACGGATGGAGAAGTTTTGTTCGGGCATATTTATGTTTTGCCGATGGAAGGGCCTGGTCTTGTGTTGGACAGCAAGATATATGCCCCAGATCACGTATATAAAGTGCCAGCCTTTCAATTTCGCACCGATGATATCGTTCAAGCCTTTGAATTTATGAAAGCTAAAAATGTTCAATTATTAACTGAAATCGAGAATAATCACTGGTTTAATTTTAAGGACCCTGATGGTAATGTCTTAATGATTTGCAAGTAGTGCTTGAACTAAGAGGGTGTCCCATAAGCCATGAAAATGGCAAGGGGCACCCTCCTTTTAAATTCTGTAAAACAAAAAGAAACCGTTC